>CAKVGZ010000001.1 GCA_934747765.1 uncultured Clostridia bacterium
CTCAGGACGCACCAGGAAAAGAAACGAGAGCAAAGAGCGCTTGTTTTTTTTATTAGAGGAAGAAAAGTTAAAGAGGGATTCGAACGGTCCGTGAAAAAAGTTGCCCCAATGGGCAAGTTTTTTAGGACCAGGCGAGAAAGCTCGCGTATGCGAGCGGAGCGAAGGCTCAGGACGCACCAGGAAAAGAAACGAGAGCAAAGAGCGCTTGTTTTTTTTATTAGAGGAAGAAAAGTTAAAGAGGGATTCGAACGGTCCGTGAAAAAAGTTGCCCCAATGGGCAAGTTTTTTAGGACCAGGCGAGAAAGCTCGCGTATGCGAGCGGGGCGAACCCTCAGGACGCACCAGAACGTTTTGGGAGTGAGAAAAAAAGAGCAGCAGCTCTTTATTTTTTCTCTTTAATTTTTTCAACTATGATTGAAATTGTTATGAAAAGGGCGGTGTAGCCTAGGACGAATAGAATGTGAGGATAGATTGCTGAGGCGCCAATGGTGTGAAGTTCACTTGCAATCATAACTGTGTGGGAAAAAGGAAGGGCATTCACAAAAGTCAAAAATCTGTTTGAAAGGGAAGATAGTGGCATAAACACTCCACCAAAAATTCCAACAAGAGATATAAAAATTGAAGAAATTGGACCTGTTTGTTTTTCGTTGGAACAAATGATTCCAATCATAATTCCCAAAGTGATGTATAAAAGTGCAGATGGAATTAGATATATAATGCTCAAAATCAAATTAACATTGAATGGGAATTTGAATATCAAAGCAATTGCAAAAAACAAAATTGTTTGGGCAAGAGCAAGAGGAAGTGATGAGCAAACAAAACTTAGATAGTATGTCCATTTTTTTGTTGGGGCTATGTTAAGTCGTTTTATGAATGAAGTGTTTTTGTCGGCAGAAATTTGTAATGAAACAAACATTCCGATAAAAGCATATCCAAAAACGCAAATTCCACTTGCGTAACTCTGAATTTTGAAATTGTCAGGAATGAAAGAAATGTTCATGAAAATGGCTTGCATAAGAACAAGCATGATAACTGGAAAAATCAGACAAAAAACAATGCTTAAAGGGTCGCGAAGCATTTCCTTCAAATTTCTTTTTGTTAAAGCAAACAGTTTTTTCATTATTCCTCCTCGGATAAACCTATGAATGCCTGTTCTAAACTGGACGAATTAGTTTGTTCTTTGATTTCGTCCGCTGTTCCCACGGCTTTTATTTTCCCACGACTTATGATGGCAATTCTGTCAGCCAAAAATTCAACTTCCTCAAGATAGTGAGTTGTTAGCACAATTGTCATTTTAGATTTCAATTTTTCAACTATTTCCCAAAGCAATTTTCTTGCCTTAACATCCAATCCGAGAGTGGGTTCATCAAGAAAGAGAATTTTTGGATTGGTGATTATTGCAAGAGCAATGCTAAGTCGTCTGAGTTGACCGCCACTAAGTTTTTTACACAAAACTTTTTCTTTTTCTTTAAGTCCAAACTCTACAATAATGTTTTTTATTTTGTCGTCTTTATTTTCAACATCATACAAAGTTGCAATGAGGTCTAAATTTTCTTTTACTGTCAAGTTTTTTGCAACGGCGCTTTCTTGTGGAGAAATGTTGATTATCTTTCGCACTTTGTCTTTTTCCGATATCAAATCATAATCGTTTATTTTGGCGTTGCCCGAAGTTGGGCTTGCTTGGGTGGAAAGTATGTTTATCAAAGTTGTCTTTCCTGCGCCATTTAGGCCAAGAAGTGCAAAACATTCGTTGTCGTTTATTGTCAAATTAACTTCGTCAACTGCAGTCAATTTTCCAAATTTTTTTGTTATGTTTTCTGTTTTAATCATTTATTTTCTCCATTTTTAGCATTAAAGATTGCCTCGGCAAATTTAAGATATTCATCATACTTTGCAATTGCTATGCCTTTTTCTTTATCTCCAAACAGAATCAAAGTGTCACCTTCTTTAATGTTGAAAATATCTCGGGCTTCTTTTGGAATAACCATTTGTCCTTTGTTACTAACTTTTGTTGTCCAAATATATTTATTTTCCATTTTAACCTCGTCTTACTTTTCTTACTATGCTTACATTATAAGACAAAACAAAAAAATTGCAAATAAAAAATGCATTTAATCATTTTTTAATTTTATCCCAATTTTCCACAGAAAAATTTTCAAAAAGTTTATTATTCTTTTTTGGTTTCTAAGACGATTGTAGTATAATGCTTTTAGGAGGGAAAGAAAATGGCAAAATCATCAAAAAGAGATTATTTTGGTCTTGGCTATGTTATCAGCGTAATTCTTGCAATCATTCCTGTAACTGCTTGGATCTTGGGTGCAATAACAAGATTGAAAGAAGGTAAAATTGTTGCTGGAATTTTGAGATTGATTGGTCTTGGACTAATTATGTGGATTCTTGACATCGTTTTCATAATTTCTCAAAAACGTATTTGCAGAATTTTGAACGTCTAAGATAAGAAAAAATAACAAGTTTAACACTTGTTATTTTTTTTAACCAATTTTAATCACAAAATAATTTGTTTTATCAATAACTTCGAAGTTGTAATCTTTTGCACCAAGACTTTCCAATGAATATGCAAAACCTGAAGTAGTTTTGTTTCCTATCATAGCATTGATAAGTGGGGACGAAATTGTTTCACAAAGTTTTTGTGCCGTTCCAACTTTTGCAACCAAATCGAGAACTTTACAAATGTTTTCTGTTTGTGCTTTGTTGAGATTGTTGATTGTCAAAGATTTTCCAGTTATTGTGTACTCAAATTCTGTTTCACCTTTTGTAACTGTGCTGGTTGCTGAGATATAGAGAGTTTTTGGAATGTATCTGTTGAATAGGCTTAGTGGGAAAGAGTTCATTTTGTTTTTTATCGAAGAAATGTCAAGTTTGACAACTATGTTCACATCAGCGGATTTTTCATCAATATTTTCAAATTTAACTTGAATCAGAGTTAAATTAATTTCGTCATCTCCCATTTTCACTTTTGCACCGTTTTGGTCCATGATTAAGTTGTTGATTATTGCACCAATTTGTTTGTCGGTCAATCGAATATCACCTGTTAAGTTTGATTCCGATGTCAACCCCGTTGTTTGAATTTTATAGCCATTTTCTTCAGAGTAGGTGATAAGGTCTTTTGCTTTTGCATTAACGTTAACTTTCGCTGATTCCATGTCATCAACTGAAAATTTGTTTGGGAACAATTTCGATTCATCAACTTCTTGTGTCAAAATCTTAAATTGAGAGATTGTTTCGAAAATATTTATTCCAAATTTGTTTTTAACAAACAAAAACACTCCAAGAATTGCTATCCCAATAACTAGGGCAGAGGTCAACAGAGATATTAATAATTTCACCCACCAAGGTTTTCTTTTTGTCATATATTCTCCTTTTTTTTAAGGATAACAAAATAATTGAAAAAATCAAAGAGTTTATCAAAAAAATTTTTGGAAATAATGACCTTATGAAAAAGATTCTTTCGTTATTATTATTGATTTTATGTGTGCCATGTTTGTTTGTGGGATGCGACAAATTGACTGTTGAAAAAAATGTTGTTGAAACGTGTTCGGCTCTTTCAACAAAGCTTGTTCAAACATATTACAACAAGCCAGAAAATTCAAAACTTGATGACCCAACGGACGAAAACTTTTATGTTCAAGTTGAAGAAGACGAAACAAGAGATTTGACGTCAATTTCAATAAACAATGTTATCTATAAAAAAGATACAAATTACAAATTTAGTGTGGGAAACAACAATTTTGTGACAACGCCAATTTGGAAATTGGAAAACGGAAAGTTATTTATTGCTTTGCCAACTCTCTATGTTGAAGCAAAAGGTGGAATAACAAAAATTGAGGCAAGTGACAAAATTATCAATGTGAAAGTTTATGAAAATTCTGGGAACTTAAGCATGGGCAATGTGGGAGCATTTGGAAAAACTGAAGGAGCCAAAGCTGAAAAAACAGTTGATTCATCGGGGAAAATTATTGTTAAACACACTCGAGAATCCGGCAGAACGTTTGTTGGCTGGGTTTTAACCAAAGAGAACAAACCAATTTCGAAAGACCTTTATGTTTTCACGAGAAAATATTATGAGGAATCAAAATCAATTTCTTATGGAATTGATGTGACCGCCGATTCTGAAGAGTTTGGATATTCAACCGGGCTATACAATTATTATGTTAATGGCGACATAACAGAGCCAAAATCCAGAAAAATTGACTATGTAATTGCCATTCCAAGAATTGGAAATATTGAATTTGTTGTCGATATAACAGAAAATGTTCCGGGAAACGCTTAAATTTAATAAATTTGTTTTGAAAATTCCTTTTATTTTGGTAATATAAAATTACAAATAGGAGGAGTTTTTTATGGCAACTTTTTTAGGATTAACAACGTTAACAGTTGCAATTATTGCTGTGATTGGTGTTGCTGCTTTTGCACTGTTCTGCATTTGGGTTTGGATCAAGATTATTGAACACAAAGAAAGCAGAGCATTTTGGCGGCTTAAAAACAGAAACACAGAAATCAATGTAACCGGCGCCGACATGACAAGAACAATGTTAGACCAATTTGGTCTTGTCAATGTTGAAATTGAAAGAGTGGGATTTTTCAGAAGTATGTTCAGAGGAAACACCTACAGCGCTAGAAAAAAGAAAGTTTATTTGAATAAATTTGTTTATGACAGAAGTGCACTGCTTGGACTTGCAAGCATAAACAGAGTGGTTGGTCTTGCAAAACTTGATGCCGACGGAAACAAAAACGTTAAACGCGTTTCAAACATTTTGTGGCTTCAATCAACAATTGCTCTCATCATTCCCGCTGTGATCATTTCAGTCATTATTGATGGGCTTATGTTTGCTCAGTTGGGTGTGATTTCTATAGTGGCTTGTTGTGTGGGGATAGTGATATTCATTGTGGTTTCTGCACTTGCAATCAGCACAGCAAAGGTTGTTAAACAAGCAGATAAGGAAGGTTTAGACCTTCTTGAAGCAATGGCAGTTTTAACTGATGATGAACTTAACACTGTTAAAAAATTGTCAAAACTTAATTACAAAATTTATATTGCAAACATCATTTTAACATCTGTTTTTATTTTGAAATTGTCGGCTCAATTGGTTTGGTCGATACTAAAAATTGGTTCAAAGAAATAGGAGGGCACAATGGAACAAGATTTGAAATTTCTTAAAAGAGAAACAAAAACAGGGATTGTTGTGACAAGTGTAATTGTTTCAATTGCAGTTATTGCGATGATTATGACAGCAATTTTAGTAACAAGTGTTTCTGTTGGTGACATTTTGGCTGTGGGAACTTCGATTATTGTAATTGGAACAGCAATTGCAACAGGGATAAGCCAAATAAAAGTTTTTAGGGATTATAAGTCGGTCAAAAAATCGCTTTGCGCTGAAGGGATTTTCAACATCTGCGTTTCCGCGCTCATTGTTATAACTGGAGCAATCTATCTTTTCATGCGAGATGCAACAATTGATCTTAGATATTTTATTTCAGTTTTTGTGTTGGCCTTTGCAGTTTGGAAAGTTATTGTTGGAGTGGCTTCCATAAAAGAAAAACGCAACAATGCTTGGCTTGATATTGTTCTTGCTTCGTTTTGGCTCACAAGTGGAACGCTACTCATTTTAACAGCAGTTTTTAACACTTCCACAATGCTTATTGTTTTTGCAGTTTCAAATTTCTTGCTTTTGATAACCGAAGTGGTCTATTTGCTATATTCATATATTTTCAAAACGCCAGATTATTTGGCAACTGAAGAAGCAATTGCAATTCTCAAAAAAGAACAAGAAGAAAGAGAGCTTAGGTTAAACAGATATAATTCGCTTTCAGGAAGAATTGCTCAACCTGAAACAATTGTTAAAGAAGAACCAAAAAAAGAAGATGATTTAAAAGCAAAGCTTGCAAAATTGAATGCTTTGAAAATGGAAGGAATCATCAGCGAAGAAGAATATGCTGAAAAACGAAAAAAAATAATTGACGAGTCACTTTAATGAAAAAAACCACGAAACATCGTGGTTTTTTTTATTTTACAGAATTAACAATGAAATCACATATCGTTTTTGATGAAGTTGGATAGGATAGTGCAGACACAGATTTTTGCATCTCGGCCAATCTATCTGGCGATGCAATTAAGCTGTCCACAACTTTATAGGCCAAATTGTTGTTTTTTAAATAGATACAAGCATTTTTGCTCACCAAGTAGTCTTTGTTTTCAACTTCTTGAAAAGGCAATTTTTTTGTTGCAATGATAGGCAGGCCTTTACTGAAAGCTTCACTGGTTGTTAGCCCTCCAAGTTTTGTTATTATAATGTCACTGGCTGACATGATTTCATCCACATTGTTTACAAAACCAAAATTCGTTAAACCAACGTCATTGGTTTTATTTTTGAATTTATTTAATTTAAACAACTGCTTTTTGTTTTTTCCATTAATTGTTAATATTTGGAAATTATTTTTGCTTTTTCTCAAGTTTTTTACCAATTTTGCGTTGTTTCCAAAACCAAATCCGCCATTCATGATTAAAAGGGTAAACATATTTTTATCTATCCCCAAATTATGCCTTGCTTCTGATTTATCAATTTTTTTGCAGAACTTTTCATTTATTGGAATTCCAGTTGTCACAATTTGATTTTCTGAAAAACCTTTTTTAACAAGGTCCCCATCAAAATCTGGTGTTGGTGCAAAAATGTAATCAATTTTTGTCAAACATTCTGTTGTTGGAGCAACATCAAAATCTGACACAATTGAAAATACTTTTGCCGACAGAGCAATTTCATTTTTTTGTTCTCTCAATTTTGACATGCATATTCCAGCAAAAGTGTGAGCACAAAAAACTGCATCCGGTTTGTATTCTTCAATAGTTTCCTTCACAAAATTTATGGCATTGTTAACAAAAAAGCTTGATGCCGTTATTTTTTTGTTGCGATAGTCTGTTCTTCTTGTTAATTCAAAAACTGCATTTGCAAAATGGATTGCGTATCTGCAAATTGTGAAATATCCTTTGTTGACCAGATAAGTTCTCAGTTTGTTTCTTCCTTTGAACAAGTCAACAGTTTTTGCTTGGACGTCTGGATATTTTTCGAATTGGCTTGTTAAAGATCTGCAAATTGAATTGTGCCCTTCACCAGCAGAAACAGTCAAAAATAAAACCTTCATTATTTTAATCCTTTTTTGTCTTTATAATCTTGTATAATTTTGTAGTAAGCTTCCAAAATCTCATCAGTCACTGCTTCATCACTGTAAACTCTGTAGAGAGTTTTGTATGCTTGTTTTCCTATTTCAACAAGTTTATCTTTATTTTCATACGCCCAAAGCATTTTGTCAGCGTAACTTTGAGGCTCATTCTTTGCGATAAGACCATTCATCAAGTCGGTCATCTTTTCAGCCGGAGCCATGTTTTCAATAACAAGTGTTGGCTTGGAATAGGCAGCAGCTTCAACTTGAATAAGACCTGCTGAATCCATGTATGAAGGGAACAAAACCAAATTTGCTCTTGCATAGTAGGCTGAAAGAAGCTCTCGGTCTTTGACCATTCCAGGCATCACTATGTATTTTTCTAGTCCCAATTTTTTGACTTTTGCTTGAGTTTTTTTGAAATAATCTCCGTCACCCACAAGAAAAATCTTAAGATTAAGATTTTTATCTTTTAAGATGTTCATTGCGTCAACAATAAGGTCAACGTTTTTAACTTTAACCATTCTTGAAACAAAGGTCATAACAAAAGTATCTTTGTCCAATCCATGAAGTTGATTTATTCTCTCTTCAAGTTCACTTGTGTTGGAAGGTGCAACAAATTCAATTGCGTTGTTCATAACTGTGACATCTTTAGTGACGCCAAATGGACGGACATAGTCACGGCAATAGCCCGTCACCGCCCAAACATAATCTGCTTTGTTTGTTTTTTTCATAAAGTGAGATGTTATCAAGTTTGCAAGATGTTCACTTCTAACATAGTGTTTTACATCTGGTTTAAAGATACTGTGAACTGTGGCAACAACGGGAATGTTAAGTTTTTTGCCCACTTTGAAAGCATAGTTCATAAGGTTGGCAGGTGAGTGGCAATGTATGATGTCATAGCCGCCTTCTTCAACTTCTTTTCTGAATTTTTTGTCCAAGTTTGGATATGCAAGCCCATCGGTTGTTATGGCATTGTTATAACCTTTGCAACGTATGATTTTGTATGGTCTTTCAGGGTCGGTGTAATTTTTTGCTTTAACTGTTCCAACAGTCACATCTGCATATTTGCTGAGAGCGATGCTGCTTTTGTCAACAACCGTGCTTATGCCTCCAACAATTGGGAAATATGTATCAATTAAATTTAGGATTTTAAGTCTTTTTCTTTCCATTAAATTTCCTCCATAGTTTTTTAACAAAAGTATTGTATCATAACTTTGTTGCAAATACAACTTTATGTTGGAAAAACATTTGACTAAATTAGGGTTGCAAAGTATAATAAAAAAGCATGATTATTGCAAATTTTTTTTACGAGGGCTAAAATGTTAGATAACAAGTATAATTTTTCAGAAAGTGAACCAAAATGGCAAAAATTTTGGCAAGACGAAGGGGTATATAAATTCGATTCGAAGTCGGACAAAGAGGTTTTTTCAATCGATTCACCTCCACCAACTGTCAGCGGAAAAATCCATATTGGTCACATCTTTTCATATTCTCAAGCAGACTTTGTTGCAAGATTTAAAAGAATGTGTGGATATAACACATTCTATCCTTTTGGATTTGACGACAACGGTCTTCCAACTGAACGACTTGTTGAAAAAGAGTTTGGCATAAAAGCGCACGAAGTTTCAAGAGAAGAATTCAGAGATAAATGCATGCAAGTTGCAGAAAAATATGAACAAGATTTCAAAAACCTGTTCATTTCTGCTGGAAACAGCGCGGATTTCTCTCTTTGCTATTCAACTGTCAGTCCAGAAGTTCAAAAAAGCTCTCAAAGGTCTTTCATCGACCTGGTTAAAGCGGGCGAGGCATATTATGGAGAAAGACCTGCAATTTGGTGTCCAGAGTGCAGAATTTCCATTGCTCAAGCAGAACTTGAAAGCAAAGATATCGAAAGCTCATTCAATCATTTGAAATTTAACTTGGCAGACGGCTCAGGCTATTTGGAAATTGCAACAACAAGACCAGAAATGCTTTGTGCTTGTGTGTGTGTGTTTGTTAATCCTGAAGATGAAAGATACAAAAAATTTGTTGGAAAGAAAGTTATTGTTCCACTCTACAACTTTGAAGTTGAAGTGTTAACAGATGAAAAAGCATCAATCGACAAGGGAACAGGTGTTGTTATGTGTTGCACTTATGGCGACGAAACAGACCTTTTCTGGCAAGAAAAATACAAATTGCCAAGAAAGATTGCAATTGATGATGGCGGAAGGATGACTGCTCTTTCCGGGAAATATGTTGGAATGAAGACAAAAGTTGCACGCAGTGCCATTGTGGAAGATCTTAAACAAGCGGGGCTCTTAATTAAGCAAGAACCAATTGTTCATGCTGTTGCAACACATGAAAGGTGCGGAACTCCAATGGAAATTAACATCAAAAAACAATGGTTCATAAAACTTGTTGAACACAAGGATGAATTTCTTAAACGTGGCAACGAAATAAATTGGTATCCAGAATTCATGAAAAGCAGATACACAAACTGGGTTGAAAACGTTGACCGTGATTGGTGCATTTCTCGTCAAAGATATTTTGGTGTGCCAATTCCTGTTTGGTATTGTGAAGATTGTGGAGAAATCATCTTGCCAGATGACGATCAACTTCCAGTAAATCCGTTGATTGACAAACCAAAACATGCGTGCCCAAAATGTGGAAGCCAACATTTCAAACCTGAAACCGACATTTTTGACACATGGCAAACCTCATCAATAACTCCACAGCTCAATTGCAGGTGGAAAACCGATGACCAATTCTATAACAAAATGATGCCAATGTCGCTCAGACCAAATGCTCATGACATCATTCGAACCTGGGATTTCTATACAATTGCAAAATCTCATTTCCATTCCGATTGTTTACCTTGGAACAATGTTATGGTGTCTGGATTTGTTATGGCAAACAAAGATGAAAAAATTTCAAAGAGCAAGTCGAACGCAAAAATGTCTCCAGAAATTCTCCTAAAAGAAAAATCTGCCGACATAACACGCTATTGGGCTGCAACAGGAAGTTTAGGAAGAGATATTATCTTTTCTGATGAAGAATTTAAAAATGGAGCAAAACTTGTTAACAAAATTTGGAATGCTTCAAGATTTGTTATTTCACTCTTGGATGGCTACAGCCCAAAAGATATTGAATTAAATCCAATGGACGAATGGGTCATTGCAAAATTCAACGATATGTTTGACAAATTTAAAGACTATTTTGAAAAATATGAAATTGGTCTTGCCATGGGTGAACTTGAAAAATTCTTCTGGAATTTCTGTGATAACTACATTGAAATTGTTAAACGCAGATTATATAATCCAGATATTTTCGGACAAGAAGCAACGGATAGTGCCAAATTTGCATCATACAATGTTCTTTTGGGAATGTTAAAACTGTTTGCAATATATCTTCCTCATATGACTGAAGAGATTTATCAATCTTATTTCAGAGAATTTGAAAAAACAAAATCAATTCATCTTTGTGAAATTGGAAAAATAAACAAACAAACATCAAAAGATGTCATCATTGGCGGGGACGAAGCCGTTCAAATTGTTTCAAAAATTCGTCAATTCAAATCTGAAAACAATCTTTCGTTGAAAGAAGAACTTGAAAAAGTTAGGTTAGTTGGATTTGGCGATTTTGTGTCAAAAATTGATTATGATTTGAAAGCAGTTGGTTCAATAAGAAACCTTGAATTTGCAGACGGTGAAAAAGATATAATAATCGAAAAATAGGAGATTTTATGAAAGAACATATAACACCAAACTTATATAAGCTTGCAAAACTTTTCAAAAAGAAAGGTGAACTTTATATTGTTGGCGGTTTTGTTCGAAATTCGATTCTTGGAATTTATGACACCGATATTGATTTGGCAAGTAAACTCACGCCCGAAGAAATTAAATCTGTTTTGTTTGGAACAAAATATGAAGTTAAGGAAAAATCAAAAAAACTTGGAACAGTAACAATTTCTCTTGGCGAAGAAAAATGGGAGCATGCAACTTTTCGCCATGAAATTTACGCAAAAGGTGGAGAACATATTCCTTTAAAAGTTGAATTTATTAAGGATATCAAAGAAGATGCAAAACGTAGAGATTTTACAGTAAACGCAATATATTACAACATCCTAAAAGATGAATTTGTGGATTTTTACAATGGTTTTGCAGATATTAAAAAGAAAATAATTCGCACAATTGAACAACCAAACTATGTTTTTGAAAGTGACGGGCTCAGAATTTTGAGAATGATTCGTCTTGCCAGTGAACTTGGTTTTAGAATCAATGCAGAAACTTTGTACTCAGCATATTATTATCGTGAGAATTTGAATGATATTTCAGGTGCAAGGAAATTGGATGAATTAAACATGATTTTAAGTTCCGACCAAAAATACAAAATTTGCAAAAAAAATTCGTTCATGCAAGCCTTGAGAACATTTAATTCACTTAAACTTTGGAAATATTATTACAGCCCTGTTTTGAGAATAAGATATAACTTAGTTAAGAATGTTCAGCCAAAAAATCGATTTGTCGCACTTTTAATAGATATTTTATCTTGTTCAAAATTTAAAACTGACACCACTGAACTTGCAAACCAAATCTTGGGAAAGTTTGGACTGGGGCTTCCTGATTCAAAAGTTGAGTATTATAAGAAAATTGTTTTTGCTTATAATGACGCACTTGGAAAAATGGAAAACAAAGAATTTTTTATCAAATATTTTGATGATTTTGATGTCATTGCAGATGTTCTCAAATATCGCTCGAAGTTTTTGTATAGAAAATATAATTTCTTCTATAACTATTTAATTAACAACAAAGTTCCAATTAGATTAAAAGATTTGAAAATTGGTGGAGCAGAAATAAAATCTAATTATCCAAAAATCAAAGAAAAATATTACACAACAATTTTAACTGAATTGTTAAGTAAAGTTTTTGATGGCTCCATAAAAAATGAAAAACAAGAGTTAATTGCTGAAATCGCAAAGGTTCGTGTGTAAAAAAAATACGCAAATTAATGCGTATTTTTTTGTTATTCATTTTCGCCTGACATGTTTTCTTGCTCGGCATATTCAATTGCCTCTGGGGTTAATTCAATGTTTTGAACATCTTCTGTTCCAAGAGCTGATTCATCTGTTTCTTCATGAATTGTTGTTGCAACACTAACAATCTTTGCGCCAGGACGAAGTTTCATAACTTTAACTCCAAGGGAACTTCTTCCAATTATTCGGATGTCGGATGATGCCATTCTTATGATAACTCCGTTATCTGAAATTAACATCAAATCTTCATCGTCGTGAGTTATTTTGAGGGCAACAAGTTTTCCTGTTTTGTCATTGAAGTTTCCAGCTTTAATTCCCTTTCCACCTCTCGATTGAAGACGATAATCATCAACAACAGTTCTCTTTCCATAACCATTTTCTGTGATGGTGATAAATTGAGAATCTTTATCAATTATTGCCATATCAACTATATAGTCGCTTGAATCAAGTTTCATTGAACGAACGCCTTGAGATGTTCTTCCCATTGGTCTAACATCTTTTTCGCTGAATCTTATGCATTTTCCGTTGTGAGAAGCGATTAGAATTTCGTTTTCGCCTGTTGTAAGGCCAACATCGTTAAGTTTGTCACCTTCAACAAGTTTTATTGCAATTTTTCCAGATTTCATGATGTTTGCAAATTCTTTCAAATCTGTTTTCTTAATTAATCCATTTCTGGTTGAAATGACAAGGTTTCCTTCTTGACCTTTTTCGAATGAAATCATTGCTTCAACCTTCTCATCTTGCATAAGTGGGAGAAGATTGATTATTGCACGACCTTTTGCTTGGCGTTGCGCTTCAGGGACTTCGTATGCTCTTATTGAATATACTTTTCCGAAGTTTGTGAAGAACAGCAAATCGCTGTGTGTGCTTGTTATGACAATTTTTTCAACAAAGTCTTCTTCTTTTGTTTTGTGGGCAGAAATTCCAACACCTCCGCGTCTTTGAGCGTGATATTCGCTTACGCTCATTCTCTTAACATATCCGCCGTGAGTTAATGAAATTACAACATCTTCTTTTTCAATTAAGTCTTCGTTGTCAATGTTGCCAATTTCCATGCTAATTTGAGTTTTACGAGGTGTTCCAAATTGTGTTTTAATCTCTTCAAGATTGTCGTAAATTATTTGAAGAACACGCTCTGGTCTTGCAAGGATATCGTTTAAATCTGCAATCAATGCTTCAAGTTCTTTAAGTTCATCTTTAAGTTTGTGGACTTCCAAACTTGTGAGTCTTGACAATTTCATTTCAAGAATTGCGTTTGCTTGTTTTTCGGAGAGTTCGAAACTTTCCATAAGTTTTTGCATTGCGTCTTGTTTGTCATCAGAATTTTTGATTATGGAAACAACTTCGTCGATGTTTGCAAGAGCAATAACAAGTCCTTGAACTATATGCTCGCGCTCCAATGCTTTTCCAAGGTCAAATTGAGTTTTTCTTGTTAAAACTTCTTTTTGATGTTCAAGATAGTGATATAGAATTTCTTTCAAAGTCAAAATTTTTGGAGCGCCGTCAACAAGTGCAAGAAGAATGATTCCGCCACTTGCTTGAAGTTGAGTGTGTTTGTAAAGCATATTCAAAACAACTTGGGCGTTTGCGTCACGTTTAAGGTCAACAACAATTCGCATTCCATCGCGGTCGGATTCTTCTTTTATGTCGGCAATGCCTTCAATTTTTTTGTTTTTAACAAGATCGGCCATTTGAATGATCAATTTTGCTTTGTTAACTTGATATGGAAGTTCGGTGATGATGATTCTGTGACGTCCATTCTCTGTTTCTTCAATCTCTGCTTTTCCGCGAACAACAATTCCACCACGTCCAGTTTTGTAGGCGTGCTTAATTGCTGCGCGTCCCATGATAATTCCGCCAGTTGGATAGTCTGGAGCAGGAATTATTTTTATCAGTTCATCAATTTCAATTTCTGGATTTTTTATAAGGGCTTGAACCCCGCTAATTACTTCTGACAAGTTGTGTGGAGGAATGTTTGTTGCCATTCCAACAGCAATTCCATCAGCCCCATTAACAAGCAAGTTAGGGAATTTTGATGGAAGAACAACAGGTTGCATAAGAGTGTCATCAAAGTTAGGATAGAAATCAACTGTGTTTTTATCTATGTCTTCCAACATTAAATTTGCAATCTTAGAAAGTCTTGCTTCTGTGTATCTCATTGCTGCAGCGCCGTCACCGTCAACAGAGCCAAAGTTGCCGTGGCCATCAACAAGTGGGCAACCGATTGAAAAATCTTGAGCAAGACGAACAAGTGCATCATAAACCGAGCTGTCACCATGAGGGTGATATTTACCCATACAATCACCAACAATACGTGCACATTTTCTGTAAGGCTTGTCGGAGAATAATCCCATTTCGCCCATAGAGAACAATATTCTTCTGTGAACAGGTTTCAAACCATCTCTAACATCTGGAATGGCACGAGAAACGTTAACTGCCATGGCATAGGAAATGAAAGACTTTTTAAGTTCGTCGTTAACTTCAACCTTAACAACTTTTGTGTCTTTAAACATTTCTTCCAGTGACTTTTTATTGTTATCTTCTTTCATTATCTCACCTCTCTGAGAAGTTTCATTGTTCTATCAATTTTTTCTTCTCTGATTTTTTCAATTTCTTCAGTTCCATAGTAAACTTCAAGTTGCTCAACCATATTTAGAACGTCAGCAATTTCTTCTTGAATGTTTTTGTAAACTTTATCAATTTTTTCTTTAGGAATTGGCTCGTTGAAGTCAACTTTCTCATAACGAATTTTTTTGCATAATTCTTTAACAAGCTCGCTCATTTCTTCAATCGCCATTCTTTCTTGTGACTCTTGTCCCCATTCCTTAAGAAAAAGTTCGTATTCTTTTTTAAACTTCATAACTTACTCCCTAAACATCAAGGTCTGTGACAAGTTTTGCATTTTCTTCAATAAATGCTCTTCTTTGTTCAGCATCTTCACCCATCAAAGTGTTAAAGAGATTGTCTGCTTCAACAGCGTCTTGCATTGTTATTTGAACAAGGATACGTTTTTCTGGATCCATTGTTGTTTCCCAGAGTTGATTTGCAGTCATTTCACCAAGACCTTTGTAACGTTGGATTGTGACTCCTTTTCTTCCTTCTGTTTCAAGATTGTCTTCAAGGTCTTTATCCGAATAGAAATATTTGTCTTCTTTTCCTCTAGAAACCTTGTAAAGAGGTGGTTGAGCCGCATAAACGTGCCCATTTTCAATGAGTGGTCTCATGAAACGGAAGAAGAATGTCAACATCAAAATTCGTATGTGAGCACCATCAACATCGGCATCGGTCATACAAATGATTTTGTTGTATCTCAATTTTTCTTCATTAAATTCAGTTCCAATTCCGCAACCAAAAGCTGTTATCATGCTTTTGATTTCTGCGTTTTCCAAAATTCTGTTAAGTCGGGCTTTTTCAACGTTCAAAATTTTTCCGCGAAGAGGCAAAATTGCTTGGAATCGTCTGTCACGTCCTTGTTTTGCTGTTCCACCAGCGGAATCTCCCTCAACAAGATATATTTCACAGTAATGAGGGTCTTTTTCGGTGCAGTCGGCAAGTTTTCCTGGAAGAGTTGTCGATTCCAAAACACCTTTTCGTCTTGTCAAATCTCTTGCGTTTCTTGCGGCATCTCTAGCACGTTGGGCCGTTATGCATTTCAAAACCAAATCTCGGCCTTCTTTTGGATGTTCTTCCAAATATTCGCCAAAGCATTCTTGCATTGCTTTTTCAACAGCCGTTCTGATTTCACTGTTGCCAAGTTTTGTTTTTGTTTGACCTTCAAATTGAGGATTCATAAGTTTGACGCTTATAACTGCAGTTATTCCTTCACGAACGTCGTCACCCGAAAGTTTTTCAGATTCTTTCATAATTTTGTTTTTTTGGCCATATTCGTTGATAACTTTTGTTAAAGCATTTTTGAATCCAACCAAATGAGTTCCGCCTTCCTCGGTGTTGATGTTGTTTGCATAAGCATGGATCATTTCGGTGTAACCATCGTTGTATTGGAAACAAACTTCAATTTCGTTTGTTGAGTTAATTTTATTAAAGTAGATTGGGCAAGGGAATAAAGGTTCCTTGTTCTTGTTTAAATACTCAACAAATTCAACAATTCCGCCTTTAAATTCAAATTCATCATGTCTTTCTCTTCCTTCTCGTTTGTCTTCAAGCGTTATTCTCAAACCCTTGTTTAAGAAAGCAATTTCTCTAAATCTTGAACGCATGATTTCATAGTTGAAATCCAATGTCTCAAATATTTCAACATCTGGCATAAAAGTGACCATTGTTCCGCGTTTGTCAACTTTCTCAAGTTGTTGAAGAGAGCACTCAGGAATGCCTCTTGAAAAACCAATGTAATAGTGATAACCGTTTTGAAAAACGTCAACTTTCAACCATTCTGAAAGAGCATTAACGCACGAAAGACCAACGCCGTGAAGTCCGCCAGAAATTTTGTAGCCTTCGCCTCCAAACTTACCACCGGCATGAAGTTTTGTTAAAACAACTTCAACAGCACTCTTTCCTTCCGTTTTGTGAATTCCTGTTGGAATTCCTCGACCGTTGTCGAGAACTGTGCACGAACCATCTTCGTTGATTGTCACATTGATTTCAGTGCAATATCCAGCAAGTGCTTCGTCAATACTGTTGTCAACAACTTCAACAACCAAGTGTTGAAGTCCGCGCTCGTCTGTTGACCCAATGTACATTCCAGGTCTTTTTCTAACTGGTTCAAGCCCTTCAAGAACTTGAATGTCAGTTTCGTCATATTTTTTTGATTTTGTTAGTATATCTTCTTCCATAAAACCTTCCTTACATAAACTATAGTAAGTATAACATAATAAAATATATAAATCAAATGAAATATGAAATTTCTACCACTTTTCTTCAATTATCGAAAACCAAAAGAACAACTTTCGACATTAAAACAAAAAATAAAAAAACGAGGAAATGTCCTCGTTATTTTGATAATTGGTGTTCATTTTGCGAAACCTTTTGTGCAACAGGTTTTGATTTTACAATGGTCTTTTCTTTTTTGTTTTCAAGAGCAAGTTGGCGGTCGATGTTGTGTTGCACGCAAGATTTCTCTTTCTCGGCATTAACAGCTTTGCTAGCTTCATTAAAGCCATCCTTAAGCACCAAACCTGTGAGTTGAGAGCAGAGGAAATTCACAAAGAACAGAATGGTGAAAATCAAGCCTACGGGGCCAACTGGCCAAAAAATAAGTCCAAGAAAAAACAAAATTGGCGAAACGGCTTTTGAAATTTCATTAATGTTTTCACACTTGTCAGCTCTTCGTTTGTAGGATGCTTTTCGGTCATGATAAAGAGCGTCTTTTATGAGTTTGTCACGTTTCTTTTTTTGTTCTTCTTCCTCTTTTCTTTTCTCTTCTTCCTTGGCAAGAAGTTCTTTGTTTTCTTCCATTTTTTCTCCTAAAGTGTGTATATTCTACAACAGAAAAACATTCTTGTCAAGTGTCAAAAAGTTGTAAAATATATGTTGAAATTAACCAAATTAATCATGTAAAAATATTTGGTTAAAATAACCAAAAAAATTTTTAATTTTTCAGAAATTTGTCAAAGAGATTATATCTCTCTGGTGAAGTTATTGCATTAAAAATTTGGTTTTTTACGTTTGGCATTTTCTTTTCCAAATCTGCCAAAAAGTTTTTCATATCTTCTCGTTTTGTTTTGTGATTTGCGGGGCAAATATTTTTCACAATTGGGAGGTCTTTTGATGCGGAAATGACTGTTTTTTCATCGGTCAAAACAAGCGGTCTAATCGCGGTTATATCGATATTTGACAGATATGTTTTAGGTGAAAATGTGCTCAGCCTTCCTTCATAAAAAAGTGACAGAAAAAATGTTTCAAGAAGGTCGTCTTTGTGGTGAGCCAGAGCAACCTTGTTGCACCCATACTTTTTTGCAGAAGAATTTAGAATTCCACGTCTTAATTTTGCACATAAACTGCAAGGATTTTTTTCTTTTCTTTGATTGAAAACGATGTCGAAAATTTCGGTTTTTTCAACATGAAATTCAACATCAAGTTTTTTGCAAAAATCTTCCAAGACAGAAAAATCTGTTTCACCGTTAGTTTGGTCAACAGTTATTGCAATAAGTTCAAATTTTGCCGGAGAAAATATCCGATAGTTGCTAAGAGCAGAAAGGAGAACAAGGCTATCCTTTCCTCCGCTTAACCCAACTGCAATTTTATCGCCATCATCGATAAGATTATATTTTTCTATTGCGCTTCTTATTTGACTCAAAATTTTTCTCATGGGAAGATATTATCAAAAATTTTCAAATTTTACAATCCATATAGTCATTTTTTGATTTTTCTCGTTAAAATTCGCCAACATTCGGGCAAATTTTGCTAAATCGTTTTGATTTCGGCAAAAAAGATATTAATATATATATAAATTTTAATAAAAACAGTTTTTTTAGGAAAATTAACAATAAACTTTGGAGGGGAGTATGAAAAAATTATTTAGCCTTATTAGTTGCATAGTTATAGTGCTTGTTGCAAGTTTGACGTTGAGTGCTTGTGGCAAATCTGACACGAATGCAAAAATTGTTGCCTCCAACTCCGAAATTGAACTTATTCTTGGAACAGAGCAGGAAACCAAGTCTGTTGAATTTGAACTGAAGGACTATGGAAGCGGAAGTGACCAACTTAATTTCGATTTGGAAGAAAGCGAAAAAGACATTGTTTCAATTTCTCAAAAATACAAAAAAAATGGCAAGACCGTTTTAGAAGTCAAAGGCTTGTCTAGGGGGACTGCTCGAATTTTTGTTACAAGTCTTCAAGGCTCACAAAAATTTGTTTTAACTGTTAAAGTCATTCAACCAATAACAGGTCTTAAACTTAAAACTGAATACACAAATTCTCTTTATGCGGTGGCGGGGAAATCGCTTTCTCTTTCGCAACAAGAAATTTGGAATTTTATTCCTTCAAACACAAATCAGCGCGATTTGGTTTTTTCGTTTGTTGGGGAAAGTCAAGGTTGTGAAATTGTTGATGGAAAACTTGTTGTTTCAGAAAATTGCACATTGCAAAGTGTTCTTGTTCAAGCAACCTCTGCATCAAATCCTGACGTCACAACTGAATTTGAAGTGAAAATTTTCAAACCAATCCAAGTTGTGCTTCAAATGGATGGGAAAACAGTTGTTGAAAATGTTTCTTCAGATTCTAACGAAATTTTGAATTATCTTGAAATTTTCCCAACAGAAAAAGATGATTCAATTTATCCTAACAGCAAAACTGTCACATTGATTGTCAAAGCTGGCAGCCAAGACGAAACTTTGAAGATAGACAAAATATTTGGAACTGACCTTGAAAAATTCAGTGTTCTTCAAACTGGATATAGCTATGATTCTGCAAGAAAGCTTCATAGATTTGTTTTCATAATCCAAGCAAACTCTCAAGATGCAGGAAATGTTGACAACATTACATTTGGTGTTTCTTACGACGGATATAATGCTGGAGAAAGCAATTATGTTGAAAATTCGGTTGTTTTGAATTTGAATTCATATAACAAGCCAGATTCAGTCGAAGTTAATGGACAAAACAAGTCTGTTGAAATTGATATCTTCGAAAACTCGATTAACATGACTAATGGTCAGTTAATTGAATTGACTATCTTGCCAGGGAATTTGAAATCTGGCGAAAATTATATAACCATTTGGGCAAAAGACTTTGAAAATTTGCCTGTGTCTTTGTATAGACTAAACGCAACCAGAACAGGTTACATTTGTGTTTTTGGATATGACAAAAACGGCCATGCTGTTGGAAATGAAAGTGGAACAACCAGATATGCAAAAATTGCGTCTGGAACAAAATTGTATGCGTTTATCAACAACAAATATCTGTCAAACACAACAAATAAGTCGGCTGAGATTTATGCTCAAGCTTCAACTTTCTGCAAATATTTCACTACAGATGAAATGTCGCGAGCTTTAACAAAAGTGACCTTCACAATAAATCCTAACGCAAAAAATGTGTTTATTGCCGACAAAACTGACAGTGGGAAAATGAATGTTGACCAAAGCGCAACAACAATTTTTGCTGAATTAGGAAAAACCATAACTCAATACATCGCCATTGACCCTTCATCATTCACTTTAAGTTCAAATTCAACTGTTAAAGTTGCAAATGGAAACATTGCAACATTGGGCAAACTTTTGTATTCCTCAAAAGATGAAAAATACGTTTATGGAAAATTCACGATTATTCCAAACAAAGTGGGCTCAACAACAATAGTTGTGACACTTTCTGACGGAAAAACCGTTAGTTTCAATCTGGTTGTAATTTGTCCACTTGAAGAATTAGATGTTACTTTGGAAGATGTGACTTTTGGTGGAACAGTTATTGAAAGTGACATTGTTCCATACAAAAATATTTCTGACACCAAAGTTAAAGTGAACGAAATTGGTGTTACTAGACAACTTAACAAATTGTCAATCGCAAATTCTGGCGGAAGTGGTGTTCAACTTTTGAGAAACGCAATTCCTGCAAATGCACAATACTACCTTGAATTCGAATTCTGCGATTTCACAATCCCAGATGGAAAAACTTTGAAAGATATCAGCATGGATAAGATAGATTTCACAAACATTACATGGTCAGACAAAAGTTCAATTCTTAACACCGCTCGTCTTAACAACTCAACAATTTTGGAAGCACTTAACGCTGGAGTTGAAGGAAATGTTCTTGTTAGAATCGATGTCAAAGCAATGAAGTCTGATGGAACCTACACTGAAAAACCTGCTGGAAGTTTGTTCTACTTGGTGAATTTCTTTGTTCCAATCAAAGGAATAACAATCAAGAACGGAACAGTTGACGTTTTCAGTCACGATTCTATTGGTGACAAGTTTGTTGATGGAAACAATGTTAGCAAATCTATTGGATCATTCAGTGTTGCAGTTAACCCTGTTAATTCTGGATTGATTCCAACATATCTTCAAAATTTGGAAATTTATGTTAACGGGTCAAAAGTAAATATCTCAGAGAAATTTGTTAACGATTTGCTCTACTTAAATGCCGACGGAGGAGTGACATATAATCTTTCATCTGCAACTTTAAAAATCACAAGAAAATTGGAAAATAACACATACACTTTCACTGTTCAGGCATTAAAATCGTGTGACAACAGTTTTGTGTTTGCTATGTCAATTTCTGAAATTAATCCAGACAAAAAATTCACAGCAATTGCAAGAGTCATTGTTCAAACAGCGGTTGAGATAAACGAAATTGAAGTTATCAACGCTGGAGAAGATGACCCAATATATATTCAAAATTTGCTTAAATCGGAAAAAGATTTCACAAATCAAGAAGAATATTTGGAATATTTGAAGCCAATCCTTGAAAATCCATACGAACTTGACCTTGTTTACAACATTTTTGCACAAGGTGGAAAAGAAATAACAAATAAATCACTTGAGTTTGAATTTGTTTGGGATTATTTGGCTGACAAAGATTACTATATTGACGAAAATGGAAACAAACAATTCTTTGCAACAATGGTTGACAACAAATTAACAATTGTTCGCGCGGCATACGACTATTCGGACTATTTCAACCTTTCTGAAGAAGAAAGAGCAACAACTTCAAAAGAAGAAAAGAAAAAACTTGTTCAATTTGGAGCAAGCGGAACTCTTATTATTTATCCAACTTCAAACTATTTTGAATCAACAAACGGATGGAATGGCGAAGAGCCAATTGTTCGAATTCCGGTTAAAGTTGCTGACGGAAAAAGTTCAGACTCTGCATTTGAACTCTTTGTGTCGGAAGATTTGAAACTTCTTGGCGAATCTCCTGCATCAAGCTTTATCTTGAGAAACAACATTTTCATGCCAGTTGATTATGAACCTGTTGAAAATTTCATGGGCAAATTGTCGGGACGTTATCAGTCAGAAATCACACCTTATGGAATTTACGCAATAAAACCTTTGTTTAAGATGATTGCTGAAAGTGGTGTTGTTGAAGATATGTTCTATTACACTGCTTATCTTCCAGAACTTGGCTACACCTTTGATGAATATGTTTCAACTTATAATGGTGTGACATATTATGGCGGTCTTGCAAACATAAATAAAGGTCATATAAAAAACATTGGCTCCAACTATAATGGAACTCTTGACCCCAAAGAAATTTTGGAAAATTCTGACGGAATAGATGTTTTCGGATTTGTGAAAATATTCAAAGAGCATTATAAAACAAGAAATGCTGATCTCGATTCATTAACAACCGTCAAATACAAAAATGTTTTCAATCCATTGTCTTATTCTGAAGCGTCGGTTGGAGAATTGTTTTCCTTTTTATCAATACATGATGAATCAAGAGTAATTAACTCAAACTCTGCCTACGGAATGTATTATGGAATGGAATATAAAGCAGGCGAACTGGTTAAATACACTGGTGGGCTTGTTGGACTTAACCTTGGAACAATTGAGGCAACCGACGATTCTTTAACCAAAGGTTACATGGCAACGGGCATTTCTGGAGCAAATGTTGGAGGAATTGCCGGAGTTAACGAAGGAACAATCAAAAACTACACTTTCATTGGCGGAGTTATTGGCGTTGAAAGTGCTGGCGGAATTGTTGCATGCAACAAAGGAGATTTGAAAGATTGCAAGTATATCAACCTTGTTCCTTTATACGTAAATGTGACACTTCTGATTTTGAATAATTCTGCCTATTCATATTCAAATGAAATCAATTTCTCCGCAGGCGGAATCTGCGCTGTTTCTGAAAGCGGAAACATTTATGGTTGCGTTGTGGAGGCAATTTATGACATTGACCAACATAAAGATTTGACAAAGTTCTTGCCAAGCGACACAGGCATTGTTTATGTTCATTATGTTGAAAAAATAAATGAAAGTGCGCCTAAAGAATATTACAACAGTATAGGAGGCGAAACTGCATACACTGGAGCAAAACCTTGGATACTCAAAGGCATGTCTGATGGCGAAATAAAGGCATATTTTGATAGCTCAAATGAAAAATTTCCAGCTGAGTGGAAAGGCCTTTCAATTGATGAAATTTTTGTGAGAATGAACACTTCCGCTCGTGATATTTATGTTGGCGGAATTGCTGGGAAATCCAAAAACACACAAATTTCTCGTACAGTTGTGGATGGCGCTTTGCCAATTCAAGAATCTGAAACTGGCGGATTTGTTGGCCTTTTGGAAAATGACGGAAACGATTCAACAAATCTCATTAAAGATTGCTATGCACTAATTAAAGTCAGTGCAGAAAATATTGCATATGGATACACCGCAGGTCAATTTATTTCGGGTGGTTCGCTTTCGGAAATAAAGAATTCTTATGTTAAATCTAACTTTGCTTCTTTGCCATTGTCAAAAAATGGAACAGGAACTCCAGTTTCGTCTTTTATTGGCGGAACCGACAAAAAAACAGGGCTCTTCGACGTGCTCTTGTCTTTCTCAACTTTTCGCATGGGTAATTTTCAAATCGTAGATTTAGGGACAAAATCTTTGAAAGATTTGTATAACTATGGCTTTGCAAAAGTTTCCTTGAAAAACAAAACTATAACCCTTGAAAGAGTGTATAACGAGGGTGCAACAAATGAACAAAAAGACACATTTGTTGTGTCGGCCAACATTGAAGGGGATTTGGGACAAAAATTCAATTTGGATGTTAATAGGTTCATCTTGAGAGGAAGTGAAGTTTATCTTGAACAAATTTATTTCGCTGACACAGAAGGAACATTGTATGCCTATCCAGAAAGTTCAGTGACAATAGATCTTTCGCAAGAGTCAACTGCAACACGCACAATTGTTGGTAATTCACAAACTATCAGAAAACCAGTTGGTGAAGGAGAAGTTGAATTTACACTTGAAAAAGTTTTGTATTACACAAGAACTGTTTCAAGCGATGGAACTTTGACACTAAAATTTAATGTTAAACTTAGAGAAACCAACCAACAAACAAATGAAGAAACACTTTCGGATATCAAAACCGAAACATACACATTTAAGAGAACAGCACAAAGTTCATCTGTTTCAAAACTTGGCTTGTGCTTCAGTATGCACGATTATAACAGCGGGACTTTGTCATTCTATACATCTTCTTGGGGTTCTTCAAGTGATGCTGATTATATACCAGATATTAATTTCGAAAACAGCATTAACCTTGATTTAAATTCAGAAGTTCAAGATGAAACAATTAATGGATATTTCTATGATGAAAATTCATTAAAATACAAAGATTGTCCAGACACAGCGTATGTTTCAGGTTACGACAGTATTGTGACAGTTATTGATAGAGATTTAAATCATGTGGCAATAAATGATATCAATTTGTTATATTACAAATTAGCCTTAATAGGAATATATAAAAATTTAGATGAATTCTTGCAAGAATCTGCTTGGGAAAAATTCAGTTACTACAATCCTTTCGAAAGTGACGCAAAGTTTGGACCTGGCGAAATTGAAAAAGCAATGATTGTAGATGTTCTGTGCAATATGTTTGGCTTTGAAGGCAAATATGATCCAGACACAGTGTCGAACGCAGAGTTGAAAAATGCAATCAAAAATGTTATTGAAGGAACAATAATTCCACAAATCAAAAATTCAATTGCCGATTTGAAAAAAGACATTGCAACTTTGAAAGGTCAATTTGAAGGAACTCTTGGAGAAGGCACAGGCCTTGGTTATCAATATGGAACAAAAGACCTTTGGCTGGCTGTTTATCAAGCCGCCTTTGGTGATACTTCTGATGCAGAAACATATCTTACGAAAGTTGCAGCTTACATTGATACTGCTCAAGGAATTAAAGATTTTGATGCTGATTCATTAAGTTTGAATAACATAGGCACTCTTTTTAAATATGTTGATGCTGTTTACAATGCTCAATATCAAATCATAAATTTGTTTTTCAAACTTAGGGAAGATGACGATATCTTTAAAAACATTGACTACCTCACAATAAAAGGGGAAAAATATTCAATCGAGGCCTTGCAGACGGATTTGATGAGAACCATGGGGCCATTGTTTTGCGACAGCGCGTTTATGATTCCTTCTGCGCTTGGCGGAACCGAATCGTTCTATTCAGAAGACGGCATTCCAACAGACATTCAAGGTTTTATTGATGCAGGTTGGGACATTGAACGAATGTATGATGCTGAAGGCAATGTGATTGAAAGCGAATCAACTTGGGTTTTTGAAGACGGAATTTTGCCATATTTAAGAGGAACAAAAGTTTCGCAAAAAGTGGAAAATTATCAACTCGAAGTCAACCCAGAAAACAAGCTTGACAAAACAAAACTGGTGAAAGGAACATACAATTCGGATGACTACTTCCTAATGTTTTTCAACGAAGTTGTTGGCGATTTAACAAACGATCCAAAAGCGCAAGCTCAACTTGACAAAATGAACTCGGTTGACCTTGTTGATTTCATCAAAATTTTCAACATAAACAAAACAGGCTCAATTGGAAACCTTGCCGATTTTGCAATTCGCTCAAGCGACATCAATGTGATAAGAATCGTCAGTGGAAGACTTCAAATTGTTGGAACAGGCTTTGCAACTATAACAATTGAACCTATCCACAGAAGTTTGACAGCTAAAGAAGAAAATGTGATAAAAACAATCAAAATATTTGTCACAAATTCAATTGGTTCAATTTCAATTTACGAAGGAATTAATGCCGACGAAAGTTTGGATGGAAAAGAAGACGTCACAATAACAAAAGACAGGCCTTCTTACTTTACTGTTGCAAACAAAAACACCGTGTCATTAAATCACAGCAAATATAATTTAAGAACCAATCCTCTTGCAATTCAAATTGAAATTTCATACATTGACCGCGACAACAACAAGATTGTTGCCTACAAAACTGGCGAAACAACAAATCATTTCGACATTTTGGGGCTTACAGCGGGAAATGAAACAACAAAATTTGCGTTTGGAACATTCACAGTCGTCACAAAGGCAAATGTGCTAGAAAATGTAACATATAACTTCAATTTCAATGTGGACTATGAACAAGGCTACATAAACTCTTTAATGCAAAAAGAATGGGAAAAAGAACTTTCAAGAAACGAAGAAATATACAAAGATAAAACAGCAGAACAGATTGAATCCGCAAGACAAAGTTTCATATACTATCGGATAAAAATATTTAATGCAGTTATTAACAACAAATTAAACTATGGATTTGATTTTAAAGTTGTTGTTCGCGCTGAAAGAATTCTTGTTTCCATCGACAAAGCTGAAATTGACCCATCAACGGTTCTTTCATCAGACGCAGAACTTGTTTCGAACAGAACTGGCGATGAAATAATCATGAAAATTGTGGACGAAAACGGCAAAATCATTGACAAACTTTTCGCTGCTTCAGTTATAAATGGAACAATGAAAAATGGAAAAGTTTCCGCTAAACTAATCATTTCAATTGCCGAAGACCAACGTCAACTTGTTAAAGAAACAAAAACTTATAAAGTTGTTTTGACCGACTCAAAAGGCGATGTTGAAAAATCGTTTGACCTTGTTGTTAAGCCACAAGAAATTATCAATGTCACCTACACACATCACAACAGAACAGACGATTCCAGTGAAAATGGAATTAGAATTCAAGACCAACCAAGTTCAATCTTGGTTCCTGGTGACAGCGGAATCTTGTCAATCAACTTGTTCCCTTCTTATGCAACATATTCAAAAATTGTTTTAACAAGCACAATTGTGAATGGCAATTATGTCTTAATGGAACAAATGTATCAAAGTGGAGATTATTATCTTCCAACTTCAACAACAACAGATTATGACAGTGAAAGAGATGTTAACATTTTAACAATCAAAAACGCAGGAAAAACTGGAAATGTTTATGTCAGAACAAAAATTTTGGATTCAGTTAAAGAAGGATTGTATTTCCCAATAACAATTCAAATTTATGCCCTTGACGAAGATGGAAACGAATATCTTGCAAAAGTTGAAACAATAACATTAATTTCTGAAGTTATTGAAGCAGCAAACATAACCATCAACGGCGAAAAAGATGCTGTGGTGGCTCGTGGAACAACTGCAAACTTGAAAATAAAAGTTGGCGAAAATCAAACCTTGGCAAGTTACAGTCTTTCGGAATATGATTCATCAAGTTCAATCCACGATTTCTCGTCAATCTATTTCAACACAAGCGAATATGAAATTGAAAACGGCAAGAAAATCTACAGCGGAACTTTGACTGTTGGACTCGATGCAGAAATTGAAGGCGACGGATATTTCAAAGTTCAAACAATTGTTCAAAAAATAATTAATGGAAGACTTGAATCAACAACCGACAGCATTGAAGTTAGAGTGGTGGATTTCCTTGTTGAAGGAATAACAATTGACGGAAATGACGAACAAGATAATGTTTTCGACACACCTTCTGCAATTGAGAAAGACTTGAAATTCAACTTTAAACTTTCAGAAACTCCAGAAATGATTTCGGCTTCTCAACAAAAATCCATTGACAGAATTAATAAAGCCAAAGAAACATTCTTGAATACAGTGGCCTACAAGTACTACTTCAAGAGTGAGAATAAAGAATATAATTACATTTTGAACACAGACAGAGTTTTTACTGCAGTTGGCGATCCGGGCAATATCAGTTATGTTTCCGACCAAAAAAGCATTGCGCATGATTTGTTCTATTCAAGCGATATGACGCCTTATATTTCAAAATCGGGCAATCCACAAACAAACAAATATTTCACAATACGTTATGACGAAGAAAATCCAACAATATTGACAATTGTTGGAACTACGGTTGGAACTGTCAACATGACAATAAGAATTGGCTACAGGCTTCCAAACTCAAAACAAGATGATTTTATAACATATAATTTTGCAATTAATGTTCAATTATATTCTGATGAAGACAAGCCAACTCCAATTGAAAATGCCGAGCAGTTTATAACCTATCTTCAAAACGAATCGGATCAATATTCATCAACTAACTACATTTTGATGAATGACATTGTTTTGGAAAATTTTGTTCCTTTCGCTAGCACAAATTTTGCAAGCCTGGACGGAAATAACAAAGTTATAACAATTAAGAACTTTGACTTGTCGGCAATAACTTCAACAAATGTACTTAACCTTGGACTTTTTGTTAACGTTTTGGAAAATTCAACACTCAAAAACTTGACTGTGTCCTATGGAGAACTTGAAGACATTATTGTTGATGAAAAAATCTTTAACTCAATCTACTTTGGAGGAATTGCCGTTAACAACAGTGGCGTTATCTACAACTGCGAAGTTGTTTCTCTTGGACTTGAAGATGGAAAACTAACAAATGGACCAACGAATGGCGGAATAAAAATTTATTTCGACGCATCAAAGTCCAAACATAAACTTGACACCACAACAGTTCAAATTGCTGGTCTTGTTGTTGAAAACAATAATGGTGCAAGCATAACAAACTGCCGTGTTGGCGGAAAAGGGAATTTCACAAAAGTCTATTATGACGTTGACGCTGGAAAGACCGAACAAACTTTTGAATTTGGAAAATTTGACATTGTTGGTCAAGGAGATATGTCGGGCTTTGTTATCATAAACAATGGCTTGATTTCTGCGTCCTATTTTGCTGGAGCTTCAATTGTTAACAAAACAACTTCTGCATCGCTTAATGCAACAAGTGGATTTGTTATGTACAACAATCTTGGTGCACTCATCACAACTTCTTACACCGAAGGAATTAAGTTGACAACTGACCTCAGTGTTAACATAACAGGTGGGGGCATTGAAAGTCAGGGCATTTCAGCAGGTTTTGCATATCAAAATAGTGGAAAAATAACAGATTGCTACACCAACATTCGTCTTGCAGGAAACAGCACAGGAAGACTTGTTTCTGGGTTTGTTTACAACAACCTCACTGACGGCAAACTTGAAAGATGCTACAGTGCTTCAACAATCGTTGGAGAGTTGACAACTCAAATGCCATTCACAGGAAAAAATTCACGTGAAGAAATTATGCAACTTGCAGAAAAAGGTCTTGTTGATTGCTACTATCTTGTTAAAAATGTTGACACTGGTTCTATATTGGAAGATAAATATGGAACAGGTGCTCAAGCAGTTCAAATTTCAACCTTTGACGAAACAACTTTCAAAACCTTTGCAATGACAACAAAAAATGATTATGACGGAGTTTGGATGTGGAACGGATTGTTCCCAGAACTTGTTTCGGCAAATCAAAAAGCAATTTCTGTTAGAAGAATAATCAAAAATTACAGTTCGCTTATCTCTGGGGGAACTTCAACAGCAAGTTTGGATATCTTCCCATACATTCAGGGATATGAATATGGAAGCGCAAAGAACCCAATCATCATTCGAACAGCCGATGAATTTAACAGAGTTTTTGGACAGGAAACAACTTTAACAAAAAATGCTTACTATGCAATCAGTCAAATGTATAACAAAGAACTTGGAATTGTTTTCGGAAATTATCGTCTTGTTTCACATATCGATTTTGCAAACCTTAAATATGTTGAAAACATTAAAATATCTTCTTCAATTATGGCTCTTGCTAACAGAGGAAATAATTGCGGAAGTTTTGATGGAAATGGATTGGACATTCGAAACATCGAAATCTCGCTTGATGGACAATCGTCTGTTGGAATTTTCTCGCAAATAACAAGCGGTGGCGTGTTCAAAAATGCGTCGATAACAGTCAAGAGCGTGTCGTCGGGAATTTCTGGAATTTACGTTGGAACAGTTGCGGGACTTGTTCAAAATTCAGTCATTTGCAACATAACTGTTTCTCCAGCTTCAGAAGATGACCAAAATCGTTCAAAAATAACTGGTCAAAACATCGTTGGCGGTGTTGTTGGCGCTGTTACTGGAAACTCGAAAATTTCTAACTTGACTTCAAGCATTTCAGTTGTTTCGGGAATTAAAAATGCAGAAAAAAATATTAAAGAATACGTGGAAAACACTTTGAGAGATAACCTTCAACTGGCCGGCGGAATCTATGTTGACAAGAACAAAGACTATGGATTTGTTGGCGGAATTGTTGGTCTTTTGGACATCTACGAAAGTGTTATGGACGAAACAAGCCGTTCGTCAAAACCAAATGCAGTTAATCTGAAATATTTTGGTCAAAACATTTCTGTTCAAGGAAGTTTTGTTGGTGGCGTTGTTGGGCTTGTTGGAAAGAGCACATACCTTGCAAATGCGTCATTCATCTTAACTGGAACAAAAGAAACCTTGAATCAACGTCTGATTTCTTACGAAAACACAATTGGCGGAATTGTTGGCGTCAGCTTCGGAGACCTTTTTGAACTTGGAATTGAACATGAAAATGAATTGCAAAAAGAGATTGAAGCCAATATAAAAGATTACTATTCTTCTTCGAACCAAGTTTTCCGTGGAAACACAAAACTTTTCAATTCAACTGGTGAAACACTTGAATATGCAGGTGGAATTGTTGGACAAATGCTTGGTGGAACATTCACAACATCGTTCTGCGGGGTTGATGTTGCAATTGCAGGAGCAAAATATGCAGGTGGAGTTATTGGCCTTTGCGACACAAGTGCAAACTTGTTCGAACTCTATGCCTTGGGCAGTGTTGACGCAAAAGTTGCGGGCGGTCTTATTGGCCACAACCTTGGAACCATAACACTTGATAAATGCACCGCAATCAATTTCTACAACAAAGATAATTCAACATGGTCCGACATCATAACCTCCGCAAACTTCTTCAACTTCGGCAATGTGGAATTGACAGATTATAGCGGTATCGGGTATTATGGCAACGAAGGTACAGAAAGAATATTTACTATTAATAACAACCTTGTTCTAACACTGAAGTACAAAGAAGTTACAGAGGGTGAATATGTTATTAAAGGAAAAGATTCTAATAAAAACGGTTATGCAAACTTCGAACTCTTTGGAAAAACATTATATGTTACAAATGAAATAAAGGATGAAGATAATAATACAAGTAGAAGATATCCACTTTTCAGAAAGTTAATAAAAAATGACGAAAATTTTGTGGCTGTGTATTATTACTTGAAAGCAGACGGCTCAGAAGTTAATGCTATGTACGAAGCAAAAGATGGTCAATTGTATTACACAAACGCAAAAACGGAAGAGGAAAAGAAAAAGGAAAAAGTATTTTTCGTTGGTGATTACACATATTGCCTATCTTCATTCTCATACGTTAAAGACGACAACGTCGATAAAGACGACAACGTCAATGCAACGTTTGGCCTTAACGATAAAGACAAAAACGTCATTGCAACGTTTGGCCTTAACGATAAAGACAAAATTGACACAATCAACTTGAAAAATGTCAGCGCGCTCATCGGAAGTCAAAAGGGAACTGAAGAAAACGAAACTGAAGAAAAAGAAATTGGTTCTTATTCAATCTTGTATTATAACATTCCAGGCGCAAAAGCAGTTTTTGCAAACAAATCTTTCACTTTTGGAAATTTTAAGTTCACTTTAGGTGATGCAGATGGCGTTGCATATTCTTCAACAGACGACAAGCAAGCAAACAAAAGTGCAGATAAATTGACTTTGGATTTGGATAAATTCCAAAGCTATGAACAAAACGCTCCAGTTGTGAACAAAATGTTCATTGGAAGTTATTGGAATGCAGGATGCTGGGAACTTCGTGAAGGAAGAATTCTTCCAACTTTGTATTTTGGAGTGACCTCAAAAGTTCTCTACATCGAAAAACCTTCAGATTTGTTGAAGTTAACTCGCTACTACAAGCTTGACAATGTCGTCATCTTTGGCGATAACCCAACAACAACTTTCAATCCATATAATTATAAACCAGGCGCCTCATCAACCTATGGCGAGTTTGAAGCATCAGAACTTTTGGGCTTGACAGTTAAAGGCGAACAACTCATCTTCGACTTCAGCGCAATTGAAAAGAGCCTTTCCGTTGCGTTCGAAGGTGCATATTTCCCAAGATTCCTTGGAACAATGTATGCTGAAAAACCGGGCAATGTTGTGCTGACGGGAATGAATCGCGCGTTCTTTGGAAACATAACTGGCGCAAAAATTTCAGACCTCATTTTTGATGGAAACCCAGGTGGAAGTGGAATTGCAGAATCACAAAAATCTCTTTCAACTGCAGTTCTTGCAAACACAATCACCACTCAAACACAACTTTCGAATTTGACATTTAAAAACTTGAAAATCGTAAGTGCTCAAAGCAAAGTTGGTGTTGTTGCTGGAGAAATTATTGGTGTTGTTAAACTTGGAAAAATAACAATCGAAGATTGCTCTGTCACATCAACTTCAACTGGTGATTTGTATGTGACTGAAGAAAAGCAAAATAAAATTGGAACTACATTAGTTCAAGGCAAAAAAGACAAAATTGTGTATGTTGGTGGAATTGCAGGTTCGTTTGTTAACAGCACATCGCAACCAGCCGAAATTGTTAACAACAAAATTTCAGGCCTCGAAATAACAACTCCATCTTTGAAAGCAGAAAAGGGTGAAAATGCTTTGGTTTACGTTGGCGGATTGTTCGGCGAAACCGGTGGCTCCGTTGTGTATAAATATAACGCTGTTACAGATATCACAATCAATGCAGAAAGCATTTCAAAAGCCGAAGACAAGAACGACAAGAACGATAGATTTGTGTATGCTGGCGGGTACGTCGGGTTTGCTCAAGGAACCACAACAATTCTTTCAGACAAAGATGAATATCAAAAAGAAACCGGAAACACCCCCGCCCCTGGAGACAATGACAAAATCTTGTCTAACTTAATCATAACCACAAACGTTTGTGACGCTGCCTATGTTGGATTGTTGTTTGGAAAATCAATTATGCTTGAAACAAAAATAGAAGGTAAAAACTGGACAGTTTCAATTGCAGGTTCAATCAAGCAAGGTAAAGACTACACTGCAATGGTTGTTGGCGGAGTGAGCGGAGAAGCAAGCAATGTTAACTCGTTTGCGGGTGTTGAAGTTTCGATTGACGGTGGAAAAGATGAAGATAATAATCCATTAGACTTAAACCTCAAAACAAACACTTATGGAAACGGAATTGTTTCCACAGTTGGCGGGCTTTTTGGAACAATTGTTGGCAATGCTACAATTAGAGATATAACGTTCGGAAGCAAAATCACTTTGAATTCTGGAGCTGAACTAACCGGCGGCAATGAGGTCAACACAGATTCTCTAATCGCAGTGGGCGGAATCATTGGTTTAGCTCAAGGCGAAAAACTGGAAATTGCTGATGTTAAATATTCAGGAAATCTGACATTGACTCTTGGAGAATATAAGAGTTACATCGGCGGAATTGTGGGCTACATAACAACCAGCAAAGAAGCAAGCTTAAAGCGCGCCAAATTCTCAGGAACAATTGATGAAACAACACATGCAGTACATTATGTGGGCGGTCTTGTTGGTTGCGTTGATAACAGCGACTTAACAGCAAAAATTGAACAATCAAAAGTTTCTGGAAATATTGAAATGAAAGGACTTTCCGCAGGGAACTTCTATGTTGGGGGAATTATTGGATCTACAAATGCAATAACCACTATTTCCAACAACTATGCTTGGGGAAACATAAAAAATTCAAAGCCGGAAACAGGAGAGAGGCCAGAAAGTCAAAACATTGGCGGAATATTGGGTGCGATTTCTAACGGTCAAACAAATGTTTCACTTACAGGCAATTATTGTTTAACATCATTATACATTCCTATCAAAGGCAGCGAAACAAACAATGTTCGCGCATTCGTAGGGGTTGGTGGTGTAAAAGATGATTCTTCTGGCAACTTCTACTGCCACCAAATCAATCTTGCAACAGACGTCTTTGGAGAGAATTTGTATTATAATAAAGGTGACAATTCAATTTTAAAGAAATTGATTAGCCTTAAAGATGACAAAGGTAATTTAATAATTTCAGAGTCTGAGAAAAAAGATTCCGGCACAAAACTTAATCCTAAGAAAAACCCTTCATTAACTGCAGATTTAGGCGAAGGTTATTATGTTTTAATTTGTGACTACACATCAATTTATGCTATATCTAAACCTTCCGCAGTTGCACTCAACGGGCACTTGGTTGGTGATGGCTACACAATCGCTGCTTCGGGGGATCAATCCATTTTTGGAACAATAAGTGGTTACATCTCTGGTGTGAAAATCCAGTTCACTTCAAAGCAATACACTGGAACTGAAAATGGAAGAGTTTTATACAATGAAAACATGAGCGATTCTCTTCCTTCGGGTGTGGCAAACGAAAACAACGGAATCATATTTGCTCTTTCTGTTGAGGTTTCGGGCCGCACAGATGATGGTTTCAAACTTCTAGAGGCATCATTTGGCACGGTTCAAGGCACTGTTGTTGCTGGAGTTGTTGGAACAAACAACGGAAAAATTTCGGACACTGGAGTTGTGTTAAATGTTAAATCTGCCTTTGCGGGCTTTGTTGGAAACAACCAAGGAATAATCGAAAACAGCTATTCAACAGGGGCTGTTCACTCCGGCGCCCAACACTCGTTCTGCGCTGGAAACAGTACAACTAATTACGAAAACAAAGGAAGGGTTTACAACTCATTCACTGCAATTAAGCAAGCAAATGGAACCAATGTTACAGATTGCCAAAATGTAGTGTCTAGCTTCTTCTACGACTTATACGCAGTTGAAATAGCTTCAACTTCAACTTCAGGAGTCGGAAAACTAACCTCAAAATTAGTTTGCACAATTGGGGATTTAAGCGGTTCGAATGAATTATTTACAACCAATTCAAACGGCGTTGTTTGGATAAAAAAACCTGGGTACAATTTTGGTTATCCAACTTTTAACAGTGAGTTAGGAGCATACAGCAATTTCGGATATTTAGACATTGCAACTACATATAAGAGAACAATAAATGATGTTGAAGTAACATTCTATGCTCTCCCTCACGTTGGATTCTTGGGGTTGATGAGCGGGAAAACAATCAATAAAGGCAACAATTACGCTTTCATGACAGATATGAATATGGCAGATATGAAGATGGATAATAATACGACCTGGAAAACAATCACAACCAACTCAGGAACAATTGACGGTCAGGGCTATCATATATATGGCCTTAATGCTGTTCAATTTGTTGGAACGAACAGCGGAACAATCAAAAACTTGGCGCTTGTGTATGACAGCAGTAAATTTGAGAATCAAAATATTAGTTCTGTCATTAATGAAAACACCGGCGCACTTGACGGAATAATTGTTTCAGGTGCAACTTGCACAGATGCTGGGTTGGTCAAATATAACAGCGGAACTATTAAAAACTGCCAAAACTATAACACGGTTTCTGGCGGAGCAAACGCCGGCGGAATTGTTTCTGAAATGAATAGTGGAATCATAACCGGTTGCCGAAACTTTGGCCCAGTCACTTCCTCCAACGGCAATGCCGGCGGAATTGTGGGGAAAGTGCCGCTAAAAAGTGATCCAATCATCAGAGATTGCGCTAATTTTGGGGATGTAACAGTTGAACATGGTGGCTGGGTTGGCGGAATTGTCGGGGAGTATAAACTTTATACTGGAACACAAAGAGACACAATCGGGCCTGGAACTTATCCATATAAAGGAACAACATCATATACATTTAAGATTACTGATAAAAACCTTAATGTTTCGGTTCTTGTTGGATTCATAGATACGAGCGGAAAAGTTGGTTTAAGAGTTACGGCGACAAAAGGATCCTCTGAACCAGAGGAGATATACAAGCTTAAAAAGCTTTATACCTACAGTAAAAGCATGAATGTATGGTATTATGGAAGTTTTACATATATGTACGATAACATTGCAATATTCATGAAGTTCGGATTTAGATTCATGCAGTCTGGTAGATATGATGTTGACTCAGATTTAAAAGTTGTAGATCGATTCAATTATTACAATAAGGACTGTTACAGTTCTGAATCATCAATCGTTTTTTCTTCGAGAGAAAAAACAGAATACACAGACAAACAAAAATTCAAGAAATTTTGGGATAATTTAGACACTAGCGAATGGCCATATGAGAGTTACTACAGCGAAGCTGTCTGGGGCACAGACTACTTAGATTATGCTGACATTGACAACGTTGGGGGTACCATCGACGTCTACACCGGTGCAGGGCTGGCGTATGCGCTTTATATAAAGCAAAACTACACAGTAAATCTTATGGCTGACATTGATTTAAGCCAGTATGTTTGGAAACCGGTTTCTGACTTCACTGGAACTTTCAATGGCAATGGCTACAAAATTTATTTTAGCGCAAATCAGGGCTTGCCTGATGCCAATGAAAACAGTAACTACATATTAATTAATTCTGATGCGACTGTGACAAGCATAAAACCGACGGTGGAAACAACAAAATTGAGCTTTAATGGGTTCAATGATGGATATGAATATTCAATACAAACCTCTGAAAAGGTTAAATTATATTGGTGTTATAGTGATGATAAGAAAGCAACATTATTTTTTGCAAAAGATAAAAACAACAAATGGCGTTACTGGTTTGAAAATGCAAAAGTGAATCCGGACGAAGAACTGACAGAGATTATAAAAAATAATAATGGTGAAGATGAGGAAATAACATATTGTATGGGTGAAGAAATATGTGAAGAACTATATAATTGTAATGATGTTTTCATTAATTCAAACAATACTTATCAATATGATTCATATGTTGTTGGTACACCTCAAGGGGATAAACCGGAGAACATTGATGTGACATTTACAAAATATACTTTTCCAAAGGGATAATCTGGATGATTAAATAAATCTCTAAAAAAGAGAGGACGATATGAGAAAAAGAATTTTTAGTTTTATAATTTTAATTCTGGTCGCAGTTTGCGGGGTGACCTTGGTTTCCTGCGGAAGAAATTCGGGCGAAAACGTTTCGATTTCCGTTTCGGAAGGTTTGGACACCCAACTTTCAAGCAATTTGAAAAATGATTTTTCGGACGAACTGCGACTTTCGTCTTCTGAAAAAAACAACTTTGTTCAGGGCAAAGGCTATCTCGGTTCGGTGTCGGGAGCGAATGCGGTTTCACTCATAGTTGGTGATGAAGGATTTGGCAGAAGAGAAATTATTGTTCAAATTGGCGGATTTTTTGAAGGCATGGGCAAAGAAGTGTTTTTCTCCACCGATTCCGACTGCATTTCGATTTCGGAAAAAGTTGAATATCTTTCAAACGGCAAAGCAAAAGTGACAATAACTGCAAATTCTTCTGGAACAGCAGAGGTGTTTGTTAAAACTGGTCAATTTGGCAAAACAACTTCGTTTGTTGTTAAGTGTTTAACAAAGCTTGAAAGATTTTCGGCAAAGACCAATGCAATTATCTATCTGGAAAAAGGCAAAACTTTGGAAATTAATCCAGACACCTATTTCAATTTCTATCCTGCCGAATCCAATCTTCGCGACCTCGAATTTTTCGACGGAGATGTTTGTTTGACGAAGAATGGAAAAACAATTCTTTCAACCGCAGACGCAAGTGGAGTGACAGGTGTTATTGAAACAAGCAGAGAGATATCTGTGCGAGCAACAAGACTTTCTGGCACTGAAAGCATGGAAACAATTTCGGTTGTTGTGGTTGACAGTTTAGACAATCTTCAACTTAAAAAGACAATTTACAACAATTCTGGTGCAGAAAGTTATGTTGAGCTTGGCGAGAGATTGACAGTTCTTCAAAATGTGACGTCGAAAGGGGGAGTGTCGTATGGAGTTCGAAAAGTGTATGCAATTGTTGACTGCAACGAAGACGACCTGAAAATATTTGCAAGGGCAATTTCAAAGGGCGAGGACCTTGGAATATTAATTGTTCCAACTGCCATTGAAAGAATCACTCAAGAAAACTTCAGCACAGCCAAATTTAAGAATTTGGTTGACGGAACAAGAGAAGAATTTTCAACTTATGTTTTCGAATTTGAATTCAAGTTTGAAGGATATTCGGAGTATGATGTCAAATTCAATTTCAAAGTTGGAGAATACAAATATTCAGAGAACATGAGTTCAACAGTTGAGTTCAAAACTGGATCCAGTTTGATTGAACTCAAAAAAGTTGGGCAAGAAGCCGAAAGCAACGAATATTTGATCTACGACTATTACAGCGGGACTTATGGAACTGCAATGACGATTTCGATTGGGCGAAGTGATTTATTCTCCCAATCCAAAATCTCGTTGGAGCTCGGCGACGCCGACATTGGCAACTTCATTTTCACCACCCGTGCGGGAAAAAAGAAAGAATTTCTCACATTCTCAAGCGGAGAAACATTCTTTGTTAAAGCCAAAACTGCTCTAGAAGCAAAAGAATACACTGTGACTGCAAAAGTTTCGTTCACTTTTGAAGGCGTGGATTTTGAAACAGAGAAAAATTACATTTTCAACGTTCAAAAATCTCCAACCGAAGTGAAACTCATTTCAGGAACAACTGCAATCAGTTCCCACAACTTTGACCTTAACACAACCGGAAAAGTTTTGGGGCAAGAATCATACACTTCAAGAAAAACGCTCATCCTTGATGTTTGTGGGTTTGCTGGAAGCGCGCAACTTGGAACAGTTTCAGATTTTGAAATTATTTCAACCACAGGAATTATTCAAGCAACAAAAGATGGAAGCACCATCAAGCTCACAGCAATTGACACAGGAACTGGAAAGATTGAAGTTATTCTTGGAAACGGTGTTAGAACAACTTTCACTTTCGAGGTTATTCGTAGTGTTTCAAGTGCAAAAATTTCGTTGCCAGATGCAAGTCAAAATTCAAATCTAATTGCTGTTTTGAACAACTACTCGCACGAAGGAACAATCTATGACCAATATGTTATTGCAAAAACAAATTCACAAATTCCACTTATAATTTCTGCAACAGGAAATTTCACTTCAGAAATTTCAGTTGCCGATGATGTGAAAGACAAGGTTACCATCAACGGAAAATTTATTGCAACAACCGAATTTTCGAAAGCAGAAGTTAAAGTTAAAATAACGTTCAAAAAGATTGATGAAAACGGAAAAATTGTTGAAGTAACTGAATACGCCACTGGGAAAATTCTTCTTTCGGCAATAACTCAAATTGATTCATTAACCATCAAGGCAAACAAAGGGTCAAATTTCAATTTATATGACTATTCATCCGTGGGATATTTCTCAAAAAATTTGGCAACTGCCGAAATTTATGTTGACGTTGTTCCAAGTTCAATCAAGGAAGCCGTTTTTGAGGCAATTGTTTGGACAACAAACATGGGTGAATTCACAAAAATTTCAAATGGAAACAGCGATGTTTACACTTGCGAAATTTTCTCTTTTGAATTTTTCAAAACGGGCGAAAATGCTGGGCGAGGCATCATCACTTGCAACGTTGACAACATGAAATTATTCGATGAAAATGGAAATTTAAATCTTGGCCGAGTGACGTTATCTGCAAGTGTTGCGCGCTCGTCAGATGTTGAAAATTCAAAGATTAACAAAAACATTCATTTCAATGTCAAATGTGCAAACAAAGTTGAAGTGATTGCTTGCGACAAAAACGCAATTAATCTCGACCCATATTCAAACAAAGACCAACTTCTTGTTTCAACCTTCCCAATTAATGCAACAAACAAAAGTTGGAACTATGTGTTCATTCCAACAACTTCAGGACTAAACGAATCGGATGTTCTACTAACACAAAATGGCGACGTTTTAACAATCGAACTGAAAAACACCAATGCAAAAGGCAAAGGTGTTCTGAGACTGATTGCGTTTGACAGTTATTCAACCATAAACGACTACACAACGTTTGTTGAAATTCCTCTTAGCATCAACGATGGAAGTGAGGATTATCCATATCACATCAATTCAGATAAGGACATCGAAAAACTTGTCAAAACAAATTTTGAAAAATATTATGTTGTTTCTGGCGAATTTGACCTAACAAAATATGACTGGTCGGGCAAAGTCCTTTCAGGAACAATAACAAACGACGGCAAAGCGGTTTTCAAAACAACATTAAAAAGCACAACAGTTGACAAAGAAATTTATGCTGGACTTTTCAAAGAAATAACAGGAAAAATTTCTGGAATCAAACTTGAAGTTTCTTTCAATTTGGATTTCAAAACCGAAACTTCAAAAAGAATTTTTGTTGGCGGATTTGCCGGAAAAAACAGCGGAAGCATAGAAAATGCTTCAGTTGGAATCAAAGAAAACAGTTCAGTTTCAGTTGAAATCAAAGAAAATAGTTCAGTTTCAGTTGGCAAAAATTCTCTATATTTTGGAGGAGTTGTTGCACAAAATGTTGGAACAATAATGAACGAAATCACAAAAAATTCTTTATTAACAACGCTTGTAAGCGGAAAATTTAAAATTTCTTGTAAGCAAACGGAATTGCTTGTTGTTGGTGGAGCTGTTGGACTCAACAACGGAACAATCAAAAGAACAATCGAAGAGGGTCTTGTTGAATTTAACAACAGTTTTGCAACTGCAAACATCAGCATGGAAATTTCTTGCGACCAAACGAACACAAACTCTTGCATTGGAGCAGTGGCTGGCAAATCCACAAATTTACTAGACAACCTTGAAAGTGTTGGAACAGTTTCGGCACCAAACTTTGACAACGTTGGCGGAATTGTTGGAGATAACTCTGGAACCATAACAAACTGTCTTTCTCAAACAGTTGTTGTTGGGCACAACAATGTTGGGGGCGCTGTTGGAACAAATTCTGGGACAATAGATAAAATGATTGTGGAAAGTTTGGAAAAGAAGTCCAGTGTCACACTTGTTTCTGGAAATAACGCAGTTGGCGGAATTGTTGGAAACATGACAGGCGGAAGTTTGACGTATTCATCAATGATATCTTATCTTTCAAACTTGGAGGCGATTGACGTAAAGGGTGCAAACAACTTTGGTCTTGTGGTTGGCGCGCAAAGTGAAGATGCAACAATAGACTATGTTGTTGCAATTGCAGATGGATTTGGAACACCAATTTCGTTCACAGCGGACAATTATGCCATATTCACTAAATCTAGCAACACTCCAACCTCATCAAAAGGAATTGGCGAGGGAGTGACAAAAGAAAACATAAAAGATATTGAAGGTTTTGGATTTATTTTCCTTCCATCAAACGCAATAAACATGGAACTAAACAGTGACAAACAAAACAACAAAATGACGTCTGATGGCGGAAATGTTGCGTTCTATATCTATTTGAAAGATAAAGATGGAAATTTCTCAACTTATTTAATTTCTTCATTCTTAACAACTTCACTTGGAAACAGATATTTGATTGAATCAAGCGACAGCGCAATTTTGGAAATTGCAAACGGCTCTTTGTGTCCAAAAGCAATTGGAGAAGTTGTGTTAACTGTTTCTTCTCCTTATGTGAGTGCAAGCCAAAAAATTTATGTTAAGGTTGTTTCGTTTATAAACAACATTTCAATATATCTTGACAGAGAAAAAACTTCTGAAATTGAAAACCAGTCCGAAGTTAACTTTGATGCACAAATAAGCAAAATTCTATATCTATCACTTTTAGACAAATACAATTTGAAAGGATTTGAAATTCCAACCGACATAAAATTTTTAATAAAAATTGGTGATAAAATAGTCAAACCAGGTTCAAGCTCAGAATATGTTTTCGACCTTGTTCAAATAGACTTCGAAACCTATCAAATAAGCGTGAAAGGTGAAGTTGGAGAATATGATGTCACAATTCTTCCTTACGTAGAATTTGTTGGTGAAGATGGAAAAACTTATTTTGCAACATTAAATTTTGAGGTTGACAAAAACGCCAAAACCAAAATTGAGTGCAAATTCAAGTTCGAAAACACAACAAAAGGAATCGGCGTTTCAAAAGACACAATTGAAACTGAACCATATTACGTGACCGAAATGGATGTTTCGCTTGATTCAATAAAATCAGACGAAAAAATCACAATTGAAGTTTCTGAACTTGATTCCGCGGGCGACATCATTGATAAGCCAGAAACATTGTATCTTGAACTGACTGTTCAGTTTGGAGAAAAGGTTTTCAAAAATAAGACTGGAGAAACGTTTAACGACAAGTTCACTTTTGATATTGATTGCCAAGAAAACAAAACTTTCTCAATCAAATTCAAATTAGATGATGAAGGAAAAGCAATAACTTCCACAAAAATATTTAAAGTGAAAATAAGCGCTTTAAACGGAGTTTCTTCAAGCATGATAATTACTTATCAGCCACAAAGTGTGATTTCAGTTTCTTCAAATTTATATTCAACAATCTCTAAAGAAGAAGAAAAATATGGATTTAGTGGAAGATTTTCATATATTCCAAGCGGAGTTATAATCCCAGGTCAACATTCTCTTCTTGAACTTAGCGTCACGCCAGGATTCACGTACTTTGAAACAGTTGAAATTGTCAACGTTTCAGGAAATCAATATAACCTTGCGTTTGACCTTTTTGACAGAACTTCCGACAGTCCTCTTGCCGGAGGAAAACGGGTTGGCGACGGAATTCAGATTAGCAGAAACTTGATTAAAGATGGAAAATTCTTTGTTAGAATTTTTGCCGACCAAAGAATGGCCGACAATTCACAGGCTTCGCTAAAAATCATTTTCCGAGACAAAAATGGAAATCAAATTGGTGATGAAATTTTAAAAACATTCATAGTTGAAAGATTGCCAGGAGTGATACTAACAGTTGACGGAGTTTCAAGCGGAAATGAACAATCAAATCCTCTCAAACTTGCTCAGGGAATTTCATACGACTTGGATGTTAACGTCAAAGGATTCTCATTCGGAACTTTTGTTGGATCGGGAAATCTTTATACAGATGGTCAAATTTGTTTTGAGGTCACTGGCAACGGTGCTGGCTTTGTGACAATTGTCAAAAATGATGACGGCACCTACAAACTTGTTGTCAAAGACGAGTTGCCAGTTGGTGCAAGAACGCTTGAAATAAAAACTTATGGTGTTGATATTGATGGCGAAAAAAGTCAGGAAGCTGTTTTGTATATTGAACTTGTGCAATTTGTTGTTAAAGAAAATAACTTTAGTGACATTGTCTACAATGTGTTCAATGATATATATTCCTCAGCAATTGGAAATTCCTACACTCTTGAAATTTCTTTAAATTCAAACATTTTGATTTACAACAAATCAAATGAAATCATAAGAAGAAACGTTCTTGAGTTCTTGTCAAAATTAACCACAGAAGGAACATGGAGTTTCAAAGATGGCGATGCAACTTGGAACAACATAATTGGAAACAATAAATTTACTGACGGCATTGGATTTTCAAAAGTTTACACAACTTCGAAAGGTGGATTCAAAATTTCATACAATGAAGAAACAAAGAAAATTGTTATAAAATTTTTGAAAGTTCACACCCCTTCTTCTCCAGAATTAGAAATAAAATTCTTTGCTCGATTCCACTACACCAACAAAGGATTGCCAGAAATTTATTCAACGGGAACAGAGAATGCTTATGTATTATCTCAAGAGTTTACGTTTGACATTTCTGAAAAAACAACTTTGAGAAATCCTTATCCACTTTACAGTTACGATGACATGAAAAACATGAGGGAAGGAAATTATTACATTTTGATGAAGGATATAACACTTCCTGATGATTTTGTTCCAATTGAAACTTTGATTGGTGGATTTGACGGAAACAACCATCGAATCATTCTTCCACATCAATACAGTTTGAAAGCGGAAGAATCAAATTCAATTACTTTTGGTCTTTTCAAGACCACGTCAGAATCTGCACTTCTCAAAAATATAATCATTTATGTTAAAGAAAACACAAACCTTAACTTGTATGATTTCACAACGGTAACTTTTGGTTTGCTTGTTGGTGAAAATAACGGGAAAATAACAAACTGTTCAATTCAGGGCGACTCGCTTGCAATTATGAATTTGAATTTGTTTGGAATTCCAGATTCCACTCAAATAACAAATCAAGTTGGTGGCCTTGTTGGAATCAACCTTGGAGATATAACAAACAGCCGTGTTGAAGCGGGAATTTCGCTCAATGCAACTGGATTGTCATCTTCTTCAACAACAGGATATCTTCCTGCAAATCTTGGCGGAATTGCGGCAATTAACGGTGGCTCGGCAAGTGTTGCCTCTTGCTATGTTATGGCAAGATTAGAAAACAACACAGCAGGTTCAGTTTCTGCCATCACCGGCGGTGTTGTTGGAGTTAATCAACTGGGGGGAACAATATTTTCTAGTTATATAACATCTGGAAACACAGACAAGGATATGTTCCCAGAAGAAGTTGGGGGAGTGAATATCATCTATTCAACAGCAAGTGCAAGTGCGTTCGTTTATGAAAACTTTGGACAAATTTCAAATTGCTATTCAAATATTCCAGTTATATCAAACGAAAGCGCAAGTGGATTTGTTTTCAACAACCAATCGGAAGGCGTTGTCACACATTGCTACTCAACTTCAGCCCTCCAAAGTTCGGCAAAAAACGGCGTGTTTGTTGGGTTTTTGACTGGTGTTTCTGAAAACCCAATTCTTAACACAGGAAAAATTATTGAGTGTTTTGCAGTTGAGGAAAACACTAAGGAAAACACTGAGGGAAACACTGAGGGAAAAAAGTTTAACTCGGGACTTGGAGGAAATGTTGTTGATGGGCTAACAATACTGACATCAAAAGATAAGTTTAACAAACAAGATACATTCAAAAAATTTGCATTCTCAAACACAGCCGACAAAACAGCAGGTGTTTGGTTCTGGGCAAACAATAACTTTGGCGAAAGCGACTTCAAAGACGAAGACGGAAGAGCATTATCGTTCAGTGCAAAAGCTCCACAACTTGTTTCTCCAAACGTTTTAACGTTTGGGCACCAAACCCTTGTTAACACAATTTTCGACAGCGAAACTGAAACCACAGAATATATTTATGAGTATGATGAAAATTATCTTGAGGGAAGTAAATTCAATCCATATATAATTTCTTCTCAAGAAGATTTAGAATTCTTGGTTAACTCAAATTCAGGTTTCACTTCGGGTGTTATAATAAAAGAAATTTATTGCAGATTGATTGGGAATATAATTTATGAAACTTCAACAGTTTCAAGTGGATTATATCAATACACATTCCTTGGAAATTTTGAAGGAAATGGTTACACAATTGGAAACTATGTTTTGGACAGTGGTGCAAAGCGTGACAATGCAGGTTTCTTTGGAACAATTGGTCTTCCAAGTCAAGTCAAAGGCAGTGTCAAAAATTTAACATTTGCTCCAAGATATATAAGTTTGGCAAATTGCAACTCGGTTGGTGCTGTTGCAGGTGCAGTTTATGGCGCAACACTTGTTAACATAACAGTTGATGGTTCGTTGTATGCGTCTGAGCTTGATGGGGTCACAGTTCTTGGAAAGAACACCGTTGGTGGTGTTTGCGGAATTGCAGAGGGTGAATTCAATTTCAACAACATCATCTCAAACATTTCTGTTAACGCAACCTACAGATCAAGTTTGAATAATCATCCATACAGAGAATATCTGCTGGGCAATTTGAATCAAGTTTCCTATGCGGGATTGATTTCGGGTGTTACAAACGGATATGGAAAAGTTGTTTATGCTTATGTTTCAGGAAACAATGTTTCTGCTGGTGAAAATGCTGGACTTATGTTTGGTTATAATGGACGAAATGTTATTGCTCAAAATCTTGAAGTTATTGGAGCAATCGGCCAAAAAGTTAAGGCAGACATTTATGGTGGAGTTATTGCGGGACATAACCTTGGAACAATTAAAGACGTTGTGATTTTGGGTGATGATGGAAGTGCCTACTCAGGATTCTTTGCAACTGAAAACTTTTCTCCAACAGCAATCGGAAATGTTGCTGGATACATGACTAATGGAACAATAGAAAATGTTTTGATAACAACCAAGTTGAAAGTCAAAACGGATGTTATATCTGTTGGTGGAGCAGTTGGATTTATGACTGCTGGACGTCTTCAAAACGTCGTCATTGTTGGAGATATTATTGGTGGAAGCAGAATTGGTGGAGTTATTGGATTAATAAAAACTGAAAATTCTTCAAAAGTTTCGATAATTGACACATTCCACAGCGGAACAATAACTTCAACCACATCAGAAGATTTGACGTCTGTTGGAACTCTTGTTGCTTCAATTTCAGGTTATAAAGATGGAACGGTTGGCATCAGTAAAGACATCAGTGAAAATGATTCTAATTTAAATAAGACCGTTAACATAGTTTTAAGAGAAGCTTTCAAAAAGGACATTGAACAAAAACTTGCAAGCGGTGTTTACACTTCAAAAATTGTTATCAACAACTATTCAATTTCAGAATCACTCCAAGTTTGGTATGGAAATTGTGTGTGTGAAAATGCAAGCACATACAAAAAGGAATTACTTAAGGATAAAGATGGCATTTTATCAATCTACAACGTTAACGAAGAAGACATCACAAAATTCATTCCTTTAACAAATAAATATCAAGAAAATGGAACGGTTACATTAAAATAAAAGGTCTAAAAAGGCCTTTTATTTTTTTTTGTGTTAAATCGACAACATTTGTCAACAATTTTATAAATTTGGTAAAAAGTTGTTGACATAATTTCCAATTAATGATAAAATCTTGAATTGTATAGGCTAAAGTGGACAAATATTGGGCATTTTTTAGTTAAAATATGTGGAGATAAGGCAAAAATGTGCTATTTTTGCCACTCTTTTTTTTGCTTGTAAGGAGAAGTTATGATGGAAACAATGGTTAAAAAAATCAAAAGTGGAAGAGGAGAAAGATATTCTTTTGGAAAAATTGAAGAATATTGCCCAACTCCAAATTTACTTGAAATCCAAAGGGACACATATAAAAAGTTCTTAGACACAGGAATTACCGAAATCTTGGAAGAGTTTTCGCCTGTTGTTGATTACAGCGGAAAAGGAAAATTATATTTCCTTTCTTCTTCAATTGATGAAAAATGCAAATTCTCCAGAAGTGAATGTAAACGCAGAGGGTCTTCGTACACAACTCCTTTGAAAGTTAAAGCAAAGTTTGTGACAGACGAAAATCCAACTGGAATTGAACAAGAAGTTTTCATGGGTGACATTCCTCTTATGACAGAGGAAGGTTCTTTCATTTTCAACGGAATTGAAAGAGTTGTTGTTTCTCAAATTGTTCGTTCTCCAAGCGTATATTTCACAGAAGACACTCCTCACAATCTTTCAACAGCAAAAGGTCAAATGATTCCAACAAGAGGAATGTGGCTTGAATTCGAACAAGCAGCAAATGACATTATCAAAGTTGTTATCGACAGAGGAAGCAAGGTTACTCTTGGTGTTTTCTTGAAATGTTTTGGTTACACAAATGACGAAATTTTGAAACTTTTTGGAAACAACAAATATGTTAAAAATGTTTTGGACAAAGAACCTCAAACAACTCAAGAAGAAGCTCTTATCGAATTCAGCAGAAAAACAAGACCAACAGAAGTTCCTTCTGCAGAATCAACAAGAAGTTATTTGAATCTATTCTTCTTCTCAGACCAATACTACAACTTAAGTAGAGTTGGAAGATACAAATTTAACAAAAAATTGTCCATTGCAACAAGAATCACAGGAAAAGTTTCTGCCGACAACATTGTTATTGAAGACGAAGTTGTTGTTAAAGCAGGCGACATTATAACTGCAGATGTTGCAAGAAGAATTCAAGACAACGGAATCAACGAAGTTTGGATTTTGATTAAAGGTGAAAGACATCTCTTAAGAGGAAACAATCGTGTTAAACTCTCAAATGTTTTCCCATGCAACGAAGAAGAACTTGGAATTTTGGAAGAAGTTTATTATCCAACTCTTGCACAAATTCTTAAAGACAACAAAACAAAAGAAAAACGTCTTAAAGCAATCAAAGAAAATGCTAAAGAACTTTTGATAACAACTTTAACAATTGATGATATTCTTGCAAGCATAAGTTATTATCTTGATATCCTTGCTGGAATTGGCGAATTCGACAACATTGACCATCTTTCAAACAGAAGAATTCAATCTGTTGGCGAACTCATGAAAAATGCTTTCCGCACAGGCGTTAACAAACTTTGCACAAGCATGAAAGAAAGTTTGCAAGGAAAAGATTTGAGCGAAGTTTCTCCTTCCCAAATCATCAATCCACGTCCTGTTAACAAAGCTTTGAAAGATTTCATTGCTTCGTCACAACTTTCACAACTTATGGACCAAGCAAATCCTCTTTCTTCATTGACACAAAAAAGAAGAGTTTCAGCTGTTGGTCCTGGAGGAATCAAAAAGGAAAGAGCAACTGACGAAGTTCGTGATATTCACTACACACACTTCGGCAGAATCTGCGTTATCGAAACTCCAGAAGGGCAAAGCATTGGTCTTATAAGCACTCTTGCTTCTTATGCAAAAATCAATGAATATGGATTCCTTGAAACTCCATACAGAAAAGTTGACAAGAAAACAGGCATTGTTTCAAAAGTCAGCGAATATAAAATGGCAGATATTGAAGACACCTGCTACATTGCTCAATCAATTGAACCTTTAACAGAAGATGGTCGTTTCTTGAACGACAGAATTGTTTGCCGTTACAAAAACGCAATCGTTGAAGTTCCAAGAAACATGGTCGATTATGTTGATGTTTCACCAAGACAATTTATCTCTGCAGCAACTGCATTGATTCCTTTCCTTAACAGTGATGATAGTATGCGTGCTCTTATGGGTGCGAACATGCAACGTCAGGCTGTTCCTGTTTTGCGTCCTGAATCTCCAATTGTTGGAACAGGAATGGAAGCAAAAATCGCTTACGACTGCGGTGCAATGGTTATTGCAAAAAATCCTGGTGTGGTTTCATACGTTGGCTCTGCACAAATTAAAGTTAAAACTGAAGATGGTGAAGATGTTTACGATTTGATTAAGTTCCAAAAAACAAATCAAGACACTTGCGTAAACCAAAAACCTCTCGTCAAACACGGCGAAAAAATTAAAGCTGGCGACATTTTGGCAGATGGCTATTCAACCCAAAATGGTGAACTTGCTCTTGGAAAGAACGTTCTTGTTGGCTACATGAACTGGGAAGGATATAACTACGAAGATGCTATCCTTGTTAGTGAAAGAATGGTTAAGGAAGACATTTACACTTCCATAACATTGAAAGCAGAAGAAATTAAGTGCAGAACAACAAAACTTGGTGATGAAGAAATCACAAGAGATATTCCAAATCTTGGAGAAGAAGCACTTAAAAATCTTGATGAAAACGGAATTGTTAGAATTGGTGCTGAAGTTGTTCCTGGCGACATTCTTGTTGGAAAAGTGACACCAAAAGGTGAAACAGAACTCACTCCAGAAGAAAGACTTCTTCGTGCAATTTTTGGCGAAAAAGCAAGAGAAGTTCGCGACACATCTCTTCGTGTTCAACACGGACGTGGAGGAGTTGTTGTTGACGTACAAATCTTCTCACGTAAAAACAAAGACGAACTTGAACCTGGTGTTAACATGATGGTTAAAGTTTATGTTGCGCAAAGACGTAAACTTTCTGTTGGTGACAAGATGGCTGGACGTCACGGAAACAAAGGTGTTGTTTCAAGAATCCTTCCAATTGCCGACATGCCATACATGGCCAATGGTCAACCTTTGGACATTGTGTTGAACCCACTTGGTATTCCTTCTCGTATGAACGTTGGTCAGGTTTTGGAAGTTCACCTTGGTCTTGTGGCTCAAAGTTTGGGCTGGAAAGTTGCAACTCCAGTTTTCGATGGGGCAACAGCAGACGACATTCAAAAATTATTGATAGAAAACAATTTCCCTGCAAACGGAAAAATTCAACTTTATGATGGAAGAACTGGCGAAGCATTCGCTAACCCTGCAACAGTTGGTTACAAATATATGTTGAAACTTGACCACATGGTCGACAGCAAAATGCACGCTCGTTCAATCGGACCTTATTCTCTTGTCACACAACAACCTCTTGGCGGAAAAGCTATGTTTGGTGGTCAAAGATTTGGTGAAATGGAAGTTTGGGCTTTGGAAGCTTATGGCGCTTCAAATGTCCTTCAAGAAATTTTAACAGTTAAATCTGATGACGTTGTTGGAAGAGTTAAAACTTATGAAGCAATTGTTAAAGGTCAACCAATTGCTGAACCTGGAATTCCTGAATCGTTCAAGGTTCTTGTTAAGGAACTTCAAGCGCTTGGCTTAGACATCAAAATCTTAACAGAAAATGAACAAGAAATTTCTATTGGCGAAATAACACAAGATGATATTTCACCTTTAACAAAAGAAGTTGAAGAAGAACTCAAAGAAATCAATCTTGATTTCGACAATAAAGAGGACGCAACTTCTGACCTATTAAATGAAATTGAAAAAGAAACAACTGCATTTGATGCAAGTGATTTATTGGAAGATTTAGACGATAATGAATAATTGATAGTTAATTTAGGAGAAAAAGAACTATGTTTGAGTTAACAAATTTTGATTCCATCAAAATTGGAATCGCCTCACCGGAAAAGATAAGAGAATGGTCGCATGGGGAAGTTACAAAACCTGAGACCATTAACTACAGAACTCAAAAACCAGAAAAAGATGGTCTTTTTTGCGAACGCATTTTTGGACCTAAAAAAGACTGGGAATGCCATTGTGGAAAATACAAACGCATTCGTTACAAAGGCGTTGTCTGCGACAAATGTGGCGTTGAGGTTACGAGTTCAAAAGTTAGAAGAGAAAGAATGGGACACATTGAACTTGCTGCCCCTGTTACTCATATATGGTTCTTCCGCTCTGTTCCATCAAGAATTGGCACAATTTTGGACATAACACCAAAACTTTTGGAACAAGTTGTTTATTACGTTAGTTATATTGTTCTTGACCCAAAAGGAACACCATTTGCATACAAACAAGTCATTTCAGACAAAGAATATCGCGAAGCACTTGAAACTTATGGTCCAGATTCTTTCACTGTTGGAATGGGCGCTGAAGCGGTCAAACGTCTTTTAAGCGAAGTTGACCTTCAAAAAGAAGAAAAAGAGCTTAAAGAAATTTTGAAAAATGCAAAAGGTCAAAAGCGCTTGAAAGCAATCAAAAAACTGGAAATTGTTGATTCTTTCTTGAAAAGTGGAAACAAGCCAGAATGGATGGTTCTTGACGTTATCCCTGTTCTTCCTCCAGAACTCAGACCAATGGTTCAACTTGATGGTGGAAGATTTGCAACAACAGATTTGAATGATTTATACAGAAGAGTTATTAACAGAAACAATCGTCTTAAAAAACTCTTGGAACTTGGTGCACCTGAAGTTATTGTTAGAAACGAAAAACGTATGCTTCAAGAAGCTGTTGACGCGTTGATCGAAAACGGAAAACGCGGAAAAGCTGTTCAAGGTGCAAAAGCTAGAGATTTGAAATCTTTAACAGCAATGTTAACAGGAAAACAAGGTCGTTTCCGTCAAAACTTACTTGGTAAACGTGTTGACTATTCTGGTCGTTCAGTTATTGTTGTTGGACCAGAACTCAAAATGTATCAATGTGGTCTTCCAAAAGAAATGGCTCTTGAACTTTTCAAACCTTTCATCATAAAACGTCTTGTTGAGTTGAATCAATCAAACAACATCAAAAGCGCAAAACGCTTGATTGAACGTGAAAAACCTGTTGTTTGGGATGTCCTTGATGAAGTTATTAAAGACCACCCAATTCTTTTGAACCGTGCTCCAACACTTCACAGACTTGGAATTCAAGCATTCGAACCAGTTTTGGTTGAAGGCAGAGCAATCAAACTTCACCCATCAGTTTGTCCTGGCTTCAATGCCGACTTCGATGGTGACCAAATGCCTGTTCACGTTCCACTTTCAATTGATGCTAGAACTGAAGCAAGAACTCTTATGCTTGCATCTAACAACATTTTGAAACCTTCTGATGGAAAACCAATTTGTAGCCCTGCTCAAGATATTGTTCTTGGATGCTATTACTTAACAGTTATTCGCCCAGGTGCAAAAGGCGAAAACAACGTTTTTGCGTCATGCAACGAAGCAATTATGGCATATCAAACAGGAAATCTTGACATTCAAGCACAAATTCAAGTTAGAAGGTCAACAGAAGTTGATGGAATAAAATATACAGATAGAATAACAACCACAGTTGGTAGAATCATTTTCAACTGGGCAATTCCTCAAAATCTTGGATGGATTGACAGAACTAAACGCGAAAATTACAATGCTCTCGAAGTTAACCAAGTTGTTAAAAAAGGCGAATTAAGCAAAATTCTTGACATGGCTTTCAGAAACCTTGGAACAACAGAAACTTCAAAAATGGTTGACAAAATTAAAGCAACCGGATTCAAATATTCTACTCTTGGCTGCATGACAATTAACGTTTATGACATGATTGTTCCAAGAGAAAAAGATGAAATCATCGAAGAAGCAAACAAAAAAGTTTTGGAAAACGACAAATTCCTTGCAAGAGGTCTTATCACTGAAGACGAAAAAATCAATGCAAACATTGGAATTTGGACTGACGCAACCAAGAAAGTTCAAGATGCTTTGATTTCACAACTCAGCGATTTCAATCCTCTTAAGATGATGGCTGTTTCTGGCGCTCGTGGTTCGAACGTTCAAGTTAACAGTATTTGCGGAATGAGAGGAATTATGTCCGGTGCGTCAGGTCAAAAAGTTGATGTTCCTGTTCGTTCTAACCTTCGTGATGGATTGACACCTATTGAATATTTCCTTTCATCTCGTGGTGGACGTAAAGGTTTGACAGATACTGCTTTGAAAACAGCGGATTCTGGATATTTAACAAGAAGACTTGTTGATATCTCTCACAATGTTGTTGTCACAGAAGATGATTGTTTTGAAAGTGCTGGCGAGAAAGTTAAGGGAATAAAAGTAACTCCAATAATTTCAGACGGAGTTGTTATCGAACCAATCGAAGACAGAATTGCTGGAAGATTTACTGTTGACGCAGTTATTAATCCAATCACAAAAGAAGTTATCGTTCCTGAAAACACCATGATCACTGAAGACAAAGCGCAAGAAATTGCTGCTGCGGGAATAACAGAAGTCACAATCAGATCGTTGTTAACATGTAAATGCAAACATGGTGTTTGTGCAAAATGTTACGGACGAAACATGGCTGGAAAAGAAAAAGTTAACATTGGTGAAGCTGTTGGAATTATTGCAGCACAATCAATTGGTGAACCTGGAACACAGCTCACCATGAACAACAAGCACTTCTCTGGTGCCATTGCTGCATCAGATATCACCAAAGGTCTTCCTCGTGTTGAAGAAATCTTTGAAGCAAGAAAACCTAAGGGCGAAGCTCAAATCACTGAAATTTCGGGAACAGTTTCTGTTAAAGAAGAACCAAAAGCATTCTTCGTCACTATCAGAAATTCTGACACTGAAGCAGAATATGAAATCAAAAAGCCTGCATATCTCAAAGTTAAAAGCGGAGATAAAGTTGAAGCAGGTGATGCACTTATGGAAGGTTCAATCAATCCAACAGACCTTCTCAGAACAAAAGGTCTTAAAGGCGTTCAAGATTATCTTGTTTCAGAAGTTGTTTCTGTTTATCGTTCACAAGAAGTTAAGATTAACGACAAACATATTGAAGTTATTGTTAGACAAATGCTCAAGAAAGTTAAAATTGAAGATGCTGGAACAACTGATCTTCTTCCTGGTGAAGTTGTTGATGTCTACAAGTATGAAGAAGAAAACATGAAAGCGCTTAGCGAAGGTGGAGTTCCTGCAACAGCAAAACGTATGCTCCTTGGAATAACCAAAGCGGCTCTTTCAACCGAATCTTTCTTGTCGGCTGCATCCTTCCAAGAAACTTCAAGAGTTTTAACAGATGCTGCGCTTAAAAGCAAAGTTGACAAACTTCGTGGACTTAAAGAAAATGTTATTATCGGAAAACTTATTCCAGCTGGAACTGGTCTTAAAAACTACAGAAATGCAATGCCAGTTGAAGCAAACAATTAAAATTAAAAACACATTGAGATGCAATGTGTTTTTTTTCTTTCTTCTTCTTGTTTTTTTCGACAAAAGATTGTATAATCCTGCTATGAAATATTTTATCACAACTTTTGGATGTCAAATGAATGTCCACGAATCAGAAAAACTTGCTGGGGCTCTTGAAAACCTTGGCGCTCTTCCATGCCAAAACCTTGAAGAAGCTGATGTGATTGTTTTCAACACTTGCGCAATTCGTGAAGGCGCCGAAGACAGAGCAATTGGGAACATTGGCGCTTTGAAAAAACTTAAAAAAGAACATCCTGAAAAGATAGTTGCCGTTTGCGGATGTATGACACAAATCAAAGAAGAAAGTGAAAAACTTGCAAAAACTTTTCCTTTCATTGATATAATTTTTGGCACAAAAAACCTTGAAAAATTCGAAGGATTCATAAAAGAAGTTGTCAAAAGTAAACAGGAAAAGAAAAAGAAACGTATAAATGAAATTGAAGAAAACGATTATATAATCGAAAATCTTCCAATTGCAAGAACAAGTGGCAAAAACTTTTGGGTGAATATAATTTATGGATGCAACAATTTTTGCACATATTGCATAGTTCCTTATGTTAGAGGAAGGGAAAGAAGTAGAGATAAAGAACAAATTTTGGATGAAATAAAGAAGGTCATAAAAGAAAATGAAAGTCCAAACGAAAAGATAAGGATAACCTTGCTTGGGCAAAATGTTAATTCTTATGGAAAAGATAAATATGAGGATTATTCATTTGTAAATTTATTGAAAGATATTTGCAAACTTGATGGAAATTTTGAACTTGCGTTCATGACATCGCATCCAAAAGATATAAATGACGAAGTTATCGAAACCATTGCGAAAGAAGAAAAAATTGCAAAAGAATTGCATCTTCCAGTTCAATCTGGTTCAAATAAAATTTTAAAGGCAATGAACAGAAATTATACTGTTGAAAAATATATGGAAAAAGTTAACTTCTTGAGAAGTCTAATCCCAAACATACGTCTTTCAACAGACCTGATTGTGGGGTTTCCAGGAGAAACAGAAGAAGATTTTCTGGCAACATGTGACCTTGTCAAGAAAGTTAAATATGATGGAATATTTGCCTTCATGTATTCTCCAAGACCAGGAACGGTTGCTGAAAAAATGGAAAATCAAGTTCCTCAGGAAATAAAAAATTATAGAGTTAACAAAATTTTTGAAATTCAACAAAATATTAAAAAATAAGTATTGACATTCACCAATTCTTCATATATAAATATATTGCTAAATTTTTATGGAGAGTGAAATATGGGAATGTACAGTTTTTACAGTAAGAAAAAAAAGATTAAATTAATGAACAATTTTAAAGGTTTATCAGTAAGCGAGGTTAACAACAAACTTCAATCTTTGGAAAATGAAAGTGAAAAAATTAAAAAAGAAGTTGAAAAATTTGAGTATCCTTGTACATTTTTAGAAAGTGATATCCAAAAAGACAGAAAAGCAAAAATGGCAATCAGTTTAACAACCGGCGTTGTTTCTGTGGGAACATTTATTATTGGACTTGCAATATCGTTAGGAAACAATGAAATTGCTCCAGAAATTCAAAAAAGTGTTATGGGCATTGGAACAATTGGAACTGCATTTATTGGTGAATATGTTTTCAGTCCAATAAAGAAACTTGTTTTTGGAATCAAATCGGCTGTTAGAAGAAAAAAACTTGAAGACAACATGGACAAAGTTGTTGCAGGAACAAAATTAATTGGCGAAATGGCTGAAGAAAAATAAAAATGACAAAGCAAATTTGCTTTGTTTTTTTTGAGATAAATTCATTTTATGATAAACTTAAAATGTACTAAGGAGAAAATATGGCACTCACAGAAATGATGAAACATTATCTTGCCGTAAAGGAAAAATACCCAGATTGTATAATTTTTTATCGATTGGGCGATTTTTATGAAATGTTTTTTGAAGATGCTGTTGAAGCATCAAAAGTTTTGGATTTGACGCTAACAGGAAAAAGTTGCGGGCTTGAACAAAGAGCACCTATGTGTGGTGTTCCTTTTCACGCTGTTGACCAATACATTGCAAAACTTGTTGAAAACGGATATAAAGTTGCCATTTGCGAACAACTAACTGAACCCAAAAAGGGTCAACTTGTCAAACGTGATGTTGTTCGAGTTGTCACTCCCGGAATTTTGATGGATGAAGCAATGCTTGACAGTCAAAAAAACAACTATATTGTATGCTTGGATGTGACGGGCGAAAACAATCTTAAAATTGGCATGGCTTGCTGTGATGTTTCAACAGGTGAATTTAGATTGCAAGAAATTGATGACGAAAAAAACAAAGCACTTGAAAGTCTGGATGCAATCTTGACCAGCATTTTGCCGTCAGAAATTTTTTGCAACGAAAATGGGCTCAAAGAAATTGGCAATTTGACATTTTTGAAAACACGAAGCGTTGGATACATCGGAAAATTTGATGACAATTTGTTTGATGAAACAAAATCCATGCTACTATTAAAGGAACAATTTAAAGATGATAACAGCGATTTGTCGGAGCTAAGTGCTGGCGTTGTGGCTGGTGGAGCGCTTGTTTCTTACATGAAAGAAACTCAGAGACGAGGACTTGAGCAAATCAATGAAATCAAGGTTCTTGCGCAAAATTGCTACCTTCAAATTGACAATGCAACAAGGCGAAATTTGGAACTGACTGAAACAATTCGTGACCACAAAAAGCGTGGGTCGCTTCTTTCTGTCATCGACCACACTTCAACCTGCATGGGCGGAAGACTTTTAAGAAATTGGATATCAAGTCCGCTTCAAAATGAAATCGAAATTAACAATAGACTTGATGCAATTGAAGACATAACTCAAAATATGATTGTTCGGGAAGAAATGAAAAAGTTGTTGCAAAACATTTCGGACATTGAAAGAATTGCTGGGCGAATTGCGTATGGAAATTTCAATCCAAAAGATGCACTTTCGCTTAAAACAACTGCATCAAAGTTGCCAGATTTACACAAAATGCTAAGCAATTTTTCATCAAAAAAACTTGCAGGATTTTGCAATAATTTTGATGAACTTGGTGACATTTTTGAACTTTTGGAAAAAACTATATCCGAAGAAGCACCTTCACTTGTTCGCGAGGGGAATGTTATAAAAGCGGGTTATAGCAAAGAACTTGATGAATATAAAAATGCAAAAGAAATGGCAACTTCTTGGCTTTCGGAACTTGAAGCAAAAGAAAGAGAACTGACGGGAATTAAGAATTTGCGTGTTTCATACAACAAAGTTTTTGGATTTTTCATTGAAGTGAATAAATCCCTTTCTGGCCTTGTTCCTTACAGATATCAACGAAAACAAACTGTTGCAAACAATGAAAGATACATAACAGAAGAACTCAAAATGATTGAGGAAAAAGTTGAAAATGCAAAAGATAACGCTCAGAAACTTGAAATTGAACTTTTTGGAAAAATACGCGACTATCTTCTTGAAAATATAAAACGCATACAAAATGTTTCAAAAATTTTGGCAGAAATAGATTGTCTTATGAGCGGAGCAATAATTGCAATTAAAAACAACTATTGTCGACCTATTATAAACAAAAACATAAAGCACATAAAAATTGAAGCAGGAAGACATCCCGTTGTTGAAGACATAAATCGCAACGAAACTTTTGTTGCAAACGACACGTTTTTGAACAACGACACCGACCGTGCAATGATAATAACTGGCCCCAACATGGCGGGAAAGAGCACATACATGCGTCAAGTTGCCTTAATTGTTCTTTTGGCGCACGTTGGATTGTTTGTTCCTGCAAAGTCTGCAGAAATTTCTATAACAGACAAAATCTTCACCCGAATTGGTGCAAGTGATGATGTTGCTTTTGGTCAATCAACATTTATGGTTGAGATGGTTGAAGTTGCAAACATTTTGAAAAATGCAACAGAAAAGAGTCTTGCTCTTCTTGACGAAATTGGACGCGGAACTTCAACTTTCGACGGCCTTAGCATTGCGTGGGCTGTTATGGAACACATCAGCAAAAACATGAAAATGAAAACGTTGTTTTCAACACATTATCATGAACTAACAGAACTTGAAAATGTTCTCCCAGGCGTGAAAAACTATCGAATAACTGTTAAAGAATTTAATGATGAGGTTATTTTCTTAAGAAAAATTGTGCGAGGCGGAGCAAACAAAAGTTTTGGAATTGCTGTTGCAAAACTTGCTGGGCTTCCTGGCGAAGTCATCAGCAGAGCAAAAGAAATTAGCAAGAGTTTGGAACTTGCAGACATAAATCACAAAATCGAAACGCCTGTTTGTGACACTAACGATGTTCAAAAAAACAAAAATATAATCAGCATCTTAAAAGATATTGATATGAACACAGTTTCTCCAATGAGTGCGTTTGAAATATTAAGTGATTTAATTGAAAAAATAAAGTGAGGGAATGATGAAAATTAATGTTTTGCCAAGCGAAATTTACAATAAGATTTCCGCAGGCGAAGTTGTTGAAAGACCTTCAAGTGTTGTTAAAGAACTTGTTGAAAACAGCATTGATGGCGGAGCAACAAAAATCACCGTTGAAGTTTTTGACGGAGGAATTAAAAAAATTGTTGTTTCAGACAATGGTTGTGGGATTGAACCTGAAGACGTTGAAAACGCCTTTTTGCCTCATGCCACAAGCAAGATTAAAAGTGCAAAAGACCTTGAAACAATTGCCTCTCTTGGTTTCCGTGGCGAAGCTCTTGCAAGCATTGCATCGGTCAGCCGTGTTGAATTAATTTCAAAAACTGAAAATAATGATTTTGGAATTGACATCAAAATTGAAGGTGGCAAATATGGAAAGAAACAAGAAATTGGCTTTGACAATGGAACAAAGATAATTGTTTCAGATTTGTTTTTCAACACGCCTGCAAGGCTCAAATTTTTGAAAAAGCCAAAGTCTGAAGAAGGTGAAATAACAAATTTGATGGCAAAATTCATTTTGGCAAATCCTGAACTATCTTTCAGATATGTTGTTGACGACAAAATTGTTTATAACACTTTTGGCAACGGTCTTGCGGAAGCAATGTACATAATTTATGGAAAGGAAGTGTATGACAACCTTTTGGAAATAAAATATGAGCGTGACGACGTTTCAATTTATGGTTTCATCGCCCGACCAACTCTTTGCAAACCTAACAGAACCTATCAAACAATTTTTGTTAATGGAAGAGTTGTTTCAAATTATATGATTTCGTCTGCTGTTCAAGATGCGGTTGATGCTTACATCATGAAAGGAAAATTTCCACTTTTTGCAATCAATTTGAGTGTTCCTTTTGAAAGTGTGGACGTTAACGTTCATCCATCAAAACAAGAAGTTAAATTTGAAAATCCAAACAGAATATATGGAATTGTTAACACTGCTGTTTTTAAGGCAGTTTCTCAGGCAAACTACGTGCAAGAAAAAACAACTGAGGTTCAAGAAAAACCAGTGGTTAAAGAACCTGTTTTCGACACCAAAAGTTTGATGGAAACAATAATTAACAGCCAAAAAACAACAACTTGTTTTAAGAGCGAGTTCAGTCCACTTGTTGACATTTTGAATGATAAAATCAAAGAAGACAAAGAAAATCGAGAAAAAATTGAAATTTCTCAAATTAAACTTGAAGAAGTTGTTGTGCCAACAGTTGAGAAATCACAACAGATAAAAAAAGAATTTGTTGAAACAAACAAAGTGCTGTTTGAAGATTATCGAATTATCGGAGTTTTGTTCAGCACATACATTCTTTGCGAAAAAGGTGACAATTTTTTAATTATCGACCAACACGCAGGGCATGAAAGACAACTTTTCGACAAGTTCACCAAACAAATCAAAGAAAACAATCTTGCTTGCCAAGAACTTCTTGTTCCATACGTTTTCAACACCAATTTTAAAGAAACAGAATTTTTGGAAAACAATTTGGACATATTCCAAGAATATGGAATTGACATTTCTGAGTTTGGTGAAAATGCTTTCAAAATTTCCGCTGTTCCAGTTTTGCTTGCGGACATAAATTTGAAAGATTTCTTTGAAAATGTTTTGACAGATATACAAGATGTTCAGAAAAAATCGGTGGATTTCTTCAAAGCAAAACTTGCCCGCCAAGCTTGCCGTTCAGCAATTAAAGCAGGCAACAAACTTTCAGACGATGAAATAGATTATATCTTGAATGATTTTAAAGAAAATGGGAATGTTCTTCTTTGTCCTCATGGACGCCCCATTGTTCTTCAATTTTCGAAAACAGAAATTGAAAAATGGTTTAAAAGAATAGTTTAATATGAAAAAAGTTATTGTGATATTTGGGCCAACTGGAATAGGGAAATCTAAAACTGCCATTGAACTTGCAAAAAAATTGGGCGGTGAAATTATTTCATGCGACAGCATGCAGGTTTATAAAAAAATGGACATTGGAACGGCAAAAATAAAACCTGAACAAATGTGTGGGATAAAACATCATTTGCTTGATGTTGCTGACCCCAACGAAGAATTTAGTGTTGGAAAATATTCAATGCTTGCAAAAGAAAAAATCAAGGAAATTTTTGAAAGAAAAAAAGTTCCAATCATGGTTGGCGGAACAGGATTGTATATAAATGCACTCAAAAACAATTTTGATTTTGGAAATGCAGAAAAAAATGATGGAATAAGAAAAAAATATGAAAAGATATTAAACGAAAAAGGAAAAGATTTTTTGTTTGACGTTTTGAAAGAAAAAAATCCTGCAAGGGCGGAAAAAATTGAAAAAAATGACACCAAACGTGTAATTCGAGCTTTGGAAATTGAAGAAAATAAAAAAGAAAGTGAAAAACAACAATCCGATTGCTATGAATATATAATATTTGGACTTAATGCCGACCGAGAAAAAATTTATGATAACATCAACAAAAGAACAGAAATCATGTTTGATGAAGGTCTTGTTGAAGAGGTGAAAAATCTTATCCAAAGTGGTGTCAAACCTGATGCTCAAAGCATGCAAGGCATTGGATATAAAGAAGTTATCATGGGGCTGAAAAATGGAAATTCCATGACTGAAATAAAGGAATTAATAAAACAAAAAACCAGAAACTATGCAAAAAGGCAACTGACTTTTATGCGTGGCATGAGCGACTTAATTTGGATTGATGCAGACCATGCAACAGAGAAAATATTAGAGGTGCTAAATGAAAACTGATATAAAAAAATGTGAGAAAAAACTTGAAAAGACATTTGAAAGATTGGAGCAAATTGCACTGTTCAATCAACAAAAAGTTTTGAAGGCTTTCCAAGAAAACAAAGTTAGTGCAAATCACTTTTATGGAACAAGTGGATATGGATATGACGACCAGGGCAGAGAAGTTCTTGGAAAAGTTTTTGCCAGCGCTTTTGGAGCCGAAACAGCAATTGTTTCACCGAATATAACTTGCGGTTCACACGCTCTCACAATTGCGCTTTTTGGAATTTTGCGTCCAGGCGACGTTATGTTGTCGGTCACCGGAAAGCCTTATGACACTCTTGATGACACAATTTTTGGAACAGAAGAAGACACAGGGAGTTTGAAAGATTTTGGTGTTATATATCAGCAAGTTGATTTTAAAAATGATAAATTAGATTATGCTGAGATTGAAAAACAAATCAAAAAATTAAAACCTAAAATGGTCTACATTCAACGTTCAAGGGGATATGCTTGGAGAAGTGCTCTTTCCATAAGTGATATTGAGAAAATCGTCAAAATTGCAAAGAAAGAAAGCCCAAAAAGTTTTGTTGTTGTTGACAACTGCTACGGAGAATTTGTTGAAAAGCATGAGCCAACAGAAGTTGGGGCAGATTTGATTGTTGGGTCGCTCATCAAAAATCCAGGTGGGGGCCTTGCATCAACAGGCGCCTATTTGGCAGGAACAAAAAAAGCGGTTGACCTTGTTTCAACAAGACTAACTTCACCTTCGCTAAAAACCGAAGTTGGTTCTTATGAAAGAGGCTATCGTGAATTTTTTCAAGGATTTTTCTTGGCTCCTCATGTTGTTAAAGAAGCAATCAAAGGTTGCTATTTGATTGGCGAAGTTATGAAAGCCAAAGGCGCAGAAATTTTGCCAGCATCAAATGAAGATGCAGGAGATATTATCAAATCAATCAAATTTAACTCCGCTGACGAAATGGTTTCGTTTGTTCAAAAGATTCAAAAATTTTCTCCAGTTGACAGCTACGTGGTTCCAATGCCATGGGACATGCCAGGATATAACGACCCAGTTATTATGGCTGCGGGAACGTTTGTTGCAGGGGCATCAATTGAACTTTCTTGTGATGGACCTGTCAAGCCACCGTTCATTGCATATTTCCAAGGGGGATTGACTTATGAGCAAATCAAACTTCTTGCGCAAGAACTTCTTGAAGAAAATTAACATAAAAATTTATGAAAAATTGTTGACACAATTTAAAAAATAGTGTAATATACACTTGCTGTTATGTAACGGGGTGTAGCGCAGTTGGTAGCGCACGTGGTTTGGGACCATGGGGCCGGGAGTTCGAGTCTCTTCACCCCGACCAGAACATAACAGTCCATTTTTGTGGGGACCTTTAGCTCAGTTGGTTAGAGCAACCGGCTCATAACCGGTCGGTCCTAGGTTCGAGTCCTAGAAGGTCCACCATCAAATGGCTCGGTAGTTCAGTTGGTTAGAACGCCAGCCTGTCACGCTGGAGGTCGTGGGTTCGAGCCCCATCCGAGTCGCCAATTTGCCTCGATAGCTCAGTCGGTAGAGCAAGGGACTGAAAATCCCTGTGTCGGTGGTTCGATTCCGCCTCGAGGCACCAAGCATCGAGTGGAATCAAACGACGACACAGTCAAATCTCCTGCAAGGGAATGAGATTCCAACTTGGGCAACAGCATCGAGCGGGTATGATTTTGGCTCGAAGCAAATTTGGTTGGGTTGTAGAGTGGTCAAATACATCAGACTGTAAATCTGACGCCTCCGGCTTCGATGGTTCGAATCCATCCCCAACCACCATATGCTGGTGTGGCTCAATGGCAGAGCAGCTGATTTGTAATCAGCAGGTTGTTGGTTCGACTCCAATCACCAGCTCCATATTGGCTATAACAAACAGTTTGGCTGTTTGCTATGGCCATTTTTTATTGCCAAAATTTTGTCTAAAATGCTGGTGCAAAAAAACAAGTTATCTAATCTGAATTTCCAAAATAACATCTTTTTCGACAGAAGGTGTTATTTTTTTGCCATTTCAAACTGCTAAAATTTTTTCTAGGAGGAAAAAATGCAGATAAGAAACAGAATTTACAACAACACGCTTTACATTGTTCTAAGCGGAGAACTCGACGAACATTCCGCCCAAAGTGTGAGAATTTCGCTCGACGAACTTTTTGACGGAAACGGATTTAATCAAGTTATAATTGACCTTTCGGAATTGGATTTTATGGATTCAACAGGAATTGGTGTTTTGCTTGGAAGATATAAAAAACTTAAAAGCAAAAACACACCAATATACATTTGCAATCCTTCAACTCATGCCGAAAAAATTTTCAAAATGACTGGGCTATATGAAATTATGCCAAAAATATCTTAAGGAGAAGTTATGAACACGATTAACGAGATGACATTAAATTTTAAAGCAATATCTGAAAATGAAGCCTTTGCAAGAAGTTGTGTGGCGGCATTTTGTTTGCAACTCAATCCAACTCTTGACGAAATCACCGACATCAAAACTGCTGTGAGTGAAGCAGTGACAAATTGCGTTGTTCACGCTTATCCCAAAGAAAAAGGAGATGTTTCAATCAATGTGAAATTAACTCAAGACACGGCAATTATTTCTGTTTCGGACAACGGTGTTGGAATTTCAAATTTTTCGAAAGCACGACAGCCTTTTTTCACAACCAAACCTGACGATGAAAGAAGTGGAATGGGCTTCACAGTTATGGAAAGTTTTATGGACAAAGTTTATTTGCTTAAAAACAACGACAAAGGTGTTACTGTACTTATGGAAAAGAAATTTGGTGAGGCGGAGAAAGAAGTTGTAGGTGGGTGAGATGCTTGACCACGAAACAACAATTAATTTAATTCTAAAAGCTCAAAAGGGCGACCAAAACGCAAAAAACACGCTTGTGTGTGAAAATTCACCGCTCATCAAAAGCATCATAAAAAGATTCATCGGCAAGGGAATTGAATATGACGATTTGTTCCAATTGGGAGCGATGGGATTTGTTAAGGCGATAAATAATTTTGATGTTTCATACAACGTGAAATTTTCCACCTATGTGGTTCCTATGATAATTGGCGAAGTAAAACGTTTTATGCGTGACGATGGAGCAATCAAAGTTTCCAGAACAATAAAAACATTTAATCTTCAAATCAACAAGTTCATTGAACAATATTTGAAAGAAAATGGTGTTAAGCCGTCAATTGAAACAATTGCAAAAAATTTTGATGTTCCAAGCCAAGAAGTTGTTTTTGCAATGGACTCAGCGCGCATGCCAATTTCGCTTTATACTCCATTTGAAGATGACGAAGAAAAAAGTTTGTTGGTGGTTGACAGATTTGTTCAAAACACTGAAGCAGACGAAATGTTTGATAACATGTTTTTGTGTGATGTTATGAAAAAACTTGAGAAAAGAGATAAAAAAATCATTCTTCTCAGATATTTTCGTGACCGAACGCAAAGTGAAATTGCAAAAGAATTGGGCATCTCACAAGTTCAGGTTTCAAGGCTCGAAACAAAAATCTTGGAAAAAATAAGGTCAAAACTTGCAAAATAAGATTGCAAGTTTTTTGTTGCGAATGCAGAAAACATTTGACTTTTTGAATATAAAATGTTTATATATTCCTTAGGAGAAAACATGAACGACACAATCTTAACTGGGATAAAGCCAACTGGCAAACTACATATAGGAAATTATTTTGGAGCAATCAAACCTGCTTTGGAGCTTGCAAAAGAACGAAATGGTGACACCATGTTTTTTATTGCGGACTATCATGCTTTGAACTTTCTTAAAGATAAAGAAAAATTTAGAGAATACACTTATGATGCAGCCGCAACATGGCTTGCTTGTGGGCTTGACGAAGGAAATTTTGTTTTCTATCGCCAATCTGACGTTCCCGAAATTTTTGAATTGAATTGGATTTTGTCAAACGTAACCCCAAAAGGCCTTATGAACAGAGCACACGCCTACAAAGCGGTTGTTGAAAGCAATTTGCAAGACGGAAAAGAGTGTGATGATGGCGTTAACATGGGGCTTTACAACTATCCAATTTTGATGACGGCAGACATTTTGGCAATGAACTCAACTCATGTTCCAGTGGGTGATGACCAAAAGCAACATGTTGAAATTACACGTGAAATTGCAAGAATTTTCAATAAAACTTATGGCGAAACTTTTGTTCTTCCAAAGGAAATGATAAGCAAAAATGTTGGAACAATTCCTGGGCTTGATGGAAGAAAAATGAGCAAAAGTTACAACAACACCATAACTTTGTTTTGCGATGAACAAGAACTTAAAAAGAAAATTAACAAAATTGTGACCGACAGTTCTTTGCCTGATGAGCCAAAGTCGACAGATTGCTACATCTTCAAAATTTACAGTTTGTTTGCAAATCAATTGCAAATTGATGAGATGAAAAATAAATTCGAAAAAGGAATTTCATGGGGAGAAGTCAAAAAAGAAACTTTTGAACTTGCAAATTCCTATCTAAGCGGTATGCGAGAAAAATATAACTACTATCTTGCACATCCAGAAATCATTGAAAGTTTCCTTGAAAAGGGAGCAATTTTTGCGCGCAAAAAAGCAAGCGAAGTTTTGAAAAAAGTTAGAGAAAACATTGGAAAAACAAATTTTTAATTCTTTTTCGTGAAAAAATAAAGGGTTTTTGAATTTGATGTCGAATTAATATTAATATAGTGACATTATATTTTTTGAGGAAAGATGCAGAAAGGTTATTTTCCACCTGAGTGGGTCAGCAAACTAAAATCTAAATGTGACATTGTTCAAGTTATTTCATCTTATTTAACAGTTAACAAAAGAGGAAATGTTTATTGGGCTCTTTGCCCTTTTCATCACGAAAAAACCCCTTCTTTTGCCATTCATGAAGATGAACAATTTTATCATTGCTTTGGCTGTGGCGAGGGCGGAGATGTGATAAAATTTGTGCAAAATATGGAATCAATTACATATCGCCAAGCAATGGAAAAATTGGCAGAAAAAGTTGGGCTTGAACTTCCTGAAGTTTCGGACGGCGAAAAAATTGCAAAAGAAAAAAAAGAACGCGACGAAATTTTGTTTGCACTAAATTATGCAAAAGAAGTTTACAAAGAAAATTTATATAAAGAAACAGCAAAAAAAGCACAAGAATATGTTAAATCGCGAAAATTTAAAAAGAGTGATTTAGACAATTTTAACATTGGTTATGCAAATGGAAACACAATCATTTATGACCTTATAAAAAAAGGTGTTTCTGAAAGCACATTGTTAAAATCTGGAATTGCTGGACGTGATGAAAAATCTGGGAAACTTTATGACAAGTTGGCAAATCGATTGATTTTTCCTGTCCTTAATTCGTTTGGTGAATGTTTGGGGTTCAGCGGACGTATTTTGGAAAAAACAGATTTTAAAGCAAAATATAAGAATACCGAACAAACAGTTGTTTTTGATAAAGGTTCTTGCGTTTATGCAATTGACCTTCTCAAACAAGCAAAAAGAAACGGACAACTGAAAAATGTTATTGTGGTGGAAGGGCAAATTGATGTTATCATGATGCACTCAAATGGCTTCAAAACTGCAGTTGCTTCGATGGGAACTGCTTTCACCGAAAAACATGCTGTTGCAGTTCACAGATTTTCTGACGAAATCACACTTTTATACGACGGTGATGGTGCGGGAGAAAAGGCAACATTAAGAACAATTGGAATTTTGGAAAAAGAGGGATTAAATGTCAAAGTGGCAAGGCTTCCAAAAGGACAAGACCCTGATGAATTTTTGAAATTTAATGGACCTGAAAAAATGGAAACACTTCTTGAAAATGCTGTTTCACCTGTTGAATATAAACTTAATTTGTTGAAAGAAAAAAATGACATTTCGCGACCTGATGGCAAATCTAACTATCTTAAACAAGCATTTGAAATAATCAACGGAATTGAAACATTCAGCGAAAAAGATGTTTATCTAAAGCTTATCAGCTGTGCAACAGGAATTCCAATTGACATTTTGAGAAGAGATTGTGCTTCGTCGAAAATTGAAAAAAAGAATGAAACTGAAATTGTTCAAAATTTGCAAGGAGATGATGCGAACATCAAGTCTGTCAAATATGTCATTCAATCAATTTTGAAAGGGGAAACTTTTTCTAAGATAGATTTTGACATTAAAGAATATCTTGTCAATCCTGTGCATATTTCTGTGCTGGAAAAATATAAAGAATTTGGTTCTTTAGAAAAACTCATTGAGAATGCAACTCCGGAAGAAAAAGCGTTCATTGACGACGTGATGGAGTATGAAAGTCCAGCCAAAGGCAAAGATTATTTGGACCAGTGTGCTTGGAAAATTGTTGAACAAACTTTGCGTGTTAAACAGCAAATTTTAAGTCAACAATATAAAGATGCAAAAGACTATGATGAGCGAAAAGAAATTGCTGAAAAATTAAACAAAATTATTGTGAAACTTAGCCAAAGAAGAATATAGGAGAAAAAATGGACGAAAAGTTAGTTGTTGAATTAAATAGATTTTTAGAGGTTGGTCGAAAAAAGGGCATGGTCAACGAAGAAGATATATATTTTCGTTTGATTAAACATGATGCAAGCAAAGACGACATAACTGAATTTATTGACAAAATTGAAAAGAATGGAATTAGGGTCATTCATTCCACTGAAGAAGAGGATTTGAGCAAGGAAAATTTGGATGACATCATTGTTCAAGTTAACGTTGACGACCCTGTTAAAATGTATCTTAAGGATATTGGAAAAGTTCCGCTTCTAACAAGTGAAGAAGAAGTTGAACTTGCCAAGAGAATGATGGAAGGGGACAGTGCTGCTCGAGCAAAACTTTCTGAGTCTAATTTGCGTTTGGTTGTTAGCATTGCAAAACGTTATGTTTCTCGTTCGAATATGCAATTTTTGGATTTGATTCAAGAAGGCAACATTGGTCTTTTGAAAGCGGTTGAAAAATTTGACCACACAAAGGGTTTCAGATTTTCAACTTATGCAACTTGGTGGATTAGACAATCAATAACAAGAGCAATTGCCGACCAAGCAAGAACAATTCGTGTTCCTGTTCACATGGTTGAAACAATCAACAAACTCACTCGCGTCACAAGACAGTTGATTCAAAAACTTGGTCGTGATCCAACTGTTTCGGAAATTGCAACCGCCATGGGTCTTTCTGAAGAAAGAGTTATGGAAATTCAAAGAATTGCAATGGATCCAATTTCGCTTGAAACAACAATTGGTGACGAAGAAGACAGCAAAATAAGCGATTTCATCGAAGACGAAACAGCGCTTTCACCTTTGGAGGCAACTTCTCAAACACTTCTTCGAGAACAGCTTTTGTCTGTCATAGAAACTTTAACTCCCCGTGAACAAAAAGTTATCAGAATGCGTTATGGTCTTGACAATGCTCATCCAAGAACTTTGGAAGAAGTTGGAAAAGAGTTTAACGTCACTCGTGAACGTATTCGTCAAATTGAAGCAAAAGCACTTAGAAAATTGCGTCATCCAAATCGTTCTAAAAAACTTGTTGATTTCAGAAGTTAAAAACAGCACTTTGCTGTTTTTATTTTATTTGACTTGGTGGCAAAAATAATGTAAACTAAAAAAGTTAGGAGTTAAAATGGATTTTAGTAATATTTTAGAATATCAAAAAAAAGACGGCGAATTAATAAAAATTGAAAGAGAACTTTCATCAAATCCAAGCCGAAAAATTTTTTCAGAAATGGTGGCAATTGTCAAAAAAGCTCAAGAAAAATCTGGGGCTCTTGAACAACGTGCCGGCACTCTTGCAAAAGACTATGAAGCGTTGAAAAAAGCTTATGATGAAAACATTGCGCAAGTTGAAAAATTTGTTTCAAAAAATCTTGGAAATTGCTCGGAAAAGGAACTTGAAAACATTCTTTCAGCAAGCAATTCCATCATAAACAATTTGAATATTTTGGAAAAGAAACTTTTTTCAGAAGCAGAAAATTTGAACATAACACTCAACGAATTCGAAAATGCAAAAAAACAATATGGCTCAGCTCGTGCAAAATATAATGAACACAAGCAAGCATACGACAATTTGCTTAAATCGAAAGAACCAGAAATAACAAAAATCAAATCAGACCTTTCAAAACTTGAAAGCGGAATTGAACCAAAACTTTTGAACAAATATAAACAGCTTCGCTCCGACAAACTTTATCCTGCGTTTGTTAGATTAATCGACAAATCTTGTGGCGGTTGTCGAATGGAGCTTTCAGCAGCGGAAATTGAAAAAGTTAAAAATAATGGATATATGGAATGTGACAATTGTCACAGAATAATTTATTTCAATTAAGTTGTTTAATTGACTTTGCTGATTATTAGTGATATTATTTTTGTTATGAAAAATGACATTAAATTAAAAAATCTTAAAGGAACAGTTGATTATCTTCCAACAGAGCAGATACTGAGAGAGCGTGTTTTTTCAGTGATGAAAAACACATTTGAAAAATATGGATTTATGCCTCTTGATTCTGCCATTCTTTGCCCTTTTGAACTTCTTGCATCAAAATATGCCGGCGGTGCAGAAATCTTGAAAGAAGTTTACAAATTGAAAGACCAGGGCGAAAGAGAACTTGGACTTCGATATGACCTCACTGTTCCTTTTTCAAAAGTGATTGCAGGAAACCAAAATTTGACCTTGCCATTCAGAAGATATGAGATTGGAAAAGTTTTTCGTGACGGACCAGTTAAACTTGGAAGAATGAGAGAATTTTATCAATGCGATGTTGATGTTTGCGGTGTTAATGGAAGATTTGTTGAAGTTGAATTTTTTCTTTTGACTCTTGAAATTTTCAAAAAACTTTCGCTAGACATTGAAGTGAAGTGGAACAACAGAAAATATTTGAGTGGAATCATTGAACTTGCTGGAGTTGAAAAGTCGCTTGTTTCCAAAACAATTTTGACAATTGACAAAATTGAAAAGGTTGGAAAACAACAAGTTGAAAAAGAACTTTTGGATATGGGGCTGACAAATTCGCAAATTGAAGATGTTTTTAGATTTTCAAAACTTGACCCAAGCGAAATTGATGCTTGCGAAAACGAAACATTGAAAGAGGGCATTGAAGAAGTTTTGGAATTGAGAGCGCTAACCAAAGAACTTGGGATTGATGACAGATGTATCTTTTCGTCAACGCTTGCACGTGGACTTGAAATCTACACGGGAACTGTTTGGGAGATTTTTGACCGCACTGGCAAAATTTCGTCCAGTCTTGGTGGTGGCGGAAGATATGACAAAATAATAGGAAAATTCATTGACGACGGAAATGAATATCCGGCAGTGGGAATGAGTTTTGGAATTGAACCTATTTATGTTTTGTTAGAAAACGGCAACAAAAAAAGTAACATTGATGTTTTAATTTTTGCATTTGATAACAATGCAGACGTTTTGAAAATTGCAACTAAACTGAGAGAAAAAGGATTGAACGTTGTTGTTGATTACAAAAACAAGAAGTTAAAAAAATCACTGGACTATGCAAACAATGAAAGAATTCCTTTTGTTGCAATTCTTGGTGAAGACGAAATTAAAGCAAACAAAATTATGCTTAAGGACATGAACAACAGCACACAAAATTTGATTTCTATTGAAGAAATCTTAGATTACATAAAAAAGTAAAAGGAAAACAAAATGGATTACGAGAAACTGGCAGATTTACTATTTCCAAATGCAAAACCAATTGAATATTGGGAAGAAAAATTTCCAAGAAGAAATTTAAAAGAAGGACAACAGGTCACAAGATATGCACCAAGTCCAACAGGATTTATGCATCTTGGAAATTTTTTTCAAATGTTCATTTCATATAACTTGGCAAAAAATTCAAACGGCATTTTCATGAAGCGTCTTGAAGACACAGATGCAAAACGTGAAAAAGAAAATGCTTTTGAAGTTATCAAAGAAGTTATGGACAAGTTTGGAATATATCCAGATGAATATCAAGAAAAAGGTCAAGAGCCTGTTGGAAATTATGGCCCATATATTCAAAGTTTGAGAAAGGATATTTATTCGTCCTATGCAAAAGAAATTGTTAAAAAGGGCAGAGCATTTCCTTGTTTTTGCAAAGCGAAAGAAGGCAAGGAAGAAATTTTTAAAGATAGAGAAGAAAAATTCCTTATAAACGACGAATATGAATATGATGCTTGCAGAAACTTGACACTTGAAGAAATTCAAGAACATTTAAAAAATGGCGACAAATTTGCCATCAGACTAAAAACCAACGGAACAGGAAAAGAAAGAGTTAAGTTTGTTGATTTAATAAAAGGCGAAATTGAAGCGCAAGCAAATGCAAAAGATGTTATTTTGGTTAAGCAAGATGGAATTCCTCCATATCTTTTTGCCCATATCATTGACGATTATTTGATGGGCACAACAACAATTGTTAGAGGCGAAGAATACATTTCTTCAACGCCTGTTCATTTGGAAGTTATAGACGCTTTGGGGCTTCCTCACTTCCAATATTGTCATAATCCTTTGATTTGCAAAATTGCTGAAAACGGAAACAAACGAAAAATTTCAAAGCGATATGACGTTGAAGCAGACATGAGATTCTATTTTGAAAAAGGATATCCAACTGAAGCAGTTTTTGAATATCTTTTGAATTTAATTTCTTCTTCATTTGAACCTTGGAGAATAAAAAATCCAACATTATCTTGGAAAGAATTTAAATTTGGAATTGGAGATATAACTGCAGTTTCGCCAGTTTTGGATATGGTTAAATTCACTGACATTTCAAAAAATATAATTGCAACTTTCACAGCCGAAGAAGTTTTTGAAAGAACTCTCAAGTGGGCAAAAGAATATAATCCAGAATTTGCAAAATATTTGGAAAACAACAAAGACTATGCCATTAAAGTTTTTGCAATTGACCGATACAAACAAAAGCCTAGAAAAGATATAGATATGTGGAGCAAAATTCCTGAATATTATTCTTTTATGTTCAACCCATATTTCAAAAATGATGATTTGAAATATTTTGAAATTGAACAAGAGAATTTTGAAAAAGCAAAAGAAGTTGTTTTTTCTTACAAAAAAATTGTTTCGGCAAACGATGACAAAGACACATGGTTCAACAAAATAAAGGAAATGGCAAATGAACTTGGATATGCAACAAACAACAAAGACTACAAAGAAAATCCAGATGCCTTCAAAGGAAATGTTGCAACAGTGTGTGAATATATCAGAGTCGCTTTAACAGGCAAAAAAGATTCACTTGATTTATATTCGATAATATCAACAATTGGTCAAGATGAAACAGAAAAAAGACTTTCTAATTTTGAAAATTTGTTAAAATAAAATCGGGATTCCTCCCGATTTTTTATTCGTAGTATGTTTGTTTTTTTGCTGTTTTTCTTTTTATATTAAACAATTTTGCCACGAAATACATCACAACATAAATTGCCACAAAAATTGCAATGAGCGTGCAAGCATACTCCCAATTTATTGAGAACCAACCATAGGTTCGCATTGTTCCAAGTTTGAATATTGGCTCAAAAGGTGAGAGGTCCGCATTGTAAAGATAGAAATAGTTTGGTGTTCCTTGCCAAAAATGACGGAAAAGAGAATTCAATATCACAGCTGGAATCATGAAGCAAAGTGTAAGAACAAATGCAATCACAAAATGCTTAAATTTGAACTCTGATCTGTAAACAATAATTCCATACACTGCGCCAACAATAATTGTTATGTGGCCCAATATGAATGTTAATGATTTCATTGAAATGAGAGTTGGATATGAAGAAAGCGAATTTGCAAAAATAAGAGCGCCATAAGCTGGAACTAGATGGAAGCAAAATGCCATTAGAAGAAGTGCACGTTTTCTTGTTATGAGCGCAAGGCCAACTATAAGCGAACCTATTTGACAAACCTGAAGAGGAATGACTTCATAAGAAAACCCTTCGGAAATTAATATGTAGACATTTCTTGCAATCAAAATAACAATTGAAAGGCTGCCAATTATTACGCCCATTATTTCTTTTGCCCGTTGAGTTCTTTTTCTCATTACAAGCCAAAAAAACAAAATCAAAACAACGGGCAGAGCAATCATCACATAATGGACTGGCGACCATAATTCAAATTTCATTTTTAACTCCCTTTTTTCTTACAAAAAGATTATAAGGCTAAATGTCGGATTTTGTCAAGAAGAATAAGAAAACACGCAGAAACTTTGTTTCTTAGCGATCAACCTGCTCGGCTGGCTTGCTGGCGCAAGCACGCACTGACGTGCGTTTTAACCGACAGGTCTTTGGATTAGACAACAAAAAAAGCAAGTGAATTCCACTTGCCTGATTTGGCGCCCCCTGTAAGATTCGAACTTACGACCTATCGGTTAACAGCCGAGTGCTCCACCGCTGAGCTAAGGAGGCATATTTGCATTTTGCAAGTTGTATTTTATATTACTTTTGGGAAATTGTCAAGCATATTTGCAAAGTTTTTTTATTTTTTCATTATGTGTTGACAAGTTATTTTCGCAATGATAAAATGATTTAGATTTTAGGAGGCAAAATGCGCAAACAAGATTTGGACAAAATGTTCGCAAAGGCAACTGTTTCTAATAAAAGTGAAAGCAAAGTTGACGAAAACGCAAAAATTGCTGACCCAAAGGCTTTCCAAAGAGCGTATGAAAAATATTGCATAAAGCAAATGCAAAATGAAAATAATGTGTACGTTGAAGGCGAACTGGACAATGACTTTAAGGGCGAAATTGACCTAAACGCAAAGCGCGCAAATCACGAAGATTTTCAACTTGCCTATCTCAAATACTGCAGTAGAAATAATGAAAAAGAACAATAGAAACCGCACAAAGTGGTTTTTATGTTTAAATTTTTTGTTAAGTGTTGACAAGTCATTTTTTCAATGATAAAATGTTTAGAACTTAGGAGGAAATATGGAAAAGAATAATTGGGACAATGTATATGTTGAAGGGGTTCTTGATAATTCAAAAAAAGGAAAAGTTGACGAAAACGCAAAAATTGCTAATCACCAAGATTTCCAACTTGCTTTTTATAAATATCGTATGAAACAATTACAATCTGAAATAGAAGAATTAGAAAAATAAAAAACCGGAACAACCGGTTTTTTTCATCTAACATTGGAATGTGGTTATCTCGTCATATTTTGAAAGTGTGTTAGTTTCAATTTTTGTTGACTTATCTTTTTTCTTGTTTTCTGTGGCTTCTATTTTAGTGAAAGTTTTGAAGTCCTGACGATTTTCACTTGGAAGAGGTTTTTGGCTGATTTCTGCTTGCACTGGAGTTGTGTCGGCAACTGCACCATAACCTCCGTACGTTCCACCTAACGCTTTTGGAGGGAATTTGTAGGTGTCTGTGTTTCTATATGGATTTGTCACTCCGTTTTCATAATTGTGAATGCCAACGCCATTTCCATAAACGCCATTTCCAATCCCTGTTCCGTTCACACCATTTGCAACTGGATTGTTAATTCCATTTGCAACAGGTGTTCCATAAACGCCGTTGCCTATCCCATAGGTGTTTGCATTGTTTGGAAGATTATTGTTGGTTAAATCTGTGACACGAGGTTGAATTTGAGAGTCTGGCTTTTGAGGAGTTTCTGTTTTTGAGTCAACTTTTTTGTTGTCTTTTTTGATTATATTAGGCTTAACTGTTTTGTCGGAAAATGTGTCAATGTTTCCTTTCTTTTCTTCAACATTTTTTTCGGTTGTTGGTTTTTCGTAGTCAACAACTTTTTTTGTTTCATAAGGTTTTTTTGAATCATTTTTTTCAGTTGTTGCTTTAGTTTCTTCTTTGGCTGTTTCGGTGGAGGAATTGTTTTCAATTTCTGTTTTATTTGGGCAAGTTGTGTCTGCGCAAATGTAACATTTGTTTCCATTTTCATCAAGTTTGTAGCACTTGCCGTTTTCGTCTAAGAAGCATTTGTTTCCGTTTTTGTCATAGAGGCAGTTGTCGCAATCTTTATTGTCTGTTTTGTTGTTTTCAAGAATAGTGTCCAACAATGTGTCAGCTAAATTTGTGTCATAACAAGTGTTTGTGATTGCACATTGAAGTTGTTTCAAAATTGCAAGAGCATTTTGATAGTTTGAAATTCTGTTGTCTAAACAATTGATGAGTGTCACATATTTTGAACTTAAGGTGTCAATTCCGCTAGAAAGAGATTTTTTTGCACTTAAAGATTTGCAACTGTTTGAAACTTCGTTCCTTGTATCTGTTAATTTGTTCGTGCATTTTCCAAGTTCTTTTAACAGATTGTTGCAAGAGTCTTTTTGGTCTTGTGACAATTCAATTTCTCCAGATTTAATTTGTTTTGAAAGCGCTTTTAAAATGTCGCAACATTCCAAAATTTGTTTTTTACAGTTGCAAGCATCATTATTTGCGCAAACTGCATCGTTCATCATTAAATATAAATCTTCAACTTTGCCAACGTATGAATTGAAGTTTGTGTTTGTGTAGTTCACATTTGAAGTTCTTCGTGGAACGTAATATGGATTTGTTAATCGTTTTGCGTTTTCTCCAGAAAAAACTGGTTTTTGGTTGTAAACTTCAGTTTTTTCTTTTTCAATTTCTTCGTTTGAAACAATTTGTTTGTCAAGTGAAGGAATGTTTTTTGTTGGCAAAAGTCTTCTTGTTTTTTCGATATTTTTAGAAGCGTCAACAGAATTTGTTGATGTTTTGTTTTCATCAAGAGAATATAACTCTGGAATTACTATATCTTCATTCTTAACTTCTGATGTCTTGTTGAGTATGCCAGCCAATTTATCCATATTATATTCGATTGAATATGCTAAAGAATTGCTGTCTTGTTTCCCGCATCCCACAAATCCAAGACACACAACCATGGATAATGCGAGAAGTGAAATTGTTTTTAAAATTTTTTTCATAAAACCTCCAAAATTTTTCATGAAACTAGTGTGTTTAATTTTTCGAAAAATATGCTTCCGATTATTTTTTGATTTTCTGCGCAATATATGGCAAAAGGAGATTAAAATGGACGTCAAAACAAGAAACAAAAAATATAACGAATATGTGACTGCAAAAATTCCACAAACTCGAAGTTGGCCAACTCTTTTTAACGCTTTTTGGGTTGGTGGAGTTATTTGTTTGCTTGGTCAAGGAATTGGAGATGGGATAAAGGCAATTTGGCCCGACCTTCCGGGAATGGCAGTTTCGGGCTATGTTTCAATTGCATTAATTTTTCTTGCATCATTTTTAACAGGAATTGGAGTTTACGACCGAATTGGCGCTTATGCTGGAGCAGGTTCAATTGTTCCAATAACTGGGTTCTCAAACTCGATAACAAGTCCTGCAATGGATTTCAAAAACGAGGGAATTATTTTTGGATTATGTGTCAAAATGTTCACAATTGCTGGGCCAGTCATTGTTATTGGTGTGTTGGCAAGTGCAATTGTTGGGCTTATATATCTATTTATTTAGGAGTTTGTTATGCTTAAAGAAAGAAAAAATCAAACAATAAAATTCAAAAAGAAGCCAAGAATCATTGGAAACTATTCCATTGTTGGACCAAAGGAAGGCGAAGGTCCATTTGGAAATATGTTTGACTATGTTATGAAAGACGATTTTTTTGGTGAAAAAACATATGAAAAAGCTGAAAGAAAAATGCTTGAGCATGCAATTTTTGGAGCAACCGACAAAGCAAGAATAAACCCTAAAGACGTCGATATGCTCATTTGCGGAGATCTTTTGAATCAAATCATAACATCAAGTTATGCTGCAAGAGCTTTTGATTTGAGTTATCTGGGAATTTTTTCTGCTTGTTCTGCCATGGCTCTTTCAATTGGAATTGGAGCATCAATGGTTAATGCTGGATATTTTGAAAAAGTTGCTTGTGCAACTTCAAGCCATTTTTCAACAGCTGAACGACAATTTCGTTTTCCGTTGGAACTTGGCAACCAGCGTCCGCCAACTGCACAATGGACATGCACTGGGTCGGGATGCACAATTCTTTCACTAGAGGGAGAGGGACCATACATTGATTCGATGACATTTGGAAAGGTTATGGATTTTGGAATTTGTGACGTCAACAACATGGGTGCGGCAATGGCTCCTGCAGCAATGGAAACCATGATTTCTGTTTTCCAAGACACAAACACAAAACCTGAAGATTATGACCTTATTGTCACTGGAGATTTGGGAAAACTTGGGGTGGAAATTTTGCTTGATTTGATGGAAACTCAAGGCTACAAACTTGGAACAAACTATGGCGATTGCGGACAAATGATGTTTTATCACGACCAAAATGTTTTGATGGGTGGGTCGGGATGCGGGTGCTCGGCAACGATATTCAATTCTTACATTGTTGAAAGACTCAAAACTGGACAATTCAAAAAAGTGTTGTATGTTGCAACTGGTGCGTTGCTTTCAACAACTTCTTGCCAACAAGGTGAAAGTATTCCTGGCATTGCCCACGGCATTGTTATAAAGAGCGACCCTCCATATAAAGAAAAAACAGTGACCGAAAAAGAAAAGAAAGAATTTGCAAAAGAAGTTAAACGCAAAATTGAAAAATTTAAGATAGAGGAGGAATAACATGGAAACGTTTTTGACATATTTATATGTTTTTCTGGTTGGTGGATTCATCTGTATGATTGGTCAAATTCTTGTTATAAGAACCAACATGACCACCTCAAGAATTCTTGTGAGCTTTGTTCTTCTTGGAGTGTTGCTTGAAGCAACAACAGCCTACGATTACATCTACGGAGTTGCAAGAAGCGGAATTTCAGTTCCAATTGTTGGATTTGGAGCAAGTCTTGCAAAAGGTGCAATTTCGGCTGTGAAATCCAAAGGAATAATTGGCGTTTTCACCGGAGGACTTGAAGCAACGACTGGGGGAATTGCGGCGGCGGTTATTTTTGCATTTATATTTGCATTAATCTTCCGTGCGAAAACAAAGAAAAGTTAAAAATAAAAAACATATTAGAAATCTAATATGTTTTTTTAGTTTTCAGTAGTGTTCCATTCAACATCAATCAGTCTGTCTTCGTCGAAAAATGAAACATTTGGACATTGCTTTCTGTGGATAATAATTCCGCGTCCTTGTGATATGAATCCAACAATGTCATCACCTTCAATTGGGCAACAGCATTTTGCAAACTTGACCATCAAATTGTTCAGACCTTTGACATTAACTTTGGTGTCGCCAGGATGAGTGTATTCAAGAGGTGTTTCAATTCTTGAAATTTGTTGTTGCTCTTGTTGACGTTTTAAATCTGCTTGATAAATTTGAATTAATTTTCCAGAAAGTACTTTTGCCGAATAGGCGCCATAACCAATGCTGGAATATAATTCTTCAATTTCTTGAAAATTGAATCTCTCAAGGAGCATTTGAATATATTTTTTGTCCGACAATTTTGAAACACTATAACCTGCATTTTTAATTGCTTGTTCAAACATTATCTTGCCATTTTTTATGTTTTCTTCTTTCATTTCTTTTTTGAAAAAAGACATAATTTTGTTTCGTGCTTGGCCTGTTTTAATGTATTTGAGCCAATCTCGCGAAGGGCCTTTTGAATTTGGGTTCGTTATAATTTCAACAATATCTCCATTTTCAAGAGGTTTTGTTAGCGGTTGCATTTTCCCGTTGACTTTTGCACCAACGCATTGATTTCCAATTTGTGTGTGAATCATGTATGCAAAATCGATGGCAGTTGAGTCTTGAGGCATGTGCAAAACTTTCCCCTTTGGTGTTTGAACAAAAATTTCGCCGTCATAAATGTCAATTTTTAAAGAGTTAATCAAATCTTCGTTTGACATATTCTTTTCATTTTCCATTATTTCACGAATCCAGCCAAGTCGTTTATCCAAAGAATCAACTTTATTTCGCTTTTCTTTATACATCCAATGGGCTGCAACACCAAATTCTGCTTGGCGGTGCATTGCCAAAGTTCTGATTTGAATTTCAACTGGAACGCCTTCAAACATAATTGTTGTGTGCAGTGATTGATATCCGTTGGATTTTGGAATGGAAATGTAGTCTTTAAACCTGTGTTGAAGAGGCATGAACTTTTCGTTTATTTTTCCAAGCAGGGCATAACAATCGGCAACTGTGTTCAAAATTGCTCGAACTGCAACAAGGTCATATATTTTGTCGATATCCCCATGTTTTTCTTGGAGTTTTTTGCTTATGCTGTATATGTGCTTTTTTCTGCCCATAATTTCGCCCGAAAGACCAAGTTCTTTCATGAACTGTTTTATTTGATTTTTCAAGTCTTCAACTGTCTTTTCTCTTTCAAAATATCTTTTGTCAACTTCCTGCTTAATTTGAGCGTATTTTTCTGGATATAAAATTTCAAAAGCTATGTCTTCAAGCTCACTTTTTATTGAAGAAAGCCCAAGACGAGCGGCGAGGGGCGCAAAAAGTTCCAAAATTTGTTTTGCTTTTTGATTTGCCATGTTAATGATTGATTTATCATTCTGAATGGTTATGTTTTTCAAGGATTCTTGGGCTGCAATTTTTGTGGTGCTGTTGAGAACGAAAGATGTTACATAATCTCCATCCGAAAATGCTCTTGTGAAATATTTTATTTCTGCCAAAACAAAACAAATTTTGACCAATATAACACGAACATCACGTGCAAGAGCAAAAAACATTTTTCTAATGTTTTCTGCCTCTTCTGCTTCGTTTTTGTAGTCTATTTCCAAAAGTTTTTTCAGAGCATGGAGAAAGGCAAGAGTGTCGTCGCCAAAAGTTTTTGAGATGTAATCTTTAAAATCTTGGCGCTTTTTATCAATTTGAAGTTTTCGTTCTTCTTCTTGTTTTCTTTTTGTTTCGTCGAATTGTTTTTGTTCTTCTTCCGTTGGGGCAACATAAATTGCTGTTTTAACGTATGGAAAATATAGAAGACATGCAAGAAGACATTCATCGTCAAGGTGAATGGATTTCACAATATCTAGCGCAATTGAAGCAATTTGTTTTTCACTTTCGCTCGCGCACGATCGCAACAAATTTCTTGCTTCTTCTACATTATTTATCACGTTAATATTATATCAACTTAACACGTAAAAGAAAAACAAAAAAAGGACGTTTTCGTCCTAATTTGTCCAAAGACTATTTGCTTTCGATGTTTAAATAATCTGCTGGATTAACATTTGAATTGTCTTTGAAAAGTTCAAAGTGGAGGTGAGCGCCGGTCAAACTTTCATTTTTTGCACTGGCTGAAGCGGTTCCAATTTTTTGTCCTTTTCTAACTTTATCTCCAACCTTAACTTCAAGTTTTGCATCTAAAGAACCATATTTTGTTGTGTAAACATCGTTGTGTTTGATAACAACAACTGTTCCTTCAAGATCGTTTGTGTAGATTTCTGAAACTGTTCCATCTGCTACTGAAAGAACGTCAGAAGATGCTTGACTAACAAGGTCAATTCCGCTGTGAGTTTCGAACCATCCAAGAGTGTCGTTGTACAAAAGTTTTTCTGTCATGTGAATTTTTGCAACAGAGCAGTCGGTCATCGGAAGGTCGAATGTTAACGCATAAGCATTAACAGGCTCAGCTGGATTTTTCTCAATTTTTCCTGGTGTTTTTGTTGTGGATTTTCCTGTTGTTGTTAAAACGATTGTTAGTGTGATTGCAACAACAAGTGTGACAGCGACGATGTAATATCCATATTTTCTCATAAAGTTCACAAATTTTTCGCCTCTTTTGTTAATTTTGATTTTGTTTTCCATTTTTCTCCTCCATGCCGAAATTATTGACATCAGTTTTGGATTTATACATTAAATTTTAATAGCCTGTTAAAATGAGCGGAAATCCCACTGTTGATGTGTTTCCATCATAGGAAATTTGAAGATTAATTTTCTTTCCATTTTCAACAATGAAATTATTTATGTTTTCAACAAAACAATAATATATTTCAAGTTTTTCGTTTTTTAATATTTGTTTTTTATAAATTTGAGCGTTTAGCTTTTTTATAATTTCGTTTGGAGAAAGTGTTGTTTGAAAACTTATTCCATCTGGAGCATTTAAATTTTTGTAAATTTGAATGTCTTCAGCCGAAACGTTTAATTCTGCCATTGCTTTTTTCTCACCTGAATAAAGCATAACAGTTAGCACTGAAATGAATATAAAAACAAAAATTCCAAGTCGAAACATATTTGACATGGAATTATTATTGACACAAAAATTAAACTATAAACATGAATTAAATAACATTCAAAAATCCAAATCTGGAAATTATTCTTGGGAGCAAATTGTTGAATTGAATTGGAAGAAGTTCCAAATTTGAGAACAATTGATTTTCGTCTATCATTCTTATTTCGTTGAGGTCGGAATTTATAAGCCTGAATTTATTCAAGAATTTTGAAATGAAAATTTCTTTTTCCAAACATTTTTCTTGAAATTTTAATTTGTTTTGTTTGAATGATAATTGAATCGAAGTTGACAGAAGATTGTCGGTTGTTTTAATGTAATTTTCAAAAACTTTTTTGTAATCTGTTGCCGAGGATAAATTTCCGGTCACAGGCTGTTTCCCTAGCAAAAACAGAACTTTTTCTCGGTCGGGGATATCTTTTGGGATGATGGTTTTTTGTCCGAAAAATTCGCTAAACACTCTAAGCAACACTTTTGAACAAAGCAAACATTTTTCTCCAAAATTGTTTTTCAACGTTGAGCTTGAAATCATAAGTGCATAGCAAATTGAGGAAGTTATATAGTTATCATTCAATATAACGAATAAATCATATATATAGTCCATCAAATTCAAAACTGCAAAAGATTTTGAAAGTGAAAGCCAGCCGGTTAATTCTTCAATTTTCTTTATTTTGGTGTCAAGGTCAAAAAGATTTGTTTTCACGTTTGAGAGCAATTTTTCCTGAACTAAAAGTGAAAACGATTGTTCGGAAAGTGAAATTGCAAATGACAAAGCGGAATGAATAAATTTTTCAGGGCTTTTTTCGATTATTCCTTCATCGATATAAACTTTTTTTGGATAATTTGTTTGAACAATTTCTGGCGATGGAGAAGTGATGTAACTTATATTATTAAATATGCCATAGTGTGTTATGGTTGTTGGAACAACAAAAACGGGCAAATCAACTTTTTCTCCAACAATTTTTGATATGTCACAAACTGTTCCAGCGCCAAGCGCAACAATCACATTTGCACTTTTGACTTTTGAAGTTGCAAGCAAAACATTGTCTTTTGAACAAGTTGCATTTTTTGACAAAGTGTGGGTCCAAAAAGTTTTGTTACGCTCGTTTAACAAGTTTGAAATAATTCCCAAAAACTTGGACTTTGGAGTTGGAGAAGTTATGATATAAATTTTGTTATAACTTTTCAGTTCATCGCAAAGTTTTGAAATTGCATTTTTTTCAAAGATTATTGTGTTTTCCATAACAAAAATATAACACCAAAATATTTTCAAAAAATCTCGATTTTTGTCGAAATATAATTTATAGTGTCCCTCGCTTGATTTTTGTTTTGATTAGATTGAAAAAAGTTGTAGAATAAACTGAATGTGTGATTTTGAAGGCGTCATTGAACGCATAAAATTTAGGAATGAAGAAAACGGCTACACTGTTGCCGTGGTTTCGTCCAGCGATGATGAAATCACAGTTGTTGGAAAATTTTTGACAATTAATATTGGTGAAGCCTACAAATTTTTTGGAGATTTCTCTTCATCAAAGTTTGGTGAACAATTTGATGTTGACCACTATGAATCCATTGAGCCGAAAACTGAAAAAGGAATTGTCAAATATCTTTCAAGTGGGCTTATAAAAGGCGTGGGACCAGTCACAGCAAAAGCAATTGTTAAAGAATTTGGAAAAAACACTTTGGAAGTGATTGAATTTAATCCTGACAAACTTTTGAAAATAAAAGGAATTTCTAAAAAGAAAATTGATGTTATATCTCAATCTTTTTTGGATGTTAAGGAAATGCAAAATGCAATGATATTTTTGCAAACATACAACATTTCGGCCAACATGGCAATTAGAATTTTTGACACCTATCGTGGGATGACTGTGACTTTAGTTAAACAAAATCCTTATAGGCTTGTGGAAGATGTTAATGGAATTGGTTTTTTGAGTGCAGACAAAATTGCCATGAGCATGGGAATTGAAAAAACAAGTTTGTTCAGAATTCGTGCTGGAATTGTTCATCTTTTGTCTGAAACGTCAGAAAAGAGTGGAAGCACATACATCTATCGCGCACAACTTGACAACATGCTGAAAAAACTTTTGGATTTGGACGAGGAGGTGTGTTTTTCGCTTTCTGCCCAGGTTTATGAAATTTTGCAAAAGGAAAGTGTTGTTAAGGTTTTTTGGAAAGATAAAAAGGAGATTGTTGCACTTTCGAAATTATATAACACAGAAAAATCGGTGGGCGCAAAACTGGCACTTTTGTCGAACAGCGCTGTTAAAGATGATTTGAATTTGGATGGTGAAATTTCGGCTTTCGAAACAAAACATAAATTGATGCTTCATGAAGACCAAAAAAACGCGGTGAAATTGGCAATTGAAAACGGTGTTAGTGTGATAACAGGAGGGCCTGGAACGGGCAAAACAACAATTATTTCTTGCGTGATTGAAATATTTCAAATGCTTAATAAAAAATTTATTTTGCTTGCGCCAACTGGAAGGGCTGCAAAAAGATTGTCTGAAACAACAGGTTTGAATGCGCGAACAATTCATAGGGCGCTTGAAATTAATTTTAAACAAGATAAAAACTTGTTTGTGTATAACGAAGAAAATCCGCTTAATTGCGATGTTGTCATTGTTGATGAAGTGTCGATGGTTGACGTTGTGCTGATGAATAATATGCTGAGGGCAATTCCAAAAGGCGCAAAACTGATTCTTGTGGGAGATAAAGACCAGCTTCCAAGCGTGGGAGTTGGAAATGTGCTGGCAGATATTTTGGAAAGTGAGATTGTTCCAGTTGCAAATTTAACAAAAATTTATCGCCAAGAAAATGATAGCTTGATCATTTCCAATGCTCACTTGATTAATGGCGGGAAATTGCCGGTTATTGATAATAGGAGTAGCGATTTCTTTTTTGAAGCTAAAGATAACGCAGAAGACACAAAACAGTCGGTTGTGGGATTGGTGACAAAACGCTTGCCAAAATTTTTGGGAATTGAACCGCAAAAAATTCAGGTTCTTGCACCGCTGAAAGCAGGTGTTTGCGGAATTGAAAACTTGAATAAGGAATTGCAACAGAAAATTAACCCACCAAATGCGTTTAGAGGTGAACTTGTTGTTGGAACAATGGCTCTTCGAGAAGGTGATAAGGTTATGCAAATGTCAAACAATTATAACCTTGAATGGAAACGTTTTGAAGATGGGTTTGAAGAACTTGGAAAAGGCGTGTTTAATGGCGACATTGGACGAATAAAACATATCGATGCGCAAACGGGCGAAGTGGAAATTGCGTTTGAAGATAAAAAAGTTGCAACCTATCCACGTGGCGAACTTGGACAAATTTCGCTTGCCTATGCAATAACAATTCATAAAAGCCAGGGGTCGGAATTTGATGTGGTGGTCATTCCGGTTGTGCCGGGCCCAAGTTTGATTTTGACAAGAAACTTGATTTACACAGCCGTCACTCGCGCAAAAAAAATGGTTGTGCTGGTGGGAGATAAATCTGCACTGGGACGAATGGTTAAAAACAATTTCACCACAAAACGTTACACTTTGTTGAAAGACTTTTTGATTGAAGAAAATAAAAAAATGAAATTGCTTTTTGGGGATTAGAATGGAAGAACTTAGAAAGTTTGCAAGAGAAATTTGGAACGCAGTGTTTCCAGAAACTGCTTGCTTTGTTTGTGGCGAAGAAGTGAGTGATAAGAAATTGTGCTTGTGTGAAAGTTGTAAAAGTGAATTTGTGTTTGCAACAAATGTGTGCCTAAAATGTGGAAGTCCAATTGAAAATGGAAAATTGTGCCCGATGTGTAGAAATCGGAAACGCGCTTTTGCAGTTGCTCGCGCTCCGCTGGTGTTTGACGGCAAAGCAAGAGAAATTGTTTGGAACTTCAAATATAACAATCGCCCATATCTTGCCAAGTATTTGGCAAGGTTTATGGAACCTTTGGTTTGTGAGTTTGGGAAAGTGGATGTTTTGATTCCTGTTCCATTGCATGACCATAAACTTAAATTGCGTGGATATAATCAGTCGAAACTTCTTGCCGAAGAGTTGAGTAAACTTGTTGGCGTGGAAGTTGATTGTGAAAGTTTGATTAGAGTTAAAAACACCGAAACGCAAACAAACCTGAACTTTAAACAAAGACGTGATAACATGAAAGATGCTTTTGAAGTGGTGGGAGAGAAAATCAAAGGAAAACATGTTCTGGTTGTTGATGATGTTTTAACAACGGGCGCAACTGCCGAAAGTTGTGCAACGGCGCTGGCAAAGGCAGGCGCTTCTTGTGTTGACGTTCTTACAGTGGCAACGGTTGACCTTGCAAAATCTGTTTCCAAAAAATCGGAAACTGCTGTGTGACATAAAAATTGAAAAAATTGCTTGCACAAATGTGTGTTTTGGTGTATTATGAGATTGTTGATGGGTTATAATCCCAATAAAAAACATAATAAAAGGAGATTTACATTATGAATAAAGGAGAATTAGTTAAGGCAATTGCCGAAGAAGCAGGTTTGACTCAAAAAGATGCAGGGCTTGCATTTGATGCTTTCGTTTCGGCTGTTTCAAAAGATTTGAAAGCGGGGAATAAGGTCACCCTTCCTGGCTTTGGAACTTTTGAACTTAAAAAAAGAGCAGAAAGAACAGGAATCAATCCAGCAACAAAACAACAAATCAAAATTCCAGCATCTGTTGTTCCTGTTTTTAAGTTCGGAAAAAGCTTTAAAGACCAATTCTAAATTTTGTTTAACAAGCCATTTGGCTTGTTTTTTTTTGAATTTCGAAATTTTTGCAAGGTTTTTTAAATTGGGTGTTGACAAAACTGCTTTGGGGAGATATAATGAGAGTGAAAAAATGTGCAAATGGGGGAAACCACAATGAAATATACAAAAAAGAAAAAAATTGTTGAACTTGAAAATAAAAACGAAAAGGAGATTTCCATGAAAAAAGATTTGTTTGAAGGAACAGAACAAACTCAAAAAGTTGTTGCAACAGCAAAAAAACATAATAATGTGTTTGGAAGAGCCCTTGCGTCCTTTGTCGCTGGTGTGGCAATTGTCACTTGCGTTATCTTTGCAGGGTGCAACAAGAAAGATAATAATAAAACCACAAATGGAATAACCCCTCCAACAACCCAACAAGGTGAACAAACAAGTGGAAACCAAGGCGGTCAAACTGGTGGAAATCAAGGCGGTCAACAAACAGGCGGAAACCAAGGCGGGCAAACAGGCGGTGAACAAACAGGTGGAAATCAAGGCAGTCAAGAAAACCAAGGCGGAAATCAAGGTGGCGAAACCGGTGGAAACCAAGGTGGAAATCAAGGCGGTCAAGAAACAGGTGGAAACCAAGGCGGGCAAACTGGCGGTGAACAAACCGGCGGAAACCAAGGCGGGCAAGAAACTGGCGGAAATCAAGGTGGCGAAACTGGTGGCGAAACCAACCCAGAAAAACCAGCCGACAAAACCCCAGCAGAATACAAAGCAGAATGCGAACAAAAACTTGTTGATGCAGTTTCAAATGCATTGCAAACAAAATATAAGAGAAGTGGAAAAATAAGCAATGTTGAACTTGTTAAAATGAACTTAGAAAATGGGAAAATTTATGCTAGAGCAGTTCATACACAAGATGGACTTTCGTCAGATTGTTTCTATGGATTGGAAAGCAATTTGGGAAATATCAGCAACAATTCTTACAAAGAAATTTCAAACAAATGCGACTCAATTTCGTTAAGCAACATTGAAAGAAGTTATAGTATTAAATCATTAATCAGTGAAGACAAATACAACGCACTTTGCAACTATGTTTTGGGCGAATACGATTTGCAAGACAGCGAAATTCTTAATGTGACAAATTTTGTGAATAGAACAACTACTCTTACTGTTTTGTTCAATAACAAGATATATACTGTAAAAGCATTTACTCATTCAGCGCCATCAACTGATCAGGCTTCACATATAGACTATATGTTAAACAGTGAAACAAATGAAATTAGTTTAGTTTCACAAGAAAATTTCAAAGACTTTGACAATATTGTCAGCGCAGAAGCAGGAATTTCGTCATATAAAATTAAACTTGGCGGAAAAACTTTGTTCTCAAAAACAAATGGAAACATTGTGTATAACAACGATTTTGGAATGGGAATGTAACACAAAAAAGGAAACAATGCAAATTGTTTTCTTTTTTTGTTGCTAAAAATTTTTATTGATGATATACTAAAAACGATGAAATATGCCAAAAACACAAAAAATATGACAATAACAAAAAGATTGCTTTGCCTTCTTTTGTGTTTTGTTATGGGCGTTATGTGCGTTCTTTTTTCAGGATGCAGTTTGGAAGACAATTTGGAGAACGAAAAACTGGACAAATCTTTCTTCGAAAATTATGTTGGCGGATTCAACACAGTCTATGCCTCCAGCCAATATGGAACGCCTAGAAATATTACAGATAATTTGAACGACATGTTAGAATATGTAACACAAGGTTTGCTATATAATTATGGAAATATAGATAAAGGAGAGTATATAAACGGTAAATATATAAATGAAAAATATGGTTATGGCAACTCTTTTCCAGACAGCATAAGAATGTTGGTGTATAGCGCAAATGGGAACGATAGTGGAGGCACAGTTACAAGCAATTTAGATATTTATTGGAAGTGGTTTATTAATCCATATTTACAAGGTGCTTATAGGGACTCTCTTCTTGGGAAAATGCGTGACGAAGATGATAAATTAATATCTTATCAAGAATGGAAAGACGATGTTATTGCTAACAATTTATCTAACTACAGTTTCCCTCAATACATGGAAGATTTGTTTCGAATTGTTTTATATGAAATTATGCTGGGTTATACTCCAACGAAAATAAAAGTTGAGTTTGAAGAAAAGGTAGATTGTTATATTGTAGATAAATATGAAATTTGTGATAAATATGTTGTTAAAATTTCTGACAGTCCAAACAAAGAATTAATAAATACAGTCCTATATGGATATTTGAATTATGACAGCGGTCATAATGAAAGTCCAGATTATACAGTAGGTAGAATAGAAAGAGAATCAATTAACGCATATATTAAACAACTCGCAGAGGAATACAAAAACAGCACGCTGTATAATGGCCTCACAAAGCAAAATGCAGATAAGTTGATAGATTACATTTTGAAAGAAATCATTGGCGAAACTGTGGTGAACTATGACTATAGCACATTTAGTAGTGCGCCAGTGAACTACAGAAACTATGTTTCAACCATTGCCTATCTCATCTATTCGCAAACCTATGACGGCTCGGGGGATTTGTGGGAATATGAATATTCAAGTGGTTCGGTCAAACTGTCATACAAGTTCACTCCCGCTCAGCGCGTGAAAGCAATGAGAGCATTGTTGCTGAAAGAAGACGGAGTTAACGTCGACACAGCTTTGAGCGGAAGCGACGAAAATGCAACAATAATCACCGAAGTTCAAGCGGGGTTCTCCGCAAAGCCAGCAACGTTTGTGAGATATTATGAAGGCGAAACATTTTTTGGTGACGATGTTGAAGACCAATTTGCGGGCAGACCTTATGTGGAATATCAATCAATTGTCATCGACCCAGCCTACACTCTCGAAAACGCAAAAACACGCGGGTTGGAACTTGAAGCGGGGTTCTGTTTCAATTTCATGACAAAAAACAAAAACCTTAAAATTGCCATGAAAGTGAGATATTTCATCTATGACAGTGCAACTGGAACAGGGCAGTTATACGAGTTCCAGTGCGACACAGTGAACTTCACGGACGGTGCCACAGTCTACAAAAACGCAAACGGCGAAACGTGTTACGAAAACGATTTCGAAGCCAGCATCGACACAGCCGAACTTGAAAAATACAATCCAAGTTTGGTGCGTCACGAGTCCACCGAGAACGACCCGGATGTGACCCATTTCACAGTTCCCTTTTTCGGCTCGTCGGAGATAATCCGCAGTGCATCGAAAAGCGAAGTTAGTTTGTCGGTGGCAAAAAACATCGCCAATCTCTACAAAGTTATTGAATCGGAAAAAGGTTATGGCGGACTGACCGTGCTTGACGAAAAGCGTGTGAAAACCTCGTTCTACGAAGTTGTTTTGGACGTCATCAAAAGTCCAGAAGACACCAACACCGACTACAGGTTTTCGATGGTGCTTTCGAACACAGTTCTTTCTCCAGGAATCTGGTAAAAAAATCTTCCAAACGGAAGGTTTTTTTATTTCAACAAACGACACAATTCAACAAATTTATCCTAGACGACTTTGAAAAAACAGATTTATACTATTGTCATGAAAAACAAAGTTAAAGAAAAAAACGAACTACTTTCAACAATTCTAAAATACGTAATCTATTTTTTTGGGTTCTACATTCTGTCAAAAGCGAACATAAACGGAGTGATTCAACCGTTTTCATTCGGTTTGATTTTTGCCTTGATGTGGTGCGGAAACAACGTGTTAATTCTTGCTCCATCCTACGTTGTTGCAAGTTTTCTGGGAACATTTTCGCTCATCACACTCTACAATGCTCTTGGTGTTGCCATCATTCTGCTTCTTGTCTACGGCATCCACTACAAACTGAAAAAGCGCATGAAATATTGGCAAATTGGAATCTACGGTCTACTTTCGCAAGCGGTCACAATTGTTCTTTCAATTCTTGGCGGAGGCAATCCAATTTTTGTTTCAATTTCATTCATACTTGGCGAATTTTTCATGTTTGCGTGCATAAAGATTTTCGAGGCAATCAAGGTCAAAGGTTTTGCCTACAAATTTTCGGTTGACGAAATGATTTGTGCGGGTGTGGTTTTGATGGCGCTTTCAAGCGGGCTTGGGGAATTTCAACTTGGCGACTTTTCTTTGATAAAACTTTTTGCAACCACAATAATTCTTCTTTCATCAACCATATTTTCTTCCAAAGTTGCAATTTTTTCCGCTGGAATCATGGGGCTTGGGGTGTTCCTAAATTCTTCCAGTCCAATTCTTCTTTCGGCGTTCATTCTTTGGGCGCTTGGAGTTTCATGTTTCCGAGGCAAGCACAAAATTTTCTCCGCCTTTGCCTTACTGATAATTGAAGCGGGGCTTGGCTGGTTTTTCAATCTCTACTATTCCTACACAATCATTTCCTATCTTCCTGTCATCATTGGCGCACTTATTTTCATTGTTCTTCCTCAAAAATTCATTGGCGAACTTTCAGGATTTTTCAACTGTCAACTGGAAGGAACTGCCATTCGTGACCTTGCCAACCGAAACAACGAATGTGTTTCTCGCAAGCTTGGAGAGTTATCTGAAATCTTCTCCGAAATGGACAACTCTTTTCGCGGAATGATAAAGGGCGGGCTTTCCAAGGACCAAGCAAAAGAAATGCTTTGCGGAGATCTCAAATCCAAGGTTTGCGAATCTTGCCCCGAAAAAAACAAGTGTCACAGAATGTATGCGGACGAAACAAAGAAAGTTTTCCTCAGCATGGTGGATGCGGGTTTTGAGCGCGGAAAGGCAACCCTAATCGACGTCCCTCCATTTTTAACTTCTCGTTGCAACCGTGTGAACACTCTCATTTCAACCATCAACGAAACTTCATCACAATACAAGCAATATGCTTCACTTATGACCAATTTTGACTCCAGTCGAATTCTTGTTGCCGACCAACTTCAAGGTGTTTCAAAAATCATGCGATCACTTTCCGCCGACATCAAAAAACCAATCTCATTCGATTCATGGAAAGAAAAGAAAATAACCGAATCTTTGGCCTATGCAAACATAACTTGTTCCGACGTTGTGGTGTACGACCAAGGCAAGTCCGACATTTTTGTGTCACTTATTGCCAAGAACGACAAGTTGGACTACGACAAAATTGCCGACATTCTTTCAAAAGTGTGTTCCGGCAAACTTGCCTTTGACGGCGAAGCTCCTTCTGGCAGAAGCGGGTGGACAACCTTAACCTTCAAAACCAGTCCAATCTACAACATTGTTTTTGGAACTGCAATGACCAAAAAAGCAACAAGCAAAGTCAGTGGCGATTCCTACTCCCTAATAAAAATCGACAACGACAAATTTATGATGGCACTTTGCGATGGCATGGGCAGTGGAAAAAAAGCAGAGAAAACGTCCAATCTTGCAATGGGACTGATTGAAAATTTCTACAAAGCAGGCTTCGATAACGAAATCATCCTTTCATCTGCCAACAAACTTCTTTCTTTGTCGAACGACGAAATGTTCTCGGCTTTAGATTTGGCGGTCATTGACCTGAGGCAAGGCGTTGCCGACATGATAAAACTTGGCGCTCCAATTGGACTGATAAAACACAAATCTTCAACCGATTTTGTTGAAGGAAGTGCACTTCCTCTTGGCATAATCGACAGCGCTCAGCCAAACATAAAAAAACTTGTTCTCAGTGCCGGCGACTACATAATTCTTGCAACTGACGGAATCACCGATTCGTTTGTTTCAAACGAAGAATATTCAACTTTTGTCAACAATTTAACCGAATCAAATCCGCAAACAATGGCAGAAGAAATTTTGAAAAAAGCCCTTGAAAATTGCGGTGGATCGGCTGTGGACGACATGACAATCATCATTTCAAAAATTTTCAAAAATTAAAACATTCCTTCCCAAGAATGTTTTATTTTTATGTTCAATTTTTACATAAAAATGCGCTTTATATATAAAATATATATATTTTTAAAATAGAGTGATTTATTTGGAGAATTTTGGTGATTTATGTTAAAATCAGTCTGTAGTATAATTTGATGGGGGATTTATGAAAGCTTCTTCAAAAAAACGCGTTTCAATAATTTCAGTTATTATTTCCATGCTAATTTTGCTTGGAACAATTTTATGTGTTGCATACATCCCAAAAGTTGAAAGTGTTCAGGCAGACCAATATAACTATGGCGACCTAAACGATGACGGATATTACACTTTAAACGGTGTGACGTTTTATGCGGTCAAAGTTAAAAATGTAAATGGCAAAAAAGTTTCGGATATCACTGGCGAAAAATTCACCATTGGCACAACAGAATTCACTTTGATTGATACTCGAACTAAAGTTAAGAAGGGGGAGGAGATAGTTGCTGATGTTGTTAATAACTCTTTCACAATTGACGGGGTCACTTACATCATCAATAAGGACGTCATCTACGAAAAAAAATATTGGGCAGATTACGAAATTGTTAAAGATGCCAAAGGAAAACCTATCACAATAAAATTTGGCGAAACAGTTCTTGTTGGCGAAGACGAATCGATTATGCTTTGCTTTGCAAGACAAACGGATGACGAAAGCGGGCTTGTTGTTGACAAAGATGGAAAAATAATTTCAAATCCAATCGATTTCCTTGGAGTTAATGTAAAAGTTAATGGCTTTGACGCAGGTGACGAAAAAGAAAACAGTCTTAACAAAAATGGCAAAGAAATAAAAGAATTTGCCTACATTATCGACCCAAACGGCATTGTGACAAAGGGTTTTGACATTGGCATCAACGCTGGAAACGAAGGAATTGTTGAGTTTTCAACAACAGATTATGAAGTGGGCAACATTCTTCAATCCTACAGTTTCATGTTTTACGTTTTCAAAAATGGAACATATCACAGACAAGAAACTTTGGATGAAACTGCACCAGACGAAATTAAGGAACGTCCAAACACAGAAATTCACAACACCCTCTATGTAACCGATTCTTCAACTAGAATGAATTTCTTCTCAGAACATTTCTACAACTATTCTTCGCAAAATCTTCCATATTTGGAACTTGATATCAGCCGATATGACATTTCAATCACCAAATCAATTTATAGAACATCAACCACATATTCTTTCACAATCGACAATTCAGCAAACAATTCTCAAACCACTGAGATGAACAAAAAAATCACAAAAATTGTTGAAAATGTTGGAGACAAAAAAGTCGTTCAAAGAATCGAACAACAACTTTCAACAATGGACATCTACGCCAGAGGACTAAGAGTTGAAGTTGTTTCTGGAACAAAGATTCGAATTCACTTTGAAGACCTTGGAGTTTATTCAATTTCTTACACGGCAGTGTATTATGACGGTGACCAAAAAATAAATCTTGAAACTCTCAACACCGACAAACGCCAAGATTGCCTAACAATTTTTGGAACCGAATTAACATATCAAGATGCAATAAAAGGGCAAACTCCTTTTAGGAATGAAAAAAACACCGTTTATGCTGATGTCACAGGAATAATTAATTTTGGTGAGGGCATTTCTGGAAACAACACTTTTGAACTTACTTTATCAAGCGACTTTGTTGTTGCAGGAACAAACCAACCTCCAATAAAAATTTTGTTTAACGCACCAGTTCAAACTGGAGAAAACGACTTTGTTGTCTATTACTCAACTGACGGGAAAAACTTTGGAAAAATAACAAATTATGCCTACACTTCAAACTTTGAAAGACCCGGCTATTACATTCTTCAAGTTAAAACAATATTTGAGGACTACAAAAAATGGGTTTCTGGAGTTTCTCAACTGCAAGATAAAGAAACAACTCAATATTATCTGTTCCAAATTAAGGAGCTTTCGTCAACAACCGACCTTTTTGTGCTTGACGAAAACGGAAACATCCCAACCGGAGAAAAACAACGTATTTACAACGGGACGTTTGTTAACAATGGCGTGCAAATTATTGAATTTGAAGAAGCAAGCGAATTTGATTCACAAATCTATTTTGAATTAAAAATTAAAAGATTTGGACAAACATCAAACCAAACAACAACTTTTGTTCTTCCAAATGAAAAAGCTTCAATGTTGACTGATGAACAAAAAAGTTTCCTTTTGAGTTATGGTCTTGAAAAATTTGACGGATGTTACATCCTAAAACCAAGAAACAACGTGCAGGTTGACGGCGAATACTCGCTCACACTTAGATATGGAAAAGTTGGAAAAGAAACAACAACTTTCAAACTTGACACGGAACAAATTAGTGGGCTTTCAACATATTTCGTCGAAAGTGTCTACGGAAGTGACTATTACAGATATAATTTGCTGTCTAGTCAAGGCGAAATTGCTCTCACAAATACAGATTTCACCATCATGTGGAACAACAAAAAGAGTGGTGCAAAAGTTAATGCAAAATTTGTTAGATTTGCGTTAACAGAAAAATTATTCAAATCTGATGACAACGACTACATTTTCAACACTTCATGGCTTGCAACAGATTTTGGGGTTGTTTTGAGTGATGCGAACCCAGAAACAATTTTCACTCGTGCAAATTCTGTCACTGAAATAACATCAAGTTCTGTTTTGACGGCAAGCGGGCTTTATGTTTTCAAACTTGAAGATGAGGCAGGAAATGTTGGATATTACAGTGTAATCTACGACACCACAACTCCAGTTGTGTTGCAAAGAGAAATGAACACTGGCAACCCATTCAAAAAAGTTGTGGGGGCAAACAATGTTTCAAAAGGAACAACAATCTTCTTTGGCTCGCACAAAGCAATTCCATTCTATTTGAATGATCAAATGATCGATCAAACAAAACTTGCGTCATACACTGGCTCAAAAGCGGCTGAATATTTCAATATCCTTTTAAGAAATTTAACAACCATCGACAAATCAAATGTTGTTTCAACAAATGAGGTTGGAGAATATTTCATCTCTGTTCCAATCACTTCTGTTTACGAAACAATTGGGAACACAACAAGGAAGTTGTCGGCAGAGGAAATTGCTCAAGGATATTATGACAGACTTATGCCAACAGACGAAAATGGACGAATGAAAGATGCATTGTATTCATATCAAATTTTTGATAAATCCAACACTTCAGTTAGAATGCCAACTTTGACTCACAAATTGCGTTTTAACACCGATTCGACTGGGCTTTTAATCTACACAGAAAAAGATAATGTTTCGTCAGGAGTAGACATCTATAATTCTCAAACGAAGGAAGATTACACAGAAAGAACAAAATATTACATTCCAACAACATCCGGCAATGTATATTTGTCTTGGGACAGCCTCAAACCAGAAGGATTTAATGCTTTTGTTGATGTGCTGAGTGGTGGTCTTGTTTGTGAATATTATGCACTTTTGTATGACAAAGACAAGCACACATATTATTACAGCGACACTCCAATCACCATCGATTTGAAACTTTCTTCCTTAACAGATGAACAAATTCTGAAGGGTTACGATAAAGATAAATTTAACATCCAAATTCAAATTAACAACGTTGGCGGAAAAACTGCTGAAGGAAAATATATTATAACAAGAAAATATTCTCCAGTGTCCGGAACAGAACTTGGAGATATGGGAAATGACTTTGAAACAGTTAAAACAGTTTTCTTTGTTGACCGAAGCAACATTATTACTCCAAACAGCTCCGATAACGAAAGAAATGGATATTACACTTTCATAACCACTTTTGATGGCGGAGAAGAATCTAACAAAAATTTCTTTGAAGAACTTTTCAGACAATCTCAATCTTCAGGGAACTACATTCTTCAAACAAATCAGCTTCCAATTGGATTCTACATTCCAAAAACAAAATATGGAACTTTCTATAAAGTTATAAACAATGTTGTTTCTAGCGAAGTTGCAGACTTAAAGTATGTTGAAGAAAACAACAACTATTCATCAATCAGATATGTTGACCAAGTTTATTTCACAGGGCTAGACCGTGATGTTTCGGCAGGTCTTGGAACAGACTATTCACCATTTGAACTTAATGTTGTTTTAAAATCTCCTGAAACAACAGAAGTTAATGGCAGACTTGTTAATGTTTACTACTATTACACATTGTGTTCAGACACAGGTTTTTATATGATTTCTGGATATTCTTATGGCGAACTTGCACCTGGGCAGTCACCAATTGGAATTTCTAATCCACAAAGTTTTATCACAAACAATCCTATAAAAAATTCGGCTGAATATGCCGACGGAAATTATGAACTTCAAATTGGTGCAATAAGAAATGTTGGGTTAAACTCTTATGACCAAAAATTTAAAATTATTATCAATGTCAAAAAAGACACCCCTGAATATGACATGAATGCTGAATATTCTGACCTTGACAATATGGAAGAAAAAGAAATTCAATCTGATGGTAGCGTTTTCTATTCAAACACCAATGAATTTAAGTTCAAGTGGACAAACTCCACAAATGAATATCTTGCAAAAATTGACCTTTCGAAAATCCAAATTGGATATTACACATCCACAAATGGTGCAAGGCAAACAATTGTTCCTGCCTTCGACCAAAAAATCCTAGTTCACGAGGGAACAAGATATTACACATTTAACGATGGAGTTGAAACAGAAGTAGAAGCAAGTGACATTAACAATCCTATATATGTTTTAAAAATTGAAAAAGTTGGTGATGAAATATCTTTCTCATACATTTGTCCAAGCGACACAACAAAAATTGTTGTTACAATGGCATTTGAAAAATATTCGTCCGACACAAAAAGGTTCTACACGCCATATTATGGCTCGTCCTATCAGGCTGGTCGAACCATTGTAATCGACCGAAATGCGCCAACTTCCTCAATTTCGGATCTTGTTTCGAACGACAAAACAATTGAAGGAATTACGATTTCATCGATAAGAGAATCGAGCGATTCAAGATTCTCAAAGTCTAAAACAACTGGAACCTTTAAATATTACACATTCATAGCATCAAAAGATTATATATCTAATCTTTCAAAAACACTTGCTTCAAACAATCCAACTGAAACAAAAGTTTTCTATTTCAGAGAGTTCAATTCAAAATATTCTTCATCAAATCACGAAACTGGTCTTGCTTACGACAAAACATCTCGTGCGGACAATTTGTTCAGTGAATATTTTGCAGTTGCCAATGGTTGGACAAAGGTTACAGGGGAAATTGATGGAACTTTCTCAGGCTATTATGAAATTGTTGAACTTGACCTTGCTGGAAATCAAACAATCTATTCAATTTATATTGGAGAAAATAGGGACCTTGAAGTTGCTCTTATTGGTGGAACCACAAATTATGAATTTAATGGCACACTGAAAATACAAAAAGAAAACGACATCATAAAGGCAACTTTGAGTAAAAAATCTAATCAACAATCTAATCAACAATCTAATGAAAAACCTGAAACATTCGAAAATGCTTCAATTTCAAACCCTGTAATATTGAGTGCTTATGACAAAATTTTGATTAAGTATATTAAAGTGTCAGACGAAGACAATTACAAATATCTGAAATTGTCTATCGACGGAAAAACATATTTTATGACTCCTGATTCGTTCACCAAAATTTCTGCATCAGGAATAGAAATTGTTGCATGCACAAGTTTGTTTGACATTATGGGCGAAAAAGTTGAACTTGAAAACTTGCCATTGGAAGGTCAAGCAAATGCACACGTCATTAATTTCACCGACACCGTCAATTCCATTGATAATTCAGCAAGTTTGTATTCAATCAATGCAAAAGTTTCAAGCATAGACGCAAGATTGACTGATAATGGCGGAGCAAAAGTGATTTCAGATGTTAAAATTGGTGAAAAATCTTCACAAAACATTTCACTTGTTGTAACAACTTCGCTTGATCCATCTCTCACAATTGATGTTTCGTCAATAAGAATTTTCAAAATTTCTTCAGATGGCTCATCATACGAATGCTATAAAGTTGCGGACAGCAAAAATGAAATCAAAATTGATAAAACCGAGTCTTCAACTTCAATAATCAAATATTTCTATATTGAAGCAGACGAAACTTTTGTTCAATCAACTTTCTATGTATTATTTAAAGATAATTTTGGAAAAGAATACAAATTCTTGAAAGAATATAGAGAATCTCAATTCAATCGATTTGAAGGTGATTACGACATTTCAGACGCAATGCAGTCAAAAACTGACATCATTGTTTCAGGAAATGTGATGTTTAATTATTCCAACATTTACACCCCAAAAATAACTGTGAATGACATAACCGACGCTTCATGTTATCAAAAGGTTGATTCGTCACTTCTTGGTGGAAGTTACAGTCAATATCGTTTGCTTGCATTAACGGACGTTAAAAACGGATATATTGGCGGGAAAAGAGTGTTCAAAATTGAACTTTCATATAACACTGATGCATTAAGTGATGCTATTGTAAAAGCAGGTTACACCGCAGAGAAAAGCGGAGTGATTGAAACAATTTATGTGACTATTCTCAATGCCATGCCAAACATTAAAATCACCGACATTAACAATGTTGATATAACAGAAAAATTGTTTGACAAAACAATAACTCAAAGCCAAGCAATAACAATCTCGTTTGGGTCTGGAAATTCGCTCATGGAAGAAGCGGGAATAACATCGAAAGTTTTCCTGCGCTTGCGTGGAAGCGAGCAAGGTTATGTGGAGATTGCATCACCTTATGTTGTCAGTGAAGCAGGTATATACGATTTGTATATTCAAAACTATAATTCAGACGGTGAACCATTCGATTTTGTGATTTCTCACGATTTTGTGATTTCTGATTTAGATGTGATGTTCTACACAGTTGTTAAAACAAATTCCGACGGGGAACAAGAAATTGTTTCTCCAACAGGAAATGCCTATGAATACACTTCAAACAATTATGCTTCATATCATTACATTGTTAACACAAACGAATGGGACATTATAACAAACGGAGTGAATGTCACAAAAACATTAATTTTCAATCAAAACAACACTTCTGTTTATGAAATAACCAGCATATCTGGAACCATCTACAAAGCAAGAATTGCAATAACTGTTGTTGGTCAAACCAATGATATTTTGGTGGGAAATCCTTTCATTTGGTACAAAGGCAAAACATACAGTGTTCCTTCGGAAAGCAATTACATTCGTTCAACATCAAAAGAAATATTCCTTTGTGCAGATGATGTTGACAATGAAATAACGTTGCGTTTTGCATCATATTATGGAATTCCTCAAAATAAGATTATTTGTTATGTTTCATCAGATGATGGTGTAACATGGAACAAAATTAAAGGAACGGACAATGGAGAAACAACAACTCTTGTTTTGGAAGATTCTTCAAGCTTGCTTTTCAAATTTGAAGACCTTGCAGGAAATGTTCAACATTTTTCTTCAGCAACAGGCTATCCAAGTTCAACAACAAAAGTTAACTTCGTTCGAAGTGTTATCATAAGAGTAAATGGAAAACTTCCTATTGACAACGCAATCTACAATGGTGAAGTTACAATAGCTCTCCCTGTTGGAACAACTCATTTCTATTCAACAACACCAGAAATTAAAGTTTATAGAAACAACGTTGAATACAAAATTTCTCCAACCTCTGGGGTTTATAAATTCACAGAAAGTGGAACATATCGAATTTCATTCTCAGCAAAGGTTGAGAATGGAACTAAAGACTTAAATGAAGATGTTCTGAGGTTTACAATCATAAACGTAAATGACTCTCGATGGGTTTTCAATTATGTAAATTATAATGACTATGAAATTGTTTCTATGAAATATAACGGAATTGAAATGTCGGATGCACTGAAAAGAAGAGCTCTTTCAGTTGACAGAGAAATAAATCTTTCAACTTTCGACGTTGATGCTTTGGGAAATAAATGGTTTGAAAACGGAAATTACACAATTGTTTTACGTGACAATAAAAGTGAGTTTGGCGAAAGAGAATTTGAGTTTAGTTTCTGGCTTAACACAGCAACTGTTCCAATCAAAATTTCACTTCCAGAAGGTGAAACAACAACGGGGCAAGTAACAATCGAACTTAATCGTGCAAACTTGTTCGAAACATTGGGTGATTGTTATGTGAAGGTAGACAACAAAATCATCTTTGAGATAAACAAAGAAACTACAAGTGGAACAGATTCTCCTTACACTTTTGGTGGTGTTGGAACACATTATGTTCAAGTTTACACAAGCAGTGGAAAATTAGTTTATTCTTACAAGGTTGACATTAAAGAACCACTTAACACGGTGACAATAATATTGATTGTTGTGTCTGTGGTTGTTGTTGCGGTTGGACTTTTGATTTTCTTCCTTTTGAGAAAGAAATTGAGAGTTCGATAGAAAATAGACAGTCAGAAATGGCTGTTTATTTTTTGTCACTTTTTATCCTGTTTTGTCGTAGTTATAAATGTTGGCCTCTTTCAAAAAAAAGAGTATTGACAAAATTTGGAATTTATGCTAATATAAAGTCATAACAAAAAAATAAAAGGAGTTATGTTTATGAATAATGTAAAAATTGTTAAAGTAAAAGATGCCAACGGTAGAATTAAAACTTTTACAGTTAATGCAGACGGAAAAGTTGTTGACCAAAACGGCACATCAGTTCCTCTCAACTTTGCTAATCAGAAAGAAGCTTCTAGTTGGGCAAAGAAAAATGGCGCTAATTATGAAAGCGTAACATTAGGATTCTAATAAACATTGGAAATAAAAAAACAACTTGAAATAGAGTTGTTTTTTTAGTTAAAAATAATGACTTTTTTTCAAAAAAACAGTTGACATAAAAAAGCCATTGTGATAATATATTGCATGAAAGCAGAAGTTTCCATCTTCTCACCAGTCGACTTATGTGTCAGATTAGGTTGCCAGTTTTAATGTTTAATCTTTGGATTATTAAAATTTTTTGATGGAAACGGGTGCGTTTCCATTTTTTAATAGGAGGACACAACTATTTTTAAAGAACTTTTAATCAATGAACAAATCACTGCAAATGAAGTTCGAGTGATTGGAGAAAACGGTGAACAACTTGGAATATTAAAAATTCAAGAAGCTCATGAACTTGCAGAAAAGGCAAACTTAGATTTGGTTTGCATGAACAACAGTGCCAATCCGCCTGTGTGCAAAATTCTAAATTATGGCAAATATAAATTTGATGCCATAAAAAAAGAAAAAGAAGCAAAAAAGAACCAAAAAATAACAGAACTTAAAGAAATTCAACTTTCCATGACAATTGACACTCACGATTTGGAAGTTAAAGCAAAACATGGAAAAAGATTCTTGGAAGACGGCAACAAAGTCAAAGTTGTTTTGAGAATGCGTGGAAGACAACAAGCTTATGCAAAAAATGCAATAACAGTTGTGAAAAACTTTTATGCAATGCTTGAAGAATTTGGCTCGATTGACAAAGAACCAGAAATTGTTGGTCGCAACATCATTTTAATCGTGTCACCAAAAACAAAATAGGAAACATACTTTCAGAAAATATAAAGGAGAAAATTTATGCCAAAAATGAAATCCCACAGTGGAGCAAAAAAGAGATTTAAAATTAGTAAATCAGGAAATGTTAAATATGCAAAACCAAACAGAGGCCATTTCTTGACAGAAAAGTCGCAAGATAGAAAAAGAGGCTTGAGAAAAGCAGGTTTCCTCAAAGGTAAACATGCAAAAACCATTAAAAGAATGGTTCAAGGTTAAGGAGGAAAGTTATGAGAATTAAAAGAAGTGTAAATGCATTGAAAAAACGTAGAGCAATCTTGAAACAAGCAAAAGGTTACAGAGGCTCAAAATCTAAATTATACAGAATTGCTCGTGAAGCAGTTATGAAAAGCGGAAACTACGCATATATCGGAAGAAGACTGAAGAAAAGAGATTTCCGTCGTCTTTGGATTGCAAGAATTAACGCAGGATGCAGACTTAATGACATGTCATATTCAAGATTTATGAATGGACTTAAAAAAGCTAACATTTCGTTGAACAGAAAAGTGTTGGCAGAACTTGCAATCAGCAACCCAAATGAATTTGCTTCACTTGTTGCAACAGCAAAACAAGCATTAGCATAAAAATTTTTGTCGAATTATAAAATTTTTATTGACAAACGAGATAAGATATAATATAATCTATCTCGGTTTGGTTCACTAGCTCAGCCGGCTAGAGCACTTGACTTTTAATCAAGGGGTCCCGGGTTCGAATCCCGGGTGAGCCACCAGTAGGTGTTCACAATAATAGTCTTAACTATATAGTGTGGGCACTTTTTTTGTTGGCAAAATTTTGGTCACAAAGTGGTGTCAAAAGTTGTGTCAAAAATCAGGGTAAAATCCTTTGTACAATTTGACTGAAAATTCAACGAAATCACTAAACTTACAAATTATATTTCACAATGGAAATTTGCGCTTCGCTTATGGTTGCTTGGCTGGAATTTATTGGTGAGAAGACCAATTTCACTTCATCATTTTTGCTCAGGTTGTATATTCCTGAAAATGAAAAATTGTGTCGAGTGGCATTGATTGGAATAGCCCCAGAAGGAAGATAAAATATCATATTTTTCAAGAGCGCACCATTGTTTTGAACTTCAATAACCGCGCCATCTCTTGGAGATAAGTCACCTAAAACACCGCTGGCAAAAATATGATATATTCCAGTTTCACCTATTATTATTCCATTATTTTCTGGATTTATTGACAGTGACTTAGTTTTAGTTGGTCTAATAAGAATTTCTTCAAATGGCAATGCTCCGTTTTCTCCGTCAACAGTGTCAGCATAGACGATTGCACCAACCGATGTGGAAGTGGTTTGCAAATTATTTATTACTGTTGGAAAGTTTTTACAATTTTCTAAAGAAAGATTTTCATTACAACAACAGTTGCTTTTTTTCGAATGTTTTCTACAACAATTCATAAGTTCCTCCTAAAATTTATTTACATTTTATGAAAAATTTATCAAATTGTTTAAAATGTTTTATAAAATTGGGCAATTTGATATATACTTATTGTATGAAGAAAAATGTTAAAGTTTTTGATTATAAGAGCGGAGCAAAATTGATTGTTGAAAAAAATGATAAAGCCGATTTTGTGGCATTTGTGATTAATGTTCAAGTTGGTTCAATTGATGAAAATGAAAAACAATTTGGGCTTGCGCACTTTTTGGAACATTTATTTTTTAAAAGCACAAAAGATATGTCCACGTTTGAAATAGCAGAATATCTTGAAAGTTTGGGAGCTGTGATAAATGCGGACACTTCTGAAAGCAAAACAAACTATCATTTTATTTCGTTGAAAGAAAATTTTGAAAAATGTGTGGAAATGTTTTCAAAAATGTTTTTTGAGGGAGCATTCAAACATGAAGAAATAGAAAAAGAACGTGACGTTGTGCTTGAAGAATACAAACGCACTTTGGACAATTCACATCGAATTTCAATGATAAATGCATATAAAAACTTGGTGAAAGGAACACCTTATGAGCATGATGTTATTGGAACTGAGGAAGTTATCAAAAATGTAACTCGCGAAGAAATTTTGGAATTTAGAAAAAAATACACACCAGATAAAATTATCTTTTCTATTGCGGGAAACATAGATTATGACGAGGCAAAAAACATTGTTGAAAAATATTTTTCAAAAATTCTTGATTGCAAATTTGAACCTCAAGAAAGCAATGAAATTGTTATTAAGGATGTTGAAAATAATTTTGTTTTCCATAAAAAGGATGAAAATCAATCGAAAATTTATATACTTTTTAAGTCAGAAAACATTTATTCCGACGAAGTCAATCCACTTATGTTGTTGAGTGTTATTTGTGGAGTTGGAATGTGTTCAAGATTTTTCAACGAGCTTCGTGAAAAGTTGGGACTGGCTTATTCATGTGGGGCAAGCACTTTTTTTGCAAAAGAATTTGGATACTTTCAAATTTTCATTGCAACGTCTAACGAGAAAGTTGGGTCAGCCTTAATTAACATTAAGAAAATATTGAATGAAATTTCGGAAAACGGAGTTTATCAGCACGAACTTGAAATTGCAAAAACAAAGTTCAAGGCCGACTATGTTTATGGAATGAACAGTGTTTCAAGGCAAGCAAAAAACAATGCAAAAAAATATCATTATTTCAAAAATATCCCAAGTTTTGAAGAAAAAATGGAAGAGATTGAAAGCGTGACATTGGAAGACGTCAAAAAGTGTGCAAAAAAATTGTTTAACAGCAAAAATTATGTTGTGTCTGTTTGCGGAAATGTGGAAAATGTGGAAGATATAAAAAATGCGTTTAATTAAACGCATTTTTATTTCGCAATTCTCTATGAAATGTTATTGCAAATCTGTGTGCTTCATCTCGAATGTTTTGAAGCAAACGAAGTTCTAAACTTCCTTTTTCAAATATCAATGGAATTGATTTCTTTGGAAGATAAACTTCTTCGTTTTTCTTGGCTAAAGATATGATTGGAACATTTTCGAAACTGGTTGCCACAAGTTGCTCGCAAACAGAAGAAAGTTGACCTTTTCCGCCATCGATTATCAAAAGGTCGGGTTTTTTTGAAAACGAAATGTCGCTGTGAAGGCCATAATCTTTGACACGCCTTGAAAGAACTTCTTGAAGACACGCAAAGTCGTCGTTGCCTTCAACAGTTTTTATTTTAAATTTTCTATAATCATTTTTGTTTGGCTTTCCAAATTCAAAAACAACCATTGACCCCACTTTGTTTGTGCCCGAGATGTGTGAGATATCGTAGCATTCCAATCTTGTTATTGGCTTCGAAAATCCTAATGCTTTTTGCAAAGCATTTGCCATCTCAAAATTTATTGTGTCATCTTTGGAGATGATTTCTTTTTGCAAATAGTTTGTTATATTTTTTGTTGCCATATCAACGAGTCGTTTTTTTGCTCCTTTGATTGGAACAGAAAATTCAATTTCACGTCCAGAAGCAATTGTGAGTGCTTCTTTTATCAAAGAAAAATCAATATTTTCATTGAATAAAATTGTTTTTGGAATCAATTTATTGTTGTAATATTGCAACAAGAATGATGAAACAGATTCGCTTACTGTTTCGTTTGAGCTTGAAATATCAAAATTTTTGCTCGACAAAATCTTTCCTGTTCTAACAATTGTGCAGTTTATTGCGCGGTGATTTGGTGTTTCGATGACAGCAAACACGTCCATTTCGGCATTCTTAGCAAGGTCCACAACAGTCTTATTAGATAATTCATTAATCATTGAAAGCCTGTTTCTGAGCGTTATTGCAAGCTCAAAATTTTCGCTTTCACTTGCAAGTTCCATTTTGTTTTTTAAAATTTCTTTTATTTCTTTTTCTTCGCCGTTTAAGAATCGCATCGCTTTATTAACAATAATTTTATAATCTTCTTGAGAAATTTTATCGCAACAAGGTCCGCTACAAAGTCCAAGAGAGTAGTTTAAGCAAGGACGAGTTCTTTTTTTCACCTTGAATTCTTTGTTGCAAGTTCTGACTGGATAGGCTATGTTTATTGTTTTCAGAATTTCATAGGCATTGATTTTTCCAAAATATGGTCCAAAATATTTTGCGCCATCTTTTTTGACTTTTCTCACAACGCTGAAGCGAGGATACATTTCTTTTGGATTGACACGAATGTAAGGATATTGTTTTCCGTCTTTTAAAAGAATGTTGAAGAAAGGTTTGTGTTTTTTGATGAGCGTGTTTTCCAAAATGAAAGCATCAAGTTCGCTTGGCGTTAAAATGTATTCAAAATCATATATATTGTCCACCATTAACTGAACTTTTGGAAGTTTTTTTGTGTTTTGAAAATATTGCGAAACTCTGTTTTTCAAGATTTTCGCTTTGCCAATGTATATGATTTCTCCGCTTTCATTTTTCATGATATAAACACCACTTGAAAGCGGGAGAGTTCTGATTTTTTCTTTTATATTACTTATCATTCTTTTCCTTACTTAAAATCTTTTTTAGATACATTCCAGTGTAACTGTTTTCGCATTTTGCAACCTTTTCAGGATTTCCCGATGCCACAATTTCGCCACCATGGTCGCCACCTTCTGGGCCGAGGTCGATGATGTAATCGGCAACTTTTATAAGGTCAAGATTGTGTTCAATGACCACAACAGTGTTTCCCTTGTCAACAAATTTTTGGAGAATGTCAACAAGTTTTTTCACATCATACATGTGAAGACCGGTTGTTGGTTCATCGAGAATATACAAGGTTTTTCCCGTTCCACGTTTTGCAAGTTCGGTTGCAAGTTTGACCCTTTGTGCTTCGCCTCCACTCAAAGTTGTGGACGATTGTCCAAGTTTTATATATCCCAAACCAACATCATTGAGCGCTTGGAGTTTTGTTCGAATGGCGGGAATATTTTTGAAAAATTCCAAAGCATATTCAACTGTCATATCAAGAACGTCACTTATGTTTTTGCCTTTGTATAAAACAGAGAGAGTTTCTTGATTATATCTTTTTCCCTCACACACTTCGCATGGGATTTCAACATCTGGCAAGAAAAACATTTCGATGGTCTTCATGCCTTCGCCTTCACAGCGCTCGCAACGTCCTCCAGGGATATTGAAACTGAAACGAGAAGATGTGAAACCTTTGACCTTTGCGGTTTGGGTTGACGCAAAAAGTTCGCGGATTGGTGTGAAAACACCTGTGTAGGTTGCAGGGTTGCTTCGAGGAGTTCTTCCAATTGGCGATTGGTCGATGTTGATGACCTTGTCGAAAAGTTCCAATCCTTGCACCTTTCCATGTTTGCCTTCTGGACGGTCGCTTCTGTTTAGAGCATTTGCCAAAATTGGATATAAAGTTTGAGAAACAAGCGAACTTTTTCCGCTTCCGCTAACTCCAGTCACACAAGTGAAACAGCCAACTGGAAATTTGGCCTCAATGTTTTTCAAATTATTTTCTGAACATGCTGATATTTTGAAAAATCCTTTTGGACGTCTGCGTTTTTCAGGGATTTCAATCTTTTCTTTCCCAGAAAGAAATCTGCCAGTTATCGAATCAGGGCAGTTCATGATGTCTTGAGGTGTTCCAGTTGCCACAATTTCGCCACCATGCACACCAGCAAATTTCCCAACATCAACAACATAGTCGGCATACAAGATTGTTTCTTCGTCGTGCTCAACAACAATGAGTGTGTTTCCCAAATTTCTAAGTGAAAAAAGAGTGTTCAAAAGTTTTTCGTTATCAACTTGGTGCAGGCCAATGCTAGGCTCGTCAAGAATGTACAACACGCCAGTAAGTCCGCTTCCGATTTGAGTTGCAAGACGAATTCGTTGTGCTTCGCCACCACTCAACGTTTCTGCTTGACGAGAAAGTGTTAAATATGATAAGCCGACGTTTTTCAAAAAGTCTAGTCTTGATTTTATTTCTTTGACGATGGCTTCTGAAATTTTTCGGTCATAATTTGAAAGTTTTATGTTATCGATAAACTCGGAGAGTTTTTCGATTGACATATCGCACATTTCGGCAATGTCAAGACCGTTAATTTTTATTGTTAATGCACTTTCTTTCAAACGTTTTCCATGACAAACTGGGCATTTTTGATTTTTCATCAATTTCTCAATTTCGCCTCGCATAAATTCGCTTGAAGACTCTTTGAAACGACGTTTTAAATTGTTTAAAATTCCTTCAAATGGTGCGTGAATATATTTCTCACTTTTTCCCACTTGATAGTACACGTCCAACATTTCATCGCCTGTTCCATAAAGAAAAATGTCAAGTTTTTTTCGTGACAAGTTTTTAATTGGCTCAGTTAAATCGATGTCATACTTTTTTGAAATTGCGTCAAAAAAACCTTTGCACATTCCACCATAAGTATACTTCCACCCTGAAACATTGAACGCGCCTCCCTTCACAGAAAGATTGTTGTTTTTTAATAACAAATTTTCGTCAATGTCCATTGTATATCCAAGTCCAAGGCAATTTGGACATGCTCCATAAGGATTGTTAAAACTGAAAAGTCGAGGAGAAATTTCTTCCAACGAATATCCGCAAGTTGGGCAGGAGTGGCGTGTGCTGTAAACTTCATGACGATTGTTTTCGAAAAACACGTCAATAACTCCATGACTTAACGAAAGGGCTTGCTCAACGCTTTCTGCCAAACGTTCTTTAATTTCATCTTTTATGGTTAATCTGTCAACCACAACAGAAATTGAATGTTTTAGATTTTTTTCAAGTTCAATTTCTTCATCCAATTTTTTTATTTTTCCGTCCACCAAAACACGTGAAAAACCTTTTTTCAAAATTGAATCAAAAATTTCTTTATGTTGACCTTTTTTTCCTTTTATGATTGGAGCAACAATCAAAAGTTTTGTTCCTGGTTCATTTTCAAGCAATTTGTCAACAATTTGGTCAATTGTTTGAGTTGAAATTTCTTTGTGGCAGTTTGGGCAAAATGGCTTTCCAATTTTGGAATATAACAAACGCAAATAATCGTAAATTTCGGTTATTGTTCCAACTGTTGAACGCGGATTGTGATTTGTTGATTTTTGGTCAATTGAAATTGCAGGCGACAAACCTTCAATGCTGTCAACATCTGGTTTTGATGACTGACCAAGAAACTGCCTTGCATAGGAAGAAAGAGAGTCCATATATCTTCTTTGACCCTCAGCAAAAATGGTGTCGAATGCAAGTGTGCTTTTCCCACTTCCACTAACTCCTGTGAAAACAACAAGTTTGTTTCTTGGAATTTCAAGATTTACATTTTTCAAATTGTTTTCTCTTGCACCTTTAATAATAATTTTATCGTTTTGCATTTTCCAACCTCTTTTTTAATTTTCCAATTTCTTCACGATATTTTATAGCAAGTTCAAAATCTAAATTTGCAGAAGCAATTTTCATAAGCGATTTCAATTTTTCAATCTCCTCAGGAATCTTTGCAACAGAAATTTGTGATTTAGATTTTTTAGTTATTTCAATTGTGTTCTTGATTTGTTTTTTAATTGTTGTTGGAACAATTCCATGTTCCTTGTTGTAGGCTTCTTGAATTGTTCGGCGCCTGTTTGTTTCGTCAATGGCAACTCTCATTGCGCCTGTAATTCTGTCGGCAAACATAATCACGTGTCCTTCACTGTTTCTTGCAGCACGGCCTATTGTTTGAATCAGCGCGCCTTCACTACGCAAAAATCCTTCCTTGTCTGCATCCAAAATTGCCACCAGCATAACTTCTGGCAAATCCAAACCTTCACGAAGAAGGTTTATTCCAACAAGCACGTCATATTCGCCACTTCTAAGGTCGTTTATTATATCAATTCGCTCCATAGTGTCAATTTCGGAATGAAGATATCTTGCTTTAACTTTGTGTTCAGAAAGATAATTCGTCAAATCTTCTGCCATTTTTTTTGTTAAAGTTGTGACAAGCGTTCTTCCACCTTTTTGAGTCACTTCATTAACTTTTTCCAACAAAACTTGAATTTGTCCTTCTGTTTTCAGAATTTCAATCGATGGGTCCAAAAGACCAGTTGGACGAATTAATTGTTCGGTCACTTTGTCGGCCACTTCAAGTTCATACTTGCCAGGTGTTGCCGAAACAAAAATTGTTTGATTAACTTTTTGTTTAAATTCGTCAAAATTGAGTGGTCTGTTGTCGTATGCCGATTTAAGTCTGAATCCATAGGAAACCAAGTTATCCTTTCTCGCTCTATCTCCATTGTACATTGCGCGAATTTGGGGAATTGTCATGTGACTTTCGTCAATCAAAGTAACAAATCCTTTTGGAAAATAATCGAGAAGAGTGAAAGGCGCTTCGCCAATTTCACGTCCGTCAAAATATCTTGAATAATTTTCAATTCCGTTGCAATATCCAACTTCTTTCATCATTTCAACGTCATAATTAACTTTTTCATTCAGTCTTTGAGCTTCCAAATATTTTTTTTGGTCTTCAAATGCTTTAACTTCAATTTCTTTATCAGTTTCAATTTGTTCAATTGCTTTGCTCATTCTATCTCTAGAAATTGCATAATGCGTTGCAGGGAAAAATGTGTATGCTTTCAGTTCAAAAAGTTTTTCACCAGTTAAATGATTGAACTGATAAATTCGTTCAATCTCGTCACCAAAGAATTCAATTCTAATTGCAATTTCACTGCTGTTTGCTGGAAACACGTCCAAAGTGTCGCCTTTAACTCGGAAAGTGCTACGTTTAAAATCTACGTCGTTTCTTGTGTATTGAATTTCAATAAGTTTTCGAATGATAACATTGCGGTCAATTTCGTCGCCTTCGCGAACATTGACTTGGAGCGAAGAATATTCTTCTGGGTCGCCCAAACCATATATGCACGACACCGATGCCACAATAATTGTGTCGCTTCGTTCAAATAGTGATGCTGTTGCACTGTTTCGAAGTTTTTCAATTTCGTCATTGATGGCCATATCTTTTTCTATGTATGTATCGCTCGAAACAATATATGCCTCAGGCTGATAGTAGTCATAATATGAAACAAAATATTCAACACGATTGTTTGGAAAAAATTCTCTAAATTCATTGCAAAGTTGAGCAGCAAGCGTTTTGTTGTGGGCGATAACAAGAGTTGGTCGATTTATGTTTTTTATTATGTTCGCCATTGTGAAAGTTTTTCCGCTTCCTGTAACTCCAAGAAGAACTTGGTTTTTAAGACCGTCGTTTAAACCCGCAGTCAACTCGTCGATTGCGTTTTGTTGGTCTATAGAAGGTTTATAATTTGAAACCAGTTCAAAATTCTTTTTCTCCATTCTATTATTATAACCTATTTTTATAAAATGTTATATAAAAACAGCAAAATTCGGCATGAATATCTGATGAAATTTTGCACAACTTAATATGGGAGGTGAAAACATGAATGGACAATGGAGACCAGGTGAACAAGCACCAGAATCTGCAAATTACGCTTGCTATGATGCAAACGGAAGATGTGGGGGAGCAACATATCTTGAAAAAGGTCAAAGATTCCCTGCAACACAACATTCCGGAAGTTACTATGTAATGGAAGACTAATCGCGTTTACGCAAAAAAACTCGCCTTGGCGAGTTTTTTAATTTAATCGATTTTGTTTGACAATGTATACAATTCTTTAATAAAATTAAAAAAAGTGTTTTTAGGATAACGATGCTTGTAAAAAGATTATATATGACCGCTTATCTCAAATAATTTCAAATATAGTGAGGTAAATTAATGATAAAATTGGAAAACATATCTATCGAAACACTCAAAGGTCGCAAGTTAATTGATGATTTATCTTTTTCTTTAAACAAAGGAGATAAACTAGCCATCATTGGAGAAGAAGGTAATGGCAAATCTACCTTATTAAAAACTATTTTGAATCGAAAAGATGTTGAAACATATTGCGTAGTAAATGGAAAAGTTATATCTGATTCAAAAGTTTTTGGATATTTAGAACAAAAATTAGATGCTAGATGGAATAATTTTTTAGTGATAGATTATTTTTTAAAAAGTGATTTAGATAGCGAACCTAATTATGATTTTTATGAAAATTTTCATAACTTAGAGAATTTATTAAAATCTTTTAATTTTAAAATTGAATATCTAGAAAATGGGCAACAAATAAAAAATTTATCTGGTGGTGAAAAGGTTAAAATTCAGTTGGCAAAAATTTTGCTACAGCAGCCAGACATTTTGTTGTTGGATGAACCGACTAATGATTTAGATATTGAGATGTTAAATATTCTTCAAAAAGTAATAAATGAATTTAATGGCATAGTGATTTTTATTTCACATGATGAAGTTTTGTTAGAGAACACAGCAAATGTTATTTTACATATTGAACAATTAATTAGAAAAACAAAACCAAAAACTACTTTCAAACGTACTTCGTATGCTAACTATGTACAAGAACGAAAACAACATATTCAACATCAAACACAAATTGCTTATAGCGAAAGAAGGGAACAAACAAAAAAAGAAGAAATTTTAAGACAAATAAAACAAAAGGTTGAAAATGCTCTAGTTGCTTCGAAAAAAGACCCATCGGCTGGAAGAATTGTGGCAAAAAAAATGGCAAACGTTGTTTCTTTAGAGAAAAAATATGAAAATAAAGAGATGACAGAAATTCCGGATGTTGAAGAATCGATCAATATTTTAATTGATACTACAATAACTATCCCTAAACAGAAAGAAGTTCTTAAACTAAATATTAAAGAATTGAAAGCAGGGGATAAAATTTTGGCCAATAATGTCAATTTAAATATATTTGGACCCGAAAAAATTGCTATTGTAGGTAATAATGGTTGCGGAAAAACAACTTTAATAAAACGAATTGTTGAAACACTAAAAAGTGTTAAAGGTTTGAAGGTTGGTTATTTTTCACAAAATTATTACGATATTTTAGATTATGATATGACTCCCATAGAAGCGTTAACAACATCGAATATGAAATATAATCCTAGAACTTTTCTGGGTAGTTTAAAATTTACAGCAGAGGAAATGGAACATAAAATATTCGACTTAAGTGAGGGGCAAAAAGCGAAAGTTGCCTTGTTAAAGATTGTTGTCGACAAAAATAATATTCTAGTTTTAGATGAACCCACAAGAAATCTCAGTCCATTATCAAATCCTGTAATCAGACAACTTTTTACAGATTATAAAGGTGGTATAATTACTGTATCGCATGATAGAAAGTTCATAAAAGATGTGTGTTCAAAAGTTTATAAATTAGATAAATCAGGATTACATTCTGTTTCAATTGATAAATTATGATATAAAACTCGCCTTGGCGAGTTTTTTAATTAGTTCAAGTCCCACTGCAATAAAAAATCGAGCCTAATGACTCGAAATAAATTTGGTGCGGATAAAGGGACTTGAACCCCCACGGTTTCCCACTAGATCCTAAGTCTAGCGCGTCTGCCAATTCCGCCATATCCGCTCACGATGTTTAATATATCACACATTTTTTGCGATGTCAAATAATTTGAACTTATGGACACAACTGATAATTATTCAAATCTTTTGTATAAAGGCTAAGAAGCGTGGAAAACTAATAGCAAGGGAGGTTAATATGACATTTATAGTTTTGAACATCATTTCATTCATTCTTGTTTTGATTGGAGCATTGAACTGGGGGCTTATTGGAATTTTCAACTGGAACATGGTGTCAGCAATTTTTGGAGGATATAATGCAGGAAGCATAATTGTTTATGTTTTGGTTTTTACAGCTTCTCTATGGCTTGCATTCTATGCAATTTATTCTCTTGGCAGAATTGATATGGCAGTTCCAAGAAGACGCAAAGTTAAGTCTGATGAAACAGTTGCAGATAACAAATAATTTGTGTAAAAAGTTATTTGGTAATTGTAAAAATTTATTTATTATGATATACTACTCTTAATGAAACAATACTACAAGGTTTTAGGACTTCCAACAAACGCAACACTTGACGAAGTGAAAAATGCAAGAAACAGTTTATTGAAGAAGTACCACCCTGATTGTTATAAGGGTAGTATTTCTTTTGCTGAAGAAAAAACAAGAGAAATTAATGATGCGTTTTCTAAACTTAGTGCATATTTGAAGGAGCAGGAAAAGCAAGACAGGCAAGTTCTTCGAGAAAAAATTGAAAAGCAAAAACAAAAAAGACAAGCAAAAGTTTTTGAAACCAAAGTTCAAAAATCATCTAAGCCAGCAGAAGGAATTCGCAAACAGCAAAAAAAAGAAAAGGTTGTTAAGGAAAAGCCTGCTGAAGAAACAGAAGAAATTGTTGGAATTGAAGATTCGGAATATATCAGTGAAAAAACTAAAAAGAGAAAATATATCAACGGAACAATAATTCAAGATGAAAGAAAATCGGAGGAAGCTGGAAAACGATTTTTGGATTTTATGATTTACGGCTCATTTTTGTTGTTGATAGTTTTGGTTGTTCTTTTCATCACGGGGGTTATTTAATGGAAAAAATTAAAAGAATGGAAAAACTTGTTGACGAGCTCAATGTTCATGTTAGAAATTATTATGTTCTTGACGCGCCAACCATTTCTGATTCTGAATATGACAAGCTATATGACGAACTTGTTATGCTTGAAAAGGAAACAGGCATAATTCTGCCTTCATCTCCAACCCAACGTGTTGGGGGAGAAATTTTGGAAGGTTTCAAAAAATTTGTGCATAATGTTCCTTTATACAGCCTCGACAAATCTCAGACCTATGAAGGAATTGTGTCGTGGGTGAATGGAATTAAACAAGAATTTCCAAATTCAACTTTCAGTGTGGAATACAAATTTGATGGGCTTTCAATTGTTGTTGAATATGAAAATGGAATGTTCAAGCGCGCAGGAACTCGCGGAAATGGAAAAGTTGGCGAAGATGTGACCGAGCAGGCCAAAACAATAAAATCTGTTCCTTTAGAAATTCCATTCAAGCGAAAGCTTGTTGTTCAGGGCGAAGGGATGATTACGCTTTCTAACTTGGAAAAATATAACAAAATTGCAACTGAGCCTTTGAAAAATGCCCGAAACGCTGTTGCTGGGGCAATCAGGAATTTGAATCCAAAAGAAACAGCAAAAAGAAATTTGGATTTATTTGCATATTCAATTAATTACATTGAAGGAAAGAAATTTAAAACTCAAGAAGAAGAAAACAAGTTTTTGATTGAAAATGGCTTTAAAACTTCAAATTTTTTAAAGATTTGTTCAACCGCAGAAGAAATTATTGAAGAAATTAAAAAAGTTGGTGAAATAAAAAATTCGCTCGACATTCTTATGGACGGAATTGTTGTTAAACTGAACGAAGTTGCACCAAGAGAAGAAATTGGATACACATCAAAATTTCCAAAATGGGCAATTGCCTACAAGTATGAAGCTGAAGAAATTTCCACAATTTTAAACGATGTTGTTTGGCAAGTTGGAAGAACTGGGAAATTGACCCCTATTGCGCAAGTTGAACCAATTGTTTTGGCTGGAGCAAAAGTTTCGCGAGCAACACTAAACAATATGGGTGACATACAGAGAAAGAATGTCAAAATTGGAAGTAGAGTGTTTGTTAGAAGAAGCAACGAAGTTATTCCAGAAATTTTGGGTCTTGCCGAAGATTTGCCTTCTTCAAAAGAGATTCTGCCACCAACAAAATGTCCTTGTTGCGGGGGAGAACTTAGCGAAATTGGAGCAAACCTTTTTTGCACAAATGTTGACTGTCAAGAACAGATTATTGATTCGATAACCCATTTTTGCGGAAAAGAAGCGATGGATATCGACGGATTGAGTGAAAAGACAGTTGAGCGACTTTACACACAACTGGGACTTAGGAAAATTTCTGATATTTATGATTTAACATATGAGCAACTTTTGAAACTTGACAAGTTTAAAGACAAAAAAGCAAAAAATTTGATTGAATCAATTGAAAAAAGCAAAACAGTTTCAATTTCTTCGTTTATATTTGCTTTGGGAATAAAAAATGTTGGCCTAAAAACTGCAAAAGATTTAGTTAAGAATTTCAAAACATTTGAAAATATTAAATCTGCAAGTTTTGAAGATTTGGTGAATGTTCGAGATGTTGGTGAAATTGTTGCTGAAAGCATTTTTGGATATTTCAAAAATGAAAAGAATCTTCGAGAGATTGAAAACCTATTTAACAAAGGCATAACTCTTCAAAAAGAAAGAATTGAAGAAAATGAATTTTTGAGTGGGAAAAATGTTGTTTTGACCGGAACACTTGAAAATTTCTCAAGACTTGAAGCAACAAAAATTTTGGAAAACAAAGGAGCAATTGTTCTTTCGAGTGTTGGGAAATCAACAAACCTTATTATTGCAGGCGAAAACGCTGGAAGCAAACTTGAAAAGGCAAATAAACTTGGAATTAAAGTTATTAACGAACAAGAATTTTTAAAGATAATCGAAAAATAGTTCACAAATTGAAAAAAGTGTGCTATACTCAAAAACGATTTAAGGAGAATAGGCTTTATGATGATTGAACCACCAATTGATGAAATGGTAAAAAAAATGGGCGGAAACAAGTATAAACTCAGCATTGTTATGGCAAAAAGAGCAAAGGAACTTGAAAAAAGAATTCCTGCAGAAATTGAAAAAAGTGACAAAAAGGCGATAAGTCTTGCTGCTGATGAAATTTATGAAGGAAAAATTGTTTCAAACATTTAATGACAAAAAATTCAAAAAAGAATGAATTGCACTTTGCAATTTGTTCTTTTTTTGTTAGAATATTGAAAATGATTGCAGAAGTTATTGTTGAAGTTAGCTCAAGTGAAGTTGACAGGGTTTTTGATTACAAAATCCCTGAAATTTATGACGGTCAAAATCTGGTTGGCTATCGCGTTTTTGTTCCTTTTGGGCCCCGAAGAATTGAAGGTTATGTGATTGGTCAAAAAGATGAATCTAGTGTGGACAAAGCAAAATTGAAAGAATTCTATGGTGTGATTGACAAATCGCCAACCATTTTGCCTGAGATGATTGAACTTGCTTCGTTTATGAAGAAAAAGTTTCATCTAAAGTTGGTTGACTGTCTAAGGCTTTTCATCCCTTCTCAAATGCGTGGGGAAAAAATTAAACCAATATATTTGAAAAATTATGTTTTGAACGATGAATTTGATTTTTCTTCGCATGATTTTTCAAGAGCAAAAAAACAACTTGAAATAGTTGATTATTTGAAAAAAAATAAAATTATTGAAAATGAGAAATTAAAAGATTTTTCATCTTCATCAATTTCTGCACTTGAAAAACTTGGAGCGATAAAGGTTCAACTTTCCCAAAAAATGAGAAAACCTAAAAGTCTTTTCGAAACAGAGAATAATCGCCACGAACTTTCTCTAAACCAAAAACGTGCAGTTGAAAAAATTTCTGGCGACGGCATTTTTTTGCTACATGGGGTCACAGGAAGTGGAAAGACCGAAGTGTATATGACACTCATCGAACGTGAAATTGAAAAAGGAAAAACCGCAATCATGCTTGTGCCTGAAATTTCACTTACACCTCAAGTTTTGAGAAATTTTAAAAATCGATTTGGCGACACCGTTGCCATTCTCCACAGCGGTCTTTCTGCTGGTGAACGTTTTGACGAATGGACAAGATTGCTGACAGGTCAGGCAAAAATTGCAATTGGAGCAAGGTCGGCAATCTTTGCACCTCTTCAAAATTTGGGAGCAATAATCATCGACGAAGAGCATGACGGGTCGTATATAAGTGAAACAAATCCACGTTTCAACACTTTTGAAATTGCAAAGTTTCGTGCAAAAAAGAATGGTTGTTTTCTTGTTCTTGGAAGTGCAACCCCTGCAATTGAAACATATTATCTCGCTCAAAAGGGCGAAATCCAACTTGTTGAAATGCCAATTCGTGTGAATGGAAAAAGCATGCCAAAAATTGAAATTGTTGACATGCTTGGAGAAATTAGATATGGAAATAACACAATGTTTTCAAGGCGTCTTCTTGATGAAATGGAAAATTGTTTTTCTCAAAAGAAACAAGCAATTTTGTTTTTGAACAGACGTGGATTTGTTTCATTTATGCGATGCAGAGATTGCGGATATGTTGCAAAATGTTCCGATTGTGATGTTTCTCTTGTCTATCACAAATTTGAAAATAAACTTGTTTGTCATTATTGTGGAAAAAAATTCAAAGCGTTAACGGCATGCCCTGAATGCGGAAGTCAACACATAAAAGAGGGCGCAATTGGCACAGAAAAGGTTGTTGAAGAACTTCAAAAATTGTTTCCTGAAGTTCCAGTTTTCAGAATGGATAATGACACAACCAGAACAAAAGACGCCCATCAAAAGATTTTGTCGCACTTTGGGAAAAACAAGCCAGCAATTCTTGTTGGCACGCAGATGGTTGCCAAGGGTCACGACTTTCCAGATGTGACGTTGGTGGGAATTATTGATGCCGACCAAGGGCTGTATCAAAGTCACTACAAAAGTGCAGAGCGAACTTTTTCGCTCATAACACAGGTTGCAGGCCGTGCTGGGAGAAGTGAGAGTGAAGGAAAAGTTATTCTTCAAACATATTCTCCACGAAAATATGTTTATAATTTTGCGTCAAATTATAACTACAAAGGTTTTTATGAAAAAGAAATTAATTTAAGAAAAACAACAAAATTTCCACCTTTTTCAACAATTTTTAGAATAATGTTTTCGGGAGATAACGAAGAACTTGTTAAGGAAAATATAAAATCATGCTACAATAAAATTGTGGCAATCAAAGATCAATATAAGTCGGATTTTATATATCTTGATGCAATGAAATCGCCGGTGTCAAAAATTAAGCAAAAATTCAGATATCAAATTTTGATGCGAGTTTTGAATGAAAATATTGAAAATATAACCGAACTTGTGTATAATGCATGTGACGAAAAATCACCAAGAGTTTCGTGCTTTGTTGAAATAAATCCGCAAAGTTTAAGTTAGGAGTTTTTATGGCTATTAGAAATGTTTGTAAAATTGGAAAAGATGATGAAATATTAAGAAAACACAGCAAAATTGTTAAAGAATTTGATGAAAAACTTTGGCAACTTTTAGACGATATGAAAGAAACTATGGACAAAAACAGAGGCATGGGCATTGCAGCTGTTCAAGTTGGAGTGTTAAAACGTGTGGTTATAATTGAATGCAACAATATGTTTGTTGAACTTATAAATCCAGAGATAATTGCTTCAAGTGGAAGTGATATCGACACTGAAGGTTGTTTGAGTGTAACAAAAATTCGAGGATACGTTGAACGACCAATGGAAGTCACTGTTAAGGCACAAGACCGTCTTGGATACGATTTTACATTGACTGGAGAGAAGTATTTGGCAAGAGTTTTGTGCCACGAAATTGACCATCTTGATGGAATTGTGTTCACAGACAAAATGATAAGAGAATGTGGAGAAGACGAATAATGAAAATTGTTTTTATGGGAAGCAGTGATTTTTCCATTCCAAGTTTAAGAGAATTGATTACAAGTGGCCACGAAATTTTGGCAGTTGTTTGTCAACCTGACAAGCCTAATGGGCGAGGCAAAAAACTTGAGTTTTCAAACATGAAAAAATTTGCGCTTGAAAACAATTTGAAAGTGTTGCAATATCAAAAAATAAGAATCGAGGGAGTTGATGAGCTAAAAACTTTGAACCCCGACCTCATTGTTGTTGTGTCGTATGGTCAAATTCTGTCGCAAGAAATAATTGACATTGGAAAATATGGATGCATAAATGTGCATGCGTCACTTTTGCCAAAATATCGCGGAGCATCGCCAATTGTTTCTGCAATCATGAATGGAGAAGAGAAAACGGGAGTGACAATTATGCGTGTTGCTCTTGAAGTTGATGCTGGCAATATGCTTTCGAAAGCAGAAACACCAATCAACCAAGATGAAACAGGCGGGCAACTCTCAAATCGTCTTGCTGAAATGGGAGCAAAACTGCTTGTCAAAGTTGTTTCGGACATTGAATCGGGAAATGTTAGCGAAGAAGTTCAAGACGAAAATGAAGCAACTTTCACAAAGATGATAAAAAAAGAGGACTTGGAACTGGATTTTTCAGATTCTGCAATTCGTGTACACAACAAAGTTCGTGCTTTGTGTCCTGCGCCAGCAACTTTTGTTGTTAGAGGTGATGAAAAAATAAAAATTTATGAAACTGAAGTTGTTGAATGCGATGAAAACATTCCTTTTGGAACGGTGATTTGTTCCGACCGAAATGAGGGGATAAAAATTAAATGTGGAAAAGATGCAATTAAAATTTTAAAACTTCAGGCGCCTGGTGGGAAAATTTTGGATTATAAAAATTATTTAAACGGAAGAAAATTTTGAAAAAAAGTTTGTTGGGATTGAGTTATGAAGAAATTGAAAATGTTGTTTTGGATTTGAAACAGCAAAAGTTTCGTGCGAAACAAATTTTTGAGTTAACTTATGCAGGTTTTCAAATTGATGAAATGACAAATCTTTCAAAAGAGTTAAGAAAAACTCTTTCAGAAACTTACGTTGCAAATCCAGTTAGCATTCTAAAAAAAATTGTCAGCAAAGACAAAACAACAAAATTTTTGTACAAACTTCAAGATGGAAATGTCATCGAAGGCGTTTTGATGAGTTATAAATATGGAAACACAATTTGCGTTTCAACTCAAGTTGGATGCAGAATGGGTTGCAAGTTTTGTGCAAGCGGTCTTAATGGACTTTTGAGAAATCTTGATGCAAGTGAAATTTTGGGTCAAGTTTTGGCAGTTAACAGAGAACTTGGTGGAACAAAGGATGACAGAAAAATTTGCAACATTGTTCTTATGGGAAGCGGAGAGCCTCTTGACAACTATGACGAAGTTGCTAAATTTTTAAAACTTGTTAATGAAAAGTTTTGTTTGAACATTAGTGAAAGAAACATTTCTCTTTCAACTTGCGGACTTCCAGAAAAAATTAGGAAGCTTGCTGATGACGGATTTTCCGTTACATTAACCATTTCACTTCATGCTTCCAATGATGAAATAAGAAAAAAAGTTATGCCAATTGCAAACAGATATTGTTTAAAAGATGTCATCGACAGTGCAAAATATTATTTCAAAAAAACTGGTCGCCGTGTTGTGTTTGAATATGCCATGATAAAAGGTTTAAATGACAGTTTTGATTGCGCAAATGAGTTAAAGCAGTTGTTAAAAGGTTTTCCAACGCACATAAATCTAATTCCATTAAACTCAGTTGCTGAAAGGGGATTGGTGGGGACGGATAAAAAACAAGTTTATGCGTTTTTGAGCAAACTTGAAAGTTTGGGCATGAGTGCAACTGTTCGAAGAACAATGGGTGAAGACATCGAAGGTGCTTGTGGGCAACTTCGAAACAAATTTTTGAGTGAAAATAATGTTTGAAAAATAAATTTTTATGATAATATATAGTTATGAAAAATAATTGTTATGTTTCGGTTTCAACAGACCCAATCAAAAATGGAAAAAATTTTGAAAAGAAAATTGTTGATTATGCAAAAGAAATTCTAAAATCTGGAGCAGATTTTTTGCATTGCGATGTTATGGACGGAAAATTTGTTGCACAAAAAACCTTTGACGAAGAAATTGTTAAAAAAATAAATTCAAATTGTTTGATTCCATTGGATGTTCATTTGATGATTGAAAAACCTATAAAAAAGATAAAATGCTATAAAAGGGTTGGAGCAAACATTTTGACTGTTCATTTTGAAAGTTTCAAAAACGGAAAACAAGTTAGAGAGGCTTTGAAAAAAATTCGAAAACAAAAAATGCTTGCGGGTCTTAGCATAAAACCAGAAACAGGGGCATATGAAATCGAAGAGTTTTTGGATTTAGTTGATGTTGTTTTGGTTATGAGCGTTGAACCGGGAAAAAGCGGTCAAAAATTTTTGGACAACACAAAAGAAAAAATATCCGCTCTCGTCAGCATAAAACAAGAGCGGGGATTAGGCTACAAAATTGAGGTTGATGGGGGAATTAATCCAACCATTTCAAAACAAATTCGAAAACTTGGAGCAGACATGATTGTTAGCGGAAGTTATGTTTTTGAATCTGAAGAAAAGAAAAATGCCATTGAAAGTTTACTTTAAAAAATGTTTTGAGCATTAATTCCAATCATGTGCTCATACGATTCGAGGAAAAATGAAATCAAGTTTATGCTTTCAACAAAAATTTGTTTTTCATTTTCTTTAATTGCGGGTTTAAGTTTGCTTATTTCCACACCAATATCTTCAATGTCTTTATGATTTATGAAAGTGCAAAGAACACTTTCTTTTTTTGTCCAATAATCTTCAAGGTCGTTTGTTAAATCGATAATTTCTTGAGTGTTAATGTCGGTGCTGGTTTCGGCAATTACACGAAGATTTTCAACTTTTTTAGTGGTTTCGTCGAAATATTTTTGATAGAGCAATTGTTCAGTTATGCATATTCCAATGAGGAACAAAATTATTATGGAGATATGTATTGCTTTTTTCATACAACCTCCTTGGTGTAATTGACGCTAAAAATTTTATAAGTTCCTTTCTTTGGTTGAAAATATATCTTCCCGTTTCCATCAATTGTTAGAATGAGAATATTCTTGACATTTTTTTCACCAGACTTTTTCAGGATGTTTTTTAATTCAGAGTCAGACAATTTAGCAAGTTTCAAGTTGTTTTTGTTAATTTTGCCTTCCGCAATGATTGAGATTGGAATTGTTGTTTCATCAATTTGTTTCAATTTTTCTAGTTTCAAATTTTTTCCAGAAACAGAGTCTTCAAGGTCGCCAATTGTGAGCGGAGAAGATTCTTTTTTTGGAAGAACATTAACTGTTCCGTTTGTTTCAACAATGGCATATTGAATTTCGTCAAACGAAAAATATCCACAGCCTCGAATTGCTTCGAACAGGTCGTCGATTGCAATATTCAAACTTTTTATTGCTTTGTAATCAATTCCATCTGGATTTATAACAATGACAGGCTTTCCGCTTATGATGGTGTTTAACACATCGCTGTTTCTTGTGGCAAGTGCAAGAAAGAAGTGAACAGTGACAAGAGTTAACAAAGGAACAAGCCCATGAAGAATTGGAACTGAACTTTCGGCCATTGGAATGGTTGCCAGGTCGGCAATTATAAGTGTGAGAACAAGTTCGAAAGGTTGCATTTGACCCAGTTGTCTTTTTCCCATCAAACGAAAAACAATCAAAACAATTAAATACACCAAAATGGCTCTTATAATAAGTGTTAACATGCTCATATTTTGCACAAATAACAAAAAAATATTAAAAAAAGTCTTTGAAAAATCAAAGACTCATTTTAATTATATTTTTTTGATAAAGCAACGGCGTTTTTTGTGATTTATATTTGGAAAGTTTTTCCATTGATTTTGAATCAATGCGTTGTCTTCCAAGTTTAAGTTTGTTTCTAGATGCTTCAAGTTTTTGTTGCATAAAGCATTCATCAAGTGTTGCATCAACAAAGCGTTAACTCCCTTTGTTCTATATTCTGGAAGTACGCCCGTTAGAGCAAGATCTAAAATCCTAGGTTTTTTAACGGCCTTTATTATTCCAAAAATTTTTGGGTGAAGAAGTCGGCCTTTTGTGGCTTGCATAACTTTAGACACAGAAGGAATTGCAAAGCCCATTGCAACAACCTTTTCATTTTCGTCACAAATAACACAAAAAAATTTTTTATTTAAAAAAAGTTTAAATTGAGAAATGATTTGGTTGCGAACTTTGTCCGTGTATGGAACAACCCCATAAAGTGGTGCATAAACTTCGTCAACAATGTTAAAAATCCCATCTTTATATTTGTTGATGAATTCGGACATGTTTTTTGCTGTTCCAAAATGCAAATTATTTCTTTTCATAACAGCATCGGCAATTCTGTCAATTCGTTTATCTCTTTCTTTTATCGGAAAAATTTTGTATTCAACATAATCAATCTCTTTTTCATAACCTGCGCTTTCAATTAACGATTGATAATATTCATAATTATATTGTTCTTCGAATGTCGAAAGTTGGTCAAATCCTTCAATAAGTAAACCTTCACGGTCGAGGTCATTGAATCCAAGAGGGCCATGAACCGTGTCCATTCCCATTTCTTTAGCATAGTTTTCAACAGCATCAAAAAGAGCTTTTGCAACTTCTTTGTCGTTGATGGCATCAAAACGCGAAAAACGAAGACGCTTTTCATTTGTTTTGTCGTTATACAATCTTTGTACAATTCCTGCAATTCTTCCAACAACTTTTTTTCCTTTGTATGCCAAAAAATATTTCGCATCACAATCTTCATACGACACATTCTTTTTTGGATTGAACAAATTCATTTCGTCCATTCTCACATAAGGAACAAAATATGGATTGTTCTTATAAAGTTTGCTTGGGAAATCAACAAATTTGCATTTTTGTATGTATGTTTTCACTTCTTTTACTACTATCATATTATATTAACCTCATTTGTGTAGTTATAAGTATATCACATTGTAATTTAAAATCAAATAAAAATCTTTTGTCCTATGAACAAATTTTTCGACAAATTGATATTTTTCAAATCATTTTCATCACAATTATATTGTTTTGCAATTGTTTCATAAGATTCAAGAGGCATTGCAACATGATAATATTGTGAACTTTCTGGCATTCTTAAAATATCACCGCTTTTCAAATTTGAAAGGTTGTAGTTAAGTTCTCGCAGTTTCTCTTCTGAAAAGTTGAATCGTTTTGCAAAGTCTTCAATAGACAAATTTTCGTCTGCCAATTTAACTCTGTAAAACCACACTTTGTTATTGTTATAGATTGAAATTTTCATTTTTTGCTCCTAAAATATTTATATTCAAAACTTTTCATAAATTCACTTTTTTTTCAATATATATTATCAAGGAGTTTATTTTGAAATCGCTTTTTAAAACGGTCTTTGTTATCACGGGTTTTGCTGTGATAACAAGACTTCTTGGATTTGTTTTTAGAATTTATTTGTCAAGAATGTTAGGGGCAGAAGCGCTGGGGCTGTATCAAGTTTCACTTTCTGTTTTTATGGTTCTTTTGACCATTGTTGCAAGCGGACTTCCTCTTGTCATTTCGAAACTATCGGCAAAATTTTTCACAAAAAAAGATGAAGAATCTGAATCAAAACTTGTTTCGGCTTCACTCATAATTTCAATTGTTTCTTCGCTGATTCTAATTGGTATTGTTCTTGTGTTTAAGAACTTGTTTTCTCTTTTGTTCACCGACGAAAGATGCTATCCAATTTTGATTGTTATGCTTCCTGCTGTTTTGTTTTCGGGAGTTTACAATGTCTTTCGCGGGGCAATGTGGGGTCATTCAAACTATTTTGGATATTGCATAACAGAACTTTTTGAACAAATTGTTAGAATAACACTTTGTGTGTTCATGCTCACTTTTGGATTTTTGTCGTTGTCACCTTCGATAAGCGCAGGACTCTCGCTTAGCATTGCGTGTTTCTTGTCGATGATTTTCTCAATTGTTTTGTATTTTATCTATGGTGGAAGACTCAAAAAACCTGGGAAAATTTACAAAGAAGTGTTAAAAACATCAACTCCAATAACAGCCGTCAGATTTCTTTCAAGTCTTGTTCAACCAATAATCGCTCTCATCATTCCTTCGCGACTTATTGCTTGCGGATACACAACTGCTCAAGCAATGTCAATTTATGGAATTGCAATTGGCATGACAATGCCTCTTTTGTTCATCCCAATAACCCTTGTTGGCTCACTTTCCACAGCTCTCATTCCCGACCTTTCGGCTTCCGTTTGCACCGACGACACAAAAAACATCAACAGCAAAATCACTTCGTCTTTGGTCTTTTCATTATTTATTGCTTTCTTGATGGTTCCGTTGTTCATTGGCGCGGGAGAAAATATTGGACAATTTTTCTTTGGGAACGTGACAAGTGGAGCACTTCTTTCCAGTTCTGCATGGATTTCGGTTCCTATGGCAATAACAACAATTTCTTCGTCCATGCTCAATGCACTTGGAATGGAAGTTAAATCGTTCATAAATTATCTTGTTGGCTCTGTTTTCCTTTTTGTTTCAATTTGGTTCTTGCCAGCACTGATTGGCATTAAAGCACTTGTTGTTGGAATGGGACTTTGTGTTTCTGTCACATCTGTTTTAAATGTTTTGATGATAAAACGCAAATTGAAAATTAAGCTTGGAATTTTGAAACCTTTATGCCTGATGGCATTGTTCACTTTGCCGTCGGCATCAATAACTTTCTTTGTCACAAATTTGCTTGAAGGCGTGCTTCCACTTTTCTTCAACCTTGCAGTTTCGTGCACTGTTGGAGCAGGAATGTTTGTTCTTCTTTGCGGAATATTCAATTTGATTAATTTCAAAGGGATGTTCGTTGAAGCCAAAAAACTTAAATTCAAAAAACTATCTTTTAAAAAGAAAAAATAAACAGGTAATTTTCCTGTTTTTTTATTTTTTAATAAAATATTTTTATTCCTTTGTTGACATGGTTATAATAAAGTGATAGAATTTTCGTTGAGGTGAAAATGAACAAAAAAGTTTACTTAGACAATGCTGCAACAACTTATGTTGCAACTGAAGTTTTAAATGAAATGATGCCATGTTTCAATGTTTTCTTCGGAAATCCAAACAGCATCCATTCTTTTGGACGTGAAGCACAAGGTCTTGTTGATAGAGCGCGTGACAGAATTGCCAAAGCAATTGGCGCAAAATCCAACGAGATATATTTCACATCTGGTGGAACTGAAGCAGACAACTGGGCAATTAAAGGCATCGCACACGCTTATGCAAACAAAGGTCGTCATATAATCACAAGCCAAATTGAACATCCTGCAATCATGGGTGCTTGCAAAGCGCTTGAAAAAGAGGGCTTTGAGGTCACATATCTTCCTGTTGACAAACATGGACTTGTTGACCTTGCCGAACTTATTCATCAAATCAGAACTGACACAACTCTTGTTTCAATTATGGCTGTTAACAACGAAGTTGGAACAATTCAAAACATAAAAGCAATTGGAAAGATTTGTAAAGAAAACAATGTTATTTTCCACACTGACGCAGTTCAAGCATTTGGTGCTTTAAAACTTGATGTTGTTGACATGGAAATTGACGCAATGAGCATAAGTTCCCACAAAATTTATGGGCCAAAAGGCGTTGGCGCGCTTTATGTTAGGAACGGAATTCGAATTGAAAATTTGATTGATGGTGGTCATCAAGAACGAAACAAACGTGGTGGAACAACAAATGTTCCAGCTGTTGTTGGTTTTGGAAAAGCGGCTGAAATAACAGTTAGAGATTTGGCAGTTTACAATCAAAAAATGAAATCTTTGAGAGATTACTTCGTTAAACAAATTAACGCAAAAATTCCTTATGTTGTTATCAATGGTCACCCTCATCAAAAGGCAAACAACATTGTTAACATTTCTTTTGAACTTATCGAAGGCGAATCAATTCTTCTTTTGCTAGATTTTGAAGGCATTGCTGTTTCAACAGGTTCTGCTTGCACGTCTGGTGCACTTGAACCATCTCATGTTCTTAAAGCCATGGGAGTGGAGGATGAAACTTCACAAGGTTCAATCAGATTTTCTTTTGGACGTTCAACAACAAAAGCAGATATAGACTACACAGTTGAAAAACTTGTTGAAGTTGTTGACAGACTCAGAAAAATGTCACCTCAAACTAAATCTGCTAAAAAAGGAGATAAGTAAGAATGTATAACTCAAAAGTTTTAGAAATATTTAAAAATCCAAAAAATGTTGGTTCACTTAAAGGTGCAAACGGAATTGGAAAAGTTGGCAACGCAGCTTGCGGCGATATCATGAAAATATATCTCAAAATATCTGATGATGGAATAATTGAAGACGCAAAATTCAAAACTTTCGGATGTGCTGCGGCAATAACTTCAACATCAGTTGCAACTGAACTTATCAAAGGCAAAACAATTGAAGATGCTTTGAAAGTTAAGAATGTTGAAATCATCCAAATTCTTGGCGGGCTCCCAGCACAAAAAATTCATTGTTCTGTTCTTGCTGAAGAAGCAATCAGGGCAGCTGTTGACGATTATTATAAGAGAAAAGCAAAAGCTGAGAAGAAAGGCAAACAAACAGAAGTTGCTGACGACGAAGACGAAGATTAAAAAACAGTCATTTGACTGTTTTTTTGTTGCGACAAAGTTATATCAAATGGATGCAAAGCATCTTGTATTTTATTTTGATTGTTTTTTAATTTGTGATAAAACATTTATATGATAACACTTTTGATTTTGGATGGATATGGTGAAAGAAAGGGAAGCGAAGGAAATGCAATTTTGGGGAACTCTCCAAAAATTGAACTTTTGAAAAAAAATTATCCTTCGTGCTTGCTTGATGCAAGTGGCCAGGAAGTTGGGCTTGTGAAAGGTCAAATGGGGAACAGTGAAACAGGCCATTTGAACCTTGGAAGTGGACGAGTTGTTTTTCAAGATTTGTCACGAATTAATGCTTCAATTGAAAGCAAAGAGTTTTTTAAAAATGAAGTTTTAAAAGATGCTTCAAATCATGCAAAAACAAACAGGTCCAATGTTCACATAATGGGACTTTTGTCTGATGGCGGAGTTCACAGCACTGTTGAGCATGCAAAAGCAGTTGTTCTTGCACTCAAAAAAAATGGCATAAAAAAAGTTTATTTCCATGCTTTCTTGGACGGCCGCGACACACCAATAGACAGTGGAATTGGCTATGTGGAAGAAATGCAAAATTTTTTGAACAAAGAAAAAATGGGCGAAATAATAAGTGTTTCAGGGCGAGTTTATGCAATGGACAGGGAAAAACGTTTCGACCGTGTTCAAAGAGTTTATAACATGATGACAGGAATAAGCGATTATGGGTTCCAAAAAACAAATGATTTAAATCGTGAAATTTCCGAGTGTTACAAAAAGCAAATCTTTGATGAGTTCATTCCACCTTTCAAACTTTTTGATTCGCCAAACATAGAAAGTGGAGATGTCATCATTTCTTACAATTTCAGAACAGACAGAATGCGTGAACTTGTTTCGGCGCTTTCTCAAAAAAATTTCAATGAATTTTCTCGTGCCTATTTAGACAATCTTTTTGTTGTCACCATGACGGAATATGACAAATCGTTTAAGAATGTGAATTTGATTTTTGAGCCAGAAAAAATAAAAAATTGCTTATCTGAAGTCCTTTCAAAAAACAAATTAAAGCAATTTAGAGTTGCCGAAACAACCAAATATGCTCACATAACTTTCTTTTTCAACGGTGGAATAGAAAAACCTTTTGATGGAGAAGAAAGAATGCTTATTGAAAGTTATAACGTTCAAAATTTTTCTTGTGTTCCAAAAATGAAAGCGGGAGAAATAACAAAAGAAGCAATCAAAAAAATAAAAAGCAAAGAATATGATTTTGTGCTTATAAACCTTTCAAATGCGGATATGATTGGTCACACTGGCAATTTTAAAGCAACAAAGAAAGCTATTCGATATATTGACAAATGTGCATACAAGATTGCCATGGCAACTTTACATGCAGGGGGCGATGCAATTATCACTGCCGATCATGGCAATGCAGAGAAGATGATTGAAAATGGAAAAATACTAACAAGTCACACCCTAAGCAAAGTTCCATTAATTTTAGTAAGCAAAAAACTTAAAAATGTTTCATTAAAAAACGGCAAATTGGCCAACGTTTCTCCAACGATTCTTGATATTTTTGGAATTAAAAAACCAAAAGAAATGTCTGAAAATTCGCTAATATTTTAATTTTTGTTTTGTTTATTTTTAATATTTGTATATAATAACTGAAACACCATATTTACATGGGAGGGGAAATGAGAATAATTCCTAGAAAAATTAAAATTAAAACAGAGTTTTTCAAAGGCGTGACACTTAGCGACATCATTTGTGCATTCATTGGCATTGGTGTTGCAGTTGCCCTTTTCACAGCAAATTTTGATTACCATGTTTGGATTGGAATTGGCTGGCTTATTTTTGCGGTGGCAATGTTTTTGCCCGTTGCAGATGGAATTAGATTTTATTATACTTTGGGATATTTGTTCAGATTTTTTGCTCAAAAGAAGAAATATTCGCGTGGTGCAAAAAAACAAACAGCAGAAGTTAAAACAATAATTCCGTTCACAGGCTTTACTCAAGACAGATTCATTGATTATGGCGACTATTATGCGCAAGTCATCGAAATTTCGCCGGTTGAATTTGGATTGTTGAACGAATTTAAACAAAACATGTTAATTGAAACTTTTGCAAATGCAATTCGTCGTTTATCCGACACTCAATCTGCAAACATAGTTAAACTTAGCAAGGCCTTAATTTTAGATAATTATGTATATGTTGAAGACAAAAAATATGATGAACTTATGGACCTTCAATATGAAGGGGAGATGACTTCCAAAGAAGTTGAGGCAAGAGCAGGGATTTTTGAAGACCGTGTTTCAAGAGTGGAAGCATTAAACCGACAAGAAAAAGTTTATAAAGATTACTTCTATTTTGTTGTTTATGACAAAGACAAAGAAATTTTGGAAACAACTGTTGAAGGAATTATGTCAACTCTTTCCAATTCAGCAACACCTGTTACAACTAGAAAATTGACAGGAAAAGATTTGGTTGTTTTCGTTAAAGCAACTTTTGGAAAAGAATTTGATGAAAGAGAACTTGACTCTGTTCCAATGAGCGAATATTTCAATTGGGCAACTCCAAAAGAAATTAAGTTCAGAGCGGGTGGTTACAGCATTGATGGAAGAAATTATCGTCAATTTGTTTTCAGTGATTATCCTCTTAACGTGGGAAATGCATGGGGATACAACTTCTTTTCTCAAGATAGAACAAAAATTATTGTAAAAATCAAACCTATTCCAAAATACAAAGCAGAGCGCAACATCGATAAAGCGATCATGGAAATGGAAAGCAAATATGCTTATTCTGGCAAGAGCAGTAAAGTTATTGAAAACGAAACCCACAGACAAACCCTTAAAGACCTTCTTGTTGATTTAAAAAACAACAACCAACAACTTTATGACATAAACACCTATGTTGTTTGCGAAGAACCAGCAAGAAAAGAAGTTAAAGCAATTTTGAAACAAGAAGGTTTCAAGTTCTCCGAACTATTTGCTAGACAAGTTGACGGGTTCATCAGTTCCAATTTATCGATGCGCGATAACATAAAAGAAACGCTTCGCGGAGTTCCAACTTCAACTCTCGCAGCCATTTTCCCTTTTATTTCAGGCGCTCTTCAAGACCGCGAAGGCTTCTATATTGGTTACAACGAATATCCTATTTTTGTTGATTTCTTCCTCAGAAACAGAGAAAGGGTTAACAGCAACATGATGATTATCGGAAAATCTGGATCTGGAAAATCATTTGCAACAAAAACCTTGCTTGCTAACTTTGCAGCAGACAACACAAAAATATTCATTTTAGACCCAGAAGACGAATACACAATTCTTGCGGGAAATTTGCAAGGAAAAGTTATTGATGTTGGTTCGTCGGCAATGGGAATCATAAATCCATTCCACATCATGACAACATTGAAAGATGACATCAAAGACATAAATGAAATGGATGATGAAGACGAAGAAGAGGATGATGGAAAACTCAAACTTAAAGAAAGTTCCGACACATTCTCAACACACCTTCAATTTCTTGAACAATTTTTCAAAGTTATTCTTGACGGAATGGACAGTGATGCGTTCGAAGCATTAAACTCTCTGGTTGTTGAAATGTACAATGAAAAAGGAATAAACGAAGATGTTGAGCTCGACAAACTGACCCCAGAAGATTATCCTATCTTTGATGACCTGTATCGACTTATCAACAAAAAACTTGACAAAGAAACAAATCAATATCACAAACGCAACTATCTCACCATTCAAACTTATATCAAAAAATTTGCTAAAGGTGGAAGAAACAGCAATTTGTGGAACGGACCAACTTCAATTAGCACAAAAGAAAATTTCATTTCTTTCAACTTCCGTTCACTTCTTGCAAACAGAAACGAAATAATTGCGAATGCACAAATGCTTCTTGTTTTCAAATACTTAGACAACGAAATTATCAAAAATCGTGATTTTAACTTGAAGTTTAGAACAAATCGTAAAGTCATTGTTGCCGTTGATGAAGCGCACGTTTTCATCAATCCAAACTATCCAATTGCTTTGGATTTCATGGCGCAAATGGCAAAACGTATTCGTAAATATTCTGGTATGCAAATTGTTATCACACAAAACATCAAAGACTTTGTTGGAACTCCAGAAATCCAACGTCAATCAACAGCAGTTATCAACGCCAGCCAATATTCAATGATTTTCTCGCTTTCTCCAAACGACCTTAACGACTTGGTTGAGTTATATCGAAAATCGGGTGAAATCAACGAAGAAGAGCAAAACAGCATTGTCACTGCAGGTGTTGGTCAATGTTTCTTCATTTCAGGCGCAATGAGCAGAACAATGATGCAAATTGATGCACCAAATTCAATTAGAGATATATTTGAATAAAAAAAGCGAACTATACGTTCGCTTTTATTTATGAAGGGGGACGGCATTTGTTTGCGTAGCAAACGTGATTTGCGGAGCAAATCACCCAAATTTTAACTTCGTTAAAATTTAAATGCCGTCCCTTTTCCTTATGCTTTTATTTCCAAAACCTTATAGCTTATTGTTCCAGCAGGAGTTGAAACTTCAACTGTTTCACCTTTCTTCTTCCCAAGAAGAGCTCTTCCCACAGGACTTTCGTTCGAAATCAAACCTTTCAGAGGGTCGCTTTCTGTTGAACCAATGATTTGATATTCAACTTCCTCGCTAAATGTTTCATCAAAGAGTTTGACTTTGCATCCAACGGAAACTTTGTTGGTTGGAAGTTTGTCCATATTGATAATTTCGCAGTTTCTGAGTTTAACTTCAATTTCAGCAATTTCAGCTTCAATCATTCCTTGTTCTTCTTTCGCTGCGTCATATTCTGCATTTTCTGATAAGTCACCAAATTCTCTGGCAATTCCGATCTTTTTTGTCACTTCTGGGCGTTTAACTGTTTTGAGTTCCAAAAGTCTGTCTTCAAGTTGTTTTTTTCCTTCTGGTGTTAAAAATGTTTTTTCCATAATTTTTCTCCTTTAAGAAAAGAAAGACACCACAATTCGTGATGTTCTCTTAAATCGAAATAGATAATACTACTTTATTTATTTTAAGTCAACTGTTTTATCTATTATTACATTAATTTTATGCCAAAATTTTTGTTTTATGCTTGTTCGTTTTCTGGGAAAACTTTTTCCATTTGTTTTCGACCTGCCTTCACAATCTTTTTGAGATTAGTTGTTGTCATGTTTCTAAAAACTTCTTCCGATTGTGTGCCAACAACGCCGTGAAGGTCTGCAGCGGCTTTAATAAGTTGTTCTCTGTTCATATTTTTTAATTCCATAATCACTCCTTTAGATGGTTCTATTATATTACAAATTTTTCGTTTTTGCAATAGCCAATTTTATTTTTTTTGATAGATTAATGCGCTTTGTCCATCTTTATAATATTTTTTCCTTTCAGAAATGAGATTGAATCCTTCACTTTCGTAAAGCCTTTTTGCAGGAAGATTGTTTTTTCTAACTTCCAAAAATATTGGCTTTTGATATTTCCCAAGTTCATTAATCAATGCGCTTGCAAAACCTTTTCTTTTTTCAGTTTCACGCGTTGCAATCAAAAGCAAATCGATGTTGTCAATGCAGTCTTGTGCAACAAGAAAACTTGTTATATTTGTGTCTTTTGCAACAATAAATATGGACGTTGGCGACAAAAATGAACTTTTGAATTGGTCCATTGTCCAACTTTCGCTTCCAAATTGTTCTTTTGATATGTTTAATATCTCACTAAGTTCATTATCGTCAATTCTATTTTTTATTTCCATTCAAATTTGCCTCCGCTTGACTTGGCCTCAGATAAAGTGGAACAAGATTGTTTTCGTCAACAAAAATATTTTTTGCCACTTTTTCCATTGTTAATGACAACAATTTTTCTGGACATAAATTAACAATTTCTGTTTCGAAAGGCAAAGTTTCCATTGAAACGTAATTTTTGTATAATCTCAACTCGTCAGATGATATCATTCTTGGAGAAGTTTTTTCATCGTTGTTTTCATATTCAGCAAGAAAATAGAATCCACTGAGTCCGTTTATTATTGCTGTTTTTTCAGTTTTGTTTGAAGAATATGCAATTAATTCAAGAGAGTTAATAGAAACACACTTTATTTTTGGGAATGCAGCCAATATCCCTTTTGCAGTTGCAATTGAAATGCGAAGACCTGTGAAAGAGCCAGGGCCAACAACCACGCTTATTACGTCGAGATTTTTTAGAATATCATGAGTGGTTTCGTTTTCGTTTTTTGCCTTTTCGAACAATTTTTCCACTTCTGAAAGCAGATTTTCCGAATGCTTGCAACAAGCATCTGTTTCTTTGTGGAAAGATTTGCCATTATACAAAAGTGCAATGTTTGCTTTATCGAAAGCGGTGTTTAAACATAATATATTCATACAATTTCCTCTAAAATAAATTTTCGTTTGTCTTCGTCAAGTTTTTCTATAGATATTTTTAGATATGGGGGATTGAAAAGTCCTGCCACATTTTCTGCCCATTCAACAAGGATTATGCCGTCATTTTTTTCAAAGTAATTTTCAAATCCAAGTTCATAAGCTTCTTCTTTTGATGAAAGTCTGTACATGTCAAAATGATAAAGATTTTTTTCACCAATATATTCATTCAGCAAAGTGAAAGTTGGACTTGTTATTGTTTCTTCGATGCCCAGTCCCTTTGCAAAGCCTTTCGAAAAGGTTGTTTTGCCTGCGCCAAGGTCACCCGAAAGAACTATAACTTTTGGACAATCAATTTTTTTTGCAAGGTTCTCGGCAAAAGCAATTGTTTCTTCTCTATTGTTTGTTATCGTTTCCAATTTCTTTCTTCCTCCTTTCGTTTTTTGTGTATAAGAAAATTCCAATTGCTGAGAAAATTATTCCTTCAACGAACCCCACAATGGTGTCTGAAAGATAATGTTGTCCAAGATACATTCTTGAAACCATAATACAAGCAACAAATGCTGTGAGCAAAAGTGCAGAAACAATTTTCACGCTTTTATGTTTGCATTTTTTAATTATGGCAAACACACAAAAACAAGCAATGATTGTTGCGCTTAGTGTGTGCCCACTTGGCATTGAAGCGCCACTTCCTGGCATGATGTTTTTTATTGAACTGTTGGCTATATATGGTCTTGGGCGATTGATGACATATTTCAATATATAGTTGGCTAAAATAGAAATTCCGTAGGTTATTCCAAAATATATTGAATATTTTCTGTTAAATAGCATGAATAACAATAAAAAAACCAATATAAATCCAATATAATTTCCAAGATGCGAAACTAATTTGCAAAAAAAATCAAAAAAATTTGAATTAATTGCCTGCAATGATTTTATAATTTCAATTTCCATGACATTATTATAGCAAAAAACAACGAAATTTATTTTTCGCTTTTTCCTTTTTTAAATTTTTTATATTTTGCAATTTTAACTGTGTATGGTGAATAGATTATGATTGCGCTCACTCCGCCTGCAATCAAAATTATTTGCCAAAGTTTGAATTCGACTTTTACATATTGAAGATGATTTGCTTCAAGTGCAATTTCACCAGTGAGCGAAACACCCATTGCAATGTTTTCGTTTATGTCTGTTCGATAGATGTTGTAAGGATTTGTTCCACTTTCTTTCAATCTTTCCAAGGCTTTGTCGGAAGGATGACCATGTTTGTTTCCTTTTCCTGCTGACGCAATTGCAAATTCAGGTTTGACAATGTTAAGAAATTCGGCGCATGAAGAATATGCGCTGCCATGGTGACCAATTTTTAATATGTCTACGTCAAAATAGCTGACATCATAAGAGTATTCGTTGTTTTGAACTTTTGCCACGAATTCTTTTTCAACTGTTTGACTTGCATCACCTGTGAACATTATTTTCTTGTTTAAATAATTTAAAATCATGATGGGCGAGTAGTCGTTTGTAACTGCTAAATTAGAAGTTTTGCTTTGCGTGTATTCACTGCCTGAAATTGGAGCAAAGAAGTCCAAAATCCACATTTGATTGTTGCTTGCTTGTTCTTCTTCGTCATAAGAAGAACTTTTTATCGAAAGCCCTTCTGAGGCAAAGATTTTGTTGCACCCTGACACTGAAACTTCGTTTTCAAGCGCACTGAATAAGTTTGCGTAGATTTCTTTTTCGCAATATATTGCGTTTGGAATTAAACTGTACTCTGGAGTGTTTGGATAGATTTGAGGAAGATAACAATTTTTTACAAGAAAGTTTTCAAAAACATATTCGGCGTTGCCAATATGATCAGAATCTGGGTGAGTTAAAATAAGATAATCAATAACTGGCTCTCCGCCATCTTTTTTAAAATCTATTGTATTTAAATAATTTTTGAACTTGGTTGACGATTTTTCATTGGAATCGCCAGTGTCAATAATCATAATTTCACCAGTTGGAAATTGTATTATTGTTGAATCGGCTTGACCCACATCAACAAAATGCACAATCAATCCATCTTTATCGATGACTGATGCCGGGGCATCATAGTTATATGCATAGTTGACCAAACGTTCAACTTTTTCGCGAAAGAAAAAAGTTGAGCATAAAACAAGAACAATAAATATGAAAATTATTGTTCTTATCAAAAATTGCTCAAGTATTGGTCTTTCTTTTTTTTCTTTCGATTTTTTCATTAAATGATTTTGATTTTTCCTTCTTTTGTTAGTTGTTGAGTGAATAAACAACTGCAGTCATGCAGTAATCGAAAAATCTTGGAGGAAGACTTGGAGCAGGAATTGCATTATTCTTTGAATAAATGAATTTTTCTCCATCTTTTAGTAGGTCTTTTGTTTTTATAAAATAGATGCTTCCAAGATTTGAATATGCTTGAGAAAGCGTTATTGGCTTGTTAAATTCAATTATGCAAGCAAGACCAAGAACATCATTAAATGATATTAATGACCCAAAATTAGATTCGTTCACATCTTTGTTGATTGAAAATCCAAATGTTTTTAATTTTTCAATAAATTTTTCTGCATTAACGAACATTCCGTTGAAATTGCTTATTTCTGTTGTTTGCGCTTTGAAATCTCTTACATCAAACTTTATGCGTTTGAATTGTTGAAAGAGGGGATTTTGAATTTTGTCGATAACCTTTTCAAATCTGTCATCAATGTCGAGAGTGTGAAGAATTTGAATTACGAAATTTTCCTGTGGCTCATCAAGCAATTTGAGAAGATATGACCTTTCTATTTCACCGTCTTCATTTTCTTTTGTGACGAAAGCGTTATACAGTTTTCCATTTTTATATTCGCCCCAAATAAGTCTTTTGAAAAGCGATTTGAATGGTTCATTCTTTGAAATGATATCAAAATTTTTGCTCGAGTATTCGCGTCCTGTTATAAATGCGCTTTCAAGACGTTTCTTTTGTTTGTCAATTTCTTCTTCTGTCACGTGGCCAAGAGCAAGTTGGTCGGAAATGTCATCAATGTTTATATCTGCCTTTTTTGCAAGCAGGGCAAGCATGTTTGTTTTCCATTCTGTGTCTTGCAAATTTCGCATCGTATTTTCGGAAAATATTTTCAAAACATCCAATTTCCCACAGTTAACAAGACATTCAGTTAAATATTTTGCTTCTTTTTCTCTGTTGTAGGCAAAAAGCAAGGAATCGAAATCGACAATTTCTTTTGTTAAATTTTCGTCGCTAAGAAGGCAGAAGAATCTTATTGCCCATTTTGCTTCTTTGATATCATCTTTTTTTGAAACAACGCCAAACAGTTTTTCTGCAAAAGCATTCAGGTCTTGTTTGTTAAAAACGTTAAATAGATATTCCAAATTTTTCAAGTTCGAAAGGTTGCTTTCTTCTTTAAAAACGTTTATTAAATACGTTTTAACAACATTGTTTGCAGGGAAACCACTTGCTAAATTCAAATCGATTTTGTCAAAAGGAATTCCCAATGTTCGTTCCTGAGGCTCTTTAACTTTGCGCCTTGAAGCATAAACAAATTGTTTTTCTGTTTTTACATCTGGACTTTTTATGATTTCAAGTTTTTCGGCAATTGCAATTTTGAGATTTTCATCAGTTGCTTTTTCATACATGTCATTCAAACGTGAAAGTGCTTCATTGTCACTTCCAAAAGCCAAAAGAACGCCAGAAAGTTTTTCTTTTTCTGAATTCGAAATGTTGTCATAGATGCGCTTGTCTAGCTCTAGGAAAGTTTCGCGTTTATAGTTTTTCAGGATGTGAGAATTTTGTTTTTCGTCGCAATCGTCAGAAATAAAATCATCAATCAACATTCTTATTCCTCGGGCGGTGTTGAAATCGGTTATTATTTCCAAAAGTTTATATTTATGTTCTTTGTTGGTTTTTAAATATGACAAAACCCATTCTTCATTTTCGTTGAAGAAGTTTTGCATAAATTCAATTGCTGGACGTTTCCAGTTAAACAAACATTCGCCTTTTTCGCTTTCGAAAGATTTGATTATAAGTGGCAAATATAAATTCACATCTATTTCGCAATTTTTCACTATTTCAACAAATCGGTCAAAATATCTTTCAAGGAAAGAGTAACTTTCTTTAACAGATGAGTATTTTATTTGACCAATTTGTCCAACAAAAATCTTTTTTACGAAATGAAAAACATTGTCATATTGTTTCAAAATCAAAAGCAATTTAACAAAGTTTGAAAGTGGAGCAATGTAATTTTTTAGTTGAAAAATAAGGTCTGAAAAAGCGTCTATGTCTTCAGTTTTAACCTTTTCAGTTTTAACATTTTCTGCCAAAAAATTAAGTTCCATGTATGTAAGATTTTCGCTTATAAATTTTTTGTAATCAACTTCAATTTCAAAGCCGAACATTTCATTAATTTTGTTTTCAATTTGTTTTAAATCTTTAAGTATTTCCATGTTTATGATTATATCAAATATTTATATATATTACAAATATAAAAACAAAAAAACTTCAACTTTCGTTGAAGTAATTTTGGAAATATTATTTCAAACTGTTAACAGCGCGTTGTGCATAGGTGTTATTAACGACCTTGTTGAAATCCACTCTTTTTTGAAGTTCTCCCGCGTTATCCATCACGTCTTGAAGTCGAGTGAAGTCTGCCGATTCCATAACTGGAGTGCTCTTCCATGCATCAAATCGAATGTAATTTCGAACTGATGAAACAATGATTTCGTCTGAAGTTGTTGAGAATGAAGGGCGAAGAGCGTCTGCAATTTGAGCGTCTGTTGCTGAAATAAGATAGTTGTAGGCGCGAGTTACTGCTCTCAAGAATCCTTCAATTTTTGATGCGTTATTGTTGATATAACTTTGCATTGCCATGAAGCATGTGAATGGAACGTTTCCGCTTGCTTCTCCAACTGAAGCCACAATATAGCCACGTCCGCTCTTAACAAATTCACTTGCAGTTGGCTCAAACATTGTGCAATAGTCGCCAGTTCCGCTTTCAAAAGCTCCAACTGTCAGGTTAAATGCAATGTCAAGATTGATGTTGCAGTCTGTTGGATTTGTTCCAATTGTGTTTCCTGCTTGCTGAACTGCATATTGCAACGACATTGCTGGCGAGCCCCCACGTCTTCCACCAATAATTTCTTTTCCTGCAAGTTTGCTCCAATCGAAGTTTGTTTCTTGTGTTCGTCCAACAAGCAAACTTCCGTCACGTTTTGTCAGTTGTCCAACAATAACTGGAGTGTTTCTTGCCCCTTCACCAACAACATAAACTGCAGTTTCTGGGCCAAGAAGAGCCATGTCGGCATTTCCGCTTAAAAGAGCAGTCATCGACTGATCGGAACCTCCGCCGTTTGTCAGGTCAATTTTAATCCCTTCGTCGTCGAAATATCCCAAGTTGATTGCGGCGTAGAAAGGTGCATAGAAAATGCTGTGGGTAACTTCGTTAAGGCGAATAATATTTGAACCTCCACCTCCGCATCCTGCAAAGACCATTGAAACGCTTCCAACAATCAATGCTAAAAAGATTGCAAATTTTTTCATCAAACCTCCTTAAAAAATTTTACTAAAAGCATAGTATGAAAATTTTCAAGAAATTGTTTTTATCAAATTTTTGTTTCAAAGCCATCATATCTTATATAAATGAAAAATTTTCGAATTCATCCCGCCACTTGGCTTTTTTTGCTTATCCTACTTCTGACAGGTTTTTCAGGGGTCATAATTCCTTATCTTTTTGCAATAACGTTCCATGAACTTGCTCACGCATACGTTGCAAAGAAACTTGGATATGGACTTAGCAAAGTTTGGATTTTGCCGTATGGGGCATGTGTTTCATTTGAAGACTTTTCTTTCAATCCAAAAGATGAAATCAAAATTGCAATGGCTGGGCCACTTGTCAATGTGTTTTTCATAATTGTGACTGTTATGCTTTGGTGGATTATTCCGGCAAGTTATGTTTATTCTTATGTGTTTGTCATCTCAAATTTTTCAATTGCAGTTTTCAATTTGCTTCCAGCTTTTCCTCTTGATGGGGGAAGAATTTTGTCTTCTTTTTTGAAAACTAAATTTCGAAGTAAAACTGTTTATCACGTAATTTGCACGTTAAATTTGATTTTTTCTTTGATTTTTCTTGCAATTTTCATTATTTCTTGCTTTTTTGAAGTAAATTTTTCGTTTGGCCTAATTGCAATTTTTCTGTTTATGGGAATTGTTGACGGCCATTTTCAAGGGAAATATGAACCTCTTTTGCTTCAAACAAAAAAGAAAAAAGAAGTGTGCCCAGTTCGTTCTGTTTGCGTTGGTTCTTCAGTTCCTTTCTACAAAATTGTTCCAGAAATAAGCAACCACAAGTTTAATGTTTTGTATGTTAAATTTCCTAATGGAATTAAAATGGTGACAGAAGACCAGTTCAAAAAACTTCTTGAAACAAACAGTCTTGATGCCACTTTTGATTCTCTTTATGAAAAGAAAAAATCTCTTTCTAAAGAGATTTAATCTGCATAATTTTTGAAATAGTTTTTGATTAAAATAACTGGAGTTCCCTTATCTCCGCTTCCGCTTGTCAAATCGCAAAGTGAGCCAACAAGGTCTGAAATTTGTCTTGGCGTTGTTCCCAAAGCGCTTCGCTTGTTGTCTTTTGAGTTTCCTTCTTTTTGTTTCACAATTTTTTTGAATTGCTCGCTGGCTTCTTCACCTGAAAGATTTGAAAGCTGAGTTTCAGAGATATATTTCAATTTTATTTCGTTTGGAGTTCCTAAAAGCCCACTTGTGAATGCAGGGGACACAACAGGGTCGGCCAGTTCCCAAATTTTTCCAACAGGGTCTTTGAATGCACCATCGCCATAAACAAGACACTCAATTGTTTTTCCTGTTTGACGTTTGAATTCCTTTTGAAGATTTTCAACAAATTTTTTTGTGTCGCGTGGAAAAAGTTTGACTGTGTCATCAGTGTTTATGTTGCTTCCAAGAAGACCATATTCTTTGTTATATCCGCTTCCATCAACACTTTTTGTCAAAATTTCGTCAAGCGAAACAACTTTTTCTGCGCCACATTCATAAAGACGCTTTTTTGTTTGTTTTCTTGTGTGAATGTCGGCATTGATAACAAATTTTGTGAAAGGAAGAATGTCTTCCGCTTTATTTCCAAATATTATTTCACAGTTTTTTCCGCCAACTTCCTTGTAGAATTCAATGTAATCCACACCAGTGAAAAGGTGCTTTGTTTTGCCAAAAAGAGTCCTAAATTCTTGTTCTGTGAGCGCTTTTCCATAAGGATTTATTTTGCTGTCATAAAGCGCTTGCTCTGAAATGAGCGGATTTCCAACTTCATCCGATGGATATGAAAGCATGATGATTAGTTTTTTGCATGCTTTTGAAAATCCTTTTAGCAAAAGCGAAAATCTGTTTCTGCTTAAGATTGGGAAAATGAGGCCAACGGTTTTTTCTTTGAAATCTTTTTCCACGGCCTTTGCAATTTGGTCAACTGTTGCAAAATTTGCTTGTGAAATTCCAACAACTGCTTCTGTGACTCCAACAATGTCTTTGTCTTCAAGTTCTATGTTGTTTTCTTTGCAAGCGTCCAAAACACTTTTTGTCACAATCTTAACAAGATTGTCTCCGCGCTTTATAATTGGGGTTCTTATTCCATAAGAAATTGTTCCAAGTTTGCTCATATTGCACCTTCTGTGAAAATGTTAAACTTTTGGCAAAAGATTGTCAAATTATTTTTCATCATATTTATTATATATCAAAATTGAAATTCCAAGCGACAAAATTGTTCCAATGATAACAAGAAGTCCCAGTCCGTTTTGAACAGAAATTGGTTGAACAGGAGAGTCTGACGAAAATTTTATCAAGTCCAAAACAATTCCCACAATAACAAGTGCAAGAGAGTTGCTCAGTTTGAATGCAAGAGTCATGATTCCTGAATACACTCCAGTTTTGTTTGTTCCTTGAACTTCAAAATCTTTCGACATAACATCGCCAAACATTGATAGTGGAAAGGAATAGAGGACGCCTGTTCCAAATCCGCTTATGAAAATGATAGGAAGCGTTAAATAGAACAAAACAGACGTTGAGAAAAATTCACGCAAGGTGAAAAGTCCCCAAAGTGCAATAATCCCAATTATTCCTATCCCAAGCCCGCGAAGAAGGGTTTGTTTTTTGCCAATAGATTTTGAAACGTGACTCCAAAAAAATTGTGCAATTATTGCGGAAATAATGAGAGTGCCCATGGCAATTGAAATTTGTTTCGAATCGAAGTGGAAACAATATGTGAACATATGCATTCCCGAGGCGGTTAAAATTGAAGATGCAATCAAACTTATTGAATAGCCAAGAATGACAACCCGATATTGTTTTTTCTTCAAAATTTTGAAAAAGTCGTTGAAAATGGAAAGAATCGATTCTTTTTTCTTTGTTGATTTAACAGGGCAACAGACTTGGCGTTTGAGTGTTCCAAAAAAAGTCATAAGCCCAAAAATTAGGCACAGAAGTGATGAAACATAAGCCGTGTTGATATATCCGCTTGCAAGAAGTTGACCTTGAACTCCTTCTCCCGAAGGCATGAAAACAAACATGAAAATTGTTGGGAGCATCATTCCAATAAGCTGGAAAATTGTTCGAGTGCATTGAATTGAGGTTTGTTCGTTTGGGTCGGAACTCATTTCAAGCCCCAATGCCAAGTGGGGTGTTGCAAAAAAAGTGCAAAAAGTTTGAACAGCAAGAAGAGAAATCAAAATCCATGCAAATTTCAATGCTTCGGGCGCAGATGCGGGAATGAGCCAAATGACCAAATTGATTGCGCACATTCCAAAAATGCCAATAAGCATGAAAGGATGGCGTTTTCCAAGCGATGAATTCAAGTTGTCGGAATAATATCCAACTATTGGGTCAGAAATTGCATCCCAAAGAACACCAATCGAAACTGCCAGCCCCACCAAAGTGCCCGACACGCCCATAACACTTGTTCCAAAGAACATGATAAAATTTGACAAAGTTGAAGAAATTGTTGAATATCCCAAATTGCCAATTCCATAGTAAAATTTTTCCTTTCTGGAAATTTTCATTATTAATATAATATGCAATAAAAATTTTAAATAATGTTAAAAATCGTTTAACAAGAAAAAGAATTTATTGTATAATTATGGAGATAATTGAGGGGGAGATAATATGTTTTTAGAAACCAGTGAAAGTTTAGAAAAAGTGCTTATGGAAGCAAGTGCTGTGGCTCTTAGATTTGGGGGTGACATGGTGGAAACCGAGCACATTCTTTATGGACTGACAAAAGTTTCGTGCACAGCAAAGAAAATATTGAAAGATTATGGAGTGACTGATGCAAAACTTCTGAATATATTCCGTGAAAACAATGAAGAAGAAACTTTTTTTGACAGTGTTGTGCTAACGCCAGGAGTGAAGGAAATCTTCAAAATTGCTCAAACAATTGCGATGCAGCTTGGGCATAACTTTCTTGGAACTGAACATTTGCTTCTTGCTTTGGTTTCGTCGTCAGATTGTTTTGCTATGAGGCTTTTGACTTCATATTTTAAAGTTAACATCTCGGAACTTAAAAACAAAGTTGTTGCGTTCCTTCAAGGCGGAAATTACAGCGAAAAAGGTCAAGAAGCGGAAATTTCAAGTCAAGACAATCAAAAACAATCAAATCTTCCAGAAAAACTTTTGGAAATTGGAAGCGATTTCACTTTGAAAGCTCGTCAAGGAAAAATTGACCCAATAATAGGTCGTGAAAAAGAAATTGAACGTGTTATTGAAATACTTTGCCGAAAAACAAAAAACAACCCTTGTTTGATTGGTGAAGCAGGTGTGGGAAAAACTGCAGTTGTTGAAGGGCTTGCGCTTGCAATTGTTCGTGGCGAAGTTCCAGAACTTTTGAAAAATAAAGAAATCTTTTCGCTTGAAATTGGAAGTTTGATGGCGGGAACAAAATATCGCGGAGCAATGGAAGAAAAACTTAAAGATGCAATTGAAACAATCATTGCAAACAAAAACATAATCGTTTTCATTGACGAAATTCACACTCTTGCTCAAGCTGGAGCAGAAAAAGGCGAAACAAGTCCGTCAGATATGCTCAAGCCTTATCTCTCACGTGGTGAACTTCAAACAATTGGTGCAACAACAACTGATGAATACAGAAAATTTATCGAAAAAGATAAAGCTCTTGAAAGAAGGTTTCAACCAATCATAGTTGAACCTCCAACAGTTAGCCAAACAATTGAAATTTTGAAAGGCCTTAGGGATAGTTACGAAGCATTCCACAAAGTTAAAATAACAGATGAGGCAATTGAGGCGGCGGCAAATCTTTCGGATAGATATATCATGGACAGAAGTTTGCCCGACAAAGCCATTGACCTCATCGACGAAGCATCAAGTAAAGCAAAAGTCAATTTCAGTTTGAAACCTGCGAGTGTTCGTGAAAAAGAAGACAAACTCAAACAACTTCAAGCCTCGCGCGATGAAGCAAGTTTGGAACGTAATTATGAAAAAGCTGCAAAAATTCAGTCTGAAATTGTGAAACTTGAAAATGAACTTGAAAAACTCAATCTTTCAACAAGCAAAAATGAAAAAGTAAATTCTATTGGCGCCAATGAAATTGCCGACGTTGTTTCAAGATGGACCGGAATTCCTGTTAACAAAATAACAGAAACAGAAAAAGAAAAACTTGTTAATCTTGAAGCAATTTTGCACAAACGTGTTGTTGGTCAGGATGAAGCAGTTGAGGCAGTTGCAAAAGCAATCAGAAGAAGTCGTGTTGGTCTTCAAGATGCAAAACGTCCGATTGGTTCTTTCTTGTTCATGGGTCCAACAGGTGTTGGAAAAACTGAGTTGTCAAAAGCAATTGCAGAAGCCATGTTTGACGATGAAAACAACATTGTTCGTTTGGACATGAGTGAATATATGGAACCTCATTCAGTTGCAAAACTTATTGGGGCACCTCCTGGATATGTTGGATTTGATGAAGGCGGTCAGTTAACAGAAGCTGTTCGACGAAAACCATATTGTGTTGTTCTTTTCGATGAGATTGAAAAAGCACATCCAGACATTTTCAACGCTCTCCTTCAAATTCTTGATGACGGAAGATTGACGGATTCTCAAGGTCGAACTGTCAACTTCAGAAACACCATCATTATAATGACAAGCAACGTTGGTGCAAGTGAAGTTGTTAAACGTTCTCATTTGGGATTTGAATCGGGTGAAGGGCAAGATGACGAATCGTTTGATGAAATTAAACATATTTACATCGACGCATTGCACAAAAAATTCAAACCTGAATTTCTCAACAGAATTGACGTGACTTGCGTGTTCCATGCTTTAACAATGGACGATTTCACAAAAATTGCAAAAATTTTGATGAAAAACATCAACAAACGTTTGCAAAAGCAAGGAATTGAATTGAAATTAACAAGTCGTGCGCTGAGCCACATTGTGAGCCAAGGGGCAGATGTTGAATATGGCGCAAGACCTCTTCGAAGATTTATTCAACAACATGTTGAAGATACAATTGCCGAAAAAATTCTTCTTGGAGAACTTGAAAAATCTGGAAATATCATAATTGACTTTGAGAATAATAAGTTAACTTTTAAAAACGAAAATTCAAGCGAAAAACAAGAAGAAAACTAAAAAACACGCGCTTTAATCGCGTGTTTTTTTTGTTGAAAATGTTATATTTAACAAATCCAATCTATTTTGCTTGGCTTTGTTTTTTAGGAGCAGATTTTTGTTTTGATTCTTTTTGAATCATTTCAACTTCTTCAATAATCATTTTTTCGCCTTTGTCTGCCATTCTTTGAACATTCTTGCAATATTTATGTAATGCAATTCCTGCAAGCCCGCCAAGCATAAGTCCAAAAATAAATCCTTCTTTCATATTTTTCTCCTTTTAGTGCTTTTCGCTGATTTTAGTCTTTGCAAAAACGTCTATTTTATTCGCCTTGAGCATAAGTTTATTTAAGGAGAAAATTTCATGTTCCATTTCTTTTCTGAAATAAAAAAAGAACTGCACCTTCCAGACATTGACGGAGAATATAACATTGTTAACATAAACGGAAGGGCTGTTTATGTTGAAGGGCAAAAAGGTCTTGTTTCACTTTCGGACGACCAAATTGTTTTTCGCGTTAAAGGGAAGATTGTTAGCGTTTTTGGAAAAGATTTGAAACTTAAAGAAATGTCATCGGCAACGCTCAGCATTTCAGGTGAAATTGATAGGATTGAGGTTAATTAAGTGAAAAAGCTTAAAATTTTCAAAAAAAAGGAGAAAAAAAGTCACAGAAAGAGTGTGACACTTTTTCTTTCGGGATACAATCTTGAAAGATGTCTTAATATTCTGTCGAACAAGGGCATCAATCTTTTTTCTGTTGTGAAAAAAGATGCAAAAAATTCGGAAATTGAAGTTCTTTCTGAAGATGAAAAATATGTTACAGAATTTCTTAAAAGCAAAAATATTGAAATAAAAGAAAAAAAATATAACGGACTTGCCAAAATTGGAAGAACTTTTGTTTCAAGGTTGGGTGTTGCAATTGGAATTTTTGTTTGCTTTTGTGTCTATATTGTTGCAAGTGGATACACGCTTAAAATTGAAATTATGGGAAACGAAAAAAGTTCTGATGAAGAAATCGTGAAAGTTTTGGCAGAGAACGGAGTGGGTGTGTTTTCGCCCTTAAACAGGAAGTCTAACGGCGAAATTGAAAGAATCATCTTAGATAATTTTGATGAGGTTAGCATGGTTAGCGTTATTAAACGAGGCACTTCAATCATTGTTAATATAAAAGAAAAATTGCTGAACAAAGAATATGAGGACCTTGACAAAACAAATTCGCTTGTTGCAACTGAAGACGGAATAATAACTGACATAAAACTCATTCAAGGAACATTGCTTGTTAAAGTTGGCGACACGGTCAGAGCGGGCGACCCTCTTGTTGCTCCTTATGTTATAGATTCGTCTGGAAACAAAATTCCAATTGAGCCAAAGGCAGAAATTTCGGCAGATGTTTGGCTTTCGGGCGAAGCCACTTTTGAAGAAACAAAGCAAGTCACAAAGCGAACAGGAAATTATGTGACCCAAAGAAAAATGACATTTTTAGACAAAGAAATTGTCACTTCGAAAGAAGACATTCCATTCATGTATTATGACATTGAAACAAAAGAAGAATATTTGTCGGATTACATTCTGCCAATTAAATACACAACGATAATTTATCATGAACTTGAAACAAAAACAATTGTCCAAAGTTTTTCAGACGTCGAAAAAGAAGTTGTTCAAGAAGCCAAAAATCTTGCAAAATCGCGAATGATTGAGGGTGATGAAATTAAAGCTGAAAATTATATCACTTATGAAAAAGACGGAAAAACAACGGTCAGTTATTCAATTACAGTCAAAAGAACAATTTCTGATTAATTTTGTTTTAAAATATTTGATTATGTGATAATATATTCATATGATTGAAATTGGATTTAGAAATATTCATTGTTTTAGTTTGAAAAAGAAAATTAAAAAACTTTTTGCCGATGCTCTTGAAAAGAAATTTGGCAAAAATGAAAAAGTGTTTGGCGCAGACATAAAGTTTGTGTCGGGCGAAGAAATAAAAGCGCTTAACACAAAATTTAGGGGAGTTGAAAGAGAAACTGACGTCCTTTCTTTTCCTATGTATGAACTTTCAACTCAACCTCTTCCAGACGAAGAATATGTTTTCCTTGGTGACATTGTGATTTGCAAAAACGTTGCAAAACGTCAGGCAAAAGACTACGGGCACAGCCAAAAAAGAGAGTTTTGTTTTTTGGCACTTCATGGATTTTTGCACCTTCTTGGATATGACCACATAGAAAAAGAAGACGAAAAAGTTATGATGAAAATTGCAGAAGAAATTTTGGAAAAGAACGGAGAAAAAAGATGAAAGCGGGATATGTTGCAATTGTTGGCAGAACAAACGCAGGGAAAAGCACACTTATAAACAAATTTTTGGGGGTTAAACTCAACATTGTTTCAGCCAAACAACAAACAACCAGAAACAATGTTCTTGGTGTTTTGACAGAAAATGGAAGCCAAATTGTGTTCATTGACACACCTGGAATTCACAAATCTCAAAATGCGCTCGACAAATTTATGAACAAGAGTGTCAGAAGCGCAAGCGAAGGCGCGGACGTTGTTGTGTATTTGATAGATGGCAAAAAAACTGTTTCTGATGAAGAAATTGATAACATAAAAAAAATTAAAGAAAAGAATGAAAATTTGATTGTTGCTGTTAGCAAAATTGACCTTGTTCAAAAAGAAAAACTTGCAGAAAATTTGGTCAAATTGAACGAAATTCAAGCCAGCGAAATTGTTCCAATTTCCTCTTTAAAAAAACAAAACTTGGATGTGCTTAAAAAAGCAATTGTTTCGCTTTTGCCAGAGGGAGATTTCATTTTCCCAGAAGACGAAATAACCGACAAATCAACAAGCTTTTTGTGCGCAGAAATTGTTCGCGAAAAGGTTTTGAATTTCACAAATCAAGAAATTCCTCATGGGGTCATGTGCGAAGTTGTTTCTTTTAAAGAAAAAGCTTCAATCATTGAAATTTCAATTGACATTATATGTGAAAAAGATTCGCACAAATCAATTATCATTGGCAAAGGTGGAACTTCGCTCAAACGAATTGGCGCAAGTGCAAGGATTGATATGGAAAAACTTTTGGACAAAAAAGTTATGCTCAACCTGTACGTTAAGGTTGAAAAAGATTGGCGAAACAAACAAAATTTTTTGATTGCCAATGGATATAATTAATAATTTATTTGATTAATTAATAATTATGTGATAAAATTCGTTTAAGTAATTTCACTTACGAATTTTTTTTACGGAAACAGGAGTACACAAAATGAAAAAAGAAGTTGCAATGCCAAATTTAGTTAAAAATGAAGAAAATGTTTTAATGTTTTGGAAAGATAATGACATCTTCAAAAAATTGCAAGAAAAAAACAAAAAAACAGGAAAATATTATGCCTTTTTGGACGGGCCAATAACTGCGAACAATGAAATGAAATTGCACCATTGTTGGAACAGGTCGCTTAAAGACATCATGCTTCGTTACAAAGCGTTGAAAGGTTTTGATATGCACTATCAAAACGGATTTGATGCCCAAGGTCTTTGGGTCGAAGTTGGAACAGAAAAAGCACTTGGGTTGAAAGATAAACGTGATATCATTAATTTTGGAATGGATAAATTTACAGAAGAATGCATTTCCAGAGTTAAAAATTTTGCGGCAATCATTGCAAAACAATCACAAAGACTCGGCCAATGGATGAACTGGGATGACTCATATTTCACAAATTCAGACACAAACATAACAACCATTTGGTATTTCTTAAAGAAGTGTCACGAAAAAGGTTGGTTGATTGAAAAATACAGACCAATGCCTTGGTGCAGTCATTGTGGAACATCTCTTTCAGAACACGAACTTGCAGACAGCTATCAAGACATGGAACACACTGCAGTTTTCTTCAAATTGCCCGTTTCAAACAGTAATTTAGACATGCTTGTTTGGACAACAACTCCTTGGACTTTGTCGTCAAACGTTGCAATTGCGGTTAATCCTGAACTTGAATATTGCATTTGCAAAGTCAAGTCAAGCAACAGACTTTTGGTTGTTGGCAAGAGCGCAACAAAAGTTTTGAAAGATGATTTGATTTCAGTTGAAAAAGTTGTTAAGGGAAGCGAACTTGTTGGAAAAACTTATGAAACTTGTTTCCCAGAACTTTCCGAACAAAACTTTGAACACAAAATTGTTGCATGGGAAGATGTTGATGCTGTTGAAGGTTCCGGTGCTGTTCACATCGCACCTGGTTGCGGAGCAGAAGATTTTGAACTTGGTCAAAAGCTTGGCCTTCCAAATGTTTGTCCTGTTGACGAAAATGGAATATTCTATGACAATTTTGGTTTCCTTGCAGGGAAAGACACAACTGAAGTTGCCGACATTGTTTTTGAAGAACTTGAAAAGCGCGGAAAATTATATTACACACACAAATACAAACACAGATATCCAATTTGTTGGAGATGCAAAAAGCCTCTGATTTTCAGACTCACGAAAGAATGGTACATCAAAGCCGACGAAATCAGACCACTTCTTATTGAAGCAGTTGAAACTGTTGAATGGCAACCTGAGTTCATGAAGAAAAGAATGCTTGACTGGCTGACAAATATGGGCGATTGGAATATTTCGAGAAAAAGATTTTATGGGCTTCCTCTTCCTTTCTATCGTTGCGAAAAATGTGGCGAACTTGTTGTGGTTGGAAGCTTGGAAGAACTTGAAAAATTGTCCAGCAAGGAAGCAGTTGAAAAACTTCCTCATCTCCACAGACCATATATCGACAACATCGAAATAACATGCCCACATTGCGGGGAAAAGGTTAAACGTGTTTCTGAAGTTGGTGATTGTTGGCTTGATGCAGGAATAACTCCATTCAGCACAAAAAAATATTTCACAGACAAAGAGTTCTGGAAAAAGAACTTCCCTGCAGAATGTGTTATTGAAATGAAAGAGCAAATTCGGTTGTGGTTCTATTCTCTTTTGTTCATGAGTGTCACCCTTGAAGGCAGAGCACCATACAAAAAAGTTATTGGCTTTGCTATGCTTGTTGCAGAAGACGGCTCAAAATTCTCAAAATCTGGGCCAAACAACATTTCATTCAACGACCTTGTTAACAAAACTGGTGCGGATGTGATCAGATACATTTTTGCGTCAAACAATATGCTCAACGACACACGTTTTGGGTTTGGCATAACTGACGAAGTTAAAAGAAAACTTTTGGGTCTTTGGAATGCCTATGTGTTCTTCAACACCTATGCAATCATCGATAAACCAAATTTGAATGGTTTTGTTCCAAATTTTGAAAGTTTTGACGTGACAGACAAATGGCTTTTTGAAGAATGCAACAAATTTGTTCAACAAAGCGAAAGCAACTACGAAACAAACAAATATTATTTGGTTGTTAAAGATTTTGAAAATTTCATTGACAATTTGACGAATTGGTACATTCGTGTTAACAGAAGAAGATTTTGGAAGAGCGAAGATGAAGAAGACAAATTGAACGCATACTGGAGTTTATATAATGCTTTAAAAACAATCTGCCAAGTTATGAGCCCAATTATTCCTTTCTTGTCGGAATACATTTGGCAAAATATGGTACGCGAAATGGAAAATAATGCAGAAGAAAGCATTTTCCTTGCTTCTTTCCCAGAAGCTTCAAACGTTAGATTTGAAGGTCTTGACAAACAAACAGACGATGTTCGAGAAATTATTGCAATTGCGCAACGACTTAGAAACGAAAATCAGATAAAAGTTAAACAACCTCTAAAAGCAATGTATTTGAATGTTAAAGAAGACACAGCAAAAGCAACAAAAGTTTTTGAAAACATCATAAAGGACGAACTTAACATAAAAGAAATTGTTTTTGAGCATGACAACACAAAATTTAATGACGAATTTTTGACAGTTGATTTCAAACGCGCCGGAGCGGTTTTGAAGGGTGAAGTGCAAAAACTCAAACAAATTCTTTTGGAAACAAGCGAAAATGAAATGAAAGAACTTGTTAAAATGTTTAAGCAAGGCAAAGTTAATGTTGGCCCTTTCAAAGATTTGGATGCAGATTTGTTCATACTTTCATTTAAAGCAAAAAATGAGTTTGTTATTGCAACTGAAAACGACAAAACTGTTGTTCTTGACATAACAATCGACAAAGAACTCATGAAAGAAGGTCTTGCAAGAGAAATTATCAGAACAATTCAAGTTCTTAGAAAAGAAGCGGGATTCAAAGTTGAAGAAAGAATTTCAATTGCATTCAAAAATGTCAGCGACACAATTAAAGACATTGTAAACAAGTTTAAGACCAGAATAAAAACAGAAGTTTTGGCAAAAGACAAAGAAGAAGATATTGTTAATCCAACAATTGAAAAAGAAGTTGAAATTGGCGACGAAAAATTTGTTATTGAACTTAAAAATTAGTGAGGAAAAATGCAAGTTAATACAGAATGGAAAGACTATGAGATAATTGCAACTGGAAATGGTGAAAAGCTTGAAAGATGGGGCGACGTTAAATTGCTTCGCCCTGACCCTCAAGTTATTTGGCCTGCAAGTCGTGACCTTTCAAAAGAAAAAAATCTTTCCGCACATTACATTCGCCAGTCAACAGGCGGAGGATATTGGGAAAACATCAAAGGATTTCCAAATGAATGGCAAATTGGCTGGAGGAACTTGAAGTTTCTGATAAAGCCAATGGGGTTCAAGCACACAGGGCTTTTCCCAGAGCAAGCGGTTAATTGGGCCAAAATGATTGAACTAATAAAAAATGCAAAACGTGAAATAAAAGTGCTTAACCTTTTTGCCTACACTGGTGGAGCAACCGTGGCTTGCGCAAGCGCTGGAGCGAATGTTGTTCACATTGATGCAAGCAAAGGAATGGTTGAAAGAGCGAAAGAAAATCTTGCGCTTTCTGGACTGAAAGACAAGCCGGTGAGATTCATTGTTGAAGATTGCAAAAAATTTGTTGAACGTGAAATTAGACGCGGAAACAAATATGATGCAATCATTATGGACCCTCCATCTTATGGGCGTGGGCCAAGTGGGGAAATTTGGAAAATTGAAGAAAACTTGTTTGATTTCGTGAAACTATGTTTTCAAGTTCTAAGCGACAATCCACTTTTTGTTTTGATTAACTCCTACACAACAGGTCTTCAACCTCAAGTTATAAAGAATGTGCTCATGCTGAACGCAAAAAACAAAAATGCCAAGTGTGATGCATACGAAGTTGGGCTTCCAACAGATGAAAAAATTGTTTTGCCTTGTGGGGCCAGTGGAATTTTGACTTTTTAAAAGAGAGAATTATGGAAAAAAATTTAGATGTAATTTATGAAGATAATCATGTGATAGTTGTTGTTAAGCCTCACAATGTTCCTTCTCAAGAAGATGACACAAAAGATGAGGACATGCTGTCGCGGGTTAAAAAATATATAAAAGAAAAATATAACAAACCAGGCAATGTTTATGTTGGGCTTGTTCATCGTTTGGATCGTCCAACTGGCGGAATTATGTGTTTTGCAAAAACATCAAAAGCTGCTTCACGATTGGCAAAAGAAATTCAAAATGGCGAAATGAAAAAAGAATATTTGACCGTTTTGGAAGGGCAACTTCCTTTAAAAACAAAACATATTGTTAACTATTTGAAAAAAGATGAAGAAAACAATTTGGTAAAAATTGTTCCAATGAGCGAAGTTGGAGCAAAAAAAGCAGAATTAATTTACGAAGTTATTGAAACTGAAAATGAATATAAGGAAATTGAACTGAAAAAATCTAACTACAAAATCAATGAAAACATGGACTTAACAAATCAACAACCTAAAATGATTAAACAAATTTCAAACACGTTGTCACTAACAAAAATTCAACTTCTAACAGGGAGAAGTCACCAAATTCGTGTTCAAATGTCAAATTTGAAAGCACCAGTGTATGGCGATGGCAAATATGGGGCAAAACTTGGAAGGACAAAAGAACTTGCTCTTTGGGCATATAAACTTGAATTTATTCACCCAACAACAAAACAAAAGATGACTTTCAAAGTTCTTCCAGATGGCGAAAAAGAACCTTGGAACAAATTTAATTTGTTAAAAATATAAGAGGGATTGAATGAAAAAAAGAAGTGAAATTGAAGAACAATATAAATGGGATTTGAGCGGATATTTTAATGACGAAAATGAATTTAATAAAGAATTTGCATTTTTGAAATCAAAACTGAGTGCTTTTGAAGTTTTTCGGGGCAAGTTGACAAACGAAAAAAATATTTTGGAGTGTTTGGAACTTGATGAAAAACTGAGCAAACGTCTTGAAGTTCTCTGCGTTTATGCCAGCCTTAAATTGAGCGAAGATGCAGGTGATTCGAAAAATCAAGAACGTTTGAATCAAGTTTCGTCACTCATGACAGAATTTTCTGCAAACACTTCTTTTGTTGCTGTTGAAATAAAAAAGAATCCAGATTCGCTTTTGAAAAAGCTTCAAAAAGAAAGCGAATTCAAAAATTTCTTTAAAGATATTTTGAGAAACAAAAAACATATTCTATCCGAAAAGGAAGAAAAATTGCTTTCAATGTGCGGCGAATTTGCAGGTGGATTTTCAAACAACTTTGGAGCTTTTGATGACGCAGATTTGAAGTTTCCAAAAGTTCAAGACAAAAACGGAAAATTTCACGAGTTAAATCATTCAACATATCTAAAACTTTTGCAAAGTTCTGATCGAATTTTGCGAAAAAATACTTTTGAAACGTTTAACGGTCAATATGGGAAATTTAACAATTTTCTTGCTTCAAACTATATTTCAAATATAAAAGCAGATGTTTTTTATGCAAAAGCTTCGAAATATGAAAATTGTTTGGATAAATCAATTTTTCTTGAAGAAGCAAGTCGAAAGGTTTATGACACCTTAATCAAAAGTGTTAATGATAACATCTCAGTTTTTTATGAATATTTTGATGTTAAAAGAAAAAGTCAAGGCTTGAAAGATTTTGCTCTTTATGATCAATATGTTAAAGAAAGCCAAATTCAGAAAAAGTACACTTTCGACCAAGCAATTGAAATAATCAAAAAAGCAACAAGCCCTCTTGGTGAGTTTTATGGAAAACTTTTGGACAAAGCTGTTCAAGAAAGATGGATTGATATCTATCCAAACGAAAACAAAGACAGCGGAGCTTTTTCAAGCGGAGCATATGGGAAAAATCCTGTTTTGCTAACTAACTTTGTTGGTGACACAAATTCTCTTTTCACTCTTGCTCATGAACTTGGTCACAGCATGCACACATATTTGTCCAACAATAACAACAATTTTGACCAAGCATCCTACACAATATTTGTTGCAGAAGTTGCATCAATTGTTAATGAAATGTTGCTGTTGAAATATCTTTTAAATAATTCGAAATCTGACAAAGAAAAAATATATTATTATGACTATTTTTTGAGTGAGTTTAAAAGCACTGTGTTCCGCCAAACAATGTTCAGTGAATTTGAACAATTTGCACACGAAACTTTAGAAAAAGGTGAATCTATTTCAGCAGAAATTTTGAACAAAATTTATTATGACCTTAACAAAAAATATTTTGGGGAAAACGTGAAATTTGTTGATGAAATAAAATATGAATGGTCGCGAATCCCACATTTTTACAATTCATTTTATGTGTACAAATATGCGATAGGAATGATTTCAGCTTTATATTTAACTGAAAATATAATTCCTTCTAATCCAGAAAGATATATAAATTTCTTGAAATCTGGAAGCACAAAAGGCCCCATTGAACTGCTTTTTGACGCAGGCGTTAACCTTGAAAAACAAGATGTTTTCAATCGCGCATTTAGTGGCGCACTTGACATGATTGAAAAATGGAAAAAACTATTAAAATAGGAGATAAAAATGGAACTTCTTGCACCAGCGGGGAATATGGAAAAACTAAAAACTGCAATATATTTTGGATCAGATGCAGTTTATGTTGCAGGCAAAAAATTTGGATTACGCGCTTTTGCTGGCAATTTTGACGAAAATGAACTTTTGGAGGCGTCGAACTTTGTTCACGAAAATCACAAAAAAATATATGTAACTGTGAACATAGTTGCACATAACTCAGATTTTGACGGATTGGAAGAATATCTAAAATTCCTTGAAGAAATTGGAGTTGATGCAATAATTGTGAGCGATATCGGAATCATGCAAATTGCAAAACAATGTGCACCAAAACTCGACATACATGTCAGCACACAGGCAAATGTCACAAACAAATTTACGGCAAAATTTTTTGCAGACTTTGGGGCAAAACGAATTGTTCTTGCACGAGAACTTTCTCTTGTTGAAATCAAAGAAATTCGAGATTTTCTTCCTGCCGATGTTGAACTTGAATGTTTTGTGCACGGGGCAATGTGCATAAGCTATTCCGGAAGATGTTTGCTTTCGAATTATTTAACAAGTCGTGATGGAAATCGCGGAGCGTGTGTTCAGGCATGCAGATGGGAATACACAATTTGTGAAAAATCTCGTGGTGGTGACGGATATGAAATTCAAGAAGACAATCGCGGGACTTACATACTTAACTCCAAAGATTTAAACATGATTCAACATCTAAAAGAGCTTGAAGAAGCTGGTGTTGAGAGCCTTAAGATTGAGGGCAGAATGAAATCCGCATATTATGTGGGAAACACCGTGAATGCCTACAGACGCGCGCTTGACAGCCTCAAAAATGGCATTCCTCTTTCAAATGAAATCTACAATGAAACATTTAAATCGAGTCACAGAAAATATACAACAGGTTTTTATTTTGGTCGTGACGAAAGTGAATGTTTGGAAAGTTCAATGCCAGTTCAAAGTCATGAGTTTATGGCTGTTGTTGTTGCCGATCAAAACAATGGAGAAGCCATTATCCAACAAAGAAATAGATTTGCGGTTGGAGATACACTCGAGGTTCTTTCGCCAAATCAAACTTTTAACAAACAGATTTTGGTTGAAAAAATGTTTGATTTAAACGGGAATGTGGTTGTGGACGCAAAAAATGTTAAAGAACAACTTATTTTAAAAACAAATTTGCCTCTAAAATCTGGCGATATACTTAGAAAGGAAATTTAAATATTTATTAAAATTTTCTTGACTATAACAAAAATGTGTGTTATATTATTCATGCTTTAAAAATAAGCATGTGCGGTCGTGGCGGAAATGGTAGACGCGCAAGACTAAGGATCTTGTGGAGCGATCTGTCCGGGTTCAAGTCCCGGCGTCCGCACCATCGATAAATAGGGCAGTGTAGCCCTTTTTTTGTTGTTTTGAGAAATGCTGCTTTTGCTCAAAAAACACCCATTTTGAGCCAAAAGTTGGGTATGAAATTGGGTACGATTCACTCGATGTAATAAAGGTTGTCATATAACTTAATCAGCTCATCTTTATCAATTCTGTTGTCATGCAAATTAGTGTAAATGTCTGCCGTGATTTGATAACTGCTGTGACCCATTTGAAGTTGAACAAACTTTGTGTTCGCCTCCAAATAGAACATATTCGTTGCATAGGTGTGCCTCAAACAATTTAAGCACCCTTCAATACAAAGTTCTCTTAAAAAATATTGACTATTATGTCGAAAAGTGCTATTACTCTTGCTGATGGATTTATACTTTATTTTATCGCAAATTTTTGGTGGGTTTGCTGTTGTCTTTGCGTGTTTGAGTTATTTTTGCAACAAAAAGAATTTTCTTTTGGTGCAAACATGCGCAAACATGTTTTTTGCAATAGGATTCTTTTTTGTTGGTGGATATTTAGCATTTGTTGTGTCATTAATTAATACTTTAAGAAGTTTGTCGTTTTATTTTTGCCAAAGAATTAACTTCAAATTTACTTACATATACTTAATATATTTCATTGTTTGTGCATCTGTTGCAACAGGGCTTCTTTGGACGGGTCCACTTGACATAATGCCATTTGTTACAAGCGTGATTTTTTCTTGTATATACTTCATCAAAAACATGCAACTGACAAGATATTTGACGCTTGCTCCCAACACAATTCTATCAATTTATTCTGCAGTTATGAGGGCTTACACAAACAGTTTGCTTGGAGTGGTTGAAATCTTGTTTACAATAGTTTCGATTGTTAGATATGTTAAAAAAAATAAAAAAGACAAAATTCGAAAATTTGATGAAAATGCTGACATTGAGAACGATAAATTGCAATAATTTTAGAATTACCTCTTGATTTTTAATTAAACTTGTATTATACTTACTTAGTAAGGAGATAAAATGAAAAGAATTAATAGTAACATGGCACTAAAGAAAATCAGTTTGATTGATTTTGAAAAATTTGTTAAAGAAGGATTAAGAAAAGACATTGTTGAAATGTTCAAAACTCAAGATGAAACATTCTTTGTTGAACTCAAAACTGATGGTTTTGGAGCAGAACAAAAATATGAATTCAACGAGTATGATTGCCAAGCAAAAAACAGATTGTATTGTGGAAATGCAATTGGGAATGGCGAAAAATGGAGAGAATTTGTTTTTGGAAAACTTTCAAACCGAGATAAAAGCCTTGCAATAAAATATATTGAAAATGCGCCAAAAACTTTCAAAAAAGAGCTTAACACAAAGTTTGGCGAAGAAATTTCAAAATTCAAAAAACAGGTTGCTGTTGAACAAGGATTATAGTAAAAGAAAATAGAGCTGGAAGGGCTAGCACTTTTGAAACTAGAAAAAAATAAAGGAACTCTACACACAAAGTAAAGTTCCTTTTTTATATTAGTCTAAAAAACATTGGAATAAGCCTAAACATTTAAAACTAGCAATCTAAAGAAATATTCTAATTTTATAGCATTTGTTTTTTTAATTAAACAAACATTGTTATAAGTCTTTTAACTTTAATTTCAATATTGCTTATGTAGTTTTCCATATATTCCCAATCAGGCATATTTGCTAATTTAATAGGCAGTTTGATTTTTTCTTTTCGCAATATTTCAGGGAACAACCCATTATTATAGTTAAATTTTGATGTTAATGTGTTTAGACAAGAAATTAGAAAATAACAAACTTTGGCAGAATATTGTCGAGTATCTATATAATAAATATCTCTTCCTGAAATCCAATCTTCATTTTGATAGAAAAATGATGCATTTTCTGAACCAAACGATATAACATTTGCTGGATTTGTGTTCCTGCAAACTTCAGAGCTTTTTATTCTTGCCCTATATTTTATACCATTGTTGAATTTACTTCTTACAACATATGGCATACCGTTGATATTTTCATCGACTTGCCTTGTATGATAAACAGAAGGTTTTTTTATTTTTAAAATATCTCCAATATAAAACTCTTGCCATAATGTTGTGTCTAGTCTCCTATTGCACTCCCCCCCGATAAGATTTAATAAATTATCTAGTTTTTTCTTTGTATGTTTTTCAATATTTTTCATATAAGATTCCATGTATTCCCAATCTGGCTCTCCATTTTTTAAAGATGGCAATGTTATCATTTCTCTACATATTGAAGAGGAACTTAATTGATTGTTGTAGGAATATTTGGTCAGTTTATTACGTATTACCGAAGCTATAAACAAACCATTCATAGAATTTAAATTTTCATTATATAGAAGAATTATTGCAGAACCTGCACCGCCTCTACCTAAAAAGTCTTGGTTTTGATAAAAAGAAGAAGAATCTATAGGGCTAATTGTTATACAATTACCTTTATCAAGAATCTCATTTGTTTTTGGAGCGCAATATCGTATAATTCCATTATTATAGTTTCCCGATGCGACAAAAGGAGTAGCCCCATCTTCATAATCAAATTGACTTCTTGCTATTGGTCGTTTTATTTTAAATAAATCTTCTATTTTAAATTCTTTCCATTCTTTGAAATTAATTTTATTCACCTTTGCTTTTCTCCTTTAATTCAAAGTCTCTACTATATAATATTTTCTTAATCAATTCATTACTAAAATCTTTTACATCAATACCTCTTTGAAACATTTCGTAGTCCATCATAGTTTTTATAAAATCTTCTTCATAAATTTCAAATGGCTTTTCTGGCATCTGATAAGATAAATATTTTTTAGGATTGACTATTTGAATAAAATCTTGGACATCTTTTGCTTCTTCGCATATAGGATTTTCAATTATTTTTATCCACTTGTTTTCTATCGCTTGCCATCTACCTTTAATATCTTGACGACCTTGATTTTTTACAGTTTCTAAGCCATCATCTTCTATATAACAAGCAAAAATATCTTTATCTTCATGTGGTACACCTGATTCAAAAATAAATATACTTGTTGTTATACCAACACCAAAGAATAAATTTTCTGGCAATTTAATTATCTTTTTTAGAGTGTGACTTTTTAATAATTTGTTCCCGTATTTTTTATCAGTAAAGTCTTTTTCTAATTTTTTATCTGGTAAAATGAAGGCACATTCTGTATGTTCAGGAACATTATCGAGAACATTTTGAACAATTTGCATACAGCCATATTTCCTTTCATAAGGTGGATTCATTAATACCTTAGTTATGTTTTTGCTCTTTATCCAGTTACATGCTTCTAAACTTCTTGTATCTAATTGCTCTAAATTTGTCTTTCCATCTTTATGAATAAGCATATTAGCACAAGCAAGTGCAAAAATTTCTCTATCAAATTCAATTCCGAATAATTGAGAACCTCTAATATTTTCAGATTTTTTAGTTTTATAACCTCCAGCTTCTTTCATCATATTACACATTGATTTCACTAAAAACGCACCAGAACCACAAGTCGCATCTAAAATTCTATCATTTTGATTTACATGAATTAATCTATACATAAATGAAGTAATATGGTCTGGAGTAAATATTTGTCCAGCTTCAGATTTCCCCTTATATCGATTAAATTCGTTAAAGAAAATACCCATAACATCTTCACCATTCCAATAGTCAGAATTTACACATTCAGATATTTCAGATATCCATTCAATAAAGTTATCAATCGCTTCTTGGTTTGCATTATTATTCATTTTTATTTCAGCATACACTTCAGTTAATAAATCTAGTTTCAAATTTTGTTTCTTACTTTCTTCTAATGACTTATTTAATGTGCTTAATATAGAGTTTTTCATTGTTGCAAAATTCATGTTTTTTACAAGAAAAGCATCATATCTTTTTGCGACTAAGGCACAAGCAGTAAAAATCATTCTATGATATAGGTTTTTAATACCAAATTCAGTATGTAGGCAATCATTAATTTTCTTTGTCAGTAAATATATTTTTTGTTTGTCAATGGTATTTTTTGCAAATAAATCCAAATAGTAATCTTTGTGTTGAAGTTCTTTAGAAATGTCAAATATTTCTTGATTATCTTTAAAAACTCTTATATCTTTACCATTATATAAAATACCAACAACATGGGAATATTGAGTTAAAACTATATTGCAATTTCTTAATAATTCATCAACCCATTTTTGAACATATACATTTTCATTTTCCGACTTTGTTTCCAATATTATAACTGGCAAAGTTTTATTGGTAGGCAAATACCAACCATCTGGTTTATTGTTATTTCCTTGAAATCCTAATTGATTAAAAGTGGTAATTTGACCTGTACCTTGCTGTATATCTCTTTCTTTTTTATCAAATCCTAAAATATATTTTGAACTGTCCCTAACTTCATCTTCGGTTCTTTTCATTATTATTTCTCCTTATTTAAATCTTTTTCAATTAACTCATTAATATATTTATTAATGCTTTTATTTTTCCTATAAGACCTTAACTTTTTCTGCATTTTATCGTAAAGTTCTGGATTCATTCTTACAGTAAATACATCTTTAGGAATTTGCGTTTTTTCTTTCATTTTTAACTCCAATATGATACCATAATATCTTAGTATAATGGTACCATAATATTAACAAAAAATCAAATAAATTCTTACAATTTATATTTTTGAGTATAAGATAGTACTTTGTTTTAACTTGGCATTTAGGCGTGTGCTTGATATTATACAAGTGGTGGTCGCTTCTCTCCACCATACAAGCACACGCCTTAAACTTAATATTGTTGCAAAAGAGCAGTTTGTTGGCAGAGCGTAACGCACACCGCACTTTTGCTTTTTGTTTACTTCTATCTATTATCTTAGTCTAAACGAATATTCTTTGTTGTCAAGGTTAAAGTGTATGTCGCTATTGGCGACAATCCTTGACAACTTCAGTAATATTTGTTTCTTTTTTCAGTTAAGAGAGTGAAAAAAACATCTTAATCTTTTATAGATTAAAGTGCTTATATTTTGCTAGTTTCAAACAGTGTTGACTAATAGTTCTATTTTTTTATTGAAAAAAGCGAATAACTCGCTTTTTTTTACGCAACTTAAGTTTGTACAAGTTTAAAAAGAAATTTGAAGGAGATAATTTATGAAACAATTGATTGATTGGGAAGAATATTGCAAGGCCTTTGATGAAATGGATTGTGGCATTTTTAACGAATGCATAAGAGATTTGCATAATATGAAAATGAAAGAAGGTTTGTGTGAAGAAATCTTCGGTTGCGAGGAGTATTCCAGTGTTTTAAGTGAATTGGAAGCATTTGACCAAACCAATTTCGATTATTTTGAATATGAAAAGGAAATTACAATTGGAGAAACAAATTAGGAGAGGAGAAATATATTTTGCGGATTTAAGCCCTGTTGTTGGAAGCGAGCAGGGCGGAATTCGTCCAGTCCTAATTATTCAAAATGATGTGGGCAATAAATATAGTCCCACGGTTATTGTTTCGGCCATAACAAGCCAACTGTCAAAAGCAAAAATTCCAACACATGTTGAATTGTCGGCAAGTGAATATAATCTTCCAAAAGACAGTGTGGTGTTGCTGGAACAAATTCGCACAATCGACAAACGTCGATTAAAGGAAAAAGTGTCTGAGCTTGATGGGAAAAAGATGAGAGCAATAAATCTTGCATTGCTTGTTAGTTTGGGATTTAATTAAAAAATTGTTAAAAAAAAGTCTTCGAAAAGACTTTTTATTTTTTTTTGGCAGGGATGGAAGGAATCGAACCCTCGACAATGGTTTTGGAGACCATAGTTATACCATTTAACTACATCCCTTTGCGCTAAATTAAAGCATATTTAATTTAACATAAGTTTGGCATTAAGTCAATCATTTCTGCAAAATTTAAACATTATTTCTTGGTTCTTTTTTTGCTGGAAACATATTCTGCCTCTGCTCGAGCCCAATATTCGTTTGGGTCTTTTCCTTGTTTTTTCAGCATTGCATCGCGAATGAAAATGTAAATGAAAATGACTGCGCCTAAACAAGCGGAGATTATGCTCATCAATTGCGAAAATTTAACAGAACCAATGAGCATAGGGTCTGTTCTGAAAATTTCGATTATCGAGCGAACAACCCCATACCACATGAGATACACTGATAACACAAGTCCACGTTTTTTTGTTTTGTATAACAAAATAATTAAAACTGCAAATCCTATGAGATTGAGTACGGATTCATAGAGAAAAGTTGCAAGGAAATAATGCCCGTCAATTTCAACTGTGAAAGGAAGGCCAAAATATTTAGAATCTGTTACTTCCCATCCGTGAGCTTCTTTGTTGATGAAATTTCCCCATCTTCCAGTTGCTTGCGCCAAAATTAGTGCAGGGGCAATGATATCACACATCGAAAAAATGTCTTTTTTGTGAATCAAACAGAAAATGAGAACACCCAAAAATCCGCCAATGACTCCGCCCCAAATCGACATTCCGCCTTCCCAAATTTTTAGTGCGTCAACGAAAGAATAATGCACGCCATTTGGATTGAAAACAACATAGAAAAATCTTGCTCCAATAACTGCTAAAGGCAAAACATATAGTGCACAAATAAGCAAATCTGAACTTTTTATAAGTCGTCGCTTTGAAAAAAGGAAGTAGGCCAAAAGTACTGCCAAAGCCATGGAACTTGCCATTATGAGCCCATACCATGCGATATGCAGTTTTCCAATGTAGAATCCGGGATTATTTAAAAATTTTGTCATAAACATATTCTCTCACATTTTTTCTTAAAAACAAAATAAAACCAGCATTATTTGCTGGTTTCATTGTTAATCGCCAAGTTCTTCGTTTTTTCGAGGGGGCACCCTTTTTCGTGTTGGAGTTTTTGTTTGAACGGCAGAAGAACTAATTGTGTTTTTAACTTTCTTTTCTGGAGATTTTGATTCTTGAGCGTCCACAGATTCTTGAAGTTTTCTAATTCGTTTTTTCAACTCTTCGTTTTTTTGTCTAAGCTTTAACTTTTCTTCTTCATTTTTAAGTTGTTCGTATTCATATTCCAATTTTTCTTTTTCTTCATCAACAACTTCGGCGTCTACATATGTTGTTTCAAAATTATTCACCGCTCTTGCGCTAAGATCTACTGGTGTGCCATCTTCTGCATTAACAACTTCTCCTTCAACAAATATGTCATTAAAAGGATCTCTTATTTTGCATTCTCCAGTTGGTGGAGGATTGTATGGTGGAAAGTTGAAATTATCTTCTGTGGTTTCAGTGTTTGAAATAACCCTCTTTTTTTTAACTTTGCCTTCGGCTGGAACAAGTTGTTTTTCGGTTTCTTGTTTTTCAACTTTGCGTTCGGCTGGTTGTTTTTTGGTTTCTTGTTCTTCAGCTTTGCGTTCAACAACTTTGTTTTGTGGAGCAGGGGTTGCAACTGTTTTTGGTTCCATTGTTTCAGGTTTTGAAACAGGTTGTTTTGGCTTTTCTGCAGTTTGTGGTGGAACTGAAACTTGAACAGGTTTTTGCTTTGCTGTTTCATTTGCTTCAGCTTTTTTCTTAGCTTTTTCAGCTTTTTTCTTAGCTTTTTTAGCTTCTTTAGCCACAGATTCTAATTTGCCTTTTTTAGTTCTTTTTCTTAGGCCCAAATCAGTTTCTCGATTTTCAATATATTGAACCAATCGTGGATCTCTTTCGTCGGAATTTTCTTCAAAAGTTTCTTCATCTGAAATTTTTGGATTTTTGTATTCTTTTTCAACTTGTTTTCTTGCTTTGTGTTCAAGTATCTTTCTTCTAAAGAAACCAATTTTCTTTTCTCTTAAAAGTTCATATTTATTTTTTCCATTAACAAGTTCATCAGTTCCGCTAAGTCGTCTTGCAACAAGATTGTCAGCTTCATCAACTTTTGAGAAAACATTATTCATAGCCTTTAGTTCTTCAAGTAACTTTTTGGTCTTATTGTAAGCATATTCATATTTGAAATCATTAATTGTTCCGCCAATGTTTGGTCCTGACTTATTTTTGTTTTCAGCTGCGAAGATTTTTGTGTTTTCTTTTATTGTGTATGGCGTGACTCTTGTTTCGCGAACTTCAACATGTGTTAAGTTGGCAAGCGTTCCAACTTTTGAAACAACCATACCTTTAAAAGTTTTTGCTGCTTTTTTGTTGTTAAATGCAATATGATATGCATCTGATTGAATATTTCCGTCATAGTCTTTGTACTTATATGTAACATCGACAAAGTATGTGCCTTTTTCAACTTTTGGATATTGTTTGTGCAACTTGTTGAACATATCTCTGAACAAATAATATTCTTTGTCTGGAAGGCTAGTTGGTGCTTGAAAATATCTGTCCATTGAAAGAGGAAGTCTTGGAACAGCGGTGGTGTTGGCTGAATTTTTTCCTCTGAGTTCTTTAGGACGTTCTTCTATGATAAGATTGTCACCTTGTTTTGTATGTAGGAATCCTGTCATATCAACTGATTCTGCAAAATATGCCTTTGAGGAGAAAATTTTTGCACGGTCTCGGTCGGTAAGATCGTTTAAGAAGTTGATCATTTTTTTAACGTACTTGCTCTTGTCGTTTGCCATTCTGTATTTTGCATAATAATTTGCAGCTCTCATCATCTTTGCATACGTTTCAATGGAATACTTGTCTTCTTCGCTAAAGAGATTTCTACGTTTTTTGCCTCTGATTCTGTTAACAAAACTGTTAAGTTCAAGTTTATATGCACATCTTGAGAAACGTTCTAGTCGTTTGAAGTTTGTTTCTTTGTTTTTGTCGGCAGAGTACTTGGTTGCTCTGTAACATTTTGCTTCAAGTTTTTCTTCTTTCTTTTCAAGCTTTGCAACTTTTTTAAGTTGTCTATTAATTCCTAAATCTAATAATTTAGATTTACTGTCACCTTTTCTAACTTTCTTTTCTGTGAGTGAACGTATTTTCTTGTTTCTTTGGTCAATTTCGTGTTCAACTTTGGAAAGTTTTCTTGCAGAACCAATATTGTTTTGCCCCATATAGAAGCGTGTTTCAGATTTTCTTGCAGTGCTTCCTTTTGCAATTCTTCTTTTTAAATATTCAAAAACTGCAAACGATGCAATTCCAACTCCAGCAAGCGCACCTGCAAGCCCGAGTTTAACTTGAGATCTTTGAGTGTCATACGCTTGAACAGAAGGATTTTTTTCTGGTGTTTTTTCTTCTATGTCTTTGCTAATTTCTTCAGTTGGAGTTGCGTCACCTTGTGCGTCTTTCTCAGCTTTTTCAATTGCTCCTTGAAGTAGGCTATAGTTTGAGATTGCTCTTTCAATTGATTTGTTAAATTCTTTATCCTCAGCAACTGTGTCTGAAGAATTTATGAAGTCATAAAGTGATGGCGCTTCGCTTTCAATTGTTTGCCCATTCTTTTCTGCAATTGTTTTTTCTAAAATTGCAATGATTTGGTCGTTTGTTTTAAATTGAGAACCGTAGCGTGAAAGGTTTTCATTTTCTTGGAGCAAGGATTTGACTCTGTTATAAATTTCAGATTTCAATTCGCCAATGTCTTTACCATCTGTTTGTATTTTGTGTAAATCTGTTTCACCAGTTATTTGTGAGTTGTCCGTTGTGCTTTCTGCAAAATCTCTTCCAGTTTCGTCATCTTTATTTCCTGCTGTTCTTCCTTGTTGAGCTGTGTCGCCAGAAATTTCACCTTCTGAAACATTTCCGTCTAGTGAAGGGGAGTTTTTTTCGGTTGAGAATCCAAAATCTTTTTGTTCGTCAACTTTTTCGTCAACTTTTTCGTCAACTTTCCCGTCAACTTTTTCGTCAACCTTTCCTTCAATTTCAATTTTGTTCTTTTCAGAATTATAATTTGCAGAATATCCTTTGTGTCTCAAAGCTTCAACAACGCTTTGACCCCAGCCAACCACGTCGTCAAAAGCCTGGATATATGTGTTTTTGTCAACTATTTTTGTTGCGGTGTCCGAGATGAACATTCTTGCCTTTTCAGATGCCAACCCTGCAATGCCTACCCCAATAACTGCGGCAACCAAACCAGTAGCGACAGCACCTTTGAAAACTTTGCGTTCATTTTTCTTTTGAAATTTATTGTTTTTTCCCATTTTAAATAACTCCTATGTTAGTCATTTTTTATTCGTGTAAATTATAACCTCTTTAATTACATTTGTCAATAGTTAATTTTTTATTTATTTATATAAATTATTATCTCTAATATATCCTTTTAATATTTATGTAAAATTGCCAAAAAATTTTTGAAAAAACAGTTGACATTGTTTAAGTTTTGTTGTATCATAATCACGCTGAATGAAAAGGAAAGACTTGTGAGGTTACTTTTCAGACTATGCGAGCGTTTGAAAAGAGAATTCACAACGACAAGTTTTGGCAAGACCAAAGCGCCCCTCAAAAAAGCAAATTTTTTTTGTTCATCAGCGCGACACACACGGAAACGTTGTTAAGAAATTTTTAACTTGCTACAAAAATAAGTCAGACATTTGCTCTGAAACTGTTTTTCGGCAAGAATATATTTTTTTAAGTCGCCTAAGGGGAAATTTAGTTTAGACAGGAGGAAAAAATGGCATCGCAAAAAATAAGAATTAAACTTAAAGCCTATGACCACGTTTTGCTTGATTTAGCTTGCGCTAAAATAATTGACACAGCAAACAAAAATGGTTCAAAAGTCGCAGGGCCTATTCCACTTCCAACAGACAGAGAAGTGGTCACAATCATTCGTTCACCACACAAACACAAAGACAGTCGTGAACAATTCGAGTGCAGAACTCACAAAAGAATGATTGATATTTACAGTCCAACCCAAAAAGCAGTTGATTCTCTTATGAGATTAGATTTGCCAGCTGGTGTTGACGTTAAAATTAAACTATAAGGAGAGAAGATAAAATGAAAAAAGCAATTTTAGGCAAAAAACTCGGCATGACTCAAATCTTCACGCCTGATGGTTTAGTTGTGCCTGTAACAGTTGTTGAAGCAGGTCCATGTTCAGTTGTTCAAAAGAAAACAAATGAAAAAGATGGTTATGAAGCAATTGTTGTTGCATTCAACCAAACAAAAGAAAACAGATTGAACAAAGCACAACTTGGTGTTTTGAAAAAAGCAGGTGTTCAACCAGCAAAAATTTTGAGAGAATTCAAATTTGACAATTCTGCAGATTATGAAATCGGAAAAGAAATCAAAGCTGACATTTTCGCAGAAAACGATATGGTTGACGTTTCTGGAACAACACGCGGTCGTGGATTCACTGGAAACATTCAAAGATGGAATGCTCACAGATTAAAAATGACTCACGGTGTTGGCCCTGTTCACAGAGAAGTTGGTTCAATGGGCGCTAACAGTACACCATCAAGAGTTTTCAAAAACAAAAAAATGCCAGGACATTATGGCGCAGAAAAAGTTACAATCCAAAATCTTGAAGTTGTTAAAGTTGACTCAGACAGAAACATCCTTTTAATTAAAGGTTGCGTTCCAGGTCCAAGAGGTTCAATCGTAACAATTAAAGAAGCGGTTAAAAGGTAGGATGAAGAGATGGCAGTTTCAGCAAAATTATTAAACATGAATGGCGAAGAAGTTGGCAAATTAAATCTTTCAGACAACCTTTTCGCAATTGATTACAACGAACCATTGATTCATGAAGTTGTTGTTGCTTACAATGCAAACCAACGTCAAGGTTCAAAATCAACTTTAACAAGAAGCGAAGTCAGAGGACACGCTAAAAAACCATACAGACAAAAACATACAGGTAGAGCAAGACATGGTTCAACAAAATCACCTGAATACAAAGGTGGCGGTGTTGTTTTTGCTCCAAAACCACGCGATTTCACAAAGAAATTGAACAAGCAAGTTAGGAAAATCGCTTTTGCTTCAGCTATGAGCGAAAAACTTAGACAAAATGAAATCCTTTTCTTGGATGAATTCAAACTTGCTCAACCAAAAACAAAAGAAGTTGTTAATTTCTTGAATGCACTCAAACTTGACAAATCAGTTGTTATTGTAACTGACAAAAAGAACGAAGATGCTTTGAGAGCAGCAGGAAACCTTCAAAATGTTCAAATACAAATTGCAGAATTGCTTTCAACTTATGATGTTGTTGCAAACAACAAAGTTGTTATGACAAAAGATGCAGTTAAATCATTAGAGGAGGCATATAACTAATGAACGCATACGATATCATTAAAAAACCTCTTTTATCAGAAAAGAGTTATGCAAAGATTAGCGATAAAATCTACACATTCGTTGTTGACAAAAGTGCAACAAAAGTTGACATCAAACGTGCTGTTGAAGAAATTTTCAAAGTTGACGTTGAAAGTGTTAACACATTGAATGTTAAAGGACACGAAAAAAGTCAAAACACTAAAAAAGGAAGAACAGTTGGAAAAACAAGTGACTACAAAAAAGCTATTGTAACACTTAAAAAAGATTCAAAACCAATTGCATTCTTCGAAAGTTTATCTTAAAGGTTAAAAGGAGATTAAAAAATGGCTATTAAGAAAAGTAATCCAACAAGTGCTGGCCGTAGATTTTATTCTTCTGCAACTTTTGAAGAAATAACTACAGACAAGCCAGAAAAAAGTTTGCTTGCGCCAATCAAAAAATCAGCTGGAAGAAACGCGCAAGGCAAAATAACTGTTCGCCACATTGGTGGAGGAAACAGAAAAAAATACAGAATTATTGATTTCAAGAGAAACAAAGACGGAATTCCAGCAAAAGTTGTTTCAATTGAATATGACCCAAACAGAACAGCATACATCGCACTTTTGAACTATGTTGATGGTGAAAAAAGATACATTTTGGCACCTATTGGTTTGAATGTTGGTGACGTTGTTATGTCAGGAAACGAAGCAGAAATCAAAGTTGGAAATGCTCTTCCACTTGAAAACATTCCAGTTGGTTCAGTTGTTCACAACATCGAACTTCAACCAGGAAAAGGTGGACAACTTGCACGTAGTGCTGGTGCTGAAGTTCAACTTATGGCTAAAGAAGGAAAATATGCAACACTCAGAATGCCAAGTGGAGAAATGAGAAAAGTTCTTTTAACTTGCCGTGCAACTCTCGGACAAGTTGGAAACCTTGACCATGAACTTGTTTCTCTTGGAAAAGCAGGAAGAAAAAGACACATGGGCATAAGACCATCTGTTCGTGGTGTTGTTATGAACCCTAACGATCACCCACACGGTGGTGGTGAAGGTAAGAGCCCTGTTGGTATGGCTTCGCCAGTTACTCCATGGGGTAAACCTGCACTTGGTCTTAAGACTAGAAAGAAAAATAAAGCATCTAACAAGTTGATTGTTAAGAGGAAAAAATAGGAGAGGAATATGAGCAGATCGTTAAAGAAAAAACCTTATGTATTTGAAAAACTCTTGAAAAGAGTTGAAGAAAACAATGCATCTGGCAACAAAAAACCAATCAAAACATGGTCTAGAGCATCAGTTATCTACCCAGAATTTGTTGGAACAACATTTGCAGTTTACAACGGTAAAAAACATGTTCCTGTTTACTGCACTGCAGAAATGATTGGCCACAAACTTGGAGAATTTGCTCCAACAAGAACTTACAAAGGCCACGCAGATAAAAAGTCGAGTGGTGGCAAAGTTGCTGCTATGAAGGCAAAAAATTAGGAGGATTAAATGGCAACAAGAATTAGAGAAAAAGCTGAAGCAAGAAAGGCTAACAAAGACAACAGACCTTTTGCTAAAGTTAAATATGTTCGCATGAGCCCATCCAAAATCAGAATTGTTCTTGATATGGTTAGAGGCAAAAATGCTGAAGAAGCGCTTGCTATTTTGGAAAATTCTCCTCAATCAGCAGCTGAAGTTAGCGCAAAGCTCTTGAAATCTGCTATTGCAAATGCTGAAAACAACAAAGGACTTAACAGATCAGACCTTTATGTTGCAGAAGCTTACGCTTGCCCAGGTCCAATTATGAAAAGATTGAACATCAGAGCACGTGGAAGAGCAGACAGAATGTTAAAAAGAACAAGCCACATCACAATTGTGCTTGATGTAAAAGAGTAGGAGGTCAAGATGGGACAAAAAGTTAGTCCAGTTGGACTTAGATTAGGCGTTAATAAAACCTGGCAATCATCTTGGTATGCTAACAAAAAAGATTTTGCAAAAAATATTAAAGAAGATGATGAAATCAGAAAATTTATTAAGAAAAAATACTATGGTGCTGGAATTTCAAGCATTGAAATTGAAAGAACAGCAACAAAAACTATTGTTACATTAAACACAGGTAGACCTGGTATGTTAATTGGTACAAAAGGTGCTGGTGTTGAAGAAATCAAAAAAGAACTTGCAAAAATTGTTGGTGCAAAAACTCTTTTTGTTAACATAAAAGAAGTTAAAAAACCAGACCTTGATGCAACACTTGTTGCTGAAGGAATTGCAAGTCAACTTGAAAAACGTGTTGCTTTCAGAAGAGCTTTGAAACAAGCAATTCAACGTGTTATGAAAGCTGGCGCTAAAGGTTGCAAAGTTCAAGTTAGTGGTGTTGTTGATGGCGCTAACACAATTGCAAGAACTGAAAATTATATGGAAGGTTCTCTTCCATTACACACACTTAGAGCTGATATAGACTACGGTGTTGCTGGAGCATTCACCAACTATGGAAAACTCGGTGTTAAATGCTGGATTTACAAAGGAGAAATCCTTGGAAAAAAATCCGCTGAAAACAAAGGAGGTATGAACTAATGTTAATGCCTAAGAGAGTTAAGAGAAGACGTGTTCATAGGGGCAGAATGACTGGTGTTGCAACAAGAGGTAACACTCTTGCTTACGGCGAATTCGGCATCGTTGCAACAGAACCATGCTGGATTAAGTCTAATCAAATCGAAGCAGCTCGTATTGCTATAACACGTTATACAAAAAGAGGCGGTAAAGTTTGGATTAAAATTTTCCCAGACAAGCCTGTAACTAAAAAACCTGCTGAAACAAGAATGGGTAGTGGTAAAGGTTCACCTGAATTCTGGGTTGCTGTTGTTAAACCAGGAAGAGTTCTTTTTGAAATTGCTGGTGTTCCAGAAGCTATTGCTAGAGAAGCACTCAGACTTGGTAGCCACAAATTGCCATGCAAAACTAAAATTATTAAAAAGCAGGACGAAACCGTAACAGAAGGTGGTGCTGTATGAAATTAAACGATATCAAAAATTTAACAACTGAAGAATTGATCACAAAAGAACAAGAATTAAAAGCTGAACTATTTAATCTTCGTTTCTCTCACGCAACAGGAAACTTGGCTAACCCTATGCAACTTCACAATTTGAAAAAAGATATTGCTAGAGTTAAAACAATCATCCGTGAAAGAGAAATGAAAAAGGTTAATGGGTAAGGAGTAAGATATGGAAAAAGAAATCAGAAATAACAGACCAACAAAACAAGGACTTGTTGTTAGTGCTGGAAAAATGAATAAAACTGTTGTTGTTGCTGTTGTTGAAAACAAAAAGCACCCAATCTATAAAAAAGTTGTTAAAAGCACAAAGAAATATAAAGTTCACGATGAAGAAAACGTTTGCGGAATTGGCGACACTGTTGAAATTATGGAAACTCGCCCATTAAGTAAAGACAAATACAACCGTTTAGTCAGAATCGTTGAGAAAGCGAAGTAGGAGGTAGATATGGTTCAACCACAAACAAGATTAAAAGTTGCCGATAACACTGGCGCTAAACAAATCATGTGTATTCGTGTTCTCGGTGGTTCTTATAGAAGAAGCGGGAACATCGGAGATGTTATCGTTGCATCAGTCAAATCTGCAATTCCAGGCGGAGTTGTTAAGAAAGGTGATGTTGTTAAAGCTGTTATTGTTAGAACTTCTAAAGGTTTGAGAAGACAAGACGGAACACACATCAGATTTGATGACAATGCTGCAGTTATCATTGATAACCAAAAACAACCAAAAGGAACACGTATTTTCGGGCCTATTGCGAGAGAACTTCGTGATAAAAACTACATGAAGATTATCTCACTTGCGCCAGAAGTATTATAGGAGGAAGCAATGGAAATTAAAAAAGGTGACAACGTTGTTGTTATCGCTGGAAAAGACAAAGGCAAACAAGGTAAAGTTCTTGAAACTTCACCAAAATCTGCAAAAGTTGTTGTTGAAGGCGTGAACATCGTTACAAAACACAAAAAACCTCGCTCTGCTCAAGATAAGGGCGGAATTGTTAAACAAACAAATCCTATTGATTCTTCAAACGTTATGGTTGTTTGTTCAACATGCGGAAAAGCAACAAGAATTGGCCACAAAGAACTTGATGGCAAAAAAGCAAGAATTTGCAAAAAATGCGGAGCAGGTTTAGATAAAGAACTTGCAAAAGCAGTTAAAAAAGAAACAAAATCAGCTAAAGCTGAAAAACCTGCTGAAAAGAAAACAGCAACAACTGAAAAGTCGACAACCAAAAAAACAGCAACCACTAAGTCAACTGCAAAAAAAACCACTAAAGCAGAATAAGGAGAAAAACAATGGCTAACAGATTAAAAGAAACATACAAAAAAGATATTGTTCCAGAACTTATGAAACTTCATGGTTATAAAAACGTTAACGAAGTTCCAAAACTTGACAAAATTGTTTTGAATATGGGACTTGGTGATGTTAAAGACAATTCAAAAAGTTTGGGAATTGCAATTGACGAATTAGGCGTTATCTCTGGACAAAAACCAGTTGCAACAAAAGCTAAAAAAGCTATTTCTAACTTCAAAGTTAGACAAGGAATGAAAATTGGTGCTAAAGTTACTTTAAGAGGCGACAGAATGTATGAGTTCTTAGATAAACTCATTGCAGTTGCTCTTCCTAGAGTTAGAGATTTCAGAGGAGTTTCAAGAAAGTCTTTTGACGGTCATGGAAACTATGCTCTTGGAATTAAAGAACAACTTATATTCCCAGAAATCAACTATGACAAAATCGAAAAAATCAGAGGTTTTGACATTATGATTGTAACAACTGCAAAGTCGGATTCAGAGGCATTATCTCTTTTAGAGGCTCTTGGAATGCCTTTCAAAGATAGATAGGAGGGAATAATGGCAAGAAAAGCATTAATTGAAAAACAACAAAAAAAGCAAAAATTTTCAACTCGTGAATACACTCGTTGTGAAATTTGTGGACGTCCACACGCTGTTTTAAAGAAATATGGTCTTTGCAGGGTATGCTTCCGTGAAAAAGCAAACAAAGGAGAAATACCTGGCATGAAAAAGGCTAGTTGGTAGGAGGGAAGATATGATTGTTACAGACCCAATTGCAGATATGCTAACAAGACTTAGAAATGCTATAACTGCAAAGCATGAAGATGTTTTAGTTCCTGTTTCAAAAGAAAAGGAATCTATTGCAAAAATTTTACTTGATGAAGGATATATCAAATCTTTCGAAATCGTTGAAGACAAAAAGATTAAATATATCAAAATTGCAATCAAATATGACGAACATGGAAATAGCATAATCTACGGATTAAAAAGAATTTCTAAACCAGGACTCAGAGTTTATGCAACTGTTGATAAACTTCCAAGAGTTATTGGCGGAATGGGAATTGCAATTATTTCAACAAACAAAGGTATATTAACAGACAAACAAGCAAGAGAGCAAAAAGTTGGCGGTGAAGTTCTTGCTTACGTTTGGTAGGAGGAAACTATGTCTAGAATAGGAAGAAGTCCAATTAAAATGCCAGACGGTGTTAGTGCACAAGTTGAAGGCAATTTGATAACTGTTAAAGGACCACTTGGAACCTTAACTCAAGAATTCAGTGATGTTGATATCAAAATTGATGGAAATGTTATTTCCCTCACAAGAAAAAATGACAACAATGATGTTAAAGCAAAACACGGACTTTACAGAGCGTTGGTTGCTAACATGGTGAAAGGTGTTAAAGAAGGATTTTCTAGAAACCTTATCATCAAAGGTGTTGGTTACAAAGCAAACAAAGTTGGAAACAAACTTGTTTTGAATTTGGGATATTCACATCCAATTGACGTTGTTGAACCAGAAGGCATAAAAATCGAATGCCCAACAGCAACAGACATCAAAATCACAGGAATTGACAAACAAAAAGTCGGACAACTTGCATCAAATATCAGAGATTTAAGAAAAGTTGAACCATATCATGGTTACGGCGTTAGATATGACGATGAAGTTGTTATCAGAAAACAAGGTAAAACTGCTGGTAAAGGCAAGAAGTAGGAGTTAAAAAATGATTAGTAAAGACAATAAAAATCAAATTAGATTGAAACGTCACGCTCGTTTGAGAAACACTCTTAAAGGAACTAGTGACGCTCCAAGACTTGCTGTTTACAGAAGTCTTAATGGAATTTACGCTCAAATCATCGATGATGAAAAAGGCGTAACCTTGGTTTCATGCTCAACTCTTGACAAAGAACTTGCAAAATCTTGCAAAGGTAAAAATCGCAAAGAACAAGCAAAACTTGTTGGCGAAACTCTTGCTAAGAGAGCATTGAAAAAGAAAATTAAAACTGTTGTTTTCGACAGAGGCGGTTATCTTTACACTGGAAGAGTTCAAGCTCTTGCTGACGGTGCTAGAGAAGCTGGCTTGGAATTTTAGGAGGAACGTATGAACGAAGAAATCAAAAATGAAAATGTCGAAATCGCAGAAAACACAACTGATGTTGTGAAAGAAGAAAGAAAAAAACGTGATGATTTCAAACGTGACCGCAAACAAGGTGACAGACGTGAAAGAAAACGTGAAGACAGCGAATTTGACAAAACTTTAGTTTCTGTTAGACGTGTTACAAAGGTTGTTAAAGGCGGAAGAACAATGCGTTTCAGCGCTCTTGTTGTTATTGGTGACCACAAGGGAACTGTTGGAATTGGAACAGGAAGAGCAAAAGAAGTTCCTGCTGCAATCGACAAAGCAACTCTTCAAGCAAAACAGAACTTGAAAAAAATTAACATTGTTAACGGAACAATTCCTCATGATGTTGTTGGAAAATATGGAACAAGCAAAGTTTTGATGCTTCCAGCAAAACAAGGTTCTGGAGTTATTGCAGGCGGAAGTGCTCGTGCTGTTTTGGAACTTGCAGGAATTAAAGATATTGTTACAAAAATTCATGGCTCAACAAACAAGATTAACTGCGTTAGAGCAACTCTTAAAGGTTTGCAATCTTTGAGAACTAAAGAAGAAGTTGCACTTGCTCGTGGAAAGTCTGTTGGTGAGATATAGAGGTGAATTATGGCAAAAAAAGAACAAAAAATGTTAAAAGTTACTTATGTTAGAAGCGCAATTGGCTATAATAAAAAACAAGCTAAAATCCTTGAAGCATTGGGGCTTACAAAATTAAACCAAACAAAACTTCTCCCAGACAACGACAGTGTTAGAGGAAGCATATTCCACGTTAAACATCTTGTTAACGTTGAAGAAGTTTAAGGAGGAAAAGATGTATATTCAAAATTTACAACCAGCACCTAATTCGCGTTTTAATGAAAAAAGACTCGGAAGAGGAATCGGAAGCGGTCTTGGAAAAACAAGCGGAAAAGGTCACAAAGGACAAAACGCTAGAAGTGGCGGTGGAGTTCGCCCTGGCTTCGAAGGCGGTCAATTACCTCTTGTTAGAAAGATGAAAATTCGTGGCTTTAACAATGCTAATTTCGATAAGGAATACGCTGTTGTTAACGTTGGCGACTTAGAGAAATTCGATGCAAACACCGAAATAACTCAAGAATTATTGTATGAAAACAGAGTTATCGGAAAAATTATGCCATACGGTCTCAAAGTTTTGGGTAATGGGGAGTTATCAAAATCGCTAGTTGTTAAAGCAAACAAATTCTCTGCATCTGCCAAAGAAAAAATTGAGAAAGTTGGCGGAAAAGCAGAGGTGATTTAATGTTTAAACGAATTGCTGAATGTTTTAAATCAAAAGAAGTTCGCGTTAAAATTATTATAACGCTTCTTTTGCTTTTAGTTTTTAGAATTGGTTGTTGGCTTCCAATCCCAGGAATCAATTCTAGCGCGTTTGCAACTGTTACTGGAGAAAACAGTTTCTTAACACTTTTGAGTTCAATTAACGGTGGTTCTCTTGCTAATGGTGCATTCTTGGCACTTGGTGTTTCACCATACATCAGTGCATCAATCATTATCCAACTTCTTTCGATTGCAATTCCTAGTTGGCAAAGGCTCAGCAAAGAAGGCGAAGAAGGAAGAAAGAAACTTTCGAGATACACACGTTGGGCAGCACTTGTTTTGGCAATTGCCCAAGCAGTTGGTATTGTTGTTGGATACAACAGCGTTATTGAGTCGAATATGCTTTGGAGCGGTTCTCCACAATGGTTAACAAGTGCAATTGTTGTTCTTGTTTTGGTTGCTGGAGCAATGTTCACTGTTTGGCTTGGTGAAAGAATAACAGAAATTGGAATTGGAAACGGTCTTTCACTCTTGATTTTTGTTGGTATTCTTTCAACAGCAGGTCAATCAATTTTGATAAGCATCAAAGGAATTATTGCTGGAGATATGAATGAACTTTGGAAACTTATTGTTTTCCTTGTTGCCGTTGTTGTTATCTTCGGATTAATTGTTTTTGTTGATTTAGCAGAGAGAAAAGTTCCTGTTCAATATGCAAAACAAATTAAGGGAAGAAAAATGTATGGCGGACAAAACACTAACATCCCTATTCGTGTTAACGGTTCGGGAGTTATGCCAATTATTTTCGCAAGTGCACTTTTGACTTTCCCACAACTTATCATGAGCATTTTCTGTCCAAATTCTGATGCTATGACATGGTATAACACTTGGATGGGCTCAGGCTCATGGCCATATATTGTTGTTTCATCATTATTAATTTTATTCTTCTCATATTTCTATGCGCAGATTACATTTAATCCTGATGACATCAGCAAACAAATTCAACAAAATGGCGGATTTATTCCTGGAATAAGACCTGGAAAACCAACATCCGACTATTTGAGAAAAATTTCAAACAGAGTTATCTTGTTTGGAGCGATATTCTTGGCATTTATTGCCCTTGTTCCAAACTTGATTTTCAAAGGAATTGGTGGTTCTTCATCACTTGTTAATGCGTTCAGTGCAACTGGGCTTTTGATTATTGTTTCTGTTGCTCTTGAATTTGACAAACAACTCGAAGCACAATTGCTTATGAAAAATTACAGAGGTTTCTTGAAATAGGAGGTGACAAATATGAAAATTGTCCTATTTGGCGCACCTGGCAGTGGAAAGGGCAGTCAAGCTAAACTCATAACCAAAGAGTTTGGCTTGCCTCAAATTTCAACTGGAGATATCTTGCGCGACCATATCCAACATCAAACAAATATTGGAAAGATTGTTGAAGCGATAATCAATCGTGGCGAACTTGTTCCTGATGAAATGATTATTGACATCATTCGTGACAGAATCAAAAAAGAGGATTGCAAAAAAGGATACATTCTTGACGGCTTTCCAAGAACTCTTGAACAAGCGAAAAAACTTCTTGAAATAACAAACATTGACGTTGTTATTTACATAGATGTCAGCATTATCGAAGTTGAACGACGAGCTCTTTCAAGAAGAATTTGTCCATCATGCGGAAAAATCTTTAATATTTCGAAAAAAATCATTGAAGACTGCGACGAATGTGGCGCAAAATTGATTCAACGTGATGACGACAAGATTGATGTTGTCAGACACAGAATTGAGAAATATTTTTCTCAAAGCGAAGCATTAATCAAGTTTTTCAAAAAGAAAAAACTTTTAAAAACTGTGTTTAGTGCCGAAAGCCCTGAGGAAACTTATAAGTCTGTTAGAAAAATTCTTTTAGAGATTTAAAGGAGAAAAATGAAGCAGTTATCACCAGCGCAAATCGTTTTAATGAAAAAGGCAGGAGAGATGACGAAAAACGCTTTAAACTATGCGGAAACCCTGATAAAACCAGGGATTTCCACTAATTCTCTTGACAATTTAATTTCAGAGTATATAATTAAACATGGCGGAAAACCTTCTTTTAAAAACTATTTTGGTTACCCAAAATCAACTTGCATTTCGATTAATGAAGTTGTTGTTCATGGGATACCATCTGAACGAAAACTTAAGGAAGGCGACATAGTCAGCATTGATGTTGGAGTTGAATACAAAGGCTACAATGGTGACGCTGCACGAACATTTCCCGTTGGAAAAATTTCCGAGGAAAAACAAAAACTTATTGATGTTACTCGTGAAAGTTTTTTTGAAGGAATAAAAAATCTTAAGGCCGGTGAGAGGCTTGGCAAACTTTCTTCTAGCATACAAAAATACGTTGAAAAAAATGGATTTAGCGTTGTTAGAGAAATGGTTGGGCACGGAATTGGCGATAAGATGCATCTTGACCCAAATGTTCCAAACTATGGAAAAGAAACAGATGGACCAATTGTTCAAGAAAACACATGTCTTGCAATTGAGCCAATGGTCAATATGGGCACAAGAAAAATTTTCATTTTGGAAGATGGTTGGACAACTATAACTCAAGACCTAATGCCATCGGCACACTATGAAAACACCGTTTTAATTTTGAAAGATAAAATTGAAATTTTGACATTATGAGAGGGAAGATGAGTTTCAGTAAATTTGAATTAGTTAAGTCAACAGCTGGCAGAGATTTAGGCAATGTTTACTTGATTAAAGAAATTTTGGACAAAGATTACGTTCTCTTGATTGATGGAAAAGCAAAAACAATTTCAAATCCAAAAAAGAAGAAAATCAAGCATATAGCTTCGCTTGGAGTTGTTGAAGAATCTTTGCACAAGACCTTTAATGACAAATCTAAAACTAATGACGGTGTAATTAGAAAAATTGTGAAAAATTTTGAAGAAAAGTGTTAAAGGAGATTGTATGTCGAAGGAAGATGTGATAGAATTTGAAGGTGAAGTTGTTGAGGTGTTGCCTAACACAACATTCTTGGTTAAACTCTCAAACGGACATGTCATAACTGCATACATTTCAGGTCGTCTGAGAATGCATTACATCAAAATCTTGGAAGGCGACAAAGTTAAAATTGAAATGAGTCCATATGATTTGACCAAAGGAAGAATCACATGGCGAGGAAAAAACTAAAAGGGGATTAGGAAAATGAAAGTAAGACCATCTGTTAAACCTATGTGCGATAAGTGCAAAGTTATTAAACGCGAAGGCAAGGTTATGGTTATTTGCTCAAAAGACAAAAGTCATAAACAAACCCAAGGCTAAAATTTAATTTGAAAAATCTCGGGCGTGCTTTTTGCTTGTGTGAGGCGGCTGTGCGGGAATTCCTGCAACTCACCCCCGTTATTTATATATAAAAAACTAAATTAGGAGAAATGAAAATGGCAAGAATTGCTGGCGTAGATTTACCAAAAGACAAAAGAATTGAAATTGGTTTAACCTACATCTATGGAATTGGCAGAGTTAATGCCAACAAAATATTAGAAGCTACAAAAATCAATCCAGATACAAGAGTTAAAGACCTTGACGAAAACGATGTTGCAACTCTTCGTAACTACATTGAAAAACATTTTTCTGTTGAAGGCGATTTGAGAAAAGAAGTTTCCATGAACATCAAACGTTTGACAGAAATTGGTTGCTACAGAGGAATCCGTCACAGAAGAGGACTCCCTGTTAGAGGACAAAACACTAGAACAAACTGCAGAACACGCAAAGGCCCAAGAAAAGCGGTTGCAGGAAGCAGTAAGAAAGGTAAATAAGGAGGAAGATAATGGCAGTTAAATCGAAAACAACTAAAAAGAAAAAGATTACTCAAAGCATTGACAAAGGTCAAGTTCACATTAAATCTTCTTTCAATAACACAATGGTAACATTCACAGACATGGCTGGTAATGTTCTCTCATGGTCAAGTTCAGGAAAACTTGGTTTCAAAGGCTCAAAAAAGAGCACTCCATTTGCAGCTCAATCATCAGTTGAGGATGCAGCAAAAGTCGCAAAAGATTATGGCATCAAAACAGTTGAAGTTTATGTTAAAGGACCAGGCAATGGTCGTGAAGCAGCTATCAGAACACTTCAAAACTTGGAAATTGGTGTTTCCTTAATCAAAGATGTTTCTCCAATCGCTCATAACGGTTGCAGACCACCTAAAATCAGAAGAGTTTAAGAGGAGATATATTTATGGCAAAATTATTAAGTCCAGATTGTCGCCAATGCAGACGTGAAGGTTGCAAGCTCTTTTTGAAAGGCGACAGATGCACAACTAAAAAATGTGCTTTCGAAAGAAGACAAACTCTTCCTGGCCAACATGGCGCAGCAAGAAAGAGAGTTACTGAATATGGTCTTCAACTTCGTGAAAAACAAAAAGTTAAAAGAGCATACGGAATTTTAGAAAAACAATTCAGAAAATATTATGAAGAAGCAGAACGCATGAAAGGCATTACTGGTGAAAACATGCTTTCATTGATCGAAAGAAGATTGGACAACGTTGTCTATAGAATGGGCATCGGTGCAAGCAGATCTGAATGCCGTCAAATCGTTAACCATGGACATATCACTGTTAATGGTAAACGTGTTAACATTCCATCATTCCTTGTTAAAGTTGGCGATGTTATTGCAATCAAAGAAAACAAACGTGACCTTGAAATGTTCAAAGAACTTAAAGGCATGAAAATCATTATGCCAAAATGGCTTGAATTTGATTCAGAAAAACTTGAAGGAAAAATTTTAGCACTTCCAACAAGAGAAGACATTGACCTCAACATTAAAGAACATCTCATCATCGAGTTGTATTCAAGATAGTAAATAAGGAGTTATAAGTATGTTAATGGAAATTGAAAAGCCAAAAATAACATGTGAAGAAACTGAAAACGGAAATTTCGCTAGATTCACCGTTGAACCTTTGGAAAAAGGTTTCGGAATCACACTTGGAAATGCGCTTAGAAGAACACTTCTTTCGTCGCTTCCTGGTGCTGCTGGAATCGGAATTAGAATTCCTGGAGTTCTTCATGAGTTTTCAACTGTTCCTGGGGTTTATGAAGATGTTGTTGACATTGTCTTAAATATCAAAGGATTGGCAGTTAAAGTTGCAAATCAAGACAGAGATTTTAGATCTATTTTGAGAATTAAAACAAACAAAGGTGGAGAAATTACTGCAAAGGATTTCGAACCAAACGAAGAAGTTGAAATCTTGAATCCAGATCTTCATATCTGCAGTGTTGAAGAAGGCTTCCCTTTCGAACTTGAAGTTTTGATTGGAAAAGGAAGAGGATATGTTGCAAATAGCAAAAATAAAGAATTGATTGACAATCCAGAATTCATTGCAATTGATTCACTTTATTCCCCAGTTAAAAAATGCAGTTATAGTGTTGAACCAACACGTGTTGGACAAAGCATCGATTTTGATAAACTTGTTTTGGAAGTTGAAACAAACGGAACAATCTCAGCAAGAGATATCGTAAGTTTGTCTGGAAAAATTATGCAAGACCACATTTCAATTTTCGTTGATTTGTGCGAAGCAATGGGCAAGATGAACATCTTGGTTTCAACTGAAGAAGATAGCAAAACAAAAATCTTGGATATGCCAATTGAAGAAATGGAACTTTCTGTTCGTTCTTACAATTGCCTTAAAAGAGCAAACATCAACACAGTTGAAGATTTAACACAAAAAACAAGAGAAGACATGCTTAAAGTTAGAAATCTTGGACTAAAATCCATTGACGAAGTTTTTGATAAACTTGCTGAATATGGTCTTAGTTTCAAAGAGTCTGAAGAGTAAAAGGAGAAACAAATGGCAAATAGTAAGTTAGGAAGACCAACCAAAGAACGTTTGGCAATCATTCGTAACCAAGTTTCCAGTTTGTTGTGGAATGAAAAACTTGAAACAACACTTGAAAGAGCAAAATCAACTCGTTCAGTTGCTGAAAAGATTTTGACACTTGCAATTAATAGCTATGAAGATACTGTTAAAGTAACAAAAACTGTTAAAAATGACAAAGGTGTTGAAAGCAAACAAGAATTTGTTAACGACGGAACTAGGAAACTTAATGCTAGAAGAAAAATTATGAGTTACTTGTATGATCTTCAAGAGCAAAAAGGCGAAAAAGAAAGTAAGGCAGCGTTCAGAGCAAAAACAGAAGATGTTAATCATCCTTTGATTGAAAAGATTTTCAATGTTTATGCACCAAGATATGCTGAAAGAGCAAAAAACCTTGGACAAAAAGGTGGATACACCAGAATTGTTAAACTTGGAACAAGAAGAGGCGATAACGCTGAAACTGCTTTGATTGAATTGGTTTAATTTAATAAAACTTGGAATTTTTCCAAGTTTTTTTGTTTTTCTTTTCGCTCAAAAAAATATTGTTTTTTTGGGTCATTTGTGGTATAATTAATATGCTTTATATTAAAAGGAATGACATAATGAATAAATCGTATGACTCAAAAGATATCGTTGTTTTGGAAGGCCTTGATGCAGTTCGTTTGCGTCCGGGGATGTATATTGGAACAACTGGAGTTAAAGGTTTGCACCACATTTTGTGGGAGATAGTTGATAACTCAATTGATGAAATAAGCAATGGATATGGAAATCGAATAATCATAACTCTCCATAAGGATGGAAGCGCAAGTGTTGAAGATAATGGCCGTGGAATTCCTGTTGACATGCATCCAACGCTGAAAAAATCTGGTGTTGAAGTTGTTTTCACTCAGTTGCATGCAGGCGGGAAATTTAATAATGACAACTACGGTTATTCTGGCGGTTTGCATGGTGTTGGTGCGTCAGTCACAAATGCTCTCAGTGAATGGACCAAGGTTTATGTTTGTAAGAACAAAAAACGTTATTTCATGGAATTTGAAAGCAAAATGGGAGATAACGGCAAAATTCGTAGTGGAATTCCTGTTGCACCTTTGACGGAAATTGGCGACACAACAAAGACGGGAACAAAAGTCACTTTCATGCCAGATAAACGAGTTTTTGAAACAGTTGTTTTTAATGCGGACACAATTTCAAAACGTTTGAAAGAACTTGCTTTTTTAAATCGCGGAGTCTACATTGAATTTAATGACGAGCGCACAAATCAAAAACAAGTTTTTGCCTATGAAGGTGGTTTAAAAGATTTTGCAGTGTATCTTAATGAAAGCAAAACACCGCTGTATAAGGAGCCAGTTTTTATTGCTGGAGAAAGCAAGTTGATAAAACTGGAGCTTTCAATGCAACATACAGACACCTACACAGAAAACATGTTTTCTTATGTCAACAATATTCCAACAACTGAAGGCGGAACACATGAAACTGGATTTAAATCGGCTCTCACAAGGCTTATGAACGAAATTGCAAGAAGTGAGGGTTGGCTTAAAGAAAAAGACGCAAACTTGATTGGTGAAGATTTTCGAGAGGGAATCACTGCCGTTCTTTCAATAAAAATGCGAAATGTCCAGTTTGAAGGGCAAACAAAAACAAAACTTGGAAACCCAGAAATTCGTCCTGAGGTTGAAAATTTGGTTTACTCGGAATTGTTAAAATATTTTGAACAAAAAGATAAACTTGAAGTTGCTGAAATAATTTTTAATAAAGCAAAAGGGGCAGCAAAGGTCAGAGAAGCACAACGAAAAGCAAAAGACCTTGCTCGTCAAAAAAATAGTGTCGACAAATATAACCTTGTTGGAAAATTGTCTGCATGCACCAGCCGAAAAGCGGAAATCAGTGAATTGTTCATCGTTGAGGGAGATTCTGCGGGTGGAAGTGCAAAACAAGGTCGTGATAGGACTTTCCAAGCAATTCTTCCTTTAAAAGGAAAACCTTTGAACGCGGAGAAGAAACGTCTTGACCAGGTTCTAGCAAATGAAGAAATTAGAACGATTATCAGTGCATTGGAAACCGGCGTTGGTGAAGATTTTAATATAGACAACTTACGATATAACAAAGTGATTATCCTTTCTGATGCCGACCAAGATGGTGCTCATATTCGCGCAATTTTGCTTACGTTCTTCTTCAGATATATGCGTGGACTTATAACAAATGGAAATGTTTATATCGGTCTTCCACCTTTGTATAAGGTCTATAAAAAGGATGTGACTGAATATGTGTATTCGGATGAAGAACTTCCTGAAGTCATTGAAAGAGTTGGAAAAGGATATCAAATTCAAAGATATAAAGGTCTTGGCGAGATGAATCCAGAACAACTTTGGGAAACAACAATGGAACCAACAAAACGTAATTTGATTCGTGTTACCATTGAAGATGCAGCCGAAGCGGAAAAAATGGTTACAGTCTTGATGGGAGATAATATCGAAGCAAGAAAAGCATATATTTCTGAATATGCAAATTTTGACCGAGAAGATGAATTCATGGCAAAATCGTTTATTTAAAAATAACACATCAAGCGATGTGTTTTTTTATGAATCAGTATTAAATGAATACGCTTTGCGCCTATTCGTATAACTATAAAGTTTTGTATGTGTTATGGTACGAGAAATAAAAAAAGTGACGTGCGTCACTTTGCTGTGGTGGGAGTTATAGGACTCGAACCTATGACCCCCTGCTTGTAAGGCAGGTGCTCTAACCAACTGAGCTAAACTCCCAAGCAAGTTTTAATATATCATAATACTCTTTTTTTGTCAACGATTTTCACAAAAAAAATTATATTTTTTTGTGACAAATTTTATCATTTTATTATTTGCTTTTTATCGCAAAATTGTTTAAAATTGATGCATGAGATTAAACAAATTTTTAAGCACAAGCGGAGTGTGTTCAAGAAGAAAAGCAGACGAATTGATTGAAAACGGCGAAATTGTGGTTAATGGCAAAGTTGAAACTCGTCTTGGAGCAAACATTGATGAAAAAAAAGACAAGGTTGTTTGCAAAGGAAAAGAAGTTGTTTTGACGAATGATTTTGTTTATTACAAATTAAACAAGCCCAAGGGATATGTTTGTTCCAATGACGATGAAAAGGGCCGAAAAACCATTTTTGAACTTCTTCCTAAGGACAAACGACTGTTTTCCATTGGACGATTGGATTACAACACTGAGGGCGTTATTTTGGTCACAAATGATGGGCAACTTGCAGAAGCAATTTCTCATCCACGATATGAAGTCAACAAGGAATATATTGCAACCATCGAAGGGAAAATTCTTGAAAGTGAATTGGCAGTTCTTCGAGCGGGAGTTGTTGAAAACGGAAAAAGAATGCCAAAAGCAAGAGTTCAAAGGCTTGAAACCGATGCCAAAACAACAAAAGTTTCGGTGATAATAAACGAAGGACAAAACCGACAAGTTCGCAGAATGTTCGAAGCAATTGGGAAAACAATTGTGCTTCTAAAGCGTGTGAGAGTTGGAGAAATAACTCTCGGCGGGCTCAAACGTGGAGGATACAAAGAACTTAACGCAATTGAAATGGCATATGTTGATATGTTAAAAAATTAGAGGGAATATGATTTTTGATATTTTAAAATTTATTTTTTATATTTGGATTTGGATTTTTTTTCCAACCAAATTCAAGGGCAAACGCAACATTCCAAAAGGCAAAGCGATTTTTGTTTGCAATCACACAAGCAACATGGATCCAATTTTGATGTATATGTCAACGTGGCGCAGACAATATTTTTTGGCAAAGAAAGAATTGTTTTCGAATCCGCTTAAACGAGGAATTATGAAAATGGCTCATGCCATTCCAATTGACAGAGGCAAAACCGATTTAAAAGCCATAAAAATGTCAATGAAAGTGTTGGCAGAAAACAAAATTTTGACAATTTTTCCTGAGGGAACAAGAAATAAAACAAACGAAGATTTGGGTGAAGTTAAGGCGGGGGCAGGAATGTTGGCAATAAAAACAAAAACTCCAATTGTTCCAGTTTGGATTGAGAAGAAACCTCGAATTTTCAGACTTAACACAATTAAATTTGGAAAACCTTTCACTCTTGAAGAATACTACGATAAAAAATTAACAAGTGACGTGTTGGCGGAAGCGGGCGAAAAAATAGCTGAAAGATTATTAGAAAATAAAAAATAAAAAAGTCTTCAATGAAGACTTTTTTTAACTAAGCGTTTGCTTTTTTTGCGTTATCCAAGATTTTTGCAAGAGTTGCTTTCTTAGAGTTAGCGTTGTTTTTGTGGATAACATTGTCTTTAGCAGCAGTATCTAATAACGAAAAAACTTCGCTCAAAAGTTTTTCTGCAACTTCAAAGTTATTGTTTTTTGTTTCGTTTGTGAATTTTTTTACTGTTGTTGAAATCTTAGATTTAATCATTCTGTTTTCTAAGTTTTTCTTTTCGTTAACTGAAACTCTTTTGATTGCTGATTTAATGTTTGGCACGGTTTTTCTCCTTAATGTAATTTACTTGGCAAGTTTATCACAAGTTGACATATTTTGCAAGTAAATTTTTAATATTTTCAAAAATTTTTCAAAAACTAACTGCATGAAAAGAAAAGTCACAGATTTATTTGATGAAAAGAAGAATAATTCAAAATTGAAGAGCCAAAATTTTGAATATGGCATAAGTGTGAACAAAAGTTTGGACAAGAAAAAAGTTATTATCAATGCTGAGGCAATAACTTTTCTTGGAGCAAAACTTGAAAACAGATTGGTTGAAATTTTGGAAACGGAACTTGTGTCTAATTTTAAATTTAACAAGTTTAAGAATATTTTTGTCATCGGTCTTGGCAACAAAGATGTTCCTTGCGATTCTCTTGGCCCAAAAGTTGTTGAAAAACTTGTGGTTTCACGCGGGCTTGATATGAACCCAAAACTCTGCGCATTTGCACCAAATGTTTTCAGTAACACAGGAATTGAAACAAGTGAAATTGTTGGCTCAATTTCGAATCACATAAAACCAGATTTGGTGATTTTGATTGATTCTCTTGCAACTGTTTCTGTATCTCGCCTTTGTTCTTGTTTTCAAATTTCTAAGGGTGGGCTTGTTGCGGGAAGTGGAAGTGCAACGAACAATAAAAAAATATCTTCAAGTTTTCTTGGGGTCAAAAACATAGTTTCAATTGGTGTTCCCATGCTCATATATGCAAACTCATTGAACGCTGTTGATGGCGAAGGGAACAAACTTTCGTCTTTTCCTTCGCTGGTTCTTTCGCCAAGTGACATCACAAAATCCATTGACCTTTTGTCTGACATAATTGCCATGGCAATTAACAAAGCAGTTTTCAGAAATTTGTGTGAAGATGAAATTGAAGCGCTTGTTAAGTAAACTTAAGAAATTTTCGTTCATATATTAAATTATGATTGTTGCAATGGACAGCGGAATTGGCGGAGCGAGCATATTAAAAGAAGTTATGGAATGCGCCTTCAACAACGAATTTGTGTACTTTGCGGACACAAAAAATTCACCTTATGGAAACAAGACAAAAAAAGAAATTTTTGATGTTGTCAAACACAATGTCGATTTTTTGTTGTCTAGATATAAGATTGACATTTTGATTTTGGCTTGCAACACAGCAACAAGTGTGTGTGCAAAGAAATTCAGACAGATTTACGATTTCCCAATTATTGGAGTAGAACCACCAATCAAAGTTGCCTTGGACAAGAGGCGCAAAGATGTGCTGGTGATTGCAACAAAACAAACCATTAAGTCAAATCTCACTTTAAAACGCTTTATTAAAAGAAAAAGTGTTAAAATAAAGTTGTTGCCTCTAAAAAAACTGGCCAAACTAATCGACCAAAATGTTTTTAATTTGGAAAATACAATTCCTTATTTAGAAAAGAAAATACATAGAAAAAACTATGATGCAGTTGTTCTTGGATGCACACACTATAATTTTGTTAAATCAGAATTAAAAAAAGTTTTGCCATGTGCAGAAATTATTTCTTGTGAAGATGGAGTTGCAAAATACACAAAAAAACTTTGTGCCAGTCTTTCTGAAAAACAACACAAAGTTGAAATTTTGTTAAGCGAAGAAAATGAAACTATTCGAAGTTTCTTGGAACAATATTTGATCCTTGATTTTTCCCACAGCGATAGCCACCCAAAAACCAAATCAAATTGAAGTTAGGTTCTCTGCGAGGCCCAGTCCAGCAGTTGAATTGAGATGGACGGCAAAATTGTTGCGGACAATTGAATTGTGGCGAACAAAAATTTTGAGGGTAACAACCATCGAATGGTGGGAATACGTTGCAAGGTGGTGGGCACGAAAAATGTGGGCATGGAGTGATGCTTGACATTGGTCTTAGAGAGCAATAGGGTCTATTAACATAAAAGCAATCAAATTGATTATGGCAGTTGAACATGGTTTTTCTCCTTTGTCCATAGTATGAAAAAAGATGAACCAAAGTTCATCTTTATTGATTGTTCATTTCTTTTGCTTTTTGACGAAGCCTCATGTTGTGGTCGAGCTCTTTTTTTCTTATTCTTATGTTCTTTGGAGTGACTTCCAAAAGTTCGTCATCACACAAGAATTCGATGCAATCTTCAAGTGACATAATTCTTGGTGGAATCAAGCGGAGAGCATCGTCTGAACCAGAACTACGGCAGTTTGAAAGGTGTTTCTTCTTGCAAACATTAACTGCAATGTCATCGCCTTTTGGATTTTGCCCAACAACCATTCCACTGTAAACTTGTGTTCCAGGAGTGATGAACAAATCGCCACGTTCTTGGGCGTTAAACAGCCCGTAAACAATTGCTTCGCCGGTTTCGAATGCAATTAAGGAACCGAACTCACGACGTTTTATAGGCCCTTTATATTCCTCGTACGCGTGGAACACTGAGTTCATTATTCCTTCACCACGAGTGTCGGTCAAAAATTCCGATTTAAAGCCAAAAAGTCCACGTTCTGGAATGTAGAATTCCATTTTCATTCTTGAATTGTGGTCGGACATTTGAATGAGTTCACCTTTTCTGGTTCCCATTTTGTTCATGATTGTTCCAACACAATCTGCTGGAACGTCAATTGTTAAAAGGTCAATAGGTTCAAGTTTTTTTCCATTTTCTTCCAAGAACAAAACTCTTGGCATCGAAACTTGGAACTCATATCCGTCACGACGCATATTTTCAATTAAGATTGAAAGGTGCATTTCTCCACGTCCACAAACTGTGAATGCATCCGCAGAATCGGTGTCTGAAACCTTTAGCGAAAGGTCTTTGATTGCTTCTTTATAAAGTCTTTCGCGGAGATGACGGCTTGTAACAAACTTTCCTTCTTTTCCGGCAAATGGACTGTTGTTGACCATAAAAGTCATTTCAACAGTTGGTTTGTCGATTTGTACAAAAGGAATTGGTGTGGTGTCAAGAGGGGAGCAAACAGTGTCGCCAATTTGCGCTTGTTCAATTCCTGCAATGCACACAATGTCACCTGCGTTTCCAACTTCCAAAGGAACACGTTTTAGTCCAACAAACTCGAAAAGTTGAACAATTTTTCCGCGAATGTTTCTTTGTTCGTGATAGTTTGTGACAACAACGCTGTCACCAACTTTTGCCGTTCCTTGTTCAATTTTTCCAACAACAAGTCTTCCAACAAAATCGTTATGTTCTGCTGATGAAATCAACATTTTAAAAGGTTTATCTTTGTCACCAGATGGTGCAGGAATGTGGGAAATTATTGTTTCAAAGAGAGGTTTCATGTCTGTTCCAAATTTGTTTGGGTCAAGACTGCTGTGGCCCTGACGAGCAGAGCAGAAAACAAAAGGTGAGTTAAGTTGTTCTTCGTTTGCATCAAGATCCAAAAGCAGTTCCAAAATTTCGTCTTGAACTTCGGCAATTCTTGCATCAGGCTTGTCAATTTTGTTAACAACAACAATAACTTTCAAGTTTAGCGCAAGCGCTTTTTCCAAAACAAATCTTGTTTGAGGCATTGCACCTTCATAGGCATCAACCACAAGAAGAACGCCATCAACCATTTTCAAAACACGTTCAACTTCACCTCCAAAGTCCGCGTGCCCAGGGGTGTCAACAACGTTGATTTTGATTCCCTTATACATACAACTTGCGTTTTTTGACAAAATGGTGATTCCTCTTTCGCGTTCAATTGCATTCGAGTCCATAACTCTGTCTTCCACAACTTGATTTTCGTGGAAAACGTTCCCTTGTTTCAAAAGTTCATTAACCAGTGAGGTTTTGCCGTGGTCAACGTGGGCAATTATTGCGATGTTTCTAATATTTTCGTTTGTCATAAAATCCTTTTCCTTTGTATTTTTTCCATATTTTTATTATTTAATATAATAACTTTACGAGTATAACACTCAATGGAATTTCTCGCAAGAGAATTTAAAAAATTTTTGAACAAATTATTGGATTTTTATTGACAAACATCTAAAAAGAATGTAGAATAATTCACGCTAAGGGGTGTAGCCAAGCGGTAAGGCACCAGACTTTGACTCTGGCATGCGTAGGTTCAAATCCTGCCACCCCTGCCATTTTTTTATATGGTGGATGTAGCTCAGTTGGTTAGAGCGCTGGTTTGTGGCACCAGAGGTCGTGGGTTCGAGTCCCATCTTCCACCCCAGAAGAAAAGAGCCGAAAGGTTCTTTTTTGTTTTGGAAATTGATTGACAAATGAATGTAAAAAAACTATTATATCTTTGTGATTGGGGTATCGCCAAGCGGTAAGGCACGGGATTCTGACTCCCGCATTCCTAGGTTCAAATCCTAGTACCCCAGCCAGTTTCCGAGTTTTCGGAATTTTTTTTGTTAATGATTGAAAAAAAGAAATGTTTGTGATATAAAAGTCTTGTGAAAACAAATTATAACGAAAAAATGAAATCGATTATTGATGAATTGAATGGGGAAAGAAAAACACTGCTTCTTCATAGTTGTTGTGCGCCTTGTTCAAGTTCTGTTATCGAGCGTCTTTCAAGGTTTTTTGATATAACAATTTTTTATTATAATCCTAATATCTTGCCAAAAGAGGAGTATGAAAAGCGCAAGGCAGAGCAAAAACGACTTATTGAAATATTAAATAAAGAAAATGAAAATCAAATTAAGTTTCTCGATTGCGACAACAACTCTGAGGATTTCTTTTGCGCAATAAAAGGAAAAGAAAGTTTGGAGGAAGGCAGTTTGAGGTGTAAAGAATGCTATAGGTTTAGAATTAAAAAAACCGCTCAAATGGCAAAAGAAAACAAGTTCGATTTTTACTCAACAACTCTTTCAGTCAGTCCTCACAAAAATGTTGAATGGATTAACGAAATTATGGAAGAGATATATGAAAGTGACAAAAGTGTTCGCCCGCTATTTTCCGACTTTAAAAAAGAAAATGGATATCTCCGTTCAATTGTGCTTGCAAAACAATTTGATTTATATCGTCAAAATTATTGCGGTTGCAGACCAAACAAAGTTTAACTCCCTGATTGGGAGTTTTTTTAATCTCCATTTTATGAACTAAAATTCAATTTTGTTCATATATAAGTTGCAAGAGGTTAATTATGGAGAAAGAAAAAGTTCTTGTTGTTTTTGGCGGAAAAAGTGCGGAGCATGATATATCAATCATAACCGGTCTTCAAACTTTGAAGAATATTGACAGGGAAAAATACGACGTTTTTCCGCTTTATATTTCAAGGGCGGGCGAAATGTTTTTTGGTCGCAAACTTGAAGAGTTTGAATCGTACATAAACTTTAATCGAAAGAAATTTAAGAAAGCCACTTTTTGCCCAGGAAGCAAATTTTTGTATCTTCAAATTGGAACCATGTTTGTGAAAAAGTTTGAAGTTTCTTGCGCAGTTGTTTGTTGTCATGGACTCAACGGCGAAGATGGAACTTTGCAAGGGCTTTTTGAATTGTGTGAAATTCCTCAAACAAGTTGCAACGTTATGTCAAGTTCAATTTGTATGGATAAAATTGTTATGAAAGATGTTTTACGGGCAAATGGCATAAAAACTCCAAAAAGCGTGTTTATTAACAAAACAGACTTTTTCCTAAACGAAAAATCTGTGCTGGACAAAATTGAAAAAGAACTTGACCTTTTTGAAAATTCATGTTTTGTTAAACCAGCCAACTTGGGCAGTAGCATTGGCATTTCAAAATGCCACAATCGCGATGAATTGGCGGAGGCAATTGACATTGCAGGCGGATATGACGAAAGAATCATTGTTGAACAGGCCGTTGAGGGAGCAACCGAAGTTAATTGCGCCGTGCTTGGAAATTCGGATTATCAAACAATTTCAAGTTTGGAATATCCAAAGTCGTGGAGCAGTTTCCTAAGCTTTGATGAAAAATATATTGCTCGAAAGGAAGCCAGTGAAAAGAAAGAAGTCAAAACAAAAAAACTCAGTTCAAAAGTCGAAAAACAAATTCAAGAGATTTCAATAAAAGCATTCAATGTGTTCGACTGCTCGGGAGTTGTTAGAATTGATTTTCTTGTTGGAAAAGATGGAGATATATATTTGAATGAATTAAATTCAATTCCTGGCTCACTTGCATTCTACCTATTCAAAGAACAGGGAATTGATTTCAAAAAACTTATAACAAAGCTGATTGACCTTGCAAAAAGAAAACAGCGCGACAAATTGAAGAATAAATTTTCATATCAATCAAACGCGCTGGAGAATTTTGGAAGGGGAAGCAAGAGTAATAAATATTCACAAAAATGAATAATTATTAAATCTCATACATCTTTATAAAATCTTTTACTGCGCGAACAAGCGTTCTGATTTCTTCTTCTGTTGAGAAATATGAAAGCGAAGCCCGAACAATCCCTTGTTCCACAGTCCCAAGAAATTTGTGTTTGAGTGGTGCGCAATGCAATCCTCCTCGAACGCAAATTTCATATTTTTCATTCAAGAATTCGCAAACAAGTCCAGAATCAATGTTAGAAATGTTAAATCCCACAACTCCATTCAAATTATTTTCATTTGTATAAACTTTAACATTTTTTATTTGCGAAAATTCATTTATCAGTAATTTTGTTAAATATTTTAACTTTTTTTCAATTTTTTCTTGATTTTTTTCAACAAATTCAAGACCTGCCCCAAGTCCAAGTATATTTGGAAGAGCTATTGTTCCGCTTTCAAAACATTCAGGTCTTTCAGATGGTTGATTTAAATCTATTGACTGTGTTCCCGTTCCGCCAAAACGAATTGGGTGCAAATTGACGTTTTCGTTAATGAGAAGCACACCAACTCCTTGAGGTCCCATAAGACCTTTATGCCCCGCAAGAGCAAGAAGAGAAATGTTGTCACGGCTCATGTCGATATCTTTGTGTCCTGCAGATTGAGCACCATCCACAAGAAATGTTAAGTTATATTTTTTGCATAAATTTCCAATTTCTGCGATATCACTTTCTGCTCCATCAACGTTTGAAACATGCACACAGGAAACAAGATAGGTGTTTTCTTTTATCAAAGGTTCAATGTCTTCGGCAGTGATTTTTGCTGGGTCTTTTGGCTCAACAATCGAAACGTCAACAATTCCTTTTGATTGAAGATAGTGGAGCGGACGAAGGGTTGAATTATGCTCGAAAGTGGTTGTTATAACATGCCCGCCCTTTTTTGCTGTTCCCAAAATTGCAAGGTTCAATGCGTCGGTGCAATTTTGAGTGAAAATAACGTTTTCTGGAACAGGGCAGTTGAAATAATTTGCAATTTGTTCTCTAACTCTAGAAACTTCAATTGCGCTGTCCAAACTTGCTTTATGTCCGCTTCTTCCTGGGTTTGCAGAAAATGTTGTTAATCCTTTTGTCACGGAATTTATGACCGATTGTGGTTTTATTCTTGTTGTTGCACTGTTATCTAAATATATCATTTTGTTAACCTTTTTCCTTTCAATTCAATATAGTGATTTAGAAAGAAATTTTGTTAACAAAAGGAGAAATTTTATGGAATATGCACTTGCAGTTTTCAGAGCCAGAAATGAAACAATAACTTTCGCAAACTTGCTCAGGTCTTATGGGGTCCCAGTTATGATCATTTCAACTCCACGACAAATCAACGTTTCTTGCGGAATTTCAGTTCGATTTGGGTTTGAAAATCTTGACCAAGCAAAACAAATAATGTCAAGAAGAAGATTTGATTCGTTTGGTGGATTCTATCTTGTCAAACAATATGGAGCGAATTTAAGAGCAGTTCCAGTTTAAAAAAACCACTTTGAAAGTGGTTATCTGTTTTTAAAATATTTCAAATTGTCGTTCAAATCGTCCATAAATTTTTGTTTATCTTTTGGGGAAATGTCCATTCGAAAAAAAGATTTGTTTGTTCGAATGATAATTCTGTCACAAGAAAGTGCAAGTGAAGAAAGGCAACTTTTCCTTTCTTCAACTTTTGTTATGTCCGAATATCTGACTCTTCTGCAAAATGGTCCAGAAAATGCATATATCGAATCGGTTGTTAAAACGTAATAGGTTGAAAAAACTGCCCAAGTGAACGTTAACATAACAAATCCAATGACGCATGTTCCAGCAATTTTCATTCCGAGAGTGTCATTCATGTTTGTGTTTGGAACAAGCCAAATTATCAAAAGCCCTGCCACAAGTGCAAGATAGACAATGGGAACAATAATTCCAATTTTTCCTTTGTATTTTGGAAAATCATTTTTTAATTTCATGACAGCCTCCTGTTGCTAATCTACAAAATAATTCTATTCAAGTCAATTCATTTGATGTCGGTGAGTTTTATCGAAACAATGTCGAAATCGGTTTCAAGTGACGAATTCGACCCTTTAAGCAAAAGCTCTGTTCCGCCACGTTGCTCGGTTTTTTTTGCTATCCCTTGGAACAGATAGGCTGTGTAGTCGATAGATTTTGAATATGTGTATCTGACGCCTTCATATAGCACAGAAAAATCATTAAGGTGGTCGTGTCCGCAAAAGATTGCTTTTGTGCTTCCAAGACTTTTCATAGTTTCGTAAAACGTTCCAAGTTCTGAAGGGCAACTTATTCGCTCGTTCTTTTCGCCGGCAGTTCCAAACACAAGTTCGGCTTCGCCTTTTTTATATGCACTCCAAGCATTCTTATATTCCATTCCTGGAATGTGATAGTATACAAAAGAATTTATGGTTTTTCCAAATTTCGAATTAAAACTTTCAATTTTATTTTTATACCATTCAACTTGATTTTTTGAAAGTTCCTGATATCCGCTAAGTTGTGTTTCGCCTGCATAAGAACCGTTGTCGAACAAAAATATTGTGGAATTAAATGAATCATCAAAGTTGTATACATTAATCAAATGATTTCCCATTCCATCAAGAGATTTGTCACCTCGGCTGAAGATGCAATTTTTCAATTGGTCGCTTTCAAGATAATCACAAATTTCAGATTTTGAATATAATGCAAAATCTTCTGCATCATGATTTCCAAAGCACACTGTCCAAGGGGTGTTATATTTGTCAATCACTTTTGCAAGAGTTTTAAGTGCAGAAAGATTGTCGTTCGTTCCAGTTATTGCAATGAATGGGAAAACCATGTCACCGCTCAAAATTATAAGGTCAGGTTGTGAATGTTCAATCAGTTTGCAAACTGCCTGAATTGCTTTTTTATCTTTCTTTTGAGAAAGAGCACCGTTGCCAATGTGTATGTCGGTTAGTTGAAGGACCTTAAAGTCTTTTTCGGTTGAAGGTTTTATTGCAATCTCTCCAAGCGAATCTTCAAAAACAACAGCATTAGTTGAAACATACGATGAACTGACATAATTTGTATAGTTGGCAACTTTTGATGCACAACCTGACATAACAGCACAAGAAATCCCAACAATTAGACAAATTGCCAAAGAAATTGCTATATTAAATCCCTTGTGTTTACTCATATAATTATTATATCATATATTTTCAAAAACAATCAAACATTAAACACAGAAGATTTAGATTAATTAACGATATCAAACAATGTCGCATAGTATGTAATACTGGGAGAACTTATGGATAAATTCATTATAAATGGTGGAAAGCCACTTTATGGACAAATAGATGTAACATCTGCCAAAAACGCTTATCTGCCAATACTTGCTGGGTGTATTTTGTCAGACAAACCAATTCTTTTACATAAATGCCCAAAGTATAATGACATAATCAACATGTTGAAAATACTTGAAAGTTTGGGCGCAAAGATAACTCCAAAAACTTCAGATGGAAAAATACATAATGGATGTGACATTTTGGTTGATTGCAGTCAACTTTCTGTTCACACAATTCCACATGAACTTGCATCAGTTTTGCGTTCATCAATTTTCACTTTAGGGTCAATTTTGGGAAGATTTAAGAAGGCGCGTGTTGCCTATCCTGGTGGGTGCGAAATTGGTGCAAGACCAATAGATTTGCACATCAAAGGATTGCAAAATCTTAACGTGGAAATCTCGGATAAACATGGAATTTTGTCTTGCGACGGAAAGAATATGAAAGGGGGAGTTGTTAATTTAGATTTCCCTAGCGTTGGCGCAACTGAAAACATAATGCTGGCGGCGGTTTTAACAAAAGGCACCACAAGAATTTTTAATTCAGCAAAAGAACCTGAAATTGTTGACCTTGCCAATTTTTTAAATTCGCTTGGAGCAAACATATCCGGTGCAGGAACAGGAGATATTGTCATCAAAGGCGTTTCTGAACTTTCTGGCGGAGAATACACGCCAATTCCCGATAGAATTATTGCTGGAACTTATCTTGTTGCAGGGCTCATTTGTGGAGGTGAAATAACAATCAATGGTTTCATCCCAGAGCATAACCAAGTTTTGCTCGAAAAACTCAACGACGAAAATGCAAAAATAGAAATAAAAGGCGACAGTTTGCACCTAAACTCAAAAGGGCGACACAATTGCATTTCAAAAATTGAAACGTCGCCATATCCTGGATTTCCAACTGACCTTCAAGCTCAAGTTCTTGCTCTTCAAACAATTGGAAAAGGAACAAGCATTGTGGTGGAAAATCTGTTTGAAACAAGATTTAAACATGTGCCAGAATTGGTGAAAATGGGGGCACACATAACAGTTAAAGACAGAACGGCAATAGTCAGTGGTGTGGATAAATTGTATGGCGCAAGTGTGAATGCAACAGACCTTCGAGGAGGAGTTGCACTGGTGCTTGCTGGACTGGTGGCTGAAGGCTACACCACGGTGAATAATGTTTATCATATTGACCGAGGATATTATGAACTTGAAAAAGACCTTGGAAAACTTGGGGCAGATATAAAAAGAATAAAAAATGATTGACAAAAAAATAAAATTAATATAACATAAGCATGTTCAAATAGGACATGCTTGATTTATGCTACTGTGGCTCAGCGGTAGAGCACCACCTTGGTAAAACAAAAACAGCACTTTTTAACCACTCAATTTCACCGCAAAAATCATTCAAAAACAGCATTTGCTGGTGTGGCTCAGCGGTAGAGCACTGCCTTGGTAAGGAATTTTGGGGCAAAATTTACAACTTAATATTTCCAAATTTTATGGAGCAACAACTTATGCTAACGTAGCTCAGTAGGTAGAGCACTTGCTTGGTAAGCAAGAGGTTCGGCGGTTCGAGCCCGCTCGTTAGCTCCAGATACAAAAACCCTTTATTTATCGGCATTTCAGCCATATTTAAGGGTTTTATTTTTTTGCAAATTTTCTAAAATTTTAACAAATTTTATGGAGCAAAATCTATTTTTGGACTACGGAGTAAACAGGGCTTTTTTCTTTAATTAAAAAATTTTCAAAATTCCAAATTGGCGAGTTTTGGCGAGTTAAAGCGGGTATCGTTGCTCTCATTTGCTCCATAGATTATTTAAACGCGTCTTGTATAATTTTTAGCATTTCATCATTGTAAATATTAACATTATTATAGATTTCAAGTGTGGTTTTAACGGACTTATGTCCAAGCAGTAATTGTATAATTTTAGGATTTACTTTCTTTTCAAAAAGTATAGTTGCAAATGTATGTCTAAAACTATGAAAATGAATATTATAATTTTCATAGCCATATTTCTTATTAAATCTATCTAATAACCTTTTAGTGCCAGAATAACTACGCAACAAACTATCATTCCCAAATAACAAAGATTTTTGTGAGTACTTATGTTTATATCCTTGTATTACTTTCCATTCAATCAAGGCTTTATACAATTCTTCAATAATAGGAACTACCCTTAAACTACATTGTGTTTTTGTCGTTCCTATTTTCTTTTTACATAAAATGGTATTGCCATTTTTATCAAAAGTATAATCATTTACAAGAGATGAATTTACATAAATTGCCTTTTTGTCTAAGTCTATATCATCCCATTTTAGCGATAATATCTCACCAATTCTTAATCCAGCATACAATCCAAGCACACATATTGTTTTCAATGGTAGATGATTGTTTAAATTTGCTATAAAACTTTGTCTTATTTCTATTGATAAAGCCTTATATTTATTTTCACACTTTTCATAGGGATATTTGATATTATTTAAAATTATTGGATATGTATCAATGTAATTATTTAGCACTAAAAATCTTGAAAATTGGTTTACTAAGAATTTTGTTTTCATAAACGAATTTTTAGATAATTGTTTATTTAACAAATAGTTAAAATAGATTAAAAGTGTATTGTTGTTTACCACATTTATGTATTTATTTTCAAAATAAGGTTTTATGTATAATCTATAAACCATTAAATTGCTATAAAATGTAGATGAACACACACATAATTTCTTGATATTCATGAGCCAATACAAAAACACTTCATTGAATAAAATTGTTTCTTTATCTTTTGCAGATAAAGTGTTATCATCTCCATATTTTTCATAAAACTTTCTTATAGCTTCTATCTTAGTATTTGCTCGTGTCTTTACTCTCTTTTTTCCTCCGTTAAAACTCATACTTTTTGCAAAGAACCAATAATTGTTTGAAAAATAAAGCGACCCATTTCCATTAGGTCGCCTCATTTTTCTTATTTCTTTTTCCATTTGTTTATACCTCCATATATGGAGAGTATACTTTAAAATAAAAAACTAGAGATATAATCTCTAGCAAAACTCTTACATTAAGCGTCAGGCAATATCCAATTCACACGCAATAAGCAAGAGTTTTAATCATTTGTTTTGCCATAATTAGTACCTCCTTAACTAGTCCAAGAAAGATATTTTTTATAACCCTAAATGAATATTTGTTGCGAATTGCCATCTTTGAAATGGTAAATATTGCCAAGTTTTATAATTTTAGATTTATGCTTTCTATCCATTGATAATCATCGCTTTCCAAATTCGAAAGCATTTTTAAGAAATTAGTACTAGGAGTTGTAGTATCTTGTTGAGAAATGTCATTTAAATTACATTTCATTGTTTGAAAATTATGAAGCGTAATCTTTTTCATAATACAATCAATTTGGTGCTTTGTTGCTCTATAATCATCAACGCCTGTCAAATTTTTAATTATCATTGCATTAACACTTTTTAATCTACTTTTTAATTTCACATTATTAAAATGCGAAAGGATAATTTGCATGGTACACGGATTTCCAAAACAAATTAAATCAAGAACATCAGTATTTTTATTAAGTCCATGAAAATCTTTAACTTGTTTTTTTAAATCTTTATATTGTATAAAAGGATTATTATCTGTATCACAAAAAATAACAACCAAATCGTAATTGTCGCTTTGGTATGCATTACTATACATATCAAAAATTTTGCTAATACCATCTGCATTTAAAGGATTAATTGTTAATTTATTACTAAACACCTTTAACTGTTTCAATTTGCTAATATATGCAAATTCTTCATCGCCCTCACACACAATACAAACACGTTTATTAGTTTTAATCTTTGGTAATTTATTTTTCATTTTTTACCCCCAATAACCATGAAATTAAATCAGGTTCAGGGAGATTTGCTATCATACCTCTTTTATACAAATCATTTACATCTGTAACACCAGAACGAACACCATCTCTTGTTTTAAAATCGTTTAACGAATATAAATACGTACGTTCAGAATCTTTATCAGCAAACCAAATCTGCTCTTTTCTTAATAATTTTTTACAATCCATTAGATTAATATCATGCGTTGTAAAAATAAGCTGACCATTAGTATTTGATAAATTATTGTACATTGCTATAATTGCTCTTGAAAGCTTAAAATGTAAACCACTATCTAATTCATCAATAAACAACGTTCCACCATTTTTAATATTTTTTATAATATAACTAGCAACTGCCGCTATTTTCTTTGTTCCAGTAGAATCAAATAATACAAAAGGAACAGCCTTATTTTTATGATATGTTACAAGCTTTAAGAGATCCATCATCTCTGGTGTGCGAAATAATTTTTCTTCTGGCAATGATTTTGAGTCATTTTTTTGATCTTCAAACTCTATTACTACATTTTCATTAAACTCAAAATTATTAATTTCTAGGTCTGCTTTCTTGATAAATTCAACAATCTCTTTTGCATTTTCATCCTTTTTCTTCATTTCTTCAAGAGTTTGTGTAATAGGTATATTTACCATATTTAAAATATAAATTTTAGAAGCAAAATCAATATAGATATTTTTTATATTTTCTATATTATCAAAACTGTTTGTTTTTGCCGTGTATAAAATAATGTTATCATTAGATAGATTTGGTAACAGGTTTTCAAATTCCAAGTTTTCACATTTATATATATTATTTATACAATCCTTTAAAATTAATATTTTTTCTTTATCTTTCTTAGTTGTATCAAAAGTGGCATATTTTTCATAAATAAATTCATTAGTTTTCGTATCATACTTAAAATCAAATGAATAACCTTTAAGATCTCTTATAAAGGAAACCCCTAGAGAAGCGATTGTATTATTTAAAAATATATTTGTTTTAATGTCTGTAATTTTATTTAATAAAACATTTTTTAACGTTTTTGCTGCATTTATTAAACATGTCTTTCCAACATTATTTTTACCATATATTCCTAATGTTTTTAGAATATTATATTCATTATATGTCTGATAATTTGTAAAAAATTTTTTTGACTTTATATCAGCATCTAACGATAGTTCAACCTCATCGTTAAAAGCTTTAAAATTTGAAATTCTTAAACTTGTAATCATAATCATTTCCTCCTTATAATTATATTACAATTATATATAATATGTGCAAAAAATATACACATCACATATAAAAAACACATAAAAAATAGCAAAAAATATATTTTTGTGCATTTCTATAACACAATAATAACATATTAAATTAATAAAATCAATATTATATGTCATATTTTTTTAATTTTTTTTATAAACATTTATTCCTTTATTAAATTTAATATTATACTAATTTAGCGAATTTCGGCGAGTATTGGCGAGTTATGGCGTGAAATAGGGTTCTAAGTTTTGGTAAGGCAGGGGTCACGGGTCCGATTCCCGTCAGTAGCTCCACTTATTAAAAGTCGCTAAAACGCCGATAAATAAAGGCTTTTAGCGATTTTTTATTTATTGAGTTGATTTTTGGATAAATCTTGGTTTGAGCCATTTTGGCTGTTAATAAATTCCATTTCTTTATTAAATTTATCAATGCTGAGATTATAACAAGGTAAAAACGAAACAAAACCGGGATATTTTTCTCCCAAGTTGCACCTATCCTCCACTGAGTTCGGAGCAACATACTCACTGCCTTTCTTTTGCAATGGGAATGTGCAACATGTGGTAGGTTTGTAAGTCCACGGTTTTTCATTGTTTTTTACGGCAAATGCTTCCAACATACAAATGTTGTCTTTTAGAAAAACACAGGTGGTTTTAGTAAAGTGTTTTGGAAAATCTTTTGAATATCGCTTTGGCTTAGTGTTGGTTTTTCGACCACTCACAACATTCTCCCACGCACCATCCACAATAAAATTCTTAGGCAAAAAATCAAAAAATGCATTATTTTCTGCGACAACTTTTTTTATTTTATCTTCATCTTCTTCTGTTAAATACACACCATCGTAGCAACACCACGCTTCACAATTTCTACAATAATTTTCCCTTTCATCCATTTCAATTTACACGCCCCATTCTTTAGTTCTAGTGTTTTTGATTGTCAGTTTCGCAGTCTCTTTTCGGCTGGTCACCCAACTATTTTTTAATTTTATCAAACTAGGTGCTTTTTTCAAAACAAAAAAGGCAGGTCATGTCTATCTTTTATTATGTGATGAGATTAAAATTAAAACTATATGTGCAGTGTTTTGTTGTAATGCTTTTAAAAATTAAAATATCCTTACAATTCGTCGATGTTAATTAAGCTGATTATTTGATAAATTCGTATCTTCTTTTCAAATATTTTATCTGTTTTAATTTCTTTCATAAATTCTCATTTTCATTTAGTCTATCGTTTAAACGATTAGTGCTTTCTTTTACAGCTTTGGCACTTAAATGGGAAAATGTAAATTTTGAAAATAAGACCTTAAAAGTCGAACGTGGAAGTGTAAGAACATATTTTGGCAGTCGCAAAATTTTTGATGGTTGGAAGAAACGACATAAATTGACTAATTTATTTAACAAGACATTTATAATAAAAAAGTGTACATGGTGTACACTTTTTGTATGTAAGCTGTTATTGAATCTCATCATTAGTTTTTTTGAGTTTGCTTTCTAATGCCAATTTCGTTTCTTCGCTCTTGTATAAGTCTTTGTACATTTTACAATTGTTGAATAACTTTTTATGTGTGCCTTGAGCTATGATTTTGCCGCCGTCCAAGACGACTATATTGTTCGCCCCAACTATTGTGGACAGTCTATGTGCAACAATTATGATTGTATGATTGTTTTTTAGACTATCTATAGCCTTGACAATCTGTCCTTGACTCTCATTGTCCAACGCACTAGTCGCTTCGTCAAACACTATAACTTTGCTGTTTTTAAGTAGTATGCGTGCAATGGCAATTCTCTGTTTTTGACCGCCAGACAACATTACTCCATTTTCGCCGACTAAACTGTCCAACCCTTTGTCCAGTTTCTTGATGAACTCGTATATTTGAGCACGTTCGAGAGCGGATATCATCTCTTCTTCTGTAGCGTCCGGCTTGATAAATAACAGATTTTCTCTTATTGTTCTGTTGAAAATATATGGAGTTTGAGTAACAATGCCAATGTTATCTCGAATTGTGTCTTCGGTTAGGGTGTTGATGTCTTGACCGTCAAGAGTAATTGATCCGCCAGTCACTGTGTAAAGTTTATTTATAAGCGCTAAAATTGTAGATTTACCACTACCGCTCTTTCCCACAACAGCAGTAGTCTTGTTTGGTTCAAAAGTCAAATCTAGATGTTCAAGAACGTTTTCGTCACCGTTATATGCAAATGTTACGTCCTTAAACTCAATTTTTCCTTTAACATTCTCGATTGTATTTTGGCCGAATGATTCTTTTGGATATTCGTTAATAACTTCAAATACTCTTTGAGCGGCAAGTTCGCCTTCCATTGCGTATTGTTTAATCATCGCAAAGTAGTTGGTCAAGCCTTTTACATTGCCGTGATACATATATATGACTAGGAAATTTGCGAGAGTTATTAAGTCATTCTTTATGAACAACACGCCCATAATGAAAAACCCGACTTCAAACAAGATGGCCACTGCATTTCGGATAAATACCCACTTACTGCGAGTATATCTGGACAGACGGTGTATGTTTAGTGCGTCTTCAAATTTTTCACCAGAATCTTTTATTGTGTTATTCCTAATATTTAGGCTCTTAATATCACGCAAGCCCCTTACTTGTTCATTGTATGAACCGGTGGCAATCTCCCTTGTTTCTCTAAACTTTTTTCTTTGAATATACCACATTCTCTCTTTCTTGCTGTCAAATATCCATAGAACGAGTACATAAGCAACAAGTGCAAAGAAAAACCAAATATTGAGGAAAGCTATGTAGATAAGGAATGCAAAATTAGATATAACGTCAAGGAAGACACTCATTATATCCATAAGGACATCAGAGCATTTGTTGGAGTCTTCATTGAGCCTTTCAATATAAACACCGCTATTAATTTTATCACTCTTGGCCATAGATGTGGAAGTAATGGCTCTAATGAGAGCAGTCTTTATATCGAAAACGACTTTGCAATCCATCTTGACATAACAAATATTGTGAAGATAGTTGGCAACCTCTACGAGCAGTCGAACGGCTATGACTAGACCAGCGAACAAAAATGCTTTGTCAAACTTGTACTCAGATAGATTCGCAAGCGCATTGGCACTAAAAATAGGGGAGAATAGGTTGATGACTGCGCTGAGAATGAGCGTTAGCATTGTCGCAACAAACAATCCGCTGTATTTTTTGTAGAAAGGAATCAACTTCCTAAGCCCCTTGTATCCTTTAAGTTTGCTCGCTTCTTTTGTTTTCTTTGCTTTTTTCTTTTCTAGTTTTTCTTTCGTCACAAGCTTTTTCTCCTTTTGTTAGATTTTTGGTTGATTCATTATTAACCTTGGTAGGTTTAATTAAATTCATTTGTTAAACCTAGGTTGGTTTAAATAAATTTATCTGTTAAACATTGGTTGGACTAAATAAATATGTTTAGACATAATACAACAACTAGTCCGCACTGTCAATATTGATGAGTAAAAAACATAAAAGTTCTGCAAGACCGACCATGTGAAGAAAACATATTAAGTGAATTCTATGGTGAAAGAATAGAGTTAAGATTAAAGCTATAAATTTTTTTAAGCCGCAAATGAGAAAAAGATTTTGAAATGTAGTATGGTTGTAAAGATTTTAATTTTATGTTACAATAAAAATATAAAATTTAGGAGAAACTGATGATAGTATATAGACAAGCAACATTTGAGGATTTAGAGAAAATATGGAATAAGGATATAGAAAAAAATAATAATGAAGAATGTTGGGTTCGTTGGAAACATCAATACATAGATTATAATAAAACTGGCAAAGCCAAAACTTTTGTTGTGCTAGATGACAATAACCTTATTGGACAAATAACTATTCTCTTTTCAACAGAGTGCTCAGCAGTTAAAAATCGACCAATGCTTTGTGATGGAAAATCCATAGCAAACATGAATGCATTTAGAATAGACGAAAAATATGAGGGTAAAGGATACATATCTAAACTTGTAAAAATGGCTGAACAATATGCAAAAGAAAAAGGAATGAAATTTTTGACGATTGGTAGCGAAGCAAAAGAAAGCAGAAATCTAGCGATATATTTGCATTTTGGCTATACAAAGTTTATAACAAGTTTTGTTGAAGATAATGAACTAGTTCTGTTTTATGGCAAATATATTTAGCCATATTACAAGGAGAGATTATGAAACATTTTTTCAATTTACTACACCTATTGAATTTTTAACTAAAAATACAAAACGCGAGAGTAAACTACTACGAAGCGAAAGTAAAATTGCGTAAAAAAAGACCGATAGTCATAAAAACAAATATCGGTCTAATTCTTTCGTAAACTCTCTAAAACTGGTACATTTGCTGTCAATTGCTGTCTAATTATTTACATGGAATCAATTTAAATCTTTTCGAAACTTTTTTTCCATATTCTCCTATTAATTTAAATGCCAAATATGAACAACACAAATTTTTAACAGAAAAACTTGTAAAAAATTTTTCGCCAAAATTAAATTTTGTTTCTAGTAAATTTAATTTATCGTCATACCATTCTATTTTATTAGTTTTGTCACAAGTTATAGATATGGTTCCTTCATAATTGTTAATGTTTATATCTAAAATTCTAGGTGAAAAATCACATTCATTTTTAAGCAAGTTTATTTCATTTTCTTGATATTCTGATGTTATTAATGGTATGTAAACTTCTTTAATTTCAATGTCCTTTCCTCCAAACTTTTCTAAATTTGCTACCATTTTCCATCTATAAATTCTATTCATTTCTTCAAATTCCATTTGCGCTTTAGCTAAGTATGATACGAATTCCATTTCATTGCAATTGTTTACTTTCATAAAATGCTTTTTAGCGTTTTCGCCAAAACCTAGCCTTTGCGAATTTCTTATGTGTTTAACTCCATGGCATTTGCTACACAAAGCAATGATGTCAACTAATGTTTGAGTTTTTGTTTCTATGTTAAAATCCCATACCTCGTGAGCATCCAAATCATCTGTTTCGTAGCCACAAATAGCACATTTATGATTTGCTTTGTCATAGCAGGCTTGTCTTAAAACACCCCAGTCTTTTTTAGACAGAGTTCTACTAAAATCGTTTCCCCAAGCACCTTTAGGCAATAATTCAATTTTTAATTTCAAATCTTTCATCCCAATACCTACCTTGTCGGATATAACTCATTAGCGAGATATTTCCTCATATAGTTGTCAAATCCCATTTTTGCAATTAACTCATATTGGTCAAATGGATTAATAACTTTAATATTGCCAGTCATCTCGTCAAATGGTGTTCCGTAACAAATAATTCCAGCAGGTTTAATAACTTCTAACATTTTATTATAACTTTTCATAAATTCATGTTTGTATTCTTCTCTGCAATATGTAGAAACAGCAACTACAGAACCCTGTTCTATTCCATCAAAACAAAAATCATAACTATCACTGCCAGCACAGCAAACTGTAGGTATTACTTTCATTCCATGTTTTTGGAAAAAGGCACCACACCATCTATTTTTAAATGTGCTATAAATTTGAAGAGCCCTTGGCATATCCCAATACAAACTAAACTCTGGAGATAACACCGCGTAGTATTGTGCCAATTTTTCCATAGCCAATTCTGGTTTTTCGTAAACATTTTCAAATAACCAATCATAAGTAAAGAAGTGAATTGTTTTATTTTTGTTATCTTCATCATTAAGTTTCGTTTTTGTGTAATTCCATAAATCAATTTTATTTAAATCTATTTCTTGTTTCCTAATTAGTGGCATATTGTATTTGCCAACTGTTATAAATTCATTTCTCACAAGTTTAAGTTTTTTTGTTAATTTTTCCTTTTCATATTCAGTTTTTTCTTGTGTAAAATTGTTATCTACTTCATATTTTTCTTTCATAAAAAACTCCTTACAAAAAAATCATAGGTTAAATTTAATTCAACTTATGATTTTTATAATTTTTTTCGTAATATTTTCTTGCTAAATCAATCGCTTTAAAGCAGGTATTGTCAGCATTCAGAATTTCTTCTTTATTCTCTTCCCAAAATTTCTTATATTGATTTAACTCATTTCGTTGACACCGCCCATATAATCTGGTTTTTCGTTTTGAATATCATCATCTTCCCAGCCACAAACCATGCATGTGTCGTTAATAGAGTTTATATCTCCTATGCAGCATATTTTAAATTTGTGATGGCGTGTTTCAATATTAATTCTTTTAATTGTTTTATTATTAACACTTTTCATCTTTTTATCATTTATTATTTTTAAATTTGTCAAAATATTCTTGAGATTTTTCTATTGCATAAAATCTATTGTTTTTAAGATTTGCCAATATTTCTTCTTTATTCTCTTCCCAAAATTTCTTATATTGATTTAAACTCATTTCGTTGGCACCGCCCATATAATCTGGTTTTTCGTTTTGAATATCATCATCTTCCCAGCCACAATATGGACAAATGTCATATGAATTCTCAATATCTCTCATACCGCACACTTTACATTTGTATGGTGGATAATCTATTTCATTTTTATTTTTTATATTATTAATCATATTTTCTCCTTTTAATTCCAATGGGCTCCCCACTTTTCATATTGTTCATAAAAATACTCTATTCCATCTTTCGGTGGGAAATATGTTACTATTTTACCATCTCTAGAAATTATCATAAATTCATTTGTTTCTTTATTGTACTTATACGTTGAATAATGTTTTAATTCATTTGCAGTAAAAGATATTATATTGTCATTTTCTTCCATTGCGAATTCTTTTGCTTTTTTTGAATAGCTCTGAATATTATTTTCAAACCCCATTTGCTTGCCATGTCTTTTATAATGGTCAACTTCAGCATATTCGCTTGTCCAGTATTCGGCATAAGTACTAGGACCTTTCTCCATTTATTATATCATACCCCCTTTTAGAATGCAAAAGGTTGAAGAAACAAAATATTTCTTCAACCTTTTTACTTGCAGTCTAACTTAAGATTTTTCAAAGTCAATATTTGTGTGACACTTTTCACATCTCAAAATCCTTTTCTTGTTTGCGTTCTTGCAAAAAATTTGGTGCAAAATTTTTGCAAAAAGTGTTAATTTTATTTTGACTTCGGGGGGGGGTAGGTTATTCTTTCATTGTAGATAAAGGAGGAAATAATGTTTTTATTAGGGAATGTTGCTGAATTTTTCACAAACAAAGATAATATATGGCTGATAGTAGGAATTGGATTGGCAATTTTGTTGGTGATTGTTTGTTTGATTATATTCATAGCAAAACGCAGAAAAATCAAAAGAACTGGCATAAAAGAAGTTGGTGGAGTGAGATATTCGGCAGAAAGCGACGTGCAAAATGACGACGGCAGTGTTAACATGACCTATCAAAAAGGCGACGTGATGATTGCACGAAACGTGACAGAAGTTGCGGGCATAAAGAACAAAGTCAAACCGGGCAAATACACAATTCTTTCAACCAACGAGGTTATGGACAAGATAAATGTGCGCATTGGCACATATGTTCGTGAGGTGGAACATGGCGGACAAATAGTGTTGGCAGAAGGTGAGAGCATTACGCCAGTGAGCAACGCAATAATTTTGAGATAAGGAGAAAATAATGGGATTATTTAGTTTTTTGAAAAACAACACCTTAAAAGTGATTGAATGGTTGGATGACAGCAAAAACACAATAGTGTATCGTTATCCAATGGATGGCAGACGTATAATGTTTGGAAGCAAACTGACAGTTCGTGCTAGCCAAATTGCAGTTTTTGTTAACAAGGGCAAAGTGGCGGACGTGTTCCAACCTGGAATATACACTTTGGCAACATCAAACTTGCCAATTTTGACTCAGCTTTTATCCTTTCCATATGGCTTTAAGTCGCCTTTTTACAGCGAAGTTTATTTCATAAACACAAAGCAATTTGCAAACCAAAAATGGGGAACAAGCAATCCGATTGCTATGCGCGATAAAGAGTTTGGAAATATTCGAATTAGGGCTTTTGGAAAATTTTCATTTAAGGTTGACAATGCGGAAATATTTTTAAACGAATTGTTTGGCACAAACTCAACGTTTGTCACTGAAGACATCACAAATTATCTAAAAAGCATGCTTGTGTCGGGCATCAGCGACACAATTGCCGAGTCAAAAGTGTCGGCGCTTGACCTTGCTTGCAATTTATCAGAGTTTAATGAGGTTGTGAAAGCAAGTCTTTCAGAAAAATTTGCGGAACTTGGTTTGAAACTTGCAAATCTTGTTATCGAAAACATTTCTTTCCCAGAGGAAATTGAGAAAGCTCTTGACACACGTAGCAGTATGGGCATTCTTAGCGACAAGATGGACACGTATGTCAAATATCAAACGGCCAATGCAATGAGAGATGCTGCAAACAATCCGAATGGTGGCTTTGTTAATGCCGGAGTGGGAATTGGTGCTGGATTTGCCATAAACAACATGATGAAAGATAGCCTTTCTCAAAACAATGAACCAAACATGGCAAAAAAACATTGCACAAATTGTGGGGCAGAAATGAAAAAGGGAGCAAAATTCTGTCCAGAATGTGGCGAAAAACAAATGTCTGCTGAAGGAGTTTGTCCAGAATGTGGCAACAAAGTGTCACCAAAAGCTAAATTCTGTGGAAACTGCGGGGCAAAATTAAAATAAACTACGGAGCAAGATTGAATAATGTCAAAATTTATTAAGTGTGAGAACTGCGGAAACAGTTTTAGTTATGCGCCTGATTTAAACTGTCTTGTGTGTGAGCATTGTGGCTCCAAAGCCTCTTTTGAACAATCCACATTTGGTGGCAAAAAACCACTCGACACAACCATTTCAAATAGTTTGGGTGGGGTAAGAGTGTGTCCTGTGTGCGGAGCAAAAGACACGTTTGAAGAAAATAATGTGTCGGCGAACTGTGCCTATTGTGGCACACCGCTTGTTGTGGAAAGTTTTAAAAACAATATTGACGCAATAATTCCTTTTTCAATTACAAAAAAAGGTGCTGTTGATAGTTATAAAAAGTGGCTTCATGGTCGCATTTGGGCGCCAAAGGCACTCAAAAAACTTGCAAAAACTGGTGATTTTGAAGGATATTATTTGCCAGTGTGGGCGTATGATGCAGATGTGAACACATCTTATTCTGGCATGATGGTGGAAGCTGGTGAAACATTTATGCCAAACAATTATGCAAATGCGGGCTTGAAGACAAATGCAAAAAGGCGACCTGTGCATGGAAACCGAAGTGACAAATTTGTTAACACAATTGTGGCAGGGAACAATAATTTGTCTAATAAAATTCTTCAAGATTTAGAACCATTTGACTATTCGCGCCTGAGAGTATACAGAGATGAATACATATTTGGACTTCATGTCGACAATTTTACTTACAGTGCAACTGAAGGTTTTAATATGGCGCAAGATGAAATGAAATCTGCCATTCGTGACCGAATTGTTCGAACACATTCCACACCCAAAGAGCATCTTGAAGGTCTTGAGATGTTCCACAGTTTTGAAAATGTGAAACAAGCAAGATATTTGCTTCCTATGTGGAGTGCTTATTACACTTACAAAAGCAAAAAATATATGATTAATGTCAATGGGAGCACAGGTAAAATTAAAGGAAAGGCTCCTGTTTCAAAATGGAAAGTGTTCTTTGCAGTTATGTTTGGTTTGGCAATTATTGGCTTGATTGCTTGGCTTATATTAAAATGAATTTAAAAAATCCCGTCAGGGATTTTTTTTCTCCACAAAGTTTTGCCTTTAGAAAAATGTTTATTCAATAAAACACTTTTTTTGTTGTGAGGGAATATTATGATTTAGACTTACAAAGGAGGGAAAATATGTTTTGTTTTAATTCTTGCGGATGCAACAGAAATTTTTGTTGCGGAGGCAATTGGAGCAATGGGGTTGTTGTTAGAAATCCATTAACAGGCCCAACAGGTCCAACCGGCCCAACTGGCCCAACTGGCGCAACAGGTCCAACCGGCCCAACGGGACCAACGGGTGTGCTTTCAAACATTAATGCAACCGTTGTTGAAACTGCTGCACAAGCGCTAACCACTGGCACAGCATTGACACTTGGAACAACAGTGACAAACAACGGAATGGTTGTTGGTGGAAATTCAATCACCATTCCATCGACGGGAACCTATTTGGTCAGTTTTGGAACCAACACGGCAACTGCTGCTGCAGGAGCAGATAATGTTGGAATTGGTGTTAATGGAGTTGTTGATGCAAACACAAGACGAACTTTAACAACAACGCAAGGAACATCTGGGACTTATGTTCTTGACTTGACTGCTGACGATGAGCTGACACTTGTTCCAACTGTCACTTCGGCAACAAATCTTGGTGGAACAGGTGGACCTAGTGCATTCTTGACTGCAGTTAAAATAGGCTAACAAAAATTCTCCAACTCTAAGTTGGAGAATTTTTCTTTTATTTTTCAGACAGATGGTGTATAATGATTGAAAACAAAGGAGAAAAGATGGATTACAAAGAAGAGTTTTTGAAAATCTACAAAGAAAACATCAAAAGAGAAGGTGCAGACAAACTTTTGGAATGGCTTGAAAAAAGTGATTTTTTTTGCGCTCCAGCTTCAACAAGGTTTCACAGTTGTCACGAAGGTGGACTTTGTGAGCACTCGGTGAAAGTTTATAATCGTTTTTTGAATATTATTAAATCGGAATATGGCGAAAATTTTTCCGAAAAAGTGTCGCCAGAAACAATTGCTCTTGTTGCGCTTTTGCACGACGTATGCAAGGTCAACACCTATAAGGTTGAAATGAGGAATGTGAAAGAAGACGGTGTTTGGGTTCAAAAACCTTATTTCACTGTTGACGACCATCTTCCATACGGGCACGGAGAAAAATCTGTTTATATAATAAACGGCTTCACAAGATTAACTCGCGAAGAAGCAATTGCTATAAACTGGCACATGGGTGGATTTGACACGAGAGTTCAAGGTGGGTCATATTCACTAAAAGATGCTTTCACAAATTTCCCTTTGGCATTGCTTTTTCACATTGCTGACGTGGAGGCAACATATTTGGATGAAACTCAAAATTAATTTGAGTTTTTTTATGTAAAGTATTTCCAAAAATAAAAATTGATGATATAATATCTTTATGAAATTTGTTAGGCGACACAAAAAAATGATTATTATTTTGTCAGTTTTGCTGGCTCTTTTAATCACGGTTGTTATTTTGATGTTCACCTTGTTTTCGCTTAAAAATGTTGAGTTAAATTTCAAGACTGAAACACTTAATGTGTCTGAAGGCATGAAAGATGAAATTCAGGCTGAAGTTTTAAAAACTGGTGGGTCTGTTTTGTTTGTTGGAAAAGAAAAAATCATAAAAGACCTTGAAAAAAAGTTTCCATACATAAAAATTGTTAACATAGAAACTCAAATTCCAAACAAGTTTGTTGTTCATTGTGTTGAACGCGAAGAACTTTTTGCAGTTCAATCTCAAGGAAAAACATATTTTCTTGACGAAGAATTTAAGATTTTGAGAATTGAATCTTCATCCTATGAAAGTCAAGAAGGCATGCCTGTTGTGCTGGAATTTGAAAACCTTATGTATGACGAAAGTGATCCAACAACAATAAAACCTTACACATTAGAACTAAATTTGGGTGCGAGTGAAGAAGGACAATTTTTAACTTTGAAATCTTCCAGCGAAGCAGGTGCATATTTTGCCGAAAAACTTGAATCAATTTCCAAATCCATTTTAACGTCTTTTGAAGAAAATAACCGTGGAATTGCAGACGTTCGTTCAATGTATAAAAAGTTCAAAATTTTCTATTATGAAGAAGTCGTTGAAACGAGTTCATATTGGCATTTGTGTTTGAGGCTTGTTGGCAAAGATGGATATGTTTGTGAAATTAGAGATGCAGACAACCATTTGCCTGAAAAATTTCAAATTATGTTTCAGGCTTTTTCCGAAGTTCAAAAAGAAAATTTGACCTATTTGAAAAACTCAAAATTGATTGTTTACAAAAACGGCTCTAACTACAAATACTTTTTTGAAAAAATTACGGAGGGAACATGAAAAGAATTGGATTATCGATATTATCATTTATTTTTGCTGGGATAATGGGACTTGCTGTTTTTTGTCCACTTGCAAGTTTCCAAGTTATCAACTCAAGCACAAAAGCAAAAGAGCAAGATATTGGCCAAAAGGCAACAACACTTTATTTTGTTGAATCAATTTTTGTTGACGATGACAAATTGGCGCAGTCGAAAGCAGATTTGTTTGAAAAAACAAAAAAAATTAATCTTAGTGAGTTGTCGGCAAGTGAAAAGGAAAAAGAACTGTTAAATAGTGCAGAGTTAAATAGATACAACGTGTATAACTTTGCTAAACAAGAAAATTTGACTTCAACACATCGTGTTAATTCAAATCTTCAAAACCAAATGAAAGTTGTTTCGGGGTTGACTTTTGCATTCTTCATTTCTGCCGGACTTGTTGCACTTTTGAGCCTTTTGGAAATTTTCTTCAAAAGCCATAAACTTCGCGGATTTGGCACATTGTTCACTTTTGTGACTTTGCTTCTTAGCATTGCAATGGTTGTCACAACTGAGTTTGTTTTGAAAACAACAGAGGCAACTTGGGGAATTGTTGCATCTGTGAAATGGACAGCATATCTAATAATTGCCTACGTTGCGGTGTATATGATTGTTCGAATGATAATAAACAAAAAACTCAAAAAATTGTGATAAATATTTTTAAAAACAGTTGACAAACGTCAGCTGTTTTTTTATAATTATAGAAAAATATGTGTATTTATACAAAAGAAAATTTCAAGGAGAAAAGGAAAAATGCCAAAAAAACCTGTTGCAGTGCTTGATGTTGGTTCGTCGAAAATGACTGTTCTAATTGGTGAAGAAGGCGTGAATGGAACATTCATCATAAAAGGAAAAGGTGAAAGCGAATATTCAGGTTTTTCGGACGGTGAATTTTTTGAACCTGAAACATTGAAAATGGCAATTGGGCTTGCTCTTTCTAATGCGGAAGAACAAGCAAAAGTTCATGTTGAAACAATATATGTTGGCACTCCTGCCGAATTTTCATATTGTGATTGCAAAGAAGTTGAAGAAACTTATGATAAAAGAATTAAAATTTTGGGAGATAACATTTCAAGTTTATATTCCAAGGCTCTCAGCAAAGAATTAACCAAATCGTGCACACTTGTTTGTTGCTCATGTTTGTGGTTCAAACTTGATGACGGAAGAAAATTATATTCTGTTTTGAACATGAAAAGTGCTTCATTGCGAGCTAAAGTTAGCATGATATACATAGAAAATGGATTCATCTCAAAGTTTAATCCCATTTTGAAAGAATTGGGAATTGAAAGTGTTGAATATGTTTCAAGTGCTGTTGCCGAAATACATTTCTTGCTCAACAATTTTGCACGTCAGCGCGGGGCAATCATTCTTGATGTTGGACATCTAACAACAAGTGTTTGTGGCGTTATTGGTGGGGGATGCGCTGGGCTCGGCTCGTTCTCACTTGGCGGAGCACACATTTCTGGAGATTTTTGTCAGGCTTTTGGAATGAAATTTTCTGATGCTCAAAAATTAAAAGACCAAATCATTCTGTCGTTGGATGGAAAAAGAGTTCAAAATTATGAAATCGAAAGCGGTGACACTTCAATAAAAGTTCCGGTTTCGTCGGCAAATCAAATTGTTCGTGAGAGAATTGATATGATTGTGTCGCTTTTTAAAAGATCATTACAAAAATTTTCGGGTCAAAACCTAGAAAATGCCCAACTTTACTTGACAGGGGGCGGACTTTCGTATATAACTGGAAGTAAGGATTATCTTGAAAAATGTTTAGGCCGAGAGATTGTCATTCTTTCTCCAAGCACGCCTGCGCTTGATAAACCTCATCTTTCAAGTTGTTTGAGTGTTTTGAGTTATGCTCTCAAAATTCGTTCAAACAAAAATGTAGTTTAATTTAAGGAGTGAATTATGTACACAGAAAATAGCATAGGACCAGTTGCAAACATCAAAGTTGTTGGAATTGGTGGGGGCGGTAACAACGCTGTTAACAGAATGATTAATGCAAACATAACCAGCGCCCAATTTGTTGCTATAAACACAGATAAACAAGCATTGCTTATGAGCAAGGCAGATTTGCGTCTTCAAATTGGCGAAAAGTTAACTCGTGGACTTGGAGCAGGTGCTGACCCTGAAGTTGGTCAAAAAGCTGCCGAAGAAAGCAAAGCAAGCATAACAGAAATGTTGAAAGATTCAGACCTTGTTTTCATCACCGCTGGAATGGGTGGAGGAACTGGAACTGGTGCTGCTCCTGTGGTTGCTCAAATTGCAAAAGACATGGGAATTTTGACAATTGCAGTTGTGACAAAACCTTTCAATTTCGAAGGCAGAAAAAGAATGGAAAATGCTGAAAAAGGTCTTGAAAACTTGAAAAAGTATGTTGACACTTTGGTTGTTATTCCAAACGACAAACTCTTGAAACTTGTTCCAAAGGGCACTCCAATTGTTGAAGCGTTCAGATATGCAGATGACGTTTTGAGACAAGGTATTCAAGGAATTTCAGATTTGATTGTAACTCCAAGTTTGATTAACCTCGACTTTGCTGACGTTCGTTCAATTATGAAAAACAAAGGTCTTGCACACATGGGAATTGGCCGTGGAACAGGCGAAAATAAGACAATTGAAGCAGTTCGCCAAGCAGTTTCAAGCCCACTTCTTGAAACCACAATTGAAGGTGCAACAGGTGTTTTAATCAATGTTAAAGGTGGAAACGATTTGCCACTTGACGAAGTTTATGAAGCAGTTGACCTTGTTAAAGAAGTTGTTGATGATTCTGGCAATATCATTTTCGGTGCTGCAATTGATGAAGCTATGAATGATGAAGTTGAAATAACAATCATTGCAACTGGATTCAAAGGAGCAACCCAAGAAGAACCTGAAGTTGAAAAAGCAAGAGAAGAAGTTAAGGCGTATGGCGGATTTGACCGTGAAAAATATGACCAATATATACAACAAAACAATCCAAATCCATTGAACATTGGAATAAGTGAAGAAGAAGGTGATGATGAAGTTGAGGAAAGTCCTGCTCAAACTTCAAGAATTTCTATAAGAGAAGCGGATATACCTCCATTCCTTAGAAAGATAAAAAAAGATAGATAGAAAAAAGTCCTTGCGGACTTTTTTTTGTGGCAAATATTTTATGATTTTATCAAAGTTATGTGCTGACAGTGCTTGACAAAAGGCGTGTGAAAACCTCGTTTTACGAAGTTGTTTTGCACATCATCAAAAGCCTAGAAAACGACTTGAAAAAAACAGATTTATACTATTGGCATGAAAAACAAAGTTAAAGAAAAAACACACACTCATTTGGGTGTGTGTTTTATTTTATTCATTTTCTGTGACGTCTTCCACATTTTCTTTTATGCTATTTTGTGTGTTATTTTCGGAGTTCTTTTTCTTTGATTTTTTTAAATCTGCTTTTACAATTTTTTGTTCTTTCTTTTCTTGGTCTTGGCGAGATTTGATTTGTTTTTCCAAAGTGCTTTTGCGGTCATAAGATGTTTTTGTTTTGCGAGTTGTTTTTGGAAGTTTAATTTTTCTTATATAGAAGTATGCAACTCCACCAATTAAACATGCTCCGAAGAGAACAGATGGAAGAATGTAGGCGAGCATTGAAAGGTTGCTTGTTTCATCTTTTTTTGTTGACGCACTTGTGTTTGTGTTGCTGTTATTGTTAGTGTTACTATTTTCATTTTTAGGTGTTGAGTAATTGTAAACTGAAAGGCTTCTGTTTTCCAATTTTGTTTCGTCAAGTTTTTCAAGATCTTCAAAACTTATTGTTCCTTTTTTTAGATATTGTGTTTCTTCCCCATCAGTTTTCAGAACATATTTATTTTCTTCATTATTAAGCATAACTGTTGAAGCGGACGTTTTTGTTGTTAGTCTAACATCATCAATGTATGCATAACCTTTTGAATTTTCTGTTTCAGTTCCAAATTTAATTATAAAATTCAAAGTTTGTGCTGTTTCTGTTTTTATGAACACATGGAATTGCGCCCATTCATTGTTGGCTCCGTTACTTTCTGTGTATGAAAGTACGTTTTCTTTTTTATATATTGTTTTACCAGTTTTGTCGGTTAAATAAAAACTTAATTTATTTGTTTCATCCGTGATAAATGGAGTGTTAAATTTGAACGAAATTTCAAAATATCCATTCTTTGCAAGAATTATATCTGAACTTTTTATCGTTTGAGTTCCTGCTTCTTTGTTGTTTAGCATTAGAACATTATTGTTTGTGTCACCAGCCGAAACCCCGTCCGAATTGCCTGGATTAATTGCGCTTGCAATTCCAACTTTTGTTATCCTTGTTCCAAATGTTGTGGAGTTAGTGTTAACAATGCCAAAATCTGTTCCCGTTGAACCTGTTTGAGTCCAATTTGCTGGGCGGAAGTCTGACAATTTTGTTGAATTTTCTACATCCCAAATTTGATTTTCAGCAATATTGAAATATCCATTGTCCACATAAATATAATTTGAGTTTTGGTCAATCAAACTAACTTCTTTTATTTTTTTACTATCAGATTTTAACTGATTAAACTGTGCGTTTGTTGCACTATAAAGTTTTATTGTGTCAACTACGGCATATCCGATTTGATTATCGGTTTTTGAAGTTGTGTCACTTGTTTTTGTTGCATTTCCAAAAAGGAATTGGAGTTTCAAAGTTTTTTCCGTATATTCATTTCCTTGAATAAGGAATGCAAATGTTTGATATTCGTTGGAAACAGTTTGGATTTTGTCCATTGAATATATTTTGTCGCCATCAATTATTTTTGCATTTAATCCAATTTGCGAACCTGAATTTGCAAGTTTCCCAATCTTTACATTGAATGTTAAAACGTAATTTGCTTTTGCTGGAACTGTGAATGCTTTATCGGTTTCTATTCCTGCAACACCACTTTCTTTTAATATGAACGTAAGGGCATTGTTTCCGCCATCTGGGTCGGTTCCAAGGTCACTGAATTTTGTTGTGTCGTCGTATCCAATTAAACCCGAACTTGTTAAATCCCCAATTTTATAACCGCCTTTGCCATTATCAAAAGGATCTCCTAAAATTGTTGTTCCTGCATATGCAGGGGTTTTCCAATTTGCCGAGTTGTCAAAATTTGTGTTAAAGGAAGTGTCCGGCAAAACGGTGGACGTTATGTTTTGGTCGCTAAGTTTTGTTTTCAATCCTGCAACTGTTAATGTTTCACTTTCTTCTGCGCTGATGGTTCCAAGGTTTGCCACGGGAACCAACACAAAAGCAAGCACAAGACAAATTGATGTTATAAGTAGACCTAGTTTTTTCATTTTCTATTTCCTTTTAAATATTAAATACCCTAGTAGTATATCTGAAACTTAATTTATTTCAAAACATTTTAAATAAATTCTTGAAAATACAAGATAATAAAGTTGTGAAAAAGTTCAAAGATAAATTAATTTTGATTCTCAGCGGAATTGCAATTGGAATTGCAAACGGATTTTTTGGCGGTGGAGGAGGCATGATTTGTGTTCCTCTTTTGGAAAAGGTTTTGAAAATCGACAACAAAAAATCTCATTCAACAGCTTTGGCAGTGATGCTTCCAATTGCGCTTTTTTCAATAATTGTGTATCTAATTCGAGTTCCGCTCGACTGGGCCATGTTTGGATTTGTTGGTGGAGGATTTGTTGTTGGAGGGGCGGTTGGTGCGCTTCTTTTGAGTAAACTGAATGGAAAAATCATAAGAATAATTTTTGTTGCAGTTGTGCTTGCTGGGGGAATTAGGCTTTTGATTTAGGGGAAATATGGAAATTTTTTTATTTATACTTTTTGGAATTTTGGGAGGAATAATTGGAGGAATGGGAATGGGTGGTGGAACTCTTCTCATCCCTCTTTTAACAATTTTTCTTTCTGTTGAACAAAAGGTTGCTCAAGGCATAAATTTGCTTGCATTTTTGCCAATGGCAATTGTTGCCTTGATTATCCATTTTAAGAACAAAATGGTTGAAACGAAGGGAATTTTATGGATTATTATTCCTGGAATTTTGTCATCTGTTGGTTTTGCTTTTCTTGCAAGCATGCTCGATAACTCGGTGCTTAGAACTCTTTTTGGTTCATATTTGATTTTGATTGCTGTTTATGAAATTTGTTGCTTGTTCACAGAAAAAAACTGAGTTAATATTGCTTTACAAATTACTTTTTGTATGTTAAAATCTTCTTGTTTATACAAAGGAGATTTTTTATGGTTGACAAGAAAAAATGTATTTCATGTGGAACATGCGTTGACATATGTCCAGTTAATGCAATTTCGTGGGGTGATGACGGAAAAGCCCAAATTGATAAAACAAAGTGCATAAAATGTCATTCATGCGAAAGCATGTGCCCAGTTGGTGCAATCAAAATTGAAGATTAATTAGGAGAAATATGATAACAAAAAAAGCGGTAATTCACATTAACTATAACAATATCAGTTTAGTTGTTCTTGAAACAAAGGACAACTTATATTATAACGTTGTTGATGTTTTTTCAGACACAATTCCATTGGTTGAAGACATCGAGCAAAATGGAATTGTTAGACCTGTTTTGATAAAAGAATTGTTAAAAATTTTGAAGATGTACAGGCGAATTTGCGACAACAATTCCATAACAGAAATTGCAACTTTCACAGGAAACTATTTCAGCAATGCAAAAAACAACAAGAGCATAATTGAAGAAGTGTATAACACTTGCGGATTTTCGATTGTTATCTTAACCCCAGAAGAAGAACTTAGAAACACTTTTATTGGTGCAGTTAATGCTAGCGATGTTCCAAAGGGAATTTATTTTTATGTTGGCGAAAATTCAAGTTATCTTGTTCAATTTAACAGACGAAATATGCTTGCATCTTGCATAATTCCTTTGGGAATTTGCGAATGTGCAAAAATTCTGGAAGGAAGTGAAACATTGGAAGAAAAAATTCAAACCATTTCCAGTGCTTTCAAACAACATTTCGACAATATAGACTTTGTTCAAAACTTGGACGAAGAAGTTGAATTCATGACAAGTGGCAATTTGATGTTGTCAATTGGCAAAATTGCCAGAAAAGCAACAAGATATCCTCTCGACCTTGAAAACAACTATGTTCTAACATCTGAAAATTTTGATAAAGTTTTTTCGCTTATCGAAACTGTTGGTGTTGACAAAACAAAAAAAATCAAGGGAATCAGTTCTGAATCGGCAGACCGAATTTTTGCTGGCGCAATCTTGGCAAAACTTTTCATTGAAAACCTTAATGCAAATCATGTTTCAATAAGTTCAGATTCAATATTGGACGGATTTATTGCAACCACTGTTCTTCCTGAAATAATTGAAAAACCACTCAGCGACATGTTTATTTATAGTTTGGAAAATATCAGTTCTTTCTTGTCGAATTCAAATTCGAACAATTGCAAGGTTTATGAACTTTGCATCAATGTTTTCAAACAACTTAAAGTCATTCACAAATTGCCTCGTCCATACATAAAGCCTATGAGAATTGCAGGTTATTTGTATGATTGTGGAAAGAGAATTAATTTTGACAATTATGTTAAAAATTCTTTCGAAGTTATCCTAAATTCAAAAATTAAAGGTGTTTCCCAAAAAGAAATTCTGCTTGCTGCTTTTGCATGCAAACTTCAAGACTTGGATAATTTCAATTTGGCAGACTGGGTCAAATACTCTTCAATTGTTTCAGAAGAAGATTCGGATGCAGTCAAAAAAATTGGTGTTCTGGTTCAACTTGCTGCTTCGTTGGATGCAAGCAAGAGTGGAGCAGTTGATGACTTGACTTGCGACATCTTGGGGGATTCAATCATTATGAAAACAATTGTTAATAAAGATGCCGATTTTGAAATTAAAGAAGCAATGAAAGTTAACTCAAACTTCAAAAAAGTTTTTACCAAATTCATTGAAGTGATTTAATGTTGGAGAAAATATGAAAAAGAAAAAAGGATTCGTTGGCATTTTTGCATTATTGTGCTGTTGTGCATTCATCTTTGCAGGATGTACAACGCCTTTTTCATTTATAAACAATCAAAAAAATGGGGTGTATGAATACACTTCTTCTTCATATTCAGAAAACACAACAATTAAAACAAAAGATGACGCAACAGAAAGTGAAATTGCGCAAAGTTATATAGACATATCGTTCACTGTTTGCATAACCAGAAAAGTTGTTACAGTGGAAAAGAATGAAAAAAACGAAACTGTTGCAACAACAACCAGTGAAGATTTGTATAGCTATGGAAGTGGATTTGTTGTGCGCTCTGGTGGATTTATTTTAACGAATGAACACGTTGTTTCATCTGCACTTGGTGACCCTGAAACAATAAAAATTGGGAATAAAGAAATAACAACTTCCTACTTGATTTATGTTAGTCAAGATGGAGGAACAACAAAATATCCGGCAAAACTTTTGTGGGAAAATTCTCAAATTGACATGGCAATAATTGTGTGTGAAAATTTTGCAAATTTGCCTTCAGCGAAATTAAAAGATAGAAGTGTTCTTTGCTCTAGCACCGAAAAACTTCAACTTTTGGAACGTGTGATAACAGTTGGAAATCAAAAAACATACTATGCTTCGGCAACAACTGGAGAAATAACTTCAACTTTGCCTCGCGTTGCAGTTTCTGAAACAAACATTTATGAACATCTCATTCAGCACAATGCATCCATAAATCACGGAAACAGTGGTGGAGCACTGATAGACACAGATGGATATGTTGTTGGATTGAACACTCTTGGAGATGACGACGCAAATTCACTTTTCTTTGCAGTGCCAATTTATCCTGCAATGGTTATTCTCGACAAAGTTGTTGAAAATTATTTAACAACAAAATCTGCAACCAAAGAAATCTTGCTTGGAATTTCAGCTTATGATTCGATAAGAAGTTCTCTAATCAATGATGGAACCGAAAAATTTACTGAAAAAGGTGTTAAGGTTGACACAGTTGACAGTTCATGCATCATAAACGACCTGAAAAAGGGTGACATAATTGTTGGAGTTGTGATTGAAACTTCAAAAGGAATTTTGAATTTTAATGTCGATGACAGCGATATGTTGGTGTATGCAAGAATGAACATGATTTATGCACAAAACGCAACATTCAAAGTTAAAAGAGGAGGAGTAATTGTTAATTTAACAATTAATATATAGAAATGAAATTTAATTTGGCAATCGAACTTGGCGGAGTTAACACTTGCATATATAGAAGAAATCAAGGTTTGGTTTTGAAAGAACCAAGCCTTATTTGCGCTTCTTGCGTTGGCGACCAATATGAAATTAAAGCAATTGGATTTGATGCTGAAAAACTTCAAGGAAAAACAAATGACACAACCTATATTTTCAGTCCAATTTCTGGTGGAGAAGTTAAAAGTGTTGAATATGCAACTGAGATGTTGAAAGAATATCTTGGAAAAGTTGAATTGAAAAAATTTCCGAAAGAAAATGCAATCTTTTTGACCCCAGCAGGAATTTCAGAGGAATCAAAAGAAGATTTGAAAAAGGTTGGAAAATTGTGTGGGCTTGGAAAGGTTGAAGTTGTTCCAAGCATAATTTTTTCAGCTTACACATCAAACTTGCCAATGGAAGTTGGAAAAACAATTTTGGCTGTGCATATGGGCGGGTCGCTGACGGACGTTGCAACAATAAATATGAATTCAATTTTGAAAGGTTCTTCGGTTGAACTTGGTGGAAGATTTTTGGATGTTGAAATTGCCGAAAATGTTGCAAAAAAACACAAAATTGAAATTAGTGTGGCAACGGCAAAAAAAATTAAGGAAGAAATTTCAACCTTAATTGAAGGCGACATTCGAACAACTCAAATTGTTGGAATAGACGAAAATTCTGGGAAACCTAAAAAAACAACAATTTCAAGTGAAGAAATTTATCCAATCTTGAACAATTTTATAAACGAACTTGTTGTTGCAATTGAAACAACGATAAATCTTTGCCCACCAGATGTTTCCAGCGACATAACAGCGGATGGCATTTTTGTGACAGGGGGACTGACAAAAATTCCTGGACTTGGAAAATTTTTGGAGAAGAAACTTCAAATGAAAGTTAATGTTGTTAAGGATGGTGAACTGGCTCCAATTATGATGGCAGGGAAATTGCTTTCCGACTCATCGCTTATTGAAGAAATGATTGAAAACTTTTAAAAAAACATGCTTTTTTGCATGTTTTTTTATTAATTATTAGCACCAACATATTCTTCATACGAACATTTTTTGTCAACAAACGTATTTTCATCAACAATGTCTATGATTCTGTTTGCAACTGTTTCAACAATTTCTTGGTCGTGAGATGCAAAAATCATGACGCCTTTGAAATTTATCATTCCTTTGTTCAAAGAAGTTATGCTTTCAAGGTCGAGGTGGTTGGTTGGCTCATCCAGAAGAACAACGTTTCCGCCTTCAAGCATCATTTTTGCCATCATACATCTAACTTTTTCACCACCTGAAAGAACGTTTGCTTCTTTAAGAGCTTCTTCTCCTGAAAAAAGCATTCTTCCAAGCCAGCTTCGAATGTAAGTTTCTGTTTGGTCTTTTGAAAATTGTCGTAACCAGTCAACAAGTGAAAGTTTGCAGTTTTCAAAATATTTTCTGTTGTCTTGAGGCAAATACGTCACTTTGGTTGTTTTTCCCCAAGTCACTTTTCCGCTGTCTGGAGCTTCTAGCCCCATGAGTATGTTGAACAATGTTGTGACAGCCAAACCATTCGAACACAAAATTGCAATTTTATCATCATGGCCAACAGTGAAAGAAAGGTTTTTGAACATTCCTTTTTTTGTTAAATTCTCAACTTTCAAAATTTCTTTTCCAAGGTCTTGAGTCATTTCAAAATTGATGTAAGGATATTTTCTTGAAGAAGGTTTGAAATCTTCAATTGTAAGTTTTTCAAGTTCTTTTTTTCTTGAAGTTGCTTGCTTAGATTTTGAAGCATTTGCCGAGAAGCGAGCAATGAAATCTTTCAATTCCTTTGCACGTTGTTCCGCTTTTTTGTTTTGTTCTTTTGCTTGGCGCGCCATAAGTTGGCTTGTTTCGTACCAGAAATCATAGTTCCCAAGATACATGTTAATTTGACCAAAATCAACGTCGCATGTGTGTGTGCAAACCTTATTTAGGAAGTGACGGTTGTGTGAAACGATAATAACTGTGTTTTCAAAATTCAAAAGATAATTCTCAAGCCATCTTGTTGTTTTGAAGTCCAAGTTGTTTGTTGGTTCATCCAAAATCAAAATGTCGGGCGAAAGGAACAATGCTTGAGCAAGAAGAACTTTAACTTTCTGTTTAGGGTCAATTTCACTCATCAAAGTGTCAAACAAATTTTCTGGAATGCCTATTCCTGAAAGGAGAGTTTTGGCTTCACTTTCTGCTTCCCAGCCACCAAGTTCTGCAAATTCTGTTTCAAGTTCGCCTGCCAAAATGCCGTCTTGTTCTGAGAAATCTGGCTTCATGTATAGTTCATCTTTTTGCTTTTGAACCTCCATCAAACGTTTGTGTCCAAGAAGAACTGTTTCCAAAACTGTTTTATCGTCAAACTTGTTTTGATTTTGTTCCAAAACTGACATTCTTTCATTTTTATCGATGAGAACTTCGCCTTTGTTTGGTTCAAGTTCGCCAGTTAATATTTTTAAAAATGTTGATTTTCCTGCGCCATTTGCGCCAATTATTCCATAGCAATTGCCTTTGGAAAATTTCAGGTTAACATCTTTGAACAAAATTCGTCCACCGAATTGCAACGAAACATTTGAAACTTGTATCATAAAATTTTTCCTTTTAATTGTTTTTCACGCACGATTATAACATGTTTTAATTTTTAAAACAAGTGTATTCAATCTTGTTTACTTTTTATTTTCTTTGTGATATTATTCTCTCATAAGGAGTTTGTATGGAAAATTTAGAAGAAACCCAAGAAAGAGAAATTGATTATGACAAATATTTCAATGAGATAAAAAAACTTGCAAACGATATGATGACGGAAATTGACTATTCAACAAAAATAAAAAGCGAAATCCGTGAAGATGCCTATATCATTTTGGATGCAATTGTTAATGCCTGCGAAATTAGTAATTTGAGAATTTTGAATGGACTTATTGTTGGCTTTGATTTTATTGCTTCAAGCATAAAACCAATAAAATTTTTGTATAAAGAAATGAAAAACATTCTTGTAGATTTTTATGAAAAAATTCAAGAATAGGGCAACGAAAACGCCCTTTCTTTTTTGTGTGGAGAAAAAATGAACGAATTTAATTTGAATGAAATTGACAAAACTTTTGTGAATTACAAAGATAAAAAACTTCATGAGGGAATTGTTTTTGCAATTCAGCCTGAAGGCATTGTTTTTAATCTTGGAGGAAAAGTTGATGCTTTTATTCCAAAAGATGAGATTGAAAATTTTGGTGAAAGAAAAATTGGTGAAAGATTTTCTGTTATGCTTTTGGGTGGAAAAAATGAAGATGGTCTTTTTTTGGCTTCTCAAAAAAGAGCAGAGAAAATTGAAGTTGAAAACCAAAACGCAAAATCCATAAAATTGGGATGCAGTTTCACCTGCGTCATTGATTCGATAAAAAACAATTGCCTTGTTTCGCACCTCGGAGATTACACAATAGAAATCCCTGAAGCAGAAATTTCAATCAGAAAAATCAATCCAAAATTTTTATTGCACAAAAAAGTTGATGCAATTGCAATTGAAATAAATTCTGAAACAAAGAATATAAAAGGGTCAATCAGAATTTTGGAAGAAAAAGAAAAACAGGCAAACGAAGAAATTTTCTGGAGGACAAATTTTGTTAATAAAGTTGTTGATGGAAAAGTGAAAAATTTCACCACTTATGGGGCATTTGTGGATGTTGGGGGAGTTAACTGCCTTGCGCACATCTCAAATCTTTCAAACAAAAAATTGCAATCTCCAAGCGAAGTTTTGGAAATTGGCAAAACATATAAATTTAGAATTTTGGAAATGAACAAAAACACAAAACGTGTTTCACTTGGAATAAAACAACTATAAAAAAATCAGCATGATTGCTGATTTTTTTATGTTAATGTGATTGTGTTTTCATCTTTTAATTTTTTTCCACGTTCTTCTTCCAACTCTTTTTTAGTTTTGTATCCTGCTTTTTCTTTTTGAGCTTCAATATCTTTCAACCAACTTTGAGCAAGATTGAAAACATCGTAGAATGGTTCTTCTTCAGTTGGTTCGTGCTCACAGTGAGGATTAAGAGTTTGTTCAACGCGCTGAACAAGCGCTTGGCTTTCTCTGATTCTTTTTTCCTCTTTTGCTTTTGCTCTTTCTTCTTTTTGTTGTTGTTTCAATTTGAGCTTTTCTTCCCTTATTTTCTTATTTTCTTCGCTCTTCACTTTTCTTTCAGCTTTAGCCGTTTCAAAATCTTCTTTAATTTGTTTCAAGTTATTTATAAATTCTTCCTTATTCTTTTTATTTTGTTCTTTTAGGTTTTCAAAAACTTTTTTAGCAGAAAATTTCTTTTTCTCTTTTGTTTTATCAGTTAATTTTTTGTTTTCTTCCATAAAATTCTCCTTGTGAACTTATTATATCACAAAAAACAAAGAAATCAACAGAAAAATAAAATTTAGTAACTTTATTTTTTCATTTACAATTTTTTTAAAAATTTTGCAACCTTTTTACTAAGTTTAGTGGAGCTAACGGCGAGACTCGAACTCGCGACCTACTGATTACGAATCAGTTGCTCTACCACCTGAGCTACGCTAGCATTCGAGGGTAGGATAGCATAGTTTTTTTTGTTTGTCAAAAATATTCTCACTTTTTCAATTTTTAATTTCAAATCGTTTTGAAATATCTTTTCTCTGGTGTAATATTTTTTTGGTGAAGTAAACACTTAAATTTTTTTTGAAGGAGAAAGTATGGCAAAAAACAAATATGTTTACCTCTTTTCAGAGGGAAACGCAAAGATGAAAAATCTATTAGGGGGTAAAGGTGCTAACCTTGCAGAAATGACAAACATTGGTCTTCCTGTTCCACAAGGTTTCACAGTTTCAACTGAAGCTTGTTGCAGATATTATTCTGACGGCAAAATGCTTGCTGATGACATCATCAAGCAAATTATGGACGGACTTGCAAAAATGGAAAAAGTCACTGGCAAAAAATTTGGTGACAAAACAAATCCACTTTTGGTTTCTGTTAGAAGTGGTGCAAGAGTTTCCATGCCTGGAATGATGGACACAATTTTGAATCTTGGTCTTAACAGCGAAGTTGTTGAAGGATTGGCAGAACTGACAAACAATCCACGTTTCGCTTATGACAGTTATAGAAGATTTATTCAAATGTTCTCAGACGTTGCTTTGGGACTTGACAAATCTAATTTTGAAAAAATTATTGACAAAATGAAAGAAGAAAAGGGTGTTAAACTTGACACTGAACTTGATGCAAACGACCTTAAAGAAATGGTTAAAAAATTCAAGGCCCTTTTCAAAAAAGAAATGAAATATGATTTCCCAGAAGAACCAAAAATGCAACTTTTGGAAGCTGTTAAAGCAGTTTTCCGCTCATGGGACAATCCTCGTGCAGTATATTACAGAAGAGTTAACGAAATTCCTTCATCTTGGGGAACTGCAGTTAACATTCAATCTATGGTTTTTGGAAATATGGGTGAGCAGAGCGGAACTGGTGTTGCTTTCACCCGTGACCCAGCAACTGGCGAAAAGAAATTATATGGCGAATATTTGATGAATGCTCAAGGCGAAGATGTTGTTGCAGGAATCAGAACTCCACAACCTATTTCTCATCTTAAAGAGCAAAATGAAAATTTATATAATCAATTTGTTGCAATTGCAAACAAACTTGAAAAACATTATCGCGATATGCAAGACATGGAGTTCACCATTGAAAATGGAAAGCTTTATATGCTTCAAACAAGAAACGGAAAAAGAACAGCAAAAGCTGCTTTGAAAATTGCTGTTGACCTTGTTAAAGAAGGAATGTTGTCTGAAAAAGATGCACTTTTAAAACTTGAACCAAAACAACTTGACGCTCTTTTGCACCCACAATTTGACGCTGATGCGTTGAAAAAGGCAAAGCCAATTGGCAAAGCTCTTCCAGCATCCCCAGGCGCTGCAAGCGGTGTTGTTGCATTCACTGCTGAAAGAGCAATTGAACTTCATAAGGAAGGCAAAAAAGTTGTCCTTGTTCGTTTGGAAACTTCTCCAGAAGACATTGAAGGAATGGCTGTCAGTGAGGGAATTTTGACTGCACGTGGCGGAAGAACTTCTCATGCTGCTGTTGTTGCAAGAGGAATGGGAACTGCTTGCGTTGCAGGATGTCAAGAACTTCTTGTTGACGAAGAAGCAAAGAAATTTAAACTTGACGGAAAAACCTTCAAAGAAGGTGATTCAATTTCAATTGACGGCTCAACAGGATTTATCTATGGCGAGGCTGTTAAAACTGTTCCTGCATCAATTTCCGGAGATTTCGGAACAATTATGAGTTGGGCAGACAAATATCGCGTTCTTCAAGTTAGAACAAATGCCGACACTCCAAATGATGCAAAAACTGCATTTAATTTTGGAGCAGAAGGAATTGGTCTTTGCAGAACTGAACATATGTTCTTTGACGCAGATAGAATTCCAGCAGTTCGCGAAATGATTGTTTCAAAAACTGTTGAAGAAAGAAAACGTGCACTCAAAAAACTTCTTCCAATGCAAAAGAAAGACTTCATTGGTCTTTATAAAGCAATGCAAGGAAAACCTGTTACTATTCGTTTCTTGGATCCACCTCTACACGAATTCTTGCCTCATGAAGATGCTGAAATAAAAGCCCTTGCAAAAGAAATGGGCTTGACTTTTGAAGAGTTGAAAGAAACAGTTGAAGGGCTTCATGAAGTTAACCCAATGATGGGACACAGAGGTCTTAGACTTGCTGTGACATATCCTGAAATTGCAGAAATGCAAACTCGCGCAGTTATAGAAGCTGCAATTAAAGTTAAAGAAGAAGGCAAATTTGATGTTATTCCAGAAATTATGATTCCTTTAACTTGCGACAGCAAAGAATTCAATTTTGTTCGCGACATAGTTGCACGTGTTGCAGATGAAATCATCGAAAGCAAAGGTGTTAAATTGACTTACAAAATTGGAACCATGATTGAAATTCCACGCGCTGCATTAACAGCCGATGAAATTGCAAAAACAGCCCAATTCTTCTCATTTGGAACAAACGATTTGACTCAAATGACCTATGGCTTTAGTCGTGATGATGCAGGAAAATTCTTGGATATTTATTATGAAAGAAAAATATTCGAAAATGACCCATTTGCAAGACTTGACCAAAATGGTGTTGGAAAATTAATCAAAATTGCAGCCGACCTTGGAAAGTCCACAAGAAAAGACATCAAACTTGGAATTTGTGGCGAACATGGTGGAGACCCAAGCAGTGTTGAATTCTGCCATAACATTGGTCTAACATACGTTTCTTGCTCACCATTCCGTGTTCCAATTGCACGTCTTTCGGCAGCTCAAGCAAACATCAAGAACCCTAGAAAATAACAAAAAAAGGACATTTGATTGTCCTTATTTTTAATATGTAACAAATTTTGAAATATAATTTTGACTTTTCAATTTTTTCTGATATTCTTAATTATAATATATTTTTTTGGAGGAAAAATGAAAGTTGTTATCGACACACTTGGGGGGGATTATGCGCCTTATGAAATAATAAAAGGGGCAATTGATGCGCAAAACAAACATGATGACCTTTCAATTATTTTTTGCGGAAAAGAAGATGAAATTTCCAGTTGTTTAGGAAAACTTAAATATGACAAAGAGAGAACAGAGATTGTTGATGCTCCAGACATGATTTCAAACAACGAAGTTCCAACTGTTGCAATTAAAGAAAAAAAGAATTCTTCACTTGCTGTTGCGTTTGACATTTTGAAAAAAAATGACGACGTTGTTGGTCTTGTTTCTGCCGGGAGCACTGGAGCAATTTTGGCGGGCGGATTTTTGAAAATTGGCCGAATTAAGGGTGTTTCTCGCCCTACATTATGTCCATTTTTGCCAACAAAAAAAGGTGGATATGTTCTTGTTGCCGATTGTGGAGCGAATGTTGATTGCAAGCCAATCAATCTTTGTCATTTTGCACTTATGGCAAACGAATATTATAAAGAACGTTTCGGAAAACAAAATCCAAGGGTGGCACTTTTGAGCGTTGGAACTGAGGACCACAAGGGAAACGACCTTTGCCATCAAGTTTTTCCACTTATGAAACAACTTGACATAAATTTTGTTGGAAACATGGAAGCCAGAGATGTTATGAGCGGAGATTATGATGTTGTCATCGCCGACGGATTTGCGGGCAATGTTTTGTTGAAGTCAACAGAAGGTGCGCTTAAAATCATGATGAGTGAACTTAAAAAATCGATAAAATCAAATTTCTTTTCAAAAATGGCTTCTGTTTTTATGCTTGGTGCATTCAAGAATTTGAAAAAAACTTATGACTTCAATTCCTATGGCGGATCACCATTTTTAGGATGTAAAAAATTGATAATAAAATCACACGGCTCAAGCAAGGCAAAGGCAATTGAAGTTTCAATTGACGAAATAATAACTTTGAAAAACAAGAATCTCAACTATCGCATCGAAAAAGCAATTGAAAATGCAAAAATCAACATTGAAGAGTGAACAATTTTGTTCATTCTTTTTTATTTCCTTTCGACATTAAAAATGGGTTTTTGCTTGCAATGTATATTTTTTTATGCTAAAATAAAACAGCAAAAAAGCCGTGCATATTTTTTTTGTTTGGCTAAAATTTTTAAAGGACCGAAAAATGAATTTTAAACAACTTGAACTTGCAGGATTTAAATCCTTTGCAGACAGAATTGAAATCAAATTTGACAACGGTGTCACAGCAATCGTTGGTCCAAATGGTTGCGGAAAAAGTAACGTCGCAGATGCCATAAGATGGGTTTTGGGAGAACAAAGTTCAAAAACTTTGCGTGGTTCTTCCATGCAAGATGTCATTTTTGCTGGAACAGAAAAAAGAAAAAGTTTGTCATATTGCGAAGTTACGATGACTTTTGACAACACAGACAGATTTTTCAACTATGAATTTGATGAAATTGCAATAACAAGAAAATTGTATCGAAGTGGTGAAAGTGAATATCTTTTGAACAAACAACCTTGCAGGCTTAAAGACATCGTGAATTTGCTTTTTGATTCCGGCCTTGGCAAAGACGGATATTCAATCATTGGGCAAGACCAAGTTGGAAAAATTCTTTCGTCAAAACCTGAAGACCGCAGGTCAATTTTTGAAGACGCTGCAGGAATTTCAAAATATAAATCGAGAAAGGTTGAAGCTGAAAGGAAACTTGAAAGAACAAAAGACAATATCTTGAAGTTGCAACTTGTTATCGACGAAATTGAACGTCAACTTGGACCATTGAAAAAACAATCGGAAGATGCAAAAAGATTTTTGGAATTGAAAGAAATTTTGAAAAATTTGGAAGTTAATGCCTACATCTATCAATATGAAAATGCGTTTGATATGAAGTCCAAAATTTCAAGCAAACTTGATGCAATCAACGAAGAACTTGAACTTCGTCAACAAGAACTTGAAAGTGTGAGCGAAAATTACACAAACAACATGGCAAGCATTGAAGCAATTGACAAAACTGTTGAAAGGCTTCATGAAAACATTTTGAATTTGACTGTCAGCCTTGAAAAACAAGCAGGCGAAACAAATGTTGTTCGAGAAAGAATTAAGTTTTTGAAAGAACAAAATGCAAGGCTTGAACTTGACAAAACAAATTATGATAATCTTATAACTGCAATAAAAGAGCGAATTGTTGAGCGTGACCAGCATCTTTCGGAAACAAGTTCGGAACTTGAAAATCTTAAGAATGGCGAAGAAGAATTATCACGCGATTATCTAAAGATTGTTGATGAACTGAATTTAAGTGAAGACGAAGCGGAAAGCAATCAGAAAGAAATGTTTGATGCGCTTGACAAACTCGCGTACATAAAATCCAATTCATCCAGACTTTCGGCAGAGCGTGAGGCAAACAAATCGTCACTTGGAGAGATTGAAGAGAGAATTAAAAACATTTCTGAAAAATTAAGTGAACAAAATTCTCTCAAAAACTCTATAACCGAAAATTTAAGTTTGCTTGAAGAACAAAACAAAGACCAACTTTCTGTTGTTATGAAAGGCAAACTTGAAACATCAAAAGTTCAAGACGAACTTTCGAGTTTGGAAAAAGAAGTTCAAAATTGCGGAACAAAAATTCAAGTTTATGAAAACAGAAAACGCATTTTGGAAGAAATGCAGGCTGAACACGAAGGTTATGCGGGAAGTGTTAAAAAACTTTTGAAAGAAAGCGAGAGAAACAGCGCGTTCAGAGAAAAAATGGTGGGTGTTTTGGCATCTCTTATTTCTGTTCCAGAGAAATTTGAAACAGCAATTGAAACTGCGCTTGGAAATGCACTTCAAAACATTGTCACAAAAAATGAAAACGATGCAAAAAGTTTGATTGAATTTTTGAAGCAAGGTCAATTTGGCCGTGCAACATTCTTGCCAATCACTTCTATGAAACCAAGAAATTTGTCGCAGGAAGAAAAATCTCTTCTAAAAACAAATGGATGTTTTGGAATTGCAAAAGATTTGATTTCATTTGGAGCAGAAATTGAAAATGTTGTTTCAAATTTGCTTGGAGCAACAGTCATTGTTGATACTCTTGACACAGCAATCAAAATTGCACAAAATTCAAAGTTTAGTTTCAAAATTGTAACTTTGGATGGCGATGTCATAAATCCACAAGGCTCGATGACAGGCGGAAGCAAAAAGTCTGAAGCAGTTAATTTAATCAGTCGTGATCGTGAAATAAAAACCCTTGGCGAAGAGATTGAAAAATTAAAAGAACTTTTCACAAATGGTGACGAAAAAATTAAAGCAAAAAAAGCGGAACTTGAAAATGTTTTGAAGCAATTTGAATTTATTTCATCAAAACAAAAGCAACTTGAAGTTGAAATTGCAAAAGAAAATGAAAAATTGGCTTCTGTTTGTCAACTTGTTGATGGCTACGAAACTGAAATTCAAAATTTGAACAATTCAAAAATAATTGTTTCTAACAAAATTGAAGTTATCACAAACGAACTTTCAAGCATCGAAGACCTTGAAAACACTGTTGGAGCAAACAAGGAAGGTGCAAACGAAGCAATTGCAAAAAGGCAATCTCGTTTTGCCGATTTAAAAGCAAAACGTGAAGAACTGAGCAAAAAATTGACGGAAATTCGTGTTAATATTGCATCGATAACAAGCGAGGTTATGGGCACAACTCAAGAACTTGAACGTCTTGATTTGCAACTTTCAGAAAATCAAACAAAGAAAAACTCTGCAGAAGAAGAATTTGAACAAAATGTTTTGAAAATCGAAGAAGCAGAGAATTTGATTGCTTGGCATATTGAAAGCAGTTCAAGCAACGAAATTCGCGAAAAACTTGCAAACTTAAAAGACGAGCAAAAACGTCTTGACGAAAACAAACTTTCGATGCAACAACAACTTAAACAATTGGAAGATAAAAGAAATTTTCTTGTTTTGGAAGTAAACAAAATTAATGAGAAAAAACTTAATGAAGAATTTAAAATTTCGAAAGTTGATTCAGATATAGATTTGATGCAAGACAAGATTTTAGAAGAATATCAGCTGGATTATGAAGGATGTTTGGCGCTTAAGGTTGAAGATTTTGACCTTAATAAAGGGCTTTCGGAAATCACAAAAATCAAGAAAGAGATTTCAAAACTTGGCTACATAAATGTTGGAGCCATTGAAGACTCAAAAATTCTCGGAGAAAGATATGATGCTCTTGCTGTTCAAGTTGAAGATTTGAACAAGGCGCAAGACGAACTCATTCAAATCATTCAAGAACTTTCAACCGAAATGAGAACTCGTTTCAGCGAAGAGTTTGACAAAATCAACGAAAACTTCAAAATCACTTTCCGTGAACTTTTTGGCGGAGGAAACGCAAAACTTGAGTTGATTGGAAGTGACAACGTGTTGGAGGCAGGTGTTGAAATTTTGGCTGAGCCACCTGGCAAGAAACTCAGTTCGAACACACTTTTGAGTGGTGGTGAGAAAGCATTGACTGCAATTGCAATTTTGTTTGCAATTTTGAAACTTCGTCCAATGCCTTTCTGTTTGCTTGACGAAATTGAAGCAGCGCTTGATGAGGCAAACGTCTATCGTTTTGCTCAATATTTGAAAAAATTCTCAAGTGAAACTCAATTTATTGTCATAACCCACAAAAAACCAACAATGGAACTTGCTGATTCGCTCTATGGGGTCACAATGGAAGAAAAAGGTGTTTCGAAAGTTGTTTCTGTTAAACTTTCTGATGCAGTTAAATATGAGCAAAAAAGTGAAGCATAAAATGGAAGATAATCTTCCATTTTTTTGTTTGTATGCTTGACTACAAAAAATATTTCAAATATAATATTGTTGTGAGGTGAATATGGGTTTTTTTAATAATAAAAAAGCAATAATAATCAGCGGTTTTGCTGGCATCGGAAAAACTGGGCTTGTGGAACACGCATCATTTTACGACCACAAAAAAATATTTGACCTTTCTTCGTCATATTTCAGAAAAAATGATGGCTGGGAAAAAGTTTATTGTGACATTGTTGAAGCAATTGCAAAAGAATATGATTACATATTCATTTCAACTCACAAACTGGTTGTTGACGAAATGTTGAGAAGAGGAATAAAATTTTATCTCGTATATCCAATGCGTTATTGTCGTGACGAATATCTTCGCAGATTTATCGAAAGAGGAAATTCTGACGAATATATAAAGAAATTTATAAAAAATTGGGATGCTTTCATAACTGAACTCGACAATGTTAAAACTGATTACAGGGTGAATTTAAGAAGCGGTCAATATCTTTCGGATGTTATCGACAGGCTTAGATAAACTCGACAAAGGTGGCATTTTTTCGCCATCTTTTTTTATTTTAAGTTGCCTATCAAAACTGTAAAATAAAATATAATGAATTTGTGGAAATTGTTGTTGAGTTTGCTCTTATCGATAATCTTGTCATCAACTTTCTTATTTTAAAAATTTCTTCATTAATTTTGAAAAGTGATGGAAGATTTTTGCGTCTTGCACTGGCAAGCTCATTTGGCGCAATTTTTGCTCTTCTAAGTCCAATTCTTGCTTTGCCAATTTGGCTTAGCGTAACATACAAAATTCTTTTGGGGGTTGTTATGACAAGAATTGGACTAAATCCAATTGGACTTAGAAAGAACATTCTTTCTTTTGTGGTGTTCTGTCTAACAACTGCAGTTATGGGCGGAGCATGCTTTGGAATAATTTATCTCTTTTCAGGCGAAATTCAAGGCTCAGGAGTGATTTTGTTTGGGGGAGAAATCCCTGTTGGAGTTATTATCTTTGTTGTTTCATGTGTTGCGTTTTTGATTTTCAGATTGATTAAATATTTTTCCAGACGGAAACTGTTTGACAACTTCATTTTCAAAACTGAAATAGAAAACAAAGGGAAGCAAGTTTCTTTCGAATCATATCTCGACACTGGCAACAAACTTTATGACCCAGAAACAAATGCACCTGTTATGATTGTTGAATATGCTGTTTTTTCAAAACTTTTTAATGTTCCCATAGACAAAATTTTAACTCAAAACGCAAATGAATTTGTTGATAATTCACGTTACATAGATTTTGGAACAGTGGGAAAGGGCGGAAAAATTCTTGTCACAAGTGTTGAAAAAGTTCACATAAGCACCAAGGAAAAAAAAGTTGATTTGGAAAATGTGATTGTTGGTCTGTCTTTGTCAAGACTCAAACAAAGTTTCGATTGTGAAGCCCTATTTGGCCCAGAGATTGCAAAAGATTTTTTTAAAGGAGAAGTTGCATGAAAAATATATTTAAAAAAATAATCATGAAAATTAAGAGATTATTTAGAAAAATCGATTTTCTCAGCCCAAGCGACGTTGTTGCTTATGTTTGTGGAAACGAAGCACTTCCTCTTCCTCTTGAAAATGAAGAAGAACAAATCTTGCTGGAAGAACTTGCAAATGGCAACGAAAGTGCAAAAGAAAAATTGATTGAACACAATTTGCGTCTTGTGGTTTATATTGCAAAAAAATTTGAAAACACAGGTTTAGAACTTGAAGACCTCATTTCTATTGGCGCCATTGGACTGATTAAGGCTGTTGGAACATACAAATTCGACAAACAAATCAAACTTGCCACGTATGCAAGCAGATGCATCGAAAACGAAATTTTGATGCAACTTCGCAAAACAAGCAAAATCAAAGGCGAGATGAGTTTTGATGAACCTTTGAATTATGACGCCGAAGGCAACGAATTGCTGTTGTCGGACGTTTTGTTCACTGAAGAAGATAGTGTTTCGAAAAATTTGGACCAAAGTGTGGAAAAACAACTGCTTTGGGAAAGCATAAAAAAACTTGGAGAAAAAGAACAAGAAATCATGATTTTACGTTTTGGACTTATGGGAAAAGAAGAAAAAACGCAAAAAGAAGTTGCCGACATGATGGGCATTTCTCAAAGTTACATTTCTAGAATTGAAAAGAAAATTCTTTTGCGTCTGAAAAAAGAACTGCTCAAAGCGAGCAGTTAACTTTCACTTGCAAGAAATTTTTTGAGTTCGTCGCGTCGTCGATATGCCGTTGCAACAGCTTCTTGGTGAGCCTCATCAACTCGTTTTGTTCCATGTGTTTTGCTGTTAAGAAAATGTATGCACGTGTGGCCATCCATGTTGTTGTCTTCTATCAAAGTGTAACTGTGTGGCATCCCATTGATTGACCCAGCAACATAACTTCCGTTAATCTCAACCCAAACAGGTCGTCGCGCCCAGCTCCACTGACCATTATAGATGCTTTTCATGATTGCTGTGTTTGTTGCATCAATTGGCTGAACGTCGGCATGATTATATCCGCCAACTCTTTTCACATAATAGGATTTTTTGGTGTTAACGTCGATAACGCGTGCAACTAGAGTGTATTTTGTGAAAAAATTATTGACAACATCGAACCAATCCAAATTTGAAACATTTGACGTTTTTGTTAGCAATTGATTATATTCTTGGGCATAAAAGTCATTCTCAATTTCGTATGCGTCATTATACAATGCTTTTTCATGTTTACTCAGCGCATCATATCCAACACGTTTTGTTGGCATAGGAAACGCGCACACGAAAAAACCCATGAACAAAAGAGTTATTGTGAAATAATAAACAATTTTTGAACTCATGAGATTAGTTTGTTAAATTTTAGAAAAATTATGAGGTCATATAAAAAGAAATAAATTAATAAATTAAATTGTGGAGAACTTCAAAATAATTTTCAAGTTCACAATGCTTGTTGTTGGAACAATTGTTGGAGCAGGACTTGCTTCTGGCCAAGAAATTGTTGTTTTTTTTGCGCAATATGGATTTGTTAGTTTGTTTTTTGTTGTTGCAGTTTTTTTGATTTTTTTCTTTGGACTCAGAAATTTTTTGTTCTTTGGAAAATGTAATTATGAAAATGATTTTGAAAAGAAAAAAATAACCAACATTTTTGACACAATTTCAATTGGAATTTTTGCAATTATTGGCTCGGCAATGCTTGCTGGAGCAAGCCAATTGCTTTCTACCTATGTGTGTGATTTTTCTTTTCCACTTTGGGAAATCATTTTGATATTAATTTCATCATTTGTTTGCATTTTTGGAATCAAAGCGCTTTTAAATTTGAGCATATATCTTGTTCCAATTGTCATTTTGGGAATTATATATGTTTGTATAAAAGGTGCAACAATTTCAACTCTTTCTCCGCCAACTTTTTCAACAGACATTTCAACTGTTTCAATTTTGACCTTGTCTTCTATAAGTTATTGTTGTTGCAATTTGGTCACGGCAAGCAAAGTTATTTTTGATCTTGGAAAAACCTTAACAAGAAAACAAGCCACGCGCGTGGCGCTCTATTCCGCGCTGATTTTGTCAGTGATAATTGGAACTATAATTGTTTCAATCTTAATTAACGACAAAATGATTTTGTTTGCCGATTTGCCTCTTGTTTTTCTTGCAAACATAATATCAAAACCTGTGGGAATTGGGTTCACAGTGCTCATTCTTGCAAGCATAATAACAACACTTTTTGCAACACAATATTCTTTTATCAATTTATTGCATGAAAAAATGAATAAAAGGAAGAAAATTCTCCCTTTTATGATTTCAATAATTTTGTTTTTCACAGTAAGTTTGTTTGGATTTGGCGATATAATCAAATACTTCTATCCGCTGATTGGGGCATTTGGCTTTGTGATGATTTTCCTACTAAGAAATCTAACGTTTAAACCTTGCCTCAATTCTACTAACAACAAAGTACATTCCTCCCGCAAGTAAACACAATATGACTGTGCTTGTCATAACCAAGTCGAGTTTAAACACAGTTCCGCCATAGACAATCAAATAGCCAAGTCCCGCTTTGCTGACAAGATATTCACCCATAATGGTTCCAACCCAGCTCATTCCAACATTAATTTTCAAAACTGAAATGAAGTCGGGCATTGAATTTGGCACTATCAATTTGAAAAATATTTGATATTTTTTTGCTTTCATAGATTTCATAAGCAAGATTTTGTCTTTGTCACACGACAGGAACGACCCAAGGACGCTCAGTGTTGTTATAATGACGCATATTAATATGCACATAACAATAATTGCACTTGTTCCCGCTCCAAACCAAATTATGATTAATGGTCCAAGAGCAATTTTTGGAAGACTGTTCAACACAACAATATATGGGTCAAAAATTTTTCTAAGTCGTTCGCTCCACCAAAGAATAACAGCTATGATATATCCGATTGCAGTTGCCAGAATAAATCCGATAACTGTTTCATAAAGCGTTATACCAATGTGTTTAAACAATTCGCCTGAGTTGTACAAATCGGATATCGTTTTAATCATTCGTGATGGGGAACTTATGAAGAATGGGTCAAGAATGTAATATTTTGTCAGCACTTCCCAAAGCACAAAGATAAGTGCCAAAATCAAAACCTGAATAAGTCTGATAATCCATTTTTCACATGTCAGTTTTCTAACATAAAGTTTGTGTTCTTTTGAGTAATTTAATTTCTTTTGTTTTCGATTAAATAATTTCATGTTTCAACCTCCGTCTGTTCGAGATTGTAAACTATTAAGTCTTTCCAAATTTCATCAAACATTTTTCGTGCAACTTCGCTTTCACGGCGTTTTATTGGTGCACCAAGATGTTTAAGGTCAACATCAACAATCTTTTTTACCGTTCCAGGGCGTGTTGTTAAGATAATGATTCTGTCCGCCATACTAATTGCTTCGGCAATGTCGTGGGTCACCAAAATGGCCGTTTTTTGCTCTTCTGAAATGATTTCCGAAACACTGTCGCACACGCTCAGCCGTGTTTGAAAATCTAGCGCCGAAAAGGGTTCGTCCAAAAGCAACAGTTTTGGTTCAAGGGCAAGAGTTCGAATTAGGGCAACTCTTTGACGCATCCCGCCAGAAAGTTGGGTTGGTTTTTTATTTTTAAATTGTCCAAGCCCATATTTGGACAATAGATTGTCAATTTTTTCAATGAGTTGTTTATCTTTTTTCTTTCCCTGAATTTCCAGTCCAAGAGTAACATTTTTCCAAATTGTTCGCCAATCGAACAAATGGTCGCGTTGAAACATGTATCCAATTTCTGAATTTAAATTTTTGTCTTTTGTTTTTTTATCGCCTGTAATTTCTCTTCCGTCAATAAAAATTTTCCCGCCACTTGGCTTCAAAATGCCAGATATTAGACTCAAAAGAGTTGTTTTTCCGCATCCACTTGGACCAACAATGGCAACAAATTCACCTTCATAAATGGTGAAGTTAACATCATTAAGTGCGGTTATTTCGTCATCTTTTGTGTGATAGGTTAAACAAACGTTTTCGAATTTCAGTATTTCTTTTCTTTCGCTCTCCATTTTTTTCATCCATGTTTAGATTTTAATCATTTTTTCTTTAGCAAAGCAGCATGTTGCTATTCCATTCTATAAATGTGGAAACAAAAAAGTTCGTAACAAAATATTCTTTTTTTTCATAACATATCATAAAAAGAGGTAACTATGAAAATTTTTTGTTTTAAAGCACCAAAGTTTTTGTCCTTTTTGTTAAAACCTTTCGTTAAAAAACAAGAAGAAGAAACACAAGAAAACTAGTTTTAAAAAAGTACATAAGGCAATCATTATAGCATGACGTTTTCTGTTGTGGTTGTTGCGCTGTCTGTTTTGTTTTCATTTTGTGTTTGTTTGAAAATATTTTCTTCTATACAATTTGTGTTAAAAAAAGAAAAACTTTTTGAGCAAACAGTTTTTGTCAACAAAAAAAATGAATATATTTTGAAGAAGGCTTACGTTTTGCAACGCATTTTTTATGACAATCTTCAATCGTCATCATTTTTCTTCAAAAATCTTTACACAAAAGAATTTAACAAAGTTTGCTTTAAAACGAAATTTTTGATTGATAGAATTTATAGACGACTGCTAAAAAATGTTTGCTTGTTCAACTTTGACATTCATTTTGAAAAGTTAAAATCGTGTGGTTTGTTGGTTGATAAACCTGTTTTTTTGATTAAAGCACCCAAAATAAAAGAAGAATTTTTGCGCCAAATTTATGCTTGCGAAGTTGTTTCCAAATATGTTTCTTTCAGCCCGATTTTTGTGTTTGACAATTATGACGAAATGTTTGAATGTAAAAACAAAGTTGTTCTTTCCGAAGTGAATCCATTGTTATTTCAAGAACTTTGCAAACTGAATTTGAATTATGACGAAAAATTCAATTGTAAATATAAAATTGGAAGTGACGTGGAATGTGATGAAAACGTCAAAGTGGAAAGACATTTTTTTGAAGAAAATTTGAGAGATGTTTCATACATGTTGTTGTCGAGTTCAAATGAACGTGTTAGCCTTTATTTGAAACAAAACGAATTTTATTACAACGTTAAAAGTATTGAAAATGGAATTGAAATTGTCACAAATGAAGAAAGAATAAAATATTTTTCAACTGGAAAAATTCTAGATTTTTCGCCAATAAATTATTTAGGAATTAATTATTTAAAAATTAATTTAAAAATAAAAAAAGGCAAAAATTTGTTTTTATCAACAAATAATTTTGAAAATTACAAAAATTTATGCTTAAAAGAACGATTTTATTTGGAAAATTTATTTAATTTAAAAATTTATATAAAAAATAATTATTTTAATAATTTTTTCAATCATGATTTAAAAAAGAAAATATTAGTTGAAATTTATGAAAAAAATTATGTTAAACCAAAAAAGCAAATTGCAATAAACAAAAATCTTTTTTGCAATTTGTTAGGAATTGAATACAAAAAAATTGTGGAAAACTCTTTTTCATATTTAGATTTTTACAACTTTCTTGTTAACGAAGTTTTTGGAATTGAAATTAAAAACACAAAACTAAAAGTTCAACCCAAAACATTTCAAAGTTTCAAAATTTGCCTAAATGGAAAAAGTGTGGCTGTTGTTCAAAATGGAGGAGAAACAAAAGTTGATGGAATTGTGCTTTCCAACTTCAAGTTCATTGACCTTGGACTTGTTGAGAAAAATGCAGTTATAAATTTGTGAAAAACATTCAGTTGTGATATAATAAGTCTATGTTTGAAGAAAAAAGAATTCCGCTTGCGGAAAAGATGAGACCAAAGACATTTGATGAATTTGTTGGGCAAGAGCACATTGCAAAAAAGGGCTCATTGTTTCGTCGTGCAATTGAAAGTGGAACGCTTGGCAGTGCTATTTTTTTTGGTCCACCTGGAACAGGCAAATCAACCCTTGCCAACATAATTGCAAATTTGGATAATGGAGTTTTCAAGAGATTGAATGCAGTTTCGAGCGGAGTTGCAGACGTAAAAAAAATTATTGACGAAGCACGAAAAGACAAAAGTTTGTTTTCAAGACAAACATATCTGTTGCTTGACGAATGCCACAGATGGAGCAAGGCGCAAAGTGACAGCATATTGCCAGCAGTGGAAGATGGAACAATTGTTTTTATTGGAACAACAACCGAAAATCCCTATTATTCCATGACTCCAGCAATTGTTTCAAGATGCAAAATTTTTGAATTTAAACCTCTTGAAAAAAAAGATATAATAGAAGCATTGAAGCGCGCGATAACAAGCGAAGAAGGATTGGGAGAATACAAAATTGAAATATCTGATGAAGCGCTTGACCATTTTGCGTGGGTGAGTGGGGGTGATTTGCGTTCGGCTTTGAATGCTCTTGAACTTGCTTTTTTGACAACTGAAAAAGATGAAAACGGCATTGTCAAAATCACTCTTGAAATTGCTGAAAATTGCATTCAGAAAAAGGCGCTTTCGGTTGACGAAAATAAGTTCTATGATTTGCTAAGTGCCTTTTGCAAGAGCATTCGCGGAAGTGACCCTGACGCAGGATTGTTTTATTGTCAAAGGCTGATTAAAGCCGGATGTGACCCACTTATCATTGCAAGAAGACTCATTGCTCATTGTAGCGAAGACATAGGTATGGCCGACAGCAACGCTCTTTTGCTTGCAAATTGTGCTCACTACACACTCAAAAACCTTGGTCTGCCAGAAGGGCTTCTTGCTCTTTCGCATGCAATCATTTATGCTTGCACTGCAGAAAAATCGAATTCGGTTTATCTTGCCATGGCAAAAGCGGGAGAGATGGCAGAAAAATATGCGGACGCACAGGTTCCTTTTCATTTGCGAAATCATCCATCAACAAATGACACAAAAAAAGTAAAATATAAATATCCTCATGATTTTGGAGGTTATGTTAAACAACAGTATTTGCCAGACGAAATAAAAAATGAAAGATTTTATTTCCCAAAGCAAAATGGTCGTGAAAAAAATATTACACTAAAAAAATAAACGCCATGTGGCGTTTTATTTTGAATAATCTCTTGGTGCGTGTTTCTTTGGTGTTAAAATTCTAAATTGAGAAATCCCTTTGGCTTCTTCTGGATATTTTTGTTCAAATTTCTTAACAACTTCATGAATTAATTTTTTGTTTTTAAAATCATTATCGAAAGTCATAAGAGATGTGCCTCTAAAAATACTTTCGGCAAAAATTCTGGCGTCATGGTCATGATTTTTGTTATGGTTGCCATCAAAAGGGGCTTGCTTTTTGCCATTGTAAAATTTTGGTTCAAGAAGTTTTTTTGTTAACTCATCTATTAGCATCTTTTGTCGTTCAGTGAATATAACATGTTCAACACAATTGTCCAAGAAGAATTTGTTGGGTTTGTTATCTCTTAAATTGATTCTTCCGTCAAAAATTTCATCAAGAACAGTTGGAAGAATAACAATTCTAATTATTTTTTTCAAAGACAATTTTAAAACTAGCAACAAGTTTGATAGTGTTTTTTTGTGGTTTTCATCAGGATATTTGTCTGGATAAAGTTTTTCCAGTGTAACATCATCGACAGAGCAACCGGGATTTTTTTCCAGATATTGTTGAAATTTGTAGTTGAGTCCAGTTATTCCGCAGACCACATTATTATCTATTGATATGTGCATTTGTTCTTTATTGTCTATTGGTATGTGTATTTGTTTTTTCATGCTCTTAGTATAATACAGATTAAATCATTTGTCAATAGTCAAAAAAAACCGCGTTCATAAGCGGTTAGATTTTTGGAATAAAGTTTTCGAAGATGATGTTGTCACAATATTTCACAACTCTCATATATTCTTCCTGAGAACGAATTGTCCAAGCAAGAAGTGGAAGAGTGTTATATTTTCTAACAAATCTGTTTGGGAGATTCTGGGCATTATATGCAATGAAATTTGGTTGAGCAACACTGTTTAGCATAAGTTTTTTCAGAATGAATTTTTTCAAAAACGACAATTTTTCATTTTTAAAGAATGAAGAAAGTTGACCGCGAAGAATTTCTGGGGCATTATCTTTAAACCATTTCAAAATGTATGGATTGAATGCCATAATTGCAAATTCACCTTTATATTTTCTGAGCATTTCAAGAACTTGTGATTCCAATTTTCCTGGTTTGGAATTATTTTTGATTTCCACAATCACTGGTGTTCTTCCATTAATCAATTTCAAGGTTTCTTCAAATGTTGGAATTGTTTCTTTTGTTCCGCCAAGAAAACAACTTTTAAGGTCTTCTTTTGTGAGATATCTCACATATCCATCTTGACCTGTCATTCTCGACAAACTGCTGTCATGGAAAACAACAACTGTTCCGTCTGATATTTGTTGGACGTCCAGTTCTATCACATAACCTTTTTCAATTGCTTTTTCAAATGCAGAAAGAGAATTTTCAGCAGATTGGTTATCATGGAGCCCGCGATGAGCAACATACTTTTCAACAAGCCAAGTTTTGAAAATATCCATTTTAATCTCCTAATCTATATTATATACCCATATTATCATAAAAGATTAATAATTTAAAACATTTTTTAAAATTTTTGAAAAAAACTTGCTCTTTAATCTGTGATAATTTATAATAACTTCATGAATTCAAGAATGGAAAAAATCCGCAACTTTTCAATTGTTGCACACATAGATCATGGCAAAAGCACACTGGCAGACAGATTGCTTGAAGAAACAAACACAGTGGCAAAACGTGACATGGAAAGCCAACTTCTCGACAGCATGGATTTGGAACGCGAAAGAGGAATCACAATCAAACTTACGCCAACGAAAATGAAATATGTTAAAGATGGCGTTGAATATACTTTGAACTTGATTGACACTCCAGGTCATGTTGACTTCACATACGAAGTTTCGCGTTCTTTGGCTGCATGCGAAGGCGCAATTTTGATTGTTGACGCAGGGCAAGGGGTGGAAGCACAAACGCTTGCAAATTGCTATTTGGCATTGGACAACAATTTGGAGATTTTGCCTGTTATAAACAAAATTGACCTTCCAAGTGCCGATGTTCCAAGAACACGTCAAGAAATTGAAGATGTGATTGGACTTGACGCTTCAGATGCCCCTGCAATTTCGGCAAAAGAGGGAACAAACATAAAAGCAGTGTTGGACATGATTGTTGACAAAGTTCCTTCACCAAAAGGTGACGAAGACGCGCCACTTAAAGCACTTATTTTCGACAGCGTTTATGACAATTTTAAAGGAGCAATTTGCATTGTTCGAATTGTTGATGGAAGTGTTAAAGTTGGAACAAAAATTCAGATGATGGAAACAAAAAATGTTTTCGATGTCACAGAAGTTGGATTTTTCACTCCACAAATGCAACCTGCAGAAGTTTTGAAAGCAGGTGATGTTGGCTACATAACTGCAAGCATCAAAAACGTTTCCGAAACGAAAGTTGGTGACACAATAACAGATTTCAACAATCCTTCAGCCGAAGCACTCCCAGGCTACAAGGCAGTTCAGCCAGTTGTTTTCAGCGGGATATTTCTTGTGGATGGCTCTCGCTATGGCGACCTTAAAGATGCTCTTGAAAAATTGAAGCTCAACGATGCTTCGTTGTCGTTCACTCCCGAAAATTCCACAGCACTTGGATTTGGTTTCAGGTGCGGATTTCTTGGGCTTTTGCACATGGAAATCATAACTGAAAGACTTGAACGTGAATTTAATTTGGACCTTATAACAACTGCGCCAGGCGTGGCTTATGATGTCTATAAAACAAACGGCGAAAAAATTTCTGTTTCGAATCCGTCGCTTCTTCCAAAGCCAACCGACATCGACCACATTGAAGAACCTGTTGTTAAAGTCAATGTTTTAACTCCGCCAGAATATGTTGGAGCAATTATGGAACTTTGCCAAGACAAAAGGGGTATATATCTTGACATGCAATATCTAGACAAAAACAGAGTTCGACTTGTCTACAAGCTTCCTCTAAACGAAATGATATATGATTTTTTTGACAGTTTGAAATCTCGCACTCGCGGATATGCAAGTTTGGACTATGAATTTGTTGGATTTGAAACCAGTGACCTTGTTAAGTTGGACATTATGCTCAACGGCGAAGTTTGTGACGCACTCAGTTTGATTGTTCACAAAGACAAAGCCTATGCTCGTGGTCGTGCGATTGCAGAAAAACTTAAAAATGTTATTCCTCGTCAACTTTTCGAAATTCCAATTCAAGCATCAATTGGAAACAAAGTTATTGCAAGAGAAACAGTTAAAGCAATGCGAAAAGATGTGCTTGCAAAATGTTATGGAGGAGATATCTCAAGAAAACGAAAACTTCTTGAAAAACAAAAAGCAGGAAAGAAAAAAATGAGGCAAATTGGCTCTGTTGAACTTCCAAGTGAAGCATTTATGTCAATTTTGAAATTAGATGAAAACTAAAGACCTTTCAATTTATGTTCACATTCCTTTTTGCAATGGCAAATGTTATTACTGCAATTTTTGTTCGAGTGTGGAAAATGAAACAACAAAAAAAGAATATGTTGAATGTTTGATTAACGAAATAAATTCAAGCAAACTCAGAAATTATGTTGTGAAAACAATATATTTTGGAGGGGGAACACCGTCAATATTGAATGTGGAAGAGCTTCAAAAAATTTTGAAAGCCATAAGAAAAAAATTTGTTGTGGATGAAGATGCAGAGATAACAATTGAAGGAAATCCAAATTCTCTTTCAAAAGAAAAATTGCAAAAGTTAAAAAATTTTGGATTTAATCGATTAAGCATTGGCGTTCAAACATTCAACAAAAAATCGCTTGAATTTGTTGGTCGAGTTGAAAAAGAAAACTTGAAAACCTACAAACGTAAAGTTTTGCAAGTTTTGAAACAAGCGCGTGAAGTTGGATTTGAAAATGTTTCTGGCGATTTCATTTTGGGATTGCCTTTTCAAACCTGTTTTCAAGTTGAACGTTTCATAAAATGTCTTTCGAAATACGTTGACCATTTTTCATGTTATATGCTTCAAATTGAAGAAGGAACAAAGCTTTTTGAAATTTTAAAAAATAAAAATATGGACGAGCAAATTGCAAAACAATATGAAAAAGCAGTGAAAAAACTTGAAAAACTTGGCTTTTTACGATATGAAATTTCAAATTTTGCAAAAAAGGGCTTTGAGTCAAAACATAACAGCGCATATTGGGAGCGCAAAGATTATTTGGGATTTGGGCTTTCTGCGCATTCATTAATTGAAAAGAACAGGTTCTTTAACACCTCAAATTTGAAAAAATATCTGTCATTTTGGAAAACAAAAAACAGTTTTGAAAGCTCGATTGAAGCTGATGTTCGAAACACAGAAAAATTAAGTCACAATGATGAAAAAGAAGAAACAATTATGCTATCTTTGAGAACAAAAAAAGGAATTTGTCTTTCGCAGTTCGAAAAAGATTTTTGTGACATTAGAAAAAACAAAAATTATAAATTTCTTTTAGAAAACAAATTCATAAAAGAAGAAAATGGATTTGTTTCGCTTTCAAGCAAGGGAGTTCTTTTGGCAAATGAAATTATTGTGAAACTTATGGACTAAAAAAAAGTTGTTTAAGCAAACAACTTTTTTTATTATTCAACAATTGATTTAATGTGCGCTTTAAGTTCTGAAATTGGAAGCCTGATTTGTTCCATGGTGTCACGGTCACGAACAGTCACACAATTATCGTCCAGTGTTTCATAGTCAATTGTGACACAAAGAGGAGTTCCAATTTGGTCTTGACGGCGATAACGTTTGCCAATTGAACCTGTTTCATCATACGCTGTTCTGAAATCTTTGGCAAGGTCTGCAAAAAGTTCATGCGCTTTTTCTGCAAGGTCCTTTTTTATCAAAGGAAGAACTGCAACTTTGAACGGGGCAAGTTTTGGGGAAATTCTCATAATTTCTCTTTCATCTCCATCTGGAAGTTTTTCGCGGTCATAACTGTTGCAAATAACTGCCAATATTGCACGGTCAAGCCCATAAGAATTTTCGATTACATACGGAATGAATTTTTCGTTTGTGATTGGGTCAAGATAGAGCATAGACTTTCCACTATATTCTTGGTGACGGGTCAAATCATAATTTGTTCTGTTATGTATTCCATTAACTTCGTCCCAGCCAAATGGAAATTCATAATAGACATCGCATGCGGCTTTTGCATAGAATGCAAGTTTGTCATGGTCATGAAATTTCAGTTTGTTTTCTGGAATTCCAAGTGCCATGAAAAATTCTTTCGATTTTTGTTTGAATTCTTGATAATATTTTTCATCTTCACCCTCGTGGCAAAAGAATTGATATTCCATTTGTTCAAATTCAATTTGGCGGAAAGTGAAATTTCCTGGAGTGATTTCATTTCTGAACGCTTTTCCAATTTGTCCAATCCCAAAAGGAACTTTTGCACGCATTGTTCTTTGAACATTCAAGAAATTGACATATTCGCCTTGTGCTGTTTCTGGGCGAAGATAGATGTCTTGTTGACTTTCTTTTGTGACTCCACGATGAGTTTGGAAAAGAAGATTGAATTCACGAATTGGTGTGAAATTTGATTTTTTGCAAAGAGGGCATGGAACTTTGTTCTCGTCCAAATATTTGCTCATTTCTTCTCTTGTCATAAGGTCTGGATTTGCAGTGTGATTTGAAAAATCTGAAATCAAATTGTCTGCCCTGAAACGTGCCTTACATTCTTTGCAATCAACAAGTGGGTCCGAAAATGATGCAACATGACCGCTTGCTTCCCAAACGCGAGGATTCATTAAAATTGCGCAATCGATTCCATAAGAATTTTCTCTGCTTTGAACGAACTTTTCCCACCATATTTTTTTTATGTTGTTTTTAAGTTCAATTCCAAGTGGGCCATAGTCCCATGAATTTGCAAGCCCGCCATAAATTTCACTTCCAGGGAAAATGAACCCTGTGTTTTTGCAATGTGCAACAATTTGCTCCATATTTTTTTCTGCCATAAATTTCTCCTAAACAAGCGAAATTATATCACTCTGAATTTGTTATGTCAAAGAGAAAAGCAAGGATATATCATTTTGTTTGGAATTTTTTTGTTTTTGTGATATATTCTCAAAAGATTTTTAAAAGGGGGAAACAAAAAATTTATTCTTTGAATAAATAACTTTATGGAAAAAATTATTATAAGCAAAACTGCAAGTGTTGGGGATAATGTTAGACTTGCGGGAAATGTTGTTGTTGAAGACAATGTTAAAATTGTTGGCGATTGTTTTATCGAAAATGCGGTCATTAAAGCTGGGGCTGTTGTTGAATCAAGTTACATAACCGACAGCACAGTTGGAGAAGGAACAACTGTTGGGCCTTTTGCGCACATCAAATTGAACAGCAAAATTGGAAGCAATTGCCGAATAGGAAATTTTGTGGAAATCAAAAATTCAAATTTTGGGAATAACTCAAAGTGTGCTCATCTCACATACATTGGTGATGCCGATGTTGGTCAGGGAGTCAATCTTGGATGCGGAGTTGTTTTTGCAAATTATGACGGAAAAGAAAAACACAGAAGTAAAGTTGGCGACGATGTGTTCATTGGGTGCAATTGCAACATAATTGCTCCTTGCGAAATTGAAAGTGGATGTTTCATTGCCGCTGGAACAACAATAACAAAAAATCTTCCAACAAATTCATTTTGTGTTGGAAGAGTTAAGCAAGAAGTTAAGCCAAAGAGAAATTAAAGATAGGTTTTTAATGTTTCTATATTATTCTCTTCAAGTTTCATAAGTTTATTTAATAAATTCATAATTTCTTCATCGGCGCCTGCATGGTCGCTTTGGTCTTTTATGCATTGAAGAGTTCCCATAAAAGTTCCAAGAAGAAGCATTTCGGCAATGTGCGTTGTTGACTTATCGGTCAAAGTTGACATTTTTATTGAACTCCAAAGACGAATTTTTTCGAAAACGTTGTTGTCCTTTATGTTAATTCCATCCGCTTTTGCAATAACTTCGCATTCTTCTGAAATTATGTTATATTCGCCTTCTTGACGAGATATTTCGCTGGCAAGAGCGTCACATTTCACGCTTGGCATGATGTTGTCCAAAGATTGAAGGGCTGTTTGAACATTTTGATAGATTGATGTTAAAAGGAATTCGTTTTTGTTGATTTCTTTATTTTCTTCCATTTTTTTCTCCTTGCAATTAGTATCTGCCAACAATTGTTTTTTATGCAAACAAACATTTGCATAAAAATTTTTATTATAGAATAATTTTTTTTTGTTAGCGCAAGATATTTTCATGAAAACATCAACAAAAGTTTGGTTAATGCTAACAATTGTTTCAAACGTTGCTTTGTTCTATTTTTTTAGACCAATGATTGATTCAATCAAATTTGGTGCAGAGGGATTGTATTTTGAGTTCACTTGGGAAAGTTATGTTGGAATTGCAATGTTCATTTTGGCAAACATTGCAGGCACAATTTGTTTTGTGAGGTTCATCCGAAGTCAGCCACTAAATCGCCAAATATTCTTTTCAACAATTCCTCCAACTGTAACATTTGTTATGCTTATGCTGTTCTTCTTCACAATAACAATTCGTGAACAAACAGACATTGTGACTGCTGTTCGCGCAGGTCTTGGAATTGCGGACAAAAATGCAAGTTATATTTGGATGATTGTTGTTGTTCTTGTTTATTCAATTTTCTTGTATTTGACCTACACAAACCTTGCAAAACCTGTTAGAAAAATTGAAAGGGCAGTTGAAGTTTTGAGAAATGGGAAAACAAAAAAGCCAATTAAGGTTGGAAACACAAAGCAGTTCCAAGGAATTGAATATGACCTTAATCAAATCAACGAAAACTATAAACAACAAGAAAAAATTTTGAAAGAACTTATGCCCGAAAAAGAGGAAATTGCTGTTGAAGAAAACAAAGTTGTTGAAACAGTAAATCCAAAAAAAGAGCGAAAACGCTCTTTAAAGAAAACTAATTAACAATGCAAATTGCAGTTGCAATTGTTTTGGAATGGGAAATCGAAATGTCGATTTCCTTATATTTTTTATCAAACCATTCTTTTGTTTTTCCTCTAAGAATTGCAAAAGGTCGGCCATTTTTTTGATGGCAAATTTCAATTTCATGATGCACCAAACTGTCCATGTCAAGCGCTTTGAAAATTGCTTCTTTTGCACAGAAGAAGCCTGCAATTCGTTCTTTTTTGTTCACAAAACGATTGATATATTCAATTTCGTTCTCTGTTAAGAATCTTTTCAAAAAATTTTTATCTTCGTCAATTCTATCAATTTCAATTGTGTCAATCCCAACTTTCATTGTCTTCTCCAAAATCAATTAATTTTTTTATCACAGGATTTATTTCATCAAAAGAAAAACCTTTGCTGAAGAGATGTTGAGCAAGTTTTGCCATTGTTTTTTTGTCACGTGGTTTTGATTTAAGAAATTTTTCAGAAAGATTTATCAGGTCATCTTCATTTGAAATATATTTTTCAAGTGAGTTTCTTATTTTATCATCAGAAATTCCTTTTGACTTAAGTTCAAAGTCCAAAAGACGTTTTCCTTTCTTATAGCTGTAGGATTTCACATACAAGTCTGCAAATGCTTGGTCATCCAAATAATTGTATTCTTCAAGTTTTGCAATGCAATAGTCAACGGTTTTTGTTGTGTAACCTTTTGAATAAAGATAGTCTTTAACTTGTTTTTTGGATTTTGGAACAGCCAAAAGTTTCAAGCATCTGTCAAACGCCACAAGTTTTTCGTTTTCAATTTGAGCAGTTTCAATTTCTTCTTCGCAAACTTCGTTGCCAACTTTAAATCCATGTTTAACAATTGTTTCGGCATTCAACTTGCAAAAAAACATTCCATCAAGGAATATTGAATATGTTTCTTTTCCATGTTGAACAATGCCTGTAATTTCGCTCATCGATTTTCATTATATCACACCTTTTTATTTGACAAAAATGTTTTTTTATTCTAATCTTAAAATCATTGAGGAGAAAAAATGAAAGAAGTCAAAATCACGAAAGAAAATTTGTTTGAACATTTAAAAGAAAGAGGATTTATTTATCAAACAACAAACGAGGAAGAAATAAAGAAAATTTGCTTAAACAAAAATTCAACTGTTTATGTGGGAATTGACCCAACAGCCGACAGTTTGCATATTGGTCACTTTTTTTCGCTTTTAATGCTTCGAAAATTCCAACAAGCTGGCCACAAGGTCATTGTTCTTCTTGGCGGAGCAACGGCAATGATTGGTGACCCAAGCGGACGAAATGATATGCGAAACATGGTCACTGCAAATTTTGTTGAAGACAACTTTGAAAAAATCAAAAGCACAATTGGAAAGGCCGTTAAACTTGACGGAGAAAATCCGGCAATAATTGTTAATAATGCCGATTGGATTCGTGGATACGACTATGTGGACTTCATGCGTGACATTGGTCAACATTTCAATGTGGCTCACATGCTTGCCTCGGAGTCTTGCCAAAGCAGAATGAAAGCGGGCGGGTTAACTTTCTTTGAAATGGGATATATGCTCATTCAAGCGTATGATTTTGTTAAACTTAACAGAGATTATGGGTGCCAACTTGAAATTGGTGGAAGCGACCAATGGGGAAACATTATTGCTGGAGTTGAACTTGGAAGAAAACTTAATTTCTTGGAAGGAAAAGACCCAGATTCATTCCAAGGTTTAACAAGCCCACTTTTGACAGACGCAAATGGAAAAAAGATGGGCAAAACTTCAAAAGGTGCACTTTGGATTTCTAAAGAAAAAACTTCACCTTATGAGTTCTATCAATATTTTGTTAATGTTGATGACAGGGATGTTTTGAAACTTCTTAAACTTTTCACAAATTATGAAATAAAAGACCTTGAAGACCTTGTTCAAAGCGACATAATTTCTGCCAAAAAACTCATGGCCTTTGAAGTGACAAAACTGATTCATGGGGAAGAGGACGCAAAAGAAGCGCAAACTGCCTCTGAAGCTCTTTTTGGAGGCGGGGCAGACCTTTCAAACGCTCCAACTTTTGAACTAGCAAAAGCTGATTATGAAAAAGGAATTCGTGTTTTGGAAGTTGCGCTTTCTTCAAAACTGATTTCAAGCATTTCTGAAGGCAGACGTTTAGTTTTGCAAAATGCAATAACGTTGAACGACGAGAAAATTTCTGACCCAAATTATGTCCTTTCCGAAAAAGATTTTGAAAACGGATTTGCACTTTTGAAAAAAGGCAAAAAGAACTTTGTTAAAATAAATTTAGTGTAATAAAATGGAAATTGAAATAAAAAAATCAAAATTTATTGGCCAAAAATTTAACGTTTCTTCAATTGATGATGTCAACAGAATTTTGGCAGATATAAAAAAAGAACACAAAAAAGCAACGCATGTGTGCTATGCCTATCGAATTCTTGGAAAGGAATATCTTGAAAAAGCATTTGATGACGGGGAACCAAGTGGAACTGCAGGAAAACCAATTCTTAATGTAATTCAAAAACAAGACTTAAAAAACGTGCTTGTTGTGGTTGTCAGATATTTTGGAGGAATAAAACTTGGCGCGGGCGGACTTTTGCGTGCCTATTCAAAAACTGCAAGTGAAACATTAAAAAACGGCAATTAGCCGTTTTTTTAAATATACCAATTTTTTTGAGATATTGGTTTTGATGTGTTTGCTTTTGAGCCTATGAATTCAAGTATGTTGGATTTTTCGCTTGTTAGTTCTTGATTTGTTGAATGATTTTTTATTTTTGTTATCAAATAGAACTTTGTTTTATTTTCATTTTGAGGGATTGTGAACGAAACTTTTCCGCTTTCACCATTAAAAGTTTTTATTAATGTGTCGCGTTTGTCATCAATTCGATACAACTCATAGGATAGATAACTTTCAGCTTCAAATTCGATAATAATATTTGAATTTTCAACTCTTCCGCCAAGTTTTGCAGGCAAAATTTCCAAGAAATTTGTTGATTTTTCTTTTGGAAGATTGAATCTCGAGAACACTTCCGAAACTTTGTAGCGAAGGGGAGTGTAGTCGTTTGCTTTCAAAACCAAGTTGTTCTTTTCAAGTTCAATGGCGTCGAGTTCAACTTCGGTCACGCTTGAAGGAACTGAAAAATCTTTTGGAGTTGATTTTTTGTAGATTGATGCAAAATATGTTTTAATGGCAGATGTTGGCTGATTTCCTCCAGTCAGTGTTCCAATGTCGTTTGCTTTAAGGTCGCCAATCCAAATTGCAACTGTGTCGTCTGATGTTAGTGCGATGCTGTATGCGTCGGAATTGTTGAGATTTTTTCCAACTGTTCCAGTTTTTGCACCAATTTGATATGGAAGTGACGAAAGTTTTCTTGCTGTTCCTTCTTTGGCAGTTGACACAAGTGTTGAAAGGGTTAGATAGTTTGAATCTTCTCTGAAAACCTGATCGGGAACATTCAAAGGTTCATAAATTGTTTTGCCTGTTTTGTCAACAATTTTTTTCACAAATGAAGGTTCAACAAAATTTCCGTTATTGGCAAAAGTTGTGTAGGCACCTGCAAGGCTTTTCAAGTCTGTTCCATAGGTCATTCCGCCAAGGGCAAGAGCATAACCATTGTCGCTTTTGTCAAAATTAATTCCAAGCCTTGAACAATATCTTTTTGCCTTATCGACGCCAAGATATGACAGGGTTTTGACAGCAGGGATATTGACAGATTTTTTCATTGCGTCACGAACACTTATATAACCTGAATATGTTTTTGAAAAATTTTTTGGTGAATATCCGTTGATATTAATTTCGTCATCTAAAATTCTTGTTGCAGGAGAAATTATGTTTTCGTTCATCGCTGGGGCATAAACCAAAAGTGGTTTTATTGTTGAGCCCGGCTGACGTTTAGATTTTAGAATTGAATATGTGCTTTTTCCATAAAACGCTTCAACCCCGTGGGTTTTGTTATTGATTGAAATTCCGGCTTGGTCGAAAAGCAAACCTTCGTTTTCCAGTGCACCTTTAAGTGCAGATTGTTTGTCTGGGTCGAAATATGTGTGTATTTTGTAGCCACCAAGAGCAATTTGTTTGGCAGGAAGTTTCAAAATTTTTGATGCCTCTTCAATGGCGCACTGAGAATATGAATTTTGACCGCGGTCGAAATTTTCATTTATGGCTAGCGAAATTGGGGTTGCAACGGCATTTTCGAGTTCTTCTTTTGAAATTTTTCCATCTTTTTCCATTTCCCTCAAAACAAGATTTCGACGTTTAAGGCACTTGTCCGGATTGTTTATTGGGCAATAGTTGCCAGGGGATTTTATGATGCCCGCAAGGAGGGCGCTTTGGTCGAGTGAAAGATTGCTTGCCGACTTTGAAAAATAGAATTGCGATGCATTTTCAATTCCATAAATGTTGTTTCCATAATAGATTACATTCAAATAGTTTTCCAAAATTTCATTTTTAGAAAGTTGCTTTTCCATTTGAAGAGTCAAAGCAATTTCTTTGATTTTTCGCGAATATGTTTTTTCGCTTGAAAGGTGAGTGTTTTTTATCAGTTGTTGAGAAATTGTTGAAGCCCCTTCAACCGCTTTTCCTTTAGACAAATTTTTCAAAAGTGCCTTCGAAATTCGCTTTACATTTATTCCATTATGCGAATAAAAATTTTTGTCTTCAATGGATGTGAAAGCATCAAGAGTGTAATCGTTTAATTTTGAAATTTTTATGTATTGATTATTAAACATATTTTTGTCTGAAATTGTGTTGCCCGAGTTGTCGAAGACATCAATTTTTAGGTCTGTGCTGATGAGTTTTTCACGCTCGAAGGTTTGCTTTTTCGAAATAGAAAAAATTATTGCGAGTCCAGTTGACGCAATCAAAAAAACAAGCGATAACAAGCTTACAAAAACTATTAAACTAATTTTTTTCGCCTTTTTCATTGAAAATATTATTTGTCATTATCAAAAATATATTATTTAAGTTAAATATTTGTTAAAAAAATTTTTCTTTCCTAAAAATTTATGATATTCTCTTTTTTGATGGTTGTTTATGACGAAAATGAAAAAGCACTTATCCTGCTAAGCTTGTTTGATTTATCTCTTCAGAAGGAAAGAGAAATTTTGTCACTTTTCGATTCTCCGAAAGACGTTTTCAAAAATTTTGACCTGTTTGAAAATGACATTAATAATATTTTAATAAGAGGAATGAAAAGTGAATCTCAAGAAAAAAATGTTGGATATAAGCGCCACAAACTTGTTTCCGAAATCAAAGAAGCAATTTTGCAAGACCGTGTTTCGGACTTTATTGCCGACTTAAACAAAAAAAACATACGTGTTGTGACGCTATGTTCAAATTTATATCCAAAAAAACTTTTAGACCTTGAATTTCCACCATACACTCTTTTTTGCATAGGTGACCTTTCACTATTTGAAACTGATTCAATTGGAATTGTTGGAACAAGAACTCCAACACCTTATGGAAAAATTATAACAGAAAAATTTGCAAAAGGATTGACCGAAAATGGTTTTACAATTGTGAGTGGGCTTGCTTGTGGGATTGACACAGTTTCTCACAAAACAACGCTTGATAACAATGGAAAAACCATTGCAGTTTTGGGTGGAGGGTTTGAACATATATTCCCTTCTTTTAACATTAATCTTGCAAGGCAGATTTCTGATGTGGGGCTTTTGGTGTCGGAATATCGTCCAGATTTAAAGCCCGCATTATACACTTTCCCACAACGAAACAGAATCATTGCAGGATTGTCGCTTGGAATTTTGATAACAGAAGCAGGGGAGAAAAGTGGCGCGCTTCACACAAAAGAATATGCACTTGACCTTGGCAGAGAAATTTTTGTTGTGCCAGGCAACATAACAAGTCCAATGAGCAAAGGAACAAACAGACTTATCCGAAGTGCTCAAGGCGCTTGTGTTTTGGATTATGAAGACATTGTTTGCGTTTTTAGAGAAAAAGTTGTAAAATCCGTTTCAACGCTTCCAAAACAGTTGTCTTTTGAAGAAACAGCAGTTGTTAAAGAACTTGAAACAGGAGATAAAACTTTTGAGGAATTGATTGAACTAACAAAAATGGAAACAAAAAATTTGAATCCACTTTTGACAATGCTTGAAATTAAAGGAATAATAAGACAACTTCCAGGAAACAGATACATGGTTATTTAGGAGATGAAAATGAAACTTGTTATAATCGAAGGACCAGGAAAAAGAGAAACCTTAAAAAAATATTTGGGCGCGGGATTTGACGTTTTTGCAACAAAAGGTCACGTTCGTGATTTGCCAACCAAAACTTTTTCTGTTGACCTAAAAAACATGACTCCAAGTTATGAAGTTATGGCAGACAAAAAAGAACTCATTGATGAACTCAAGAAAAAAGCAAAAAAAGCTGAAGAAGTTCTCATTGCAACCGACCCGGACCGCGAAGGAGAAGCAATTGCTTGGCATATAACACACATTTTGGAAATTGACCCAAATTCAAATTGCAGAATTGTGTTCAATGAAATTTCAAAAAAAGCAGTTAATGAAGCGCTTAAACATCCAAGACCAATTGATATGAATCTTGTTGATGCTCAACAAACCAGAAGAATTATGGACAGAATTGTTGGCTACAAATTGTCGCCAATCATTTGCAAACGCATAAAACCAAAATTGAGTGCAGGTCGAGTTCAATCGGTTGCGCTGAAACTTGTTGTTGACAGAGAAAAAGAAATTGAAGCGTTTATTCCAGAAGAATATTGGAACATTTCGGCTCAACTTGAGAAAATAGAAGATAAATTCAAGTTCAAAGCAAGTTTGAACACAAAAGACGGAAAGAAAATCAAAGTTGTTTGTAAAGAAGAAGCAGAGCAGGTTAAAAGCGACCTTGTTGGGGCAGATTATGTGGTTAACAACATAAAAAAATCACAGACAAAAAGTCATGCTCCAGCACCTTTCACAACAAGCACAATGCAACAAGACGCTCTTAACAAACTTGGCATGAATCTTAAGAAAACATCTTTTTGTGCTCAACAACTTTATGAAGGTGTTGAACTTGAAGGTGAAGGAAAAGTTGCCCTCATAACCTACATAAGGTCAGATAGCACCAGAGTTTCTGTTGACGCTCAAAATCAGGCATTGGAATATATTGGCAAACAATTTGGAGAAAAATATGTTCCAGAAAAACCTAATATATACAAAACAAAAGAAACAGCCCAAGATGCTCACGAAGCAATCAGACCAATTTCGATTGAACGAACTCCAGCAAGTGTTATGAGTTCGCTTTCGCCAGATAATTTCAAATTGTACAAACTCATTTACGAAAGATTTTTGGCAAGTCAAATGGCTGATGCAATATACAACAACGTTAATGTTGACATAAATGCAAAAAATTATGGATTTAAGGCAACGGGAAAAACTGTTGAATTTTTGGGCTATACTGCAGTTTACAAAAGTTATGTGGAAAAAGAAGACGACCCATCAAAACTTCCTGTTTTGGAAGTTGGTGAAAAATTGGGATTCAATGAACTGTTGATGGAACAAAAGTTCACAAAGCCACCTGCTCGTTACACCGAAGCAAGCTTGGTTAAAGAAATGGAAGAAAAGGGAATTGGACGTCCTGCAACTTATGCCATGACAATAACAACTCTCGACACACGTGGCTACACTGCACACGAAGGAAAGTCACTTTATCCAACAGAACTTGGGAAAGCGGTTGACCAATATTTGGGCAACAACTTCAGACAAGTTATCAATGTCAAATTCACGGCCGACATGGAAAACAGACTGGATGAAATTGCAGAAAGTGGAAAAAATTGGCAAGATGTTGCAAAAAGTTTTTGGGGAAGTTTCTCTGAACTGTTAACAAAAGCAGGGGGAAACTACGAACGCATCAAAATTGAGCCTCAAAAAACTGATGTTGTCTGCGATAAATGTGGCGCGCCAATGGTTGTTAGAGAAGGAAGATATGGAAAATTTTTGGGATGCAGTGCTTTCCCAAAATGCAATAACATCATGAAACTCAATTCTGACAAGCCAAAGTATGAACCAAAAATAATTGGAAAATGTCCTGAATGTTCAGATGGAAACATTTCTGTCAGACGAAGTAAAGCTGGAAAAATTTATTATGCTTGCGACAAATGTAAATTCTACACATTTGTTAATCCAATGAAAAATGTTAACGAAAATAAATAGAAGGAGAAATTTATGGAACTTAGAGGAACAACGATTTGCGCTGTTAAGAAAGATGGAAAAATTGCTATCGCTGGAGATGGCCAAGTGACAATGCAGAACAGTGTCATTTTCAAAGACAACGCTGTTAAAGTCAGAAGAATTTATAACGACAAAGTTGTTGTTGGCTTTGCTGGAAGCGTTGCTGATGCATTCAGTTTGTGTGAAAGATTTGAAGAAATGCTCAACAAATTCTCGGGAAATTTGATGAGAAGTGCTGTTGAACTTGCACAACTTTGGAGAGGTGACAAAGTTTTGAGAAAACTTGAAGCAATGATGATTGTTGCCGACAGTGAACAAATTTTAATTCTTTCGGGAATGGGAGATGTCATCGAACCAACCGACGGAGTTTGTGCAATTGGCTCAGGCGGAAATTATGCACTTGCTGCTGCAAAAGCACTTATCAACAACACCAACTTAAGCGCAAAAGAAATTGCAAAAAAAGCGCTTGAAATTGCTGGTCAAATTTGTGTTTTCACAAACGGAAATTTGACAATTGAAGAGTTATAGGAGGAAACTATGAACTTAACACCAAAACAAATTGTTGATGAATTAAATCAATATATCATTGGGCAAGACGAGGCGAAAAAAGCAGTGGCTGTTGCCCTCAGAAATCGCTATCGAAGAAGCAAACTCTCAAAAGAAATGAGAGATGAAATAACGCCAAAAAACATCATTATGAAAGGCCCAACTGGAGTTGGAAAAACTGAAATTGCAAGAAGGCTTGCAAAACTTGTTAAGGCACCTTTCATAAAAATTGAAGCAACAAAATACACTGAAGTGGGTTATGTTGGTCGTGACGTTGAAAGCATGGTTCGTGACCTTGTTGAAACTTCTGTGAGAATGGTTAAAGACGAAAAACAACATGAAGTTGAAAAGAAAGCAAAAGAAATTGTTGACAAAATTTTGATTGATGCAATTGTTAAGGCTCAACTTTTGAAAAAACCTGATGCAAATGCTGATGAACTTAAAGAAATTGTTAAAGAATCATACAACAGCGGTAGATATGACGAAGAAATTGTTGAAGTTGAAATAAAAGACACTCCAAAACCTCTTGACCTTTCGGGCGGTGTTGCTGAAATTAACATTGGAAATATTATGGGAGGAATTTTCCCTCAAAAGAAAAAGAAAAGAAGAATTAATGTTAAAGAAGCGCGTGAACTGTTGATATCTGAAGAAAGCGAAAAAATGATTGACATGGACAGTGTTAACAGTGAGGCAATCAAACGCGCTGAAGAAAACGGAATTATTTTCATTGACGAAATGGACAAAATAATTGGCAAAAGTGCTTCGGCAAATGGACCTGACGTTTCTCGTGAAGGTGTTCAAAGAGATATTTTGCCAATTGTTGAAGGTTCAACTGTTTCAACAAAATATGGAAATGTGAAAACAGACTACATTTTGTTCATTGCTTCTGGAGCATTCCATGTTTCAAAAATTGAAGACATGATTCCAGAACTTCAAGGAAGATTTCCAATAAAAGTTGAGTTGAAAAACCTGACTAAAGATGATTTCTATAAGATTTTAAGTGAAACAAAGGCGTCAATCATAACCCAATATGCAGAGTTGCTTAAAGTTGATAACATAGATTTGAAATTCACTGATGATGCACTTATCGAAATTTCTGAAATGGCAGAAGTTGAAAATGAAACAAGCGAAAACATTGGCGCAAGAAGACTTCATTCAATCATCGAAAAGGTTTTGGAAGACATATCGTTTAATGCAACTGGCGACCATCCTATGCTTGAAGTTAAGATTGACAAAGCTTATGTTCAAAACGCATTTGGCGAAAAACGCAAAAAATATGATTTAAAGAAATATGTTTTATAATGGAAGAATTTAGAAGAACAGAAATTTTGATTGGAAAAGAAAATATGGACATTTTATCAAATGCCCATGTTTTGGTTGTTGGCGTTGGAGGCGTTGGAGGATATGTTGTTGAAATGCTTGCAAGAAGTGGAGTTGGAGAATTGACAATTGTTGATTTTGACCGTGTTGCAACAAGCAACATAAATAGACAAATCATTGCGCTTTCGTCAACTGTTGGGATGCCAAAAGTTGAAGTAATGAAAAAACGTATTTTGGAAATAAATCCTTCTTGCAAGGTTAATTCAATTTTCGAAAAATTTACGTCGCAAAATGCAAACAAAATATTAGACGGCAAAATAGATTTTGTGGTTGATGCAATTGACAATCTCGAAAACAAAGTTTTGCTGGTTAAAGAATCTAAATTGCGCAATCTCAACATAATTTCTGCAATGGGCGCAGGGAACAGAGTTGGCGTCCCAAAATTTGAAATTTGTGATGTTTTCAAAACCTACAACGATGGGCTTGCACGAAAATTCAGAAAAATGTTAAAAGACAACAGCATCTCCAATTTGACGGTTGCTTTTTCAAGCGAAATTGCACTCAAAACATCCGAAAATGTTGTTGGAAGCACCAGTTATGGCCCTGCAATGTGTGGGGCAACAATTTCAGGATATGTGATAAATTGCCTTATAAATGTTTGAAAAATGTTATTTTTGTGATAAATTAATGATGAGGGGGAAATATGAGAGTTATTCAAAGCGAAGAATTTAATGACATAATAAAAAGCGAAAAACCAACAATTGTTGATTTCTTTGCAACATGGTGCGGACCTTGTAAAATGTTGTCGCCAATTTTGGAACAAGTTGATGCCAGTTCCAATGGTGAATATAACGTTGTTAAGGTTGATGTTGACGAAAGCTATGACATTGCAAAACAATTCGGAATTATGAGCGTTCCAACAATGATAGTTTTCAAAAACGGCGAAGAAAAGGAAAAAATGATTGGTTTAAGACAAAAAACACAAATTGAAGAGTGTGTTAAAAAATATATTTAATTGTCGATAAAGAAAATTTAACTTTTTACAAGCGATTTTTCGCTTGTTTTTTGTTTTGTATGGGTATATAATATAAAACATGATTTATGTTCTTATCGGAGCAGTTGTTATATTTTTGTTGTTTGCTCTTGCAATTGCAACCTATTCAACAGCCCAACTTGAAGACACATTTGAAAAATGCAATAACGTTCCTTGCAATCGAAAGATAACAGGGGGCGAGTTTGCACTCCAACTCACAAACAATAATTTTAATTCACAAATTAATGTTGGTCGAACAAAAGGTTATTTGAATGACGGATACAGCTCGAAATCTCGTATGGTTGTTTTGTCGGACGCAACATGTGACACTTCAAGTGTGGGAGCTTTGACGGTGGTTGCTCACGAATTTGGTCATGCAGAGCAAGATTTGACAAATTCAAAAAAATTCAAACTTAACAAAACGCTCTCAAAAGTTGTTAAAATCATAGGATATTTCATGTTTCCTTTTGCGATTGTTGGACTGTTTTTGTTTCTTGTTTTTCCCGAAATGTATTACATAGGGCTTTCATTCTTGGGAGTTTCACTTGCAATTTTCTTGCTTGCTGTTGCCTTAAAACTTGCAACAATTCCGCTTGAAAAAGACGCATCAAAGCGGGGGATTCGACTGCTGGAGGAAACGGGAACGTTTGATGAAGAAGAATTGAAACTTGCAAAAGAACTCCTCAGCAGTGCACTTTTAACTTATGTTGGTGACTTTTTGAGGTCGATTTTGTGGTGGACGTTCTTAACAAAAAAATCTAAACTTTTCTAGGAGAAAAATATGTATTATTGGGAATATATTTTGATTGGTCTTATCTTGTTGCCGGGGATTATTATTGCATCAATTGCCCAAGCAAAAGTTTCGTCGGCTTACAACTATTATGGAAAAGTCAAGGCGAAAAGCGGGATTATTGCAAAGGATGCAGCGCGCATGGTGCTTGACGGAGCAAGTTTGGAAAAAGTTAAGATTGGACAGGTTAAAGGCAATTTAACAGATAATTTCAATCCCAAAACCAACGTTGTTTCACTTTCAGAAGGTGTTGTTGAATCCGATTCCATAGCAGCGCTGGGAATTGCTCTTCACGAAGTTGGTCACGCAATTCAACATAACAAAGGTTATTATCCTGCAAAACTTAGAACCAGAGTGGTTGTTTTTTCAAATGCAGTTTCATTTTTTCTTTGGCCTTTGGTGTTTTTGGGATTAATGTTCAATTTTGTTTGGCTAGACGGTCTTTTGGGTAGTATATTTTTATGGAGCGGAATTGGTTTTTTTGGACTTTCTGTTCTTCTCAATCTCGTAACTTTGCCTGTTGAATACAACGCATCGAACAGAGCATTGAAAATTTTGGAACAAACAGGAATTTTGGATAGCAGTGAAATTCCTGGGTGCAAAAAAGTTTTGAGAGCAGCTGGGCTCACTTATGTTGCTTCGCTTATTATGTCGATACTGATTTTGCTGAGATTTGTTCTCGTTGCTTTTGCAGGACGCAGAAAATAAAAGGAATTACAATGGAAAAAATGACAAGTAAAGAATTAAGAAAAAAATGGTTAGATTTTTATAAAAGTAAAGGCCACCAAGACATTGGCTCTGTTTCACTTATTGGTGACGGTGAAACAGGAGTTATGTTCAATGTCGCAGGAATGCAATCATTAATGCCATATCTTTTGGGCAAAAAAGAACACGAAAAAGGAAAACGTCTTTGCAATGTTCAAGGTTGCGTCAGAACTGTGGATATAGACAATGTTGGTGACGAGACTCATTTGACATTCTTTGAAATGATGGGAAATTGGAGCATTGGTGATTACTTCAAAAAAGAAAAAACACAGTGGTCGTTCGAACTCTTAACAAAGGAATTTGGTCTTGATCCAAACAAAATTTGCGCAACTGTTTTTGCTGGAAACAAAAATGTTGAAAGGGATGAAGAAACAGCCAAACTTTTGGAAGAGGTTGGAGTTAAAAAGGAAAATATTTTCTTTTTGGAAGACAATTGGTGGAATTTGGAAGGAACTGTTGGAACTCCTTGCGGGCCAGACAATGAATGGTTCTATCCAAAACACGACAATAAATGTTGCGACGCTTGTGACGTGAATTGCTCATGCGGAAGATATGTTGAAATTGGAAATGATGTCTACATGCAATTTGAACAACTTGGAAATGGGGAATATAGAGAACTTAAACAAAAAAATGTTGACACTGGATTTGGCTTTGAAAGAAATCTTGCTTTCCTGTGTGGAACAACAGATTGCTACAAAACAGACCTTTTTTCAAAAGCTATTTCAGAAATTGAAAAACGTTGCAATGTGGAATATGGAAAAAATGAAGAAACAACCAAGGCAATCAGAATTGTTTGTGACCATATAAGAACTGCAGTTATGCTAATTGGCGACGTGAAAGGAATTTTGCCAAGTAACGTTGGAGCGGGATACATCCTAAGACGTTTGCTCCGAAGAGCAATTCGCTATGTCAGAAAACTGGGCGGAGATGTTGAACTGATTGAAAACATTGCTTTGACTTACATTGACGATGTTTATGCCGAGGCATATCCACTTTTGAGTGAAAAACGCGAATATATAATTTCAGAGTTAAAGAAAGAAGTTTTGAAGTTTGAAAAAACTTTGGAACAAGGAATGAAAGAATTCGACAAATTGATAACAAGTTTAAAAACGTATGCACCAGATGTCAAAACAATTGCTGGGCAAAAAGCATTTAGGTTGTTTGACACTTTTGGATTCCCAATTGAATTAACAACAGAACTTGCAAAAGAAAATGGCTATGAAGTTGACATTGAGGGGTTCAAAAAAGCGTTTGAAAACCACCAAGAGCAAAGCAGAAGTGCAGGTGCTGGAGTGTTTAAAGGCGGTATTGCTGAAAGAAACGAGACAACCGCTCATCTTCACACTGCCACCCATCTTTTGTTGGCGTCATTAAAGAAAAATTTAAGTGGAGATATTCACCAATGTGGTTCAAACATAACACCTGAAAGATTGAGATTTGACTTTAACTTCGACCGAAAAGTTCTTCCTGAAGAGCTTCAAAAAATTGAAGATGAAGTGAACAAAAACATAAATGCATCAATAAACGTTATTTGCGAAGAAATGAGTTTGGAAGATGCAAAAAACAGTGGTGCAACTGGTATATTTGACAGCAAATATGGAGAAAGAGTGACTGTTTACACAATTGGAGATGTAAGCAAAGAAATTTGCGGAGGTCCTCATGCAAAAAACACAAAAGACCTTGGAAAATTCAAGATTGTGAAGGAAGAAAGTTGCGGAGCAGGGCTCAGAAGAATTAAAGCGATTTTGGAATAAAAAACTTGCCAAAAAAAAGAACATAACGATGTGTTATGTTCTTATTTTTTATGTCATTAAGCTTTCTTTTGTGTTTTGATGCATTTTGCACAAGCTTTAACAGTTTTTTCTTTTCCGTCAACTTCAACAGTTGTTTTTTGTAAGTTGAGGTCCCAAGTTCTATTAGATTTTCTGTTACTATGACTTACGGTTTTTCCGCTCATTTTGCCTCTTCCGCAAATTTCACAAACTTTACTCATACTTTTCCTCCGAATTTAATTAACTTTGAAAGTGTATCACACAGCAAATCAAAAAGCAAGCAAAATTTGATATTTTTTTATTATTTGGTGAATAATTTAAAAAATATTATGGTTAATTTAGATAAATTTGTTGCATAAAATATTTTAATGTAGTATAGTTATAAAGAAGAATTTTGGGTAAGGGTAAAAATGACGGTTGACACAAAAAATTTCTATGGGAAAATAACAATCTCCGATGAGAGCATTGCAATTGTTGCGGGTTATACAGCGCTTGATTGTTATGGCGTTGTTGACCTTGTTGCAAATTCTTTGAAAGATAACATAAAAGAACTTTTCAAAAAACAGCCTTATGATAAGGGTGTTAAAATTTCTAGTGTTGATAACAGAATTTTTATTGACATATTTTGCATTCTAAAATATGGCGTTTCTGTTAGTGCAGTTGCTGAAAGTTTGAAAAGTGCAGTTAAATATAGTGTTGAAAATTTCACGGGGATGATTGTGGACACAGTTAATGTCCACGTTGTCGGCGTCCGTGTATAATATAGGGTGATATGATGCAAAAAACAATTAATGGGTCTATTTTTCGAAAAATGATTATGGCAGGTGCAAGTCTGCTTGAACAAAACAAAAAGTTGGTTGACGCGCTTAATGTGTTCCCAGTTCCAGATGGTGACACAGGAACAAACATGTTCCTCACAATTAAGTCCGCTTCGGCTGAAGTTAACAATTGTATTAACAACAGCATGGATTCTCTTTGCGAAGCTTATTCAAAGGGAGCTCTCCGTGGGGCAAGAGGAAACAGTGGAGTTATCACTTCTCAGATTGTGAAAGGCTTAACAAGTGTTCTTGGGCAAGCTCCTGAAATCACAACAAAAGTTTTTGCAAAAGCAATTCAAGAAGGCGCAAATGTTGCTTATAAGGCGGTCACAAAGCCAAAAGAAGGAACAATTTTGACTGTTATAAGAACCATGGCTGAATCGGCAATTGAAGTTGCTAAAAAACACGCAGATTTTGAAGAGTTTTTCAAATTAGTTTTGGACCGTGGAGAAGAAATCCTTCAACAAACACCAGAAATGCTTCCAGTTTTGAAAAAAGCAGGGGTTGTTGATGCCGGTGGAAGAGGTTTGATTGTTCTTTTCACTGGATATTACAAAGCAATTTGTGGCGATGAAACATTAACTTTCAATTTTGATGACCCAAAACCTGTTCAATCTGTTGACGATGTTATTGCTGATATCAACAATCTTGCAGACATTGAGTTTGGATATTGCACAGAATTTATGATAATTCACATGCTTAAAAAGACCACTGAAGCAGACATTGACAGATTGCGTGAAAAACTGATGGAAATTGGAGATTCTGTTCTTTGCATTGGCGATTTGAACCTTGTTAAAGTTCACGTTCACACAAATGAACCAAACAGAGCGCTTGGATTTGCTCTTGAACTTGGCGAAATTTGGAACATAAAAATTGAAAATATGCTTGAACAAAACCGTGAACTTAAAAAGAACATGAAGAAAGTTGAGGAACTTAAACCACTTGGAATGGTTGCTGTTGCACCTGGCGAAGGTCTTGCGAACTTGTTCACAGATTTGACTGTTGACCAAATTATTGCAGGTGGTCAAACAATGAACCCAAGCGCTGCCGACATTGCCAATGCAGTTGCAAAAGTCCCTGCAGAAAATGTTTTTGTGTTCCCAAACAACAAAAATATCATTCTGGCAGCTGAGCAAGCAAAAGCACTTTCAGAGAAGGTTATTCATGTCATTCCAACAAGAAACGTTCCAGAAGGAATTGCAGCATCACTTGCATTTAATCCTGAAGCATCTGTTGAAGAAAACATCGAAAACATGACTGCATCAATTGAAAACGTTAAAGCAGGCTCTGTGACTTATGCTGTTCGTGCAACTCATGTTGATGGATTTGACCTTTCAGTTGGAGAAATAATTGGTTTGGATGACAAAGCCATTTTGGCAAAAGGTGCTGAAGTTTCGGCAACAACTGAAGATTTGATTGAAAAAATGGTCGACGAAAACAGCGTTAACATAACACTTTTCTTTGGCGAAGACATAACAGAAGAAGATGCTGAAAAACTTAGAGAAAGATTAAGCGCAAAGTATCCTGAATGTGAAGTAACTGCAATATTTGGCGGTCAACCTGTTTATTATTACATCATATCAGTAGAATAAAAAAAACGACTAACTTAGTCACTAACTTTTGAAACTAGTGTAATAATTAAGAGAATTAGAAAATAAATCTACTTCTCTTTTTTCTTGGCTACTTTATGCCGTGAAAGGTATTTGACAAGAGAAGAAATGAAAACACAATACAAAAAGGCAGAGAAACGAAAAACAAAGTGTAAGCACAAATATCGTTTCTCTGGCTTAACCAGCAAAAGAAAAACTCATTTCGGAGACTCTTGTCAAGTACCATGGAATAAATTAGCCATTGTATAGAACATCAAAAAGCGAAAGTGTGTTACGTTTACCAACACTTTCGCTTTTTGTCTGCTTTAATTTAGTTGTTTTCGTGTGCTTGTCTGGTGGAGCGAAGCGACACCACTTGTATCATGACAAGCACACGTCTAACTGCCAAATTGTAAGGTAACTATTAACAATAACCTCCATCAATAGTAATTATTTCGCCATTGATATAACTTGATTTTTCGCTTGATAAGAAGAATATTGTCTCAGCAATTTGTTCAGGCTTTGCAAAGCTTCCAAGCCAAATCTTTTCACTTTCTGATTGTATATAGTCTTTTGGTAAATTTTTATTCATATCAGTATCTGCCCAACCAATAGCAATAGCATTTACTCTAATATGTGGTTTAAATTGAAAAGCCAAATCTCTTGTTAAACTTTGTAAACCTATTTTTGAAATATTATAGTCTAAACATTCTGGAGATATTGTTTTTGTTCCATTTGTTGAAGATACGTTTACGATTGTTGCTCCAGATTTCAAATATTTACTTGCTTCTCTTGAAACAATAAAAGCCCCTATCACATTTACATCTAAGGTTCTTCTAAATTGTTCAATTGTAATATCTTCAAAACTTCTATCATAAACAATGCCAGCATTATTAACTACAGCATCTAATCTTCCGAATTTTTTGATAATTGCATCAATCATGTTTTTAACTTCATTTTCCTTGGAAACATCAGCCTTTATAGCCAATGCTTTTATAGCATATTCGTTTTCAACAAATTTCTTTAACTCTTCAACTTCATCCTTGCTTTTAAAATAGTTAATTACAACATTGTATCCATTTTTTGCAAACTCAATTATTGTAGCCTTTCCAATACCTCTTGAAGAGCCTGTTACTAAAACAACTTTATTCATTTCTATATCCTTTTCTAATCTATGTTTTTTAAGATATAAATATTATAACACACATAATTTATTTTTGTATCTATTTTTAAAAAATAAAAAAACAATACTTTTATTTTGTATTGTTTTTTCACTAGTTTCAATTGTCTTAGACCTTAGTCAATGCAGTTTGAAACTGGCAAAATATAAACACTTTAAGCAACTATGTTTAAGGTGTTTTTCTTTCTCTTAAAAAGTTTTTTTTCTTAAATTACGAGTCATAATTGTATTTATGCCAACGAACCCAGCAAAAATTTGACTTTTTTCAGCATCATTAAATGATTTATACAATAAAAAAGTTGAAGAAGCAAAATACAAAATTAGAGAAATATCATCAATATTTTGATATAGAATTACTCTTGCTACACCAACATCTCTTTTTGAGTCTAACAAGTCCCATTCAATAGCAGCAATCATATTTTTAAAATCAATAAAATCCGTATCTTTTAATGAGTCTATGTATGATTTTTCAAATATTCCAATAAATGAGTCTTCTTCATCTTCATTTTGAATTATTAATTCATATTTTGTTAAATTTTTTTCAAGAAAAATATCAAGGGTATTACTCAAAACAATATTACATATAAGATTATTATTTTTATTAAATAACTTCATTATCCCGGGGTTCATCTTTGAATACTTTAGATAATAATCACTATCATCTTCAATCATAAATCGACCGTTTTTAAATTTAAATGAATAAATTTCATCATCAAAGGCTTTGCTTGTTAAAAATATTTCTTTGCTTTTTGTAAGGGCATTAGTTATACAATACACCCCTTCAGATGATTCATCGTCAACAGTTTCAATATTTGAAGATTCTTCAAAATTAAGCTCTTGCCATTTACTTATATACTTTGAAAATATCTTTTCAATTTTTTTCCATTTTTTTGCACAATAATTATAAAATTTAATAACAAGTTTTACATCTTCTAATTCTTTACTTCTGTTTAAAGTTTTTATAGCTTTTTTTTCAAATTCTTCATAAGAAATGCCATTTGTTGCCTCTATTCCAAGCTCATCAAAAAAACATCTTATTTTTTCTATAAAACCCCTTGTAATCATAAATCCTCCATGATTAATTTAGTATTAACATAATATAAAAATATCACACTAGTTTCAAAAGTGTTAGCCCTTAGTCGCTTTTTTTTATTTATTTTCACTTAAAAGAATGTCGATGACTTCTTTTATTTTGTCAAGAGCTTCATCAAGTTGTTCGTTTGTGTGGGTTGCTGTGAATGAAGTTCTTAAAATGCTTTGTCCAACAGGAACAGCAGGGGAGATAACAGGATTTACATAAACACCACGTTCCAACAACATTTTGCATGCTTTGAATGAATTTTCGTCTGTGTATGTCCAAATTGCAACAATTGGCGCTTTTCCAGGAATAAATTTAACTCCACGTTTTGTTAATCCTTCACGGAAATAGTTTCCAATTTCGTTAAGGCGTGTAACTCTTTCAGGTTCACGTTTTAGTATTTCAAGTGCTTTTCTTGCACAAGCAACATTTGCAGGTGGGATGCTTGCACTGAAGATGAAAGGACGAGAATTGTGACGTACGTAATTTGCAACAGTTTTTGAGCAAGCCATATATCCGCCAAGACTTGCGAGTGATTTACTGAATGTTCCCATAATTATGTCAACATCTTTTTCTAGTCCATAATGTGAAGCTGTTCCACGACCGCCTTCGCCGATTACTCCAAGACCATGAGCATCATCAACCATAACTCTTGCGCCATATTTTTTTGCAAGACGAACAATTTCTGGAAGGTTGCAAATTTCACCGCTCATCGAGAAAACCCCGTCTGTAACAATCAAAATTCCTTTATCTTGTGGAATGGAAGCAAGTTGTCTTTCAAGGTCTTCCATATCGTTATGTTCATATCTCAAAAGTTTTGCATAAGAAAGTTTGCATCCATTATAAATACTTGCATGATTTTCTTTGTCGGAAACAATGACATCATTTCTTCCCGCAATTGCACTTATGATTCCAAGATTTGACTGAAAGCCAGTTGAAAATGTCACGCATTCGTCTTTATGTAAAAATTCTGCAAGTTCTTTTTCAAGAAGCATATGAGTGTCAAGTGTTCCATTAAGGAAACGTGAACCAGAACAACCTGAGCCATATTTTTTCAAAGCGTCAATTCCTGCATCAATAACTTCCTGATTTGATGTTAATCCAAGATAGTTGTTTGACCCAATCATGATTGTTCTTTTACCTTCCATCTGAACAACTGTGTCTTGACCAGATGTTAAATAATGAAAATAAGGATATAAATCAGCCTTTTTAAGTTCATCTATCCTTGTGAAGTCGTCACATTTTTTAAATAAATCCATTTTTTTCTCCTAAATTTTTGATTTGCAATGAAATTATACTCCTTGAAAATTTAAAAGCCAAATAAATTGATAAATTATTTGTTAAAAATTTAATAAAATGCTAAACTAAATCTGTTGAAGGGGGCTTTTATGAAAAGAATGTTAACAGACTTAAACTTGAAAGGAAAAACCGTTTTACTTCGAGCGGATTTCAATGTTCCACTTGATGACAATGGCAACATCGTTGATGACACTCGAATTTATGAGGAATTGCCAACCATAAGATATATTTTAAAAAATGGAGCAAAACTTATAATTTGCTCTCATCTTGGTCGTCCAAAGGGTGAATTTAATCAAAAATATTCAATGTTTCCAGTTGCGCAACACTTGATTAGATATTTGCTTAACAAAATTCATTTTGCTGTTGATGTTGTTGGCCCTGATGCCATGAAAAAAGCAAAAGAATTGAAAGAAGGTGAAATTCTTGTTCTTGAAAACCTCAGATTTCACAAGGAAGAAGAAGCAAATGACCTTTATTTTGCAAAAAAACTTGCAAGTATGGCCGATGTATATGTCGATGACGCTTTTGGAACAATTCACAGGAAACATGCTTCAACATATCGCGTTGCAAAACTTCTTCCAAACAATGCAATGGGATTTTTGATGGGAAAAGAAATCACAACAATAACAAAAGCCATGGAAAATCCAGACAGACCTTTTGTTTCAATTTTGGGAGGAGCAAAAGTTGCTGATAAAATTGGAGTGGTCACAAATTTGGCGGAAAGATCAGACTATGTACTTATTGGCGGTGCTATGGCATTTACATTTTTGAAAGCCAAGGGCTATAATGTTGGAAAGTCGATTGTTGATGATGACAATTTGGAAGTTGCAAAGAACATCTTGGAAACAGCTGAAAAGAATGGGAAACATATCATTCTTCCTGTTGATGTTGCAACAAGCGAAACATACAGTCCAAAAGCAAAATCAAAAATTTTTGATGTTGCGAAAATTCCAGATGATTATATGGGGCTTGACATTGGTCCAAAAACAATTTCGATGTATAAAAACATAATAAAAAAAGCAAAAACAATAATTTGGAATGGACCAATGGGGGTGTTTGAATTTGCAAATTTCTCAGCCGGAACAGTTGAAATTGCTCGCGCAATTGCAAAAAACAGAGGATTGACAATTGTTGGCGGAGGAGATAGTGTTTCTGCAATAAAAGCGCTCAAACTCGAAGACAAAATTTCGCACATTTCAACAGGTGGAGGCGCAACTTTGGCGCTTCTTGAAGGCGGAGAATTGCCTGGACTTGATGCCCTGAGTGACGGTCCAGAAGAAAGATAAATGGGGGATTTATGAAAAATGTTGTTATCGCAAATTTCAAAATGAACATGACTGACGACCAAATTGTGGAATATTTTGCAAAATTTTCGACAAAAAACGACAAATCATTAAAAAAATTAATTTTTTGCGTTCCATTCACTTCTTTTCATTTGGCAAAAAAATATCAAAACAATTTGATTTCGTTTGGTGCTCAAAATATGCACGAAGAAGAATTTGGAAGTTTCACTGGCGAAATTTCGGCAAATATGATTGATGAATTTGGAATTAGATATATTCTTGTTGGACATAGCGAACGTCGACGAAATTTTGGCGAAACAAATGAAAAAATAAACAAAAAAATAAAAACAGCCTTGAAGCATGGAATGACCACAATTTTGTGTGTTGGTGAAACTTTGCAACAACGTAGGCGCAATCAAACATACGAGGTTTTGCGAACTCAAATTGGAAGCGGACTTGATGAAATTTATGAGAACGAGCTTTCAAACATAATTGTTGCCTATGAACCTGTGTGGGCAATTGGAACTGGAAAAATTGCTGAAACAAAAGATATTGAAGAAGCAACAAAAACAATCAAAAAAATCATTTCAGATCATTATTCAATCAAAGCTGGAAATGATTTGAAAATTGTTTATGGAGGGAGCATTAATTCCAAAAATTGCAATCAAATTTTCAAAATTAAAGCGCTTGATGGAGCACTTGTTGGTGGAGCAAGTTTGGACCCTAAAGAATTTGAAAAAATTGCGTTTTGAATTGAGATAAAATTATTACAATATTTTTTCGTAAATTTAAAAATTTTGCTTGACATTTTGATTAATTTTTCATAACATAATCTTGTTGATGGGCAGTTAACTCAGTTGGTAGAGTATCTCTTTGACGTGGAGAAAGTCAGGGGTTCGAGTCCCTTACTGCCCACCAAACATTTGTTGATTACAAGGGAGATATAACAAAAAAAGCATCGTCAGATGCTTTTTTTTAATCGTCTTTGTCTAAATTAATAAATTCACTTTTTAGAACGGAACCTAATTCAATTGCTTTTTTTCCATATTTGCGTTTTATTTCATTAACAGTTTTTTCTATGTTAGATTTAGGTTTTTCAAAAAACGAAATTTGAGAAGGAGAATCAAGGTGTTCAAGATTTGAAACGGAAATTCGAACAGCGCGAACATTTGTGTTGTAATCCCAAAAAGTGTCCAGCAGAGAAATTGCGTGTTTGGAAATTATGTCTTGCGTTTGTAGGAACTCAAAAGTGCTTTCTGAGCGTCCAAAACGTTTGAAATCTGAGGTTTTTATTGAAATGTGAATTGTGCGTCCAGCAAGATTTTTTTCTTCAAGACGTTTCGAAATTTTTTCTGAAAGAAACTGAATCAAACTGAAAATTTCTTCGCGCGACGAAATGTCAACAATTGTTGTTGTTCCGTTTCCAACACTTTTAACCTCGGGTCTTTTGTTGTTGTCAACAACCTCATCAAAATCATATCCAAGCAGTTTTTGTTTTAATAAAATTCCGTTTATTCCAAATTTAAGTTTAAGTTCTGAGTCGGGCAGTTTCACATAATCACCAAGTGTTGATATGTTCATTTTTTCCAATTTCTGCAAACTTTTTCGTCCAATGCCAATAACAGAATCAACAGGCAATGGATAAACAATTTCTTTGAAGTTCTCTTTTGATATTTCAGTTGTTGCATAAGGTTTTTTGTAATCACTTCCAAGTTTTGCAAACAATTTCGAAAAACTGACTCCAACCGAAATTGTGACACCAATTTCGTCCAAAACTCTTTTGCGAATTTTGTTGGCAATTTCTTTTCCACTGCCAAGAAGGTTTGTTGAGCCGGTCACATCAAGCCAGCATTCGTCAATTCCAAAACTTTCAACTGTGTCGGTGTAATCGTAATATATGTCTATGATTTGTTTGGATATTTTTTCGTAGAGTGAATGATGAGGTGGCAAACAAATCAGATTGGGGCATTTTTGCTTTGCTTCAAAAATGGCATCTCCTGTTTTAACACCAAACTTTTTTGCCAGTTCATTTTTGGCAAGAATAATTCCAGTTCGTGTTTCTGGATTTCCGCTCACAGCAACAGGCTTGTCTTTTAGCTCAGGGCGAGAAATACATTCAACGCTTGCAAAAAAATTGTTCACATCGCAGTGAAGAATTATCCTTTTGTTAAAACGTTCTCTTTTTTCATCCATTGTTTCTTCTTTAAACTCTATTAAATCTTTTTCCATTATAACTATTTTTTGGAAAAAGTTAAATCAATATTCAAAAAAAGCACCAAAAGGTGCTTATTTGTTCACATAAATTATATATGTTTTTAGTCCGGATGATTCATATCTTTCAACATACGTGTTTTTTATTTTAAGACCTTTGCTCTGCGCAACTAAAAAGAGTGTGTTAAATGAAACGTTATAATCATTTGCAAGAGCAATTTCAAAAGTGTAAACATCTGAAACTGAAGAGTATGTTTTAACTAGCAAAACAACTTTTTCAAATTCTTGTTTATTGTTAATTAGCAAATCAAATTCATTTCCAGGTAATCCAAAACTTATATATTCGTAGATATTAAAATTTGTGTTTGCTATCAAATTGGTGTAGTTTGTTGCAGTGTAGCCAGATTTTTCTTTATAGTCATCTGTGAAAAGGAAGTTTGTGTAGGTCAAAACTTCTTGCTTGTTCACTGCCAAATTCCCGTGAGTTGCATCCACTCCAAACCAATTTCCGTCAACATAAACTTTGTTCCAAGCGTGTGAATCTCCAACAACTCGAACGCAAGCGATGTTTTCAATTCTTGCCATAATCAAAAATGCTTTGCAAATTCCATCGCAAACTGCCTTTTTCTTTATGAAAACTCCTTCCGCAAACCATGCATTATATTCATGCCAAGATTTTGAAATTTCATTTTCCGCCGCCGCATGATTGTCATACTGGACTTCCATGATGAGCCATTCATAAATTGCACGAAGTTTTGTTATGTCACTCATGCTGTCATCACAAATCCTTCTCAGCACTTCTTTTGCTTCGTTGTACACAATTTCTGCTTTTGAACCAGATTTGCAAATTGGCTTCAAACCTTTTTCAAGGGCATACACAAGTTGAGTTGAAGTTTCAACTTCAATTGTTTTTGGCACATTTTCTATGTTGAACTTGTAATCATCTGCACGTCCGCTTGATGAAGAAAGCAGAGCATAATCCAGTTGTGCAAACAGATGTTCGTTCAATGGGTCTGCGTCTTTTGTTGCTTCTTTTGATCTTATGCTGTTTGTGATGTAGATGCTTGCTGTTTTATTGTCACTTAGATATGTGTAACCAACATTAATTTTTAACGAGTAGGTAGATTCACTGATTGCATTTGCAATTTCTTTTGTAAATTCTGCTTGAGAGGCAAAAGTTTTGTATTTGATTAGAAATTTAAATCCGCTGTTAGTTATGTCATTGAATACAACATAATCTGCCCATGCAACCAGTTCTTCAAATGAATTAATCTCCATTTTTGTTGAAGTTGATGCATTTTTAAATTTGTCAAGATACTCATAGAAGCCGTTGTCCACAACATATTTCCATTTTCCATAAAGTGTGATGGTTGGAGTTGTGAGATTGTGTGTTTCAGGGTCAATTTCTGTTTCAAACGTGTCTTCCAAATATAACTTTTCAACTGTGTAGGCAGACATTCCATATTTGCTGGAATTAATTTTTCCCACTGGTTTGTTGTAGTCAATGGTCAGAGTGTCAATCACTTTTCCATCAATATTTAGCGATGCTTTCACATATATTACTTCATAACGTGCTTCATATTCTTTGTCATTGGTTATAGAAGATATTTCAAAAGTTTTGGAAGTTGTGACCAGCGTTTCTGTGTCTTTTTCAAACCAGCCAAGAAATTTAAATCCATCCTTTTCGGTGGCGGTTATTGTGGTGGAGGATTCATAGGCAAAATCTCCACCTCCCGAAAGTTCTCCGCCGTCAAAGTTTGATGAAAGCACAATGTGATATTTTCTTTCTTGCTCAGTGAACACGGCAGTGTAGGTTGCGTCTTTAGACACTTTTTCAAGGTCAGGCGTCCATTTGGCAAAAACATATTCTTTGAGAGTTGTTGGGGATTTTTCAACTGCAATGTCACAAACCGGAACAGTGCCAAAGTCAACTTCTTGAACGTGAGGAGTTCCGTCAATCACAAAAGTTATTTTATATTTTATTGGATTCCACTTTGCTTTTAAAGTTACGTCATGTGTGACTTTTGTTTCGTTTGTCCATTTTGTTTCGCCCTCGAACCAGCCGTCAAAAGTGTGCCCTTCTTTTTCGACTTCAGGGAGCGTGATTGTTTGATTCTTTTTAACAATTATTGAAGTTTCTTCCAGAGTTGCTCCTTGGGCATCAAAAGAAACAGTGCACGTCAATTTGAACACATCTCTTCTAAAAACTCCAAAATAAATTCCTGCGCCAATTACTGCCAGAATTATAAGAACAAGGAAAAATTTTAATGCTGTGTGTTTTTTCATAAAATTATTATATTTAATTATTTATAAAAAACAAACTATTTTTATAAAATTTTTACTTTGTAAAAAAAATATTATGTGATATACTTTCAAAGCAAATTATAACAAAAAGAGGAAAATTTGATGGATAGAACAATTTTAATTGGTGGTGCTTGGCCTTATGCAAACAACTCTCTTCACATTGGTCATCTTGCAGCACTTTTGCCGGGAGATGTTTTGGCAAGATATTTCAGACAAAATGGCGACAAAGTTTACTATGTTTCTGGATCTGATTGCCACGGAACACCTATAACAATTCGTGCAAACAAAAGTGGTGTCAAACCAAATGAAATTGCTGAACATTATCACAACGAATTTGTTAAAAATTTCAGTGACCTTGATTTTTCATACGATTTATATTCGTCCACAATGACAAAAACTCATCATGAACTTGTTCAAAAGTTCTTGAAAAAAATTGACTTAAACGGCTATCTTTACACTGCCTATGAAGATAACTACTTTTGTCCTCATTGTGGAAAAATAATTGTTGACAGAGAAGTTGTTGGAACATGCCCAAAATGTGGAGGAGAAGCAAACGGTGAGCAATGCGACGCATGCCTTTCAGTTTTCAAAGTTGGCGAAATTGAAAATGCTAAATGTAAATATTGTCAAACACCTGTTGAAATAAAAAATGGAAAACATCTATATTTCAGAATGTCAGATTTCACCGAGATAATCAAACAATATATAATCGAAAATTCAAAGGAATATAATTGGCGCCAAACAGCAATTAATGAAAGTTTGAAATATGTTAACGAAGGTCTTAAAGACAGAGCAATCACAAGAGATTTGACTTGGGGAATAGAAGTTCCCTTTGAAGGTTTTGATGACAAACGAATTTATGTTTGGTTCGAAGCAGTGCTGGGATATTTCACCGATGCCATAACCCTTGCTTCCAAAGAAGGAAAAGATTTTCTTGAAATTGCCAAATCGGACAATTTCAAAAGTTACTATGTTCATGGGAAGGACAACATTGTTTTCCACACAGTCATTCTGCCTGCGCTTTTGGAAGCAATTGACCCAAAAATTAATAAACCAAATTGCATCATTTCATGCGAATATATCAACATGAACAATGTGAAAATGAGCAAAAGCAAAGGCAACTTGGTCACCGTCAACAATCTTATTTCAAATTTCTATTCCGATTCAATTAGATACTTTTTTATAAGATTCAATCCAGAAAGAAAAGATGCATCATTTTCATATTCAGATTTTGTGGATTGTCACAACAAACAACTTCTTGGAGGATATGGAAATTTTGTTAACAGAAACTTGTCTTTCTTAAAGAAAAAATATGAAGGAAAACTTCCAAAACTCAGTTTAGACGACGAAATCAAAAATGAAGTTCAAAATTGGTACAATGAAATTGCAACTGAAATGGAAAGAGGAGAACTCAAAACAGTTGCTGAAAAGTTCTATTCTTATGTTCAATTTGCAAATGCATACTATGATAAATCAAAGCCTTGGACTTTGTATGAAAACTTTAAAGAAGATTTTGACAAGATAACTTCAAATTGCATTTATCTAATTTGCAATCTTGCAAACATTTCTGCAATGATTCTTCCAAAAACTTCAGATAAAATCAGCAAATGGCTTGGCTTTGAAACAAATAAATTCCAACCAGTATCCTATTCGGTTGAAATTTTGCCAGATATTGAACCTCTTTTTGCCAGATTGGAACTTGACAAAATCGACTCGGAAGTTGGCTCGGCAGACACTTTTAATAAATAAAATCAGGTTTATGCCTGATTTTTTTTGTTAAAATTAAAATAATATAAACATTTGACATAGAAGAAATTTATAATTATAATATTTAATATGGAATGAAATCCACTTATGCACCTGTAGCTCAATTGGATAGAGCATTGGTCTTCGGAACAGATTGTCAGGGGTTTGACATTTCCCATCAAAAAATGCCCGATTTGCATCTGTAGCTCAATTGGATAGAGCATCAGTCTTCGGAACTGAGGGTTTACGGTTCGACCCCGTACAGATGCACCAAAAGCCCAATACTAACGGGCATTTCAGCGACTTTTAGCAAGTCGCTGATTTTTTATTTTTTATCACACATACACCTTACGTCTGTCAAGTATCCTTGTTTAAGAGACCAAAGTTTTTGATTTCAAAAATGTAGTGATTTTTAGCCCTTTTTTGTTCAAAAATCGTGTTTTTTTAAGAGAAAACTAAGATTTTGTGCAAATGCCGTTTGATTTTATATAGTGGTGTTAAAATTTGAGTGTCCTAGCCATTCTTGAATGTTTTTCATCGGTACTCCATTGGCAATAATATTAATATTGAAAATATTTAGTTATATTTGACATGATTTTAAATTTATAGTATTCTTAAAATATGAATAATTATGAAATATTATCAGAAAATTGTAAAATACTTTGGTGCGAGGGCTTTAAATTAAAGAATAAAAAATATATGCAAGTAAGCGGTTATATTTTTAATGAGCAAAACCAACTTTTGATAGTTAAAAATGGAAATGTGTGGACTATCCCTGGTGGACATCCGGAAAACGATGAAACGAAAGAAGAAACATTAAGCAGGGAATTAATGGAAGAAGCATGTGTTACACTTAAAGATATACAATATATCGGTGCGGTTGAGGTTGTTGAAAATGGTGAAACGTATTATCAAATAAGTTATACGGCAAAGGTTCTAGATCTTTTACTATTTAAACAAGAATGGGAAATTTGTGAAAGAAAATTTATAAATATTAATGAACTAGCAAATTATATTGAATGGTCAAAAGGTATAACTTTTAGCAAACAAATAGAATCAGCAAAAAAATACTGGAATATCAAATAATTACATAATGATTATAATTTAAGAGTTGAGAGAGTTATATTTTACTAGTGAAGGATAGGTATATCTTATTTAGGTGGCAAAATTTTTTCGGAGAGGAAACATAATGAAAAAATATTTTGAAAAAACAAGCATTGCTTTAATAATTGCTATGATGTTCATTCTTGCTATTTTTGGTGGCGAAGCAATGAAAACTCATACAATCGATGATACTGCAAAATATAAAATGGTCGTGAACGCTCAAGGCGTTAAGACGGAAAACGGAACAAGAACGACAACGCAAGTAGAGTTAGGGAATTATATAAGCCTTGGTAAGTACAACGGCAAGGATGTAATATGGAGATGTGTAAGTATCGATGAGAAAGGGGCTCTTATGCTTGCAGACAACGTAATCGACACACTTCCTTATGACGCTAAGACCAACGACAACAACCGTTCTAAATCGCACAGTCGCAACTATAATCGTGATAACCGTGGCTCTAACTATTGGAAAGACAGCAATATGCGTTCTTGGCTCAACTCTACGGCAGTAGCGGGCGAAGTGAAGTGGTTGTGTGGCAACCCTCCAAGGGACGATTCCGTAAATGGAAATGCTTATGACCAAAAGGCAGGATTTTTGAATGAATTTTCCAAAGCCGAGATTGCGGCAATGAAGAACGTGACTCAACGCTCAATCGTATCTCACCCCGAATACAATTTGGGATTTCACGATGGTGAAGGGCGCTCTGACTTGGAAGTTAATTATGACATCAAGAACGTTGCAAACAACTTCAACAGCGCATACGGCGAAAACTCGACCGAAAAGGTTTTTCTGCTGGACGTTCAACAAGTCAATACAGTATGGAAAAATTTCGGCAATTATTATGTAGCTAGAAACGAGCAAGGAATAGCTTGGCCATATTGGCTTAGAACGCCTGTTACTACTTGTAACCATTTAATGCGCTATGTGGAAAGTAATGGGTCTGTAGGAAAACAATACCCAATGACGGATTATATGGGAGTAAGACCTGCATTTTATTTAGACTCAGATTATTATGTAGCAACCTCCGGTAATGGCAGTGTAAACAATCCTTATGTGGGTTCTGCACCTGATAAAATAGAAGACGACTATACCGTAGCCGAGCCCGATGAAGACCCAAGTCAAGAGTGGGACGTAAGCCTTGACCAACAACTAAGACTTAAACTTGGTCCATATTATTCTAGCGATGGCAAATACGCCACTCCGACCATTCCTGTCTATACTATTCAAAAGACAAGAAGTGACACAGAGAATATAGTAATGCTCATTTGTGGCGAGGGCTACACCAAGAGTCAGCAACAAAAATTTATTGATGACGTCAAAAAGGTGTGGGAGGGTGCAATGCAGTACGAGCCATATCGTAGTTATGCCGACCGTTTCAACGTCTATGCACTTTGCACGGCGTCAGAGTCGAGCTTTAACAGTGGTGGCAGTACGTTTTTCGACGTGGTTATTGATAAAAAGAGTGGTCCAATGATTTCAGTAAACAAAAGTGCATGGAAAAACCATATTTTCGAACGCTGTATAGGACCTGCGTTTCTTGAGCAAATTCACGACGCCCATATCCCTAATAAAACTGACCCTGACACGTTTATTTGGGACGATGATAAAATGTATCCCCCATTTTATTATGTGCATGAATATATCAATCAGTTTGCTGTGCTAGTTAATACATCTCAAGATTTTGGTGGTTCACATAGAAATTATAAAAAAGGTATTCATTATCTTATAACTCCAGCCGATAGCTCACGTGCGCAAAAGACTTTTACGCACGAACTTGGTCACGGATTGCTAGAACTTGGTGATGAATATATGACCATTGCAGCAGAATCAACTGACTATACTTCGCTAAATGTTGCATACACGCACGATCCTGAAAAAGTAAAATGGAAACAAATACTAGGATTTAGAAAAACTTTTACATGCAATACACATCCTTCTTACACTGCATACAATTCGAGTTGGGAATGTCTTATGCGTGATACAAACTATCAGTTCTGTGAAGTTTGTAAATTACAAGGTTACAAGAGGTTGTCTCAACTCATAGAAGGAAAGAGTCTCTATGTTGCCGAACCCGAAGTCAAGAAATATACGGGGCAGTATTCTAATCCGACAGACTTTGCGGAAACGAATTATAATGGATATTACAATTTTGCAAATTATCGCAGTGGAGTTTTGCTCAGTGGTTGGGATAAAAACAAATTCAACACGGGTATGGCAGGAGAAAAAATACAGTTGCGCACCATCGTACAAAATCTTTCGGACACTACACAGCGCTATGTCACTATGAAATTGTGGATAAAGCATGCTGACGGAAGCGTTGCAACTACGACCGGCGGACAAAAATTAGAAACAACGCAAACTTTTACTATTCCTGTATGGGGCGAAAAGAGTAAGTTTTGGCCAAAGGGTGCTTTGGAATATAATGGTAGCGATTTTAATTCAGGATTAGAGAATTGCGAGTTGATTTACCAAATCCCATTCGATGCGGTTTTAAATAACGGAGACACGGTTGCCTTCGAAGTGATTGACGAGAGGGGAAATATCCTTGCCAATGATAATACTGAAACTCAAACTTATGTAAATATTAATGTTGAGTATAAGTTCGAGGACGGAAGCTCAATTCCTAATGCTCCAAAAGCTATAATACCTTGTGCAGTAGGAAGTTACCTTAATTGGACAGCTGCCCCATCACTTTATGGTCATGCTCTTAGTAGGGTCGAAGGTCTAAATCAAACTGTAAGTGATAGTGGCCATACAGTAACATATTATTATTATACTTACGTAAAAGAGACTTATAATATTTCAGTTATTGATGGTGTAGCTAAAAAGGGTGATAAAACGGTTGAATATGCATATTATGGAGATATGATTAAGGTAACGGCACATCATGCTACTATCGGGGAAATATTTGACAAGTGGGTTGTTACTGGACTTGACACAACGGGAATGGACTTAACTAAGTCCGAAATAACTTTCATGATGCCTGCCGGCAACGTTACGTTTAAGGCAACTTACTTATCTGTTCCAAAGTATGATATAATTATGGTGGACGGAACGAAAGACATATCCCCTGCAAAAGCCGGTGAAACCATTACCATAACCGCAAAGAGCGCACCAACCGGAAAGGTCTTTGACAAATGGACTTGCGAAACGGCGGGCGTAACCATTGAGTTTGCAAGTGCGACAAGTTCTACGACAACCTTTGTAATGCCTGCAAGAGAGATCACAATCCAAGCGCATTTCAGAGATGTAGGCGATGCTCCGTCTATTGAAATCAAAGTCAACGGTGGAACAGGCGCAGGAGTTGTTAAACAAGGCGACACTGTAACAATAATTGCAAATGCTCCAGCTGAAGGCAAAAGATTTAAACATTGGGAAAATGCTAGTGGCGAAATTTTAAGCACAAAGGCAACATATGAATTCTCTGTTAGAGAAAATATGACTTTAACAGCAGTATATGAAGATATATCTTCGGGCGGTGGCGAAATCACCCCACCTGCTAAAAAGGACGGACTTTCGGGCGGACAAATTGCAGGTATTGTAATCGGAACAATGCTACTTGCAGGAATTGGTGGATTTGCAATCTATTGGTTTGCAATAAGCAAAAAGACATTTGCAGACCTTGGATCAGTATTTAAAAAGTTCTTTGAAAAAATTAAAAATCTATTCAAAAAGAAGAAATAAACAGCTAAAATATAACAAAAAACCGATATAATTTCTATATCGGTTTTTTCTATGCTAAATTATATGGATTAACTACTCTTATTTTTCTTTCCAGACTGTTTTGCCATTTTTACAGCATTGCCCGTTCCACTAGGTTTTCCATTCCAAACAGCAATTACAACATCACTTTGTTCCCAAGAAAGTCCTTTTGGTCTATGTCCTGTAAAACAGATTTTTAAAAAATTATCATTTTTTTACTTTCTTTTTAGTTAAGAAGCTAAACATAAACACCCCCACAAAGACCTTGTATTTCCTAAAAATTTTAACAAAATCTTTTGTTAAAGGTCAAGCGAATACTTACTTAATTAAATGCAATAAAATGTATAGTTTTTTAATACCGTTTCTAAGATAATTTACAACAAAAATGCAAAAATTCTGCAAGTATGTCGTTTAATGTTGTATTTTATTTGCAAAATATTGTATAATTATTTTTGTTAAATTAAAGTGCTTGAAAGCCTTTATTTCTCGGGAGTTTAGCCGTATTACAATACGATTTTATCTGTTAAAAAACGATTAAAATATGATACAATTTGGTAAGTTTTGGCGCCCCCTTCGGAACCAAGGGTTGGGGATTCGAGCTCCTCCAGGTGCACCAATATTAATTTTTTGAAGATATCTTATTTTAGATCAAAGATTTTTTAAAAATTTGTAATCTTTTACAAAAAACAGTTGCAAAAAAGTTTTTCGTGTGCTATTATTGTAAAGCAAAAAGGCTTTACATTATGATTGAAATTGAAAAAACTGTTTATCTTAGCAATTTATTTGAATTATATGGACGGCTTTTGAGCGCTTCGCAAGAAAGTGTTTTTCGCGATTACTATGAAAACGATTTGACATTAAGCGAAATCGCCGAAAACAACAACATTTCTCGCCAAGCTGTTTACGACTGTGTTCTTAAAGCGCAAAAAAAACTTGTTGAGATTGAAGAAAAAGTCGGAGCATACAAAGAAATATGTCGTCTAAAAGGAAATTTGAATGGCAATATTCAGTAGTTTGAGTGAAAAGTTAAATCATGCTTTTAACAAAATTGTTAATCGCGGAAAATTAACTTCGCTTGAAATTAAAGAAGCAATGAGAGAAGTTAAGATGGCGCTATTGGAAGCGGACGTCAATTATCTTGTTGTTAAAAAATTTATTGCTGATGTTTCTGAAAAAGCCCTTGGTGACGAAGTTTTGAAAAGTTTGACTCCTGCTCAACAGGTAATCAAAATCGTTCGTGATGAACTTGTTTCGCTTATGGGAAGCAACAATCAAAAACTTGAAATAAGTCCTAAGCCACCAACTGTCATTATGATGTGTGGGCTCCAAGGTGCAGGAAAGACCACCATGTGTGGGAAACTTGCTGTTTATCTCAAAAAGAGCGGGAAAAAACCTCTTTTGGTTGCGTGTGACATATATCGTCCTGCGGCTATTAATCAACTTCAAGTTGTTGGAAAACAAGCAAATGCAACAGTATTTGAAAAGGGAACAATAAATCCTGTTAAGATTGCCAAAGAAGGTGTTGAATTTGCGAAAAAACAAGGATACGACACAGTTATAATCGACACGGCAGGAAGATTGCACATTGACGAAGAACTTATGAAGGAACTTGAAGAAATTAAAAAAGCGGTTTCTCCAACAGAAATCCTTCTAACAGTTGATGCAATGATTGGTCAAGATTCGGTCACAACAGCAGAGGAGTTCAACAAACGTCTTGAAATTTCGGGTGTTATACTCACAAAGTTGGACGGGGACACTCGTGGCGGAGCAGCGTTATCCATCAAAGCAATAACAGGAAAACCAATTAAATTTTGCGGTGTTGGGGAAAAACTTGCCGACCTTGAACCTTTTCACCCAGACAGAATTGCTGGAAGAATTCTTGGAATGGGCGATGTTTTGACCTTGATTGAAAAAGCGCAAGAAGCGGTTTCCGAAGAGCAAGCAAGAGAACTTGAAAAGAAATTTAGACAAAACAAATTTGATTTTGAAGATTATCTTGTGCAAATGGAAAATCTCAAGAAAATGGGGAACATAAACGACATCATTGGGATGATTCCTGGACTTGGGTCAAAACTTAAGAATATGCCAAAGATTGACGAAAAACAACTTTTGCGTCAAAAGGCAATTATTCAGTCTATGACGCCTTATGAACGAAAGAATCCTGAAGTTATAAAGGCGGGACGAAGAAAGAGAATTGCTGAAGGAAGCGGGACGGGCATTCAAGATGTTAATCAACTTTTGAAGCAACTTGAAAAAAGCAAAGAAATGATGAAACAAATCAAAAACAAAAAAGGATTTGGATTCTAGGATATTACATTCGAAAGAATTTAATATATACAAAAAGAAAAATAGGAGGAAAAGAAGATGGCAGTTAAAATTCGTTTGACAAGATTAGGAGATAAAAAATCACCTTTCTATCGTGTTATCGTTGCTGACTCACGTTCACCACGTGACGGAAGATTTATCGATGTTATTGGAACTTACAATCCACTTGTTGACCCTGCTGAAATCAAAATTGATGCTGACAAAGCAAAAAAATGGATTTCAAACGGCGCTCAACCAACAGACACTGCAAAAGCATTGCTTGTTAAATCTGGCATTATTGAAAAAAAATAGTGTTGAACTTAAGGAGATCACATGAAGGAAGTTGTTAAATATATTGCTGAAGCGCTTTGCGACCATCCAGAAGAAGTTGAAGTCACAACCGAAACTGACCGTGGAGCAGAGATAATAAAAATTTCTGTTGCAAAAGATGACATGGGAAAAGTTATTGGAAGAAACGGAAAAATAGCAACAAGCATAAGAACAATTGTTAAATCACTTTCAAACAAGCAACACAAAAAAGTTATTGTAAAGATTGAAGAGAAAAATGATTAACATTGGAACAATTGTAAAACCCCAAGGAATAAAAGGGGAAGTTAAAATAGTTGTTGATGGCGAGGCGGAGAGATTTAAAAATCTTCGCCACGTTTTCATCTCTGAAAAAAATTATGAAATTGAAACAATCTCAGTTCGTGAAGGAACATTGTTTGTTAAATTAGAAGGTGTTTCATCGAGAAATGACGCTGAACTTCTTAGAAATTGTGATGTGCTTTGTGATGAAAGCGAACTTGAAGATTTGATGGAAAATGAATTCTATTTCAAAGATTTGATTGGCAAAGAAGTTGTTGATGAAAAAGGTGAAAAAATTGGCATAATTGAAGACATCGACCAATTTGGTTCGGCAGATGTTATTTATGTTCGCGAAAGAAATGTAATTTTTTCTGTTCCATTCATAAATTCAATTTTCTTGTCTGTTGGAAATGAAATAGTTATCAGCAGATATGAATATGACAACATGAAAATATGTGATTAAGAGCGTGACCGCTCTTTTTTTGTTAAAAAAAGTCAAATTTTACATTTTTATAATTTTGCTAAATTAATTGCAGTTTGCAATGTTTTGTGATAAAATAGCAAACAGAGTGATTGGAGAAAACATGAGTTTTTGTAAATTTTCATCACAAAGCGTGGCAAGCAATAAAACTGAAGTTGATAACATTTTTATCAACGATTTTTTGCCATACGCTCCAGAAAATGCTGTTAAAGTGTATCTTTATGGGCTCTACAAATGCTCAAGTTCAAGTGCTTATGACAACACAATTGAGAGTTTTTCGAAAGTTTTGAAACTTTCAGAAGAAGAAATTCTTGAAATATATTCCTATTGGGAAAATGAAGGTCTTGTTCAAGTTTTGAACGCTGTTCCTGTTGAAATCAGATATTTGCCTTTGAAAAACGTGTTGAATAACACAAAAAAATATAACCTTTCAAAATATGGAAACTTTTCCGACAAAGCACAAGAAATTATTGAAGGAAGAATGATTAGCCCAGCAGAATATAGCGAATATTTTGACACAATTGAAACTTTCCACATTGAGCCTGAAGCGTTCCTTATGATCATGAAATATTGCGTCAACACAAAGGGTGGAAATGTGGGATATCCCTACATTGTTGCGGTTGCAAAAAATTGGGCATATGACAATGTCAGAACAGTTGGAGATGTTGAAGACAGGCTTATAACATATGAGCGCAACTCAGATGACATGAAACTTGTTCTCAAAGCAATGGGATCCAAGAAAAATCCAACAATTGAAGAAAAAGAACTTTTCTTGAAATGGACAAAAGAACTTGGATTTGGTCTTGGAGTTATTATCGAAATTGTAAAACAAAAAAAATCGTCATGGAAAATGACATTTGAAAAACTTGATGAAATTTTAATGAGTTATTATGAAATGAAACTCATGGAAATTAATGACATTTTGGAATATGAAAACAACAAAACTTCGCTCTATAAACTTGCAAAATCCGTTGCAAAAGAACTTGGATTGTATTATGAAAATGTTGACAGCATTGTTGAAAAATACATTTCAAAATGGATTTCAATGGGTTTTGGCGAAGATGCAATTTTGAAAATTGCGGAATATTGTTTTTTAAATTCAGTTAGAAAATTTGAAGGAATGAACAATTTCGTTCAAAAGTTTTATAAACTTGGGCTTTTAAATGTTCAGGGATTGAATGAATATTTCAGCGACGTCCTTGCAGAAGACGAAGAAATTAAAGAAATTTTGAAACTTTTGGGAACTGACCGCCAAGTAACTTCATTTGACCGCGAGTTCTACAAAAACTGGAAATACAGTTGGAATATATCTTTTGAACTTGTTAAGTTTGGAGCGTCACTTGCATGTGGGAAAACTCAAGCCATGAGATATCTTAACGGAATTTTGGCAAATTGGAACAGTCAAAAAATCAAAACTGTTGAGCAAGCAAAGCAAGCCTCAACTTTTGTTGCAGATGAAAAACCAGTTGAAATCAATTATGACAAAGAAGTTGAAAGAGTTCTTTTTGAAAGAAGACAAAATGCAACGCGTTTGGCAGAAGAAAACTTGAATAAAGCTCGTTCAAACGAAAAATTCAAAAGTCTTGAAAAACTTGAAGCTGAAACAAAAATTGAATTGGCTTTGGCAATTGCCGATGGCAAAAATTCTTCTGAAATTGAAAATAAACTTAAGAAAATTGAAGAAGATAAAAAGAAAGCACTTTTGGAAATTGGACTGACTGAAAACGATATTGTTCCAAATTACACTTGCAAAATTTGCAATGACACAGGAAAAGGAAAGTGCAATTGCAGAGAGCAAATCAAACAGCGACTGCAAAATGGCGAAACAGCGTCAAAAATTGCATCTGAAACAAAAACTGTGTTGACGAAAGAAAACATAACTGCACTTTTTGACAGTCTTGTTGAAGTTGAAGTTTAAAGAAAAGGAAAAAAATTATGATATATGACATTTTAATTATTGGGGGCGGACCAGCAGGCCTAACTGCAGGAATTTATGGAAGACGCGCAGGCAAAAAAGTTCTTATAATCGAACGAATGATGTCTGGAGGCCAAGTTGCCTTAACAAGCATTGTTGAGAATTATCCGGGAGTTGAAACAACTGACGGAATTTCTCTTGCAACAAAAATGTTTGAGCAAGCAACAAATTTGGGCGTTGAATTTGTGTATAGCGATGTTCTTGAATATGACCTTTTGGGAAAAACAAAAATTGTTAGAACGCATGAAGGAACATTTGAAGGAAAAACAATCATATTATGTTTAGGAGCGTCGGCAAGACAACTCAATCTTGAAAATGAAAAGAAGTTTTTGGGAAGAGGAGTCAGCTACTGCGCAACGTGCGACGGGAATTTCTTTAAAGACAAAACTGTTGCAGTTGTTGGAGGAGGCAACACGTCGCTCGAAGACAGCCTTTATTTGTCGAACTTAGCAAAGAAAGTTTATGTGATTCATAGACGTGACAAATTCAAAGGCGACGAAATTTTGGTGGAGCGTCTTGAATGTAACAGCGAAAGACATAACATCGAAATTTTGCTAAATTCCCGTGTGATAAAAATTGACGGGGCCGATAAATTGTCCGCAATAACCGTTGAAAACTGTTTAACAAAAGAGCAAAAAGTTTTGAACGTTGACGGACTTTTTGTCGCTATTGGCCGAAAACCAGACACCGAACTTTTGACAAATGTGGAACTGGATGAAAATGGCTACATAATAACCAATGACAGAATGGAAACAAATCTTGAGGGAGTGTTCTCGGCAGGAGATGTTAGAAAAAAGCAACTTAGACAAATTATTACGGCTTGCAGTGATGGAGCAATTGCTTCAGTTAGTGCAAGTGAATATATAACTAAAAATTTTTAGGAGAAACACAGTGTTTAAGAAACTTTTTGGAACAGATGGAATTAGGGGAGAATGGGGCGAAATTATTACTCCAGAGTTAGCTTTTGAAATTGGAAAGGCAGTTGCAATTATCTTTGAAAGAAAAGATGAAACAAACACAATTGTTGTTGGTCGCGACACTCGTCTTTCGGGCGAAACGCTTTCGGGAGCGTTGATTGCAGGAATGACTTCTATGGGAACAAATGTTGTTGACCTTGGCATTGTTCCAACTGCTGTTGTTCCTTTTGCAATTGAAAAAATCAAAGCCAACGCAGGAATTATGATAACGGCATCTCATAATCCGGCAAATCATAATGGTTTCAAATTCTTCAACGGAAATGGTTTTAGAATTTCCGAAGAACAAGAAAGTCATGTTGAACACATAATTGCCAATTCAAGCGATTTTGCACCTTGTTCGTATGATAATTTGGGAAAAGTTTCATTTGATAGAACATGCCTGGAAGCCTATGAAAAATTGGTCAAAAAGGAATTGAAGGCATCGAAAAACTTGAAAATTGCATTTGATTGTGCAAATGGTGCTTCAAGCGAAGTGGTTAAAGAAATTTTTAAAGATTATAACTTTGAACAAATTTCGGCAAATCCAAATGGATTAAACATAAATTCTGGATGTGGCGCAATACACATTGATAATCTCAAAAATTTTATGCGAAAAAACAATTTTGACATTGGCTTTTCGTTTGACGGAGATGCCGACAGAGTGAAAGTTGTTTTGCCAGGCGGGGAAGTTGTTTCTGGAGAAGATATAATTTATAATCTAACAAAGTATAATTGCTACAATCAAATTGTCACAACAAAAATGAGCAATATGGCACTTTCAAACCAATTTGAAAAAGAAGGAATTAAATGTGTTATTGTTGGAATTGGCGAGAGTGAAATTATTTCGGGTTTGCTTGAAAATAATGCTTCGTTTGGAGGCGAAAATAATGGCCATTTCTTGCTTTTAGACAAAGGGAAAAGTAGTGATGGAATTTTGGTGTCAGCACAAATATTATCAATCCTTTCAACAAATCCAACATTCTCAGTTCCTTACAAACCATATCATCAATTTGACAAAGCAGTAAGCGTTAAAAACAAAGATGACATTATGAACAATTCGTTTGTGCAAGAAAAAATTGAACTTTGTGAAAGCTTGCTTGGAGAGAAAGGACGAATTCTTGTTCGAGCAAGTGGAACAGAAGAACTCATTCGAATTTTGGTTGAAGGGGAAGATGACAAGCTTGTTGACGAAATTGGCGCAATTTTGGAAAATACAGTTCTAAAAGTTGCATAAAGTGGTGCTATTCAAACATAATACACTATATATAGAAAAAACAGCAAATTATGCTGTTTTTTTGTTAACATCTTTCAAAAATTGTTCCGTTCGGTGTGTCAATTAATTTGACGTTATTACTTAATAAATCGTTCCTTATTTCATCTGCTTTTTTGTAGTCTTTGTTCTTTTTCGCTTCCATTCTTTCTTCAATCAAATGATTTATTTCTTCATCAGAAATTATGATTGCAATTTCTTTTTGTTCTTGATTTAACAAATCCAACGACAAAACAAAGTCAAAGTCTTTTATAAGTTCACGTTTTGTTTTATCATTAACATTTTGGTCTTTCAACAAATCATAAATTGTTGTTATTGCCAGGGAAGTGTTCAAGTCGTTATTTATGCAGTTTGAAAATTTTTCTTTGTACATTGCAAATTGTTCATTGTTTATTTCACCTTCATCTTTCAATTTTGAAATTCGTGCAACAAGTTTTTTGTAGGCTGTGACACAATTGTCCAAAATGTCATAAGAGAAGAGTTGAGGTTTTCTATAGTGCGATTGGAGGCAGAAAAATCTGTAATCATTGCAACTATATCCTTTTTTGTTTAGCAAATCCAAAGTTAAAAATTCACCTTTTGATTTGCTCATTTTGCCGTCCTTTGTTTGTAGATGCAAAACGTGCATCCAATGTTTGCACCATTCATGACCTAAAATTGCTTCACTTTGTGCAATTTCGTTTGTGTGGTGGGGGAAAGCATTTCCAATTCCACCGCAATGAATGTCAACATATTCTCCAAGGTGTTTGATTGCTATGCAAGAGCATTCAATATGCCAACCTGGATAACCAACACCCCAAGGGCTATCCCATTTTAGTGCTTGATTGTCGAATTTTGATTTTGTGAACCACAAAGCAAAGTCATTTGGATTTCTTTTGCTTTCATCAAGTTTGACATCATCTCTCACACCAATTTCCAAATCTTCTTGCTTGAAATTGAAAAACACATGATATGATTTAAGTTTGCTTGTGTCGAAATATATGTTTCCTCCTGCTTGATAGGCATATCCTTTTTCAAGCAAAATTTCAATTGCCTTGATAAAATCATCAATGCAGTGAGTTGCAGGTTCAATAACGTCGGGCATTTGAATGTTCAGTTTTTTCAAATCATCAAAAAATGCATCTGCATAAAACTTTGCAATTTCTTGAACTGTTTTGTTTTCACGTTTTGCACCTTTCAACATTTTGTCTTCGCCATCATCAGTTTCACCAGCCAAATGTCCAACATCGGTCACATTCATAACGCGCTTTACTTTATAGCCATCATATTCCAAAGTTTTGACCAAAATGTCTTCCATCAAATAGCAACGCAAATTGCCTATGTGAGCATAGTTATAGACAGTTGGCCCACAAGTGTAGATTTTAACTTCATTTTTATCTCTTGGCTCAAAATTTTCAATTTCTCTAGTTAATGAATTATATAGCAACATTATGTTGTCTCCTTTTTGTCTAACCTTATATATGAAGCAATTTTTTAACAAGTTAAACACAGCACTAATATAAAAGATTTTTTTTGTTTTGTCAATTTATTTTGGCTCTCATTCATTGATTTAAAATCATAATCATAGAAGTAAAATTATATATATACTTTATGAAAAATAAACAGCGAAGATTTAAGTTTTTTGTTCTCCAAAAAAAAACAATTATTTTGTTTTTGGTTCTTGTTTTTGGCATTTCTTGTTTTGCATTTTTGCCAAGTGCTTTTGCTTCTTCTCCAAGTGGAATTATGACAATTGTTATTGATGCGGGGCACGGCGGGATTGACCCTGGATGCGAAGGAAAACAACAAGGTAGCAACGAAAGAGAGCTTAACCTTGCTTATGCAAACAGCCTTAAAAAATATTTGGAAAATTATTATGACGTGAACGTTGTCATGACACGCACAACAACAAATGGATTGTATTCTTCTTTTGCAAAGAACAAGAAAAAAGACGATATGCAAAAGCGAAAGGACATCATTCTAAACTCAAAAGCGGATCTTGTCATAAGCATACACATGAATGCTTATCCATTAACTTCTGTCCGTGGAGCGCAAGTCTATTACAATCCTGAGTGTGAAATTTCCAAAAATCTTGCAACTTCAATTCAAGATTGTTTAAAAAAGGATTTACCACATGCTAAAAACAGTCCAGGAATTGGTGACTATTACATTTTAAATTGCACCAACACTCCTGCTGTGATCGTTGAATGTGGATTTTTGAGCAATTCAGAAGAAGAAACACTTTTGCTTTCAGATGATTATCGTGAGAAAGTTTGTTATTCAATTCTTTGCGGAATTATGAAATATTTGAGTTAAATAGTTTGATTTTTTGAAAAATGTGTTATAATAACTCCGTTAGAAAAGGAGAATAACATGGAAAAGTGCAATTGCGGATGCAAAGTTAGAAACACTTGTGATAATCAAAAAATTGTTTTCACAAAAGACACAACTATTGGCGAAGTTTTGAACGCCAACGAAAAATTGAAAACAGTTTTGGAAGGCTTTGGAATGCATTGTTTAGGGTGCCCAATGAGTCAAGTGGAAACCTTGGAAGATGCAAGTGAAGTTCACGATGTTGATTTAGATTTTATGCTTGAAAAACTTAATAATTTTGAAGATTAAGCCAACAAATGTTGACTTTTTCTTTTTTTGAAAATTGCTTGCAAAAAGTAAAGAAATGATATAAAATAAACGTGCTTGGAGAGGTGTCAGAGTGGTCTAATGTGCACGCTTGGAAAGCGTGTGTTGTGAAAGCAACCGCAGGTTCAAATCCTGTCCTCTCCGCCAAAAAGTCCTGTGTGGGCTTTTTTTAGTTGGCAATGAGCATAACTGTTAGCATGGCACTTGGTGCACCAGATGCAAGCAAGGTTCTGTTGCCCAAAAGTTGAGCACTAAGACCCACAGCATCATTTTTTTGAAGTCTATATACAATTGTTGCACTTGTGTTTGTGCTTGCGGTTAATGGTCGTTTTGAGCATTCTATCATAGTTCCATTAATCGAAATTCCAACACTGTCGCCCCCTGTTGGTGAAGTGGCATTGTTGATTGAAAAACTTATTAAATATGTGCCAGGTGTGGAAACAATTATTGTGTTGTTCTCAATTTTAATTCCTCGATTTGATAAAATTTCGTTTATCTCTAACAAATTTCCATTCGAAATGTTTTGCGAACTTGAATTGTAAATTGTTGCATTAACATCTGGAGTTAATCCTGGAGGGCCAGCGGGACCAGCAATACCTGTTTCACCTTTGGCACCTTGAGGGCCGATGTCACCTTGTTCGCCTTTATCACCTTTTGCACCCGGCACTCCTTGAGGACCTTGAGCGCCAGTGACACCTTTTGGAATATAAAAAGTCAAATGATGAATGTTTCTATCAAAATCATCTTGAACTTCTGCCGGTTCGTCGCTTCCGACTGTTTCAGTTTTGTCAATTGTGATAACTTCACTAATTCCAATTTCGCCTGGAAGTCCTCGTGGACCTTGTGGACCAGTTTCGCCTTTTGGACCCGCATCACCTTGTTCCCCTTTGTCACCTTTTTGACCAGGGTCGCCCTGAGGCCCTGGAGGTCCTTGAACACCTTTTGGAATTTTGAAGTCGAAATATCTAATTTCGTTTTCAAATCTGTCTGTTATTTCTGCTGGTTCATACGATTCAACGCTTTGTGTTATTCCTGCCTTAATTGGTTCTGCAATGCCATAATCTCCTTTTGGAATGTAAAAGTCCAAAACCAACCTGTCATCTCTTTTGCTTGAAACAACTCTTGCTTGTTCATTTGGATTTATAGTAAAAGTTTCGCCAACTTCGACGTTTTCTCCGCTTAAACCAGTTGGACCAGTTGGTCCCATAGGGCCTTGAATGACAATGGTTGTTGGGGTGGTGCACTTTTTATGCTTGTAAGAATTACAACATTTGTTCATCTTTTTTCTCCTGAATATCTTTTGCATTATATTAAAATTGGCACTAATTTTGTTAAACAAAGAAAAATTTGCAAATTTTGTCAAATTTTGAAATAAATTCAAAAAACATCGAATATAATATCATTGATAAACGCTTGCTTTAAAATTTATTTTGAGTTATTATATATTTAATTAATTTAAAAGGACATTTTATGGTGCAAGAATCAAAAAATGAATTATCTCATTTCAAAGGAAAAATAACTTGTAACAGAAGCATTTTGCTTTCGATAATCAATCTCGCAACATTGGAAATTTGTGGGGTCAGCAGTTTTGTTCATGCTTCAAAAGTTTCAAGATTTTTTAACCGAAAAAAGATGCCAGGCTTAAAAGTCCGCTTCAATCCAAATGGCTCGCTTAACGTTGATGTTTCTGTTCGAGTTTTCTATGGCTACAGCGTTCCAGACATTGCATATAAAATTCAAGAAAACATTAAAAATGGAATTTCTGCAATGGTCGACATGAAAACAACAAAAGTCAATGTTCATGTTATGGGTGTTGATTTCAAACCAGAAGAAACTGCTTCGGCATAAAAAAGAGGAACACATGAGAAAAATTGCAAGAGAAATTGCTTTTATGATGATTTATGAAGGAATGTTCAACAAAGAAACAGATGTTGAACTTTCTTTTAATGATTTCTCAACTGAAAAAGAAATTATGGGCGACAACAAACTTGACCTTGACGATGAAACGTTTTCAAAACAGCTTGTATGCCTTTATGATGCAAACAAAGAAAAAATTGAAACAATGATAAAAAACAATCTGTTTGGATATGAACCAGAACGTGTTTATAAAATCGATATGGCGCTTCTTTGCTTGGCAGTCGCAGAAATTTATTATTACAAAACTCCGTCAAACATTGTTATTAACGAAATAATTGAAATTGCAAAAAAATATTCAACCGACAAAAGTTCGAAATTTATAAATGGCATTTTGGGTGCAATAATTAAAGAAAATCCAGTTGAAGAGTAGGGCTTGATGGAACAAAAGGCAATTTCAGTTTCGCAACTCAGCGGATATATTAAGGGCATTTTTGATGCAGAAGAACTCCTTCACAACATTTCTGTCTATGGCGAAATATCAGGATTGAATGTTCTTCGCGGAACAGCGTATTTCACACTTAAAGATGATTGCGCACTTTTGTCGTGCGTTTTTTTTGGTGCTGATGAATCGAATTTTGACCTGAAAAATGGCGATTCGATTGTTGCAACAGGCACGCCAAGATACTATGTTAAAGGTGGAAAATTAAATTTCAATGTTGTTAGAGTTGAACCCTACGGGGTGGGAGAACTGTATAGAAAATTCATCGAAACAAAAGACAAACTTGAAAAAGAAGGTCTTTTTGACGTCCAATATAAAAAATCTTTGCCATTGAACGTGAAAAAAATTGGCGTTGTTTCTTCAGACAAAGGTGCAGTTATAAGAGATATAATAAACATCACAACACGAAGAGATAAATCTGTTAACATCGCTTTGTTTCCTTCTCGCGTGCAAGGCACGGGCGCAGAAGAAGACGTCATTCGAGGAATAAGATATTTCAATCACACTGATGTTGACGTGATAATTGTTGCGCGTGGCGGTGGGTCGTTTGAAGACCTTATGCCATTTAATAGCGAAGCACTTGCCAGAGAAGTTTTTAGAAGTGAAAAACCAATTGTTTCGGCAGTTGGACATGAAACAGATTTCACAATTATAGATTTTGTTGCCGATTTACGTGCGCCAACGCCGTCAGCAGGGGCAGAACTTGTTGTTAGGGAAAGCAAATCTAAGATTGAAAAACTTGGTCAAAGTTGGCAAGAAATGACAAATTTGATTTCTAAAAAAATAAATCAAAATCTAAATAAAATAATAAACTTAAAACGTGACCTAAACTTGAATGTTAAACAACTTTTAAACGGATTTGAATACAATTTAGCAATGAAATCGCAAGCACTCGAAAAATTAAATCCAAACAAACTTTTGAAAATGGGATATGCAAAACTTGAAAGAGAAGGACAAAACATTTTTTCAGTTGACCAAATTTCTTTGGAAGATGATTTGCAAATCTATTTGAAAGATGGTAGAATAGTGTCGCGTGTGACGAAAAAGGAGAAGCAAAATGGAACTAACTTATGAACAAGCAGAAAAAGAACTTCAGGAAATTGTTGCAAAACTTGAAGATGAAAATTTGCCATTTTCCAAAGCAGAAGAGCTTTATGTGAAAGGCACAGAACTTGTTAGATTTTGCTTAACTTCTTTGGACGAAACAAAAGGAAAAATAACAGTGATAAAACAAAATCTTGATGAATTCATTGAAGAAAAATTTGATTAAACAATACAACATAAATTGTATTATGCATAACATAATACACAATATATAGTAGGAGAAATTTATGGCAAAAAACTTTGTAGAAAAAATTGCAGACATGGAAGAGGATTATCCACAATGGTACACCGACGTTGTCACAAAAACAAACTTGGTTGATTATGGTCCAGTTAAAGGAACAATGGTTATCAGACCTTATGGATATGCCATTTGGGAAAATATTCAAAATTATATGAACAAAGAATTTAAAAAATGTGGCGTTCAAAATGCCTATTTTCCTATGTTCATTCCAGAAAGTTATTTAAAGCGTGAAGCAGAACACGTTGAGGGTTTTGCTCCTGAGGTTGCTGTTGTGACCTATGCTGGAGGAAAAGAACTTGAAGAGCGCCTTGTGGTTCGTCCAACAAGCGAAACAATAATTTGCGAAATGTATTCAAAATGGATAAAAAGTTATCGTGACCTTCCAGTCAAAATGAATCAATGGTGCAATGTTGTTCGTTGGGAGAAAACAACCAGACCTTTTCTCAGAACAAGTGAATTTTTGTGGCAAGAAGGTCACACAGTTTATGCTGACCATGAAAGTGCAAAAGAGGATGCTTTGAAAATGCTTGACGTTTATGACAAACTTGGAAAAGACCTTTTGGCAATTCCTTTCTTCACAGGAAGAAAAACGGAAAGCGAAAAATTCCCTGGAGCTGTTGCAACCTACACAATTGAAGCAATGATGCATGATGGAAAAAGTTTGCAATCTGGAACGACTCATGATTTGGGGCAAAACTTTGCAAAATCGTTTAACATAAAATTCCTTAACAAGGACGAAGAACTTGAATATGGCTATTCAACTTCTTGGGGAGTTTCAACAAGACTGATTGGGGCAATCATCATGGTTCATGGTGACAAGCGCGGGCTTGTTCTTCCTCCTAGAATTGCGCCAATTCAAACTATAATCATTCCAATTGGAAAAGGAAATGATGATGTTTTGAAAATATCTGAAAACCTTGAAAAGCAACTTCTTGAAAAAGGAATTAGGGTTGAAAAAGATGTGACAGAAAACTCACCAGGCTGGAAATTTAACGAGTGGGAAATGAAAGGTGTTCCTGTTAGAGTGGAAATTGGTCCACGTGACCTTGAAAACGGAACATTGACACTTGTTCGCAGGGACACACTTGAAAAAATTGTTTGCAATGTTGATGATGCTTGCAACAAAATTGTAAGCCTTCTTGACGAAATTCATGAATCCATGTATAACAAAGCATTGAATTACAGAAATGAGAGAATTGAACTTGCAACAAGCATGGAAAGTTTGCTGAGCATTGTTGACAACAAAAAATTTGCAAGAGCTCACATTTGCGACAACGAAGAATGTTGTTTGAAAGTTAAAGCCGAAACAGGGGCAACTTCAAGAATGATTGAAAATGACAATTTGAAAGAAGAGCATGTTTGTCCTTTCTGTGGTGGAAAAGCAACAAGAACAGTTTTATTTGCCAGAAGTTATTAAAAAAATAAGGGTCTTAATGGCCCTTAATTTTTTACTAGAATTTCATCACTATTAACTCCAAAAACAACACTATGTTTGTCGCCATTTGTTCCAATCACCGACACAGTCCAGTAGTAAGTTCCAAAATTTGTTTCTTGTTCGGAAATTATTTTCACATAAATTTCATAGCCAACATTTTGTTTTTCGAAATTCTTTATTGCCGAAGACAAAGCATTAATTCCAATTTCGTGTGCTTTTTTGTGGTCTATGTTCCAGGACGAATTTTTGTTTTCAAGAGTTATTGCTTCTTCTTTTCCTTCATACGAAAGTTTCAATGAAAGAGCAGAGTTGTCTTTACATTTAATTCCAATGTCAGCCATATATTCGTTTGTGAACGGGCTTTTTTCCAGTGTTCCAGAAATTGTGTTGTCAGCAATTTGAAGTTGATATGTGATTGTTGCATTCGTTTCAAGTGGGGTTGAAAATGTCACACTTATAATTCCAAACTCAACAGTTTTGTTCGAAATTCCATCAGCTCTGTATGGATTTTCTCTCATTCCATAAACAAAAGTTGCATTAAAGTTTTCGTTCTTTCCGTCAAAAATTCCATATCTATCATCAGACACTCCTGCAGTTAATGAAGACTCGTTTGAACATCCTGAAAACATTGCAATCATCAGTGTTACAATTGCCACACTTAAAAAGATTTTAAAATATTTTTTCATTTTTACCTCAAAATAATTTTACGAGAGATTTGTGAAAAACATTTTGCTATTTTTGTCAAATTTGATAGAGTATTGTTGAAAAATGGGGGATTAATATGGACACAATTTTTGTATCATTCGAAAAAGCATTGAAAAAACATTTTGCAATTGGAGCATTCAATTTTTATAACCTTGAAACTCTTCAATCAATTTTGGAAGCTGGAGAAGAATGTGGAATGCCTGTCATTTGCTCGGCAAGTGAAAGTGCAATTAAATATATGGGCATAGATGCAACTGTTATGATGTTCGAAGCTTTAACTCAAAAAAAGAAACATCCTGCATATTTGCATTTGGACCACGGAAAATCTTATGAGATTTGCAAAAAGGCAATCGACGCGGGATTTGATTCTGTTATGATTGATGGAAGCAGTTTGGATTATGACGAAAATGTTAAGCTAACAAAGAAAGTTGTTAAATATGCCGACAAGAACGGGGTTTTTGTTGAAGGCGAAATTGGAACATTGTCGGGAGTTGAAGACACTGTTTCTGTTGACGAAAAAAACGCCAAATTCACTTCTCCAAAAGAGGCAAAAAACTTTGTTATGGAAACAGGAGTGAATTCTGTTGCTGTGGCAATTGGAACTTCGCATGGAGCATACAAGTTCAAAGGCGAGCCACATCTTAGGATTGATATATTAACGGAAATTGAAAAAGAACTTGGGAAATTTCCAATTGTTCTTCATGGAGCATCAACTGTTGACCAAAAAATAATAAAACAAATCAATGCCAGAGGAGGAAAAATAAAAAACGCAAAAGGCGTTTCCAAAGAAGACTTGAAAGAAATTTGCAAAGGTCACAATGTTTGCAAAATCAATGTTGACACAGACCTTAGGCTTGCGTTTCTTGCCTCCATTCGCCAAACATTGAAAGCAAGTCCAAAAGAAACAAATCCAAGATTTTTCCTTTCGGAAGCAAAAGAATATATGAAAGAAATTGTTAAACAAAAAATTCTTCTTTTCTGCGGGAAAGAATGAAATCGTTTTGTAAAATTAAACATTTCTGATATCATAACAGTGGAGGGGAAATATGAAAATTGAAATTTTAGAAAAAAATTATAGTGTTGGGACAAGGCTAAATGGTCTTATCGAAAAGAAAGTTGGAAAACTTGAAAAATATTTTGACAAAGATGCAAATTGCAAAGTTGTTTGCAAAAAAGAAGGAAATCTTTTCAAACTTGAAATCAGTATATCTGGAAAAAATTCGTTTTTCCGTTCAGAAGTTGTTGGCGAAAACATGTACAACAATTTGGACATTGCGCTTCCAAAACTCGAAAAACAAATCATAAAATTCAAAGAGAAAAAGCAAGATTTCAAAATTGCTGACATAATTCCAGACCTTTTGTTCTTGGATGAAGCACCAGAAGAAGATTATAATTATTCGAAAATCACAAAAAGAAAAAGTTATAATCTTGACCCTATAACTGAAGAAGATGCTATAGTTATGCTTGAAAATATAGATCACGATTTCTTTGTGTTCTTGAACGCAGAAACAGGGAAAATCAACGTTCTGTACAAACGCAAAAATGGGGAATATGGACTCATTGAAGCAAAGAAATAAATTTTAATAATTTTATAAAAAAATTGTTGCATTTTGTAAAAAAATGTTATATAATTTCCTCATGATAACAAATGAGAAGAATATAACTATCGAAATGCTTGATGGATTGGGGGTTTATGAACTTCGCGAATTGGCTAGGTCAATTGGCGTTTCTTCACCAACAACGAAGAAAAGAGAAGTGCTTTGCAGGGAAATTATGCAAATTTCAACTGGCGCTGTTAAGGTTGATTTAAATGGTCCAAAAAAAGGCCGTCCACCAAAAACAATAACAAAAATTTCTAACATGGTTAATGAATACATTCCGCCTGAAATTTTGAAACTGCAAAAGCCTCTTCAAAAAGATTCTTACACAAACATTTTGAAACTTGCTCAAAATCCAAATTTCTTAAGTGAACTCAATTTGGAAAGATGTAAAGAAGTTCTTGGATTTTTGGATTCTGTTAACGGTCATTTCTATCTGAACAATTTGAAAAACAGTGAAATGTTCAGAACGTCAACTTTCTATGTGCAAGATGATTTGATTCAAAGATACAATCTTCGAGAAGGTGACAAAATTTTTGGACATGGTGAGATGGCAGACAACTATGACTGTGGAATTCTTTCTGACATTTCAAAAATCAATGACATTGATGTTCTGAATTGGTCGAGAAGTTCTTGTGAAATTGACATTTCAAATTTCACAATTCCAAGGGTGCCTTCAACAGTTTTTGGAAAAGAAATCAAAAAAGGTGAAAGAACAATTTCCTATTTCCAAAACAGTGAGCAAGCAATTTTGGCCGTTGTTGACGAAATTGAAAGAAAAGAAGACTCTGATGAAAAAATTGTTTTTGTTGGAGTGGAACTTGCTCCAGAAATCTTGTTTTATGGAAAATCGAAGAGCAACGTTGAAATGTTTGCAACCACTTTTTACAACAATCTTGACGAAAGTTACAACACAATAATAAACGCATTAAATTATTCAACAAGCCTTTTGAAAGATGGCAAAAATGTGACATTGTTCATTTTTGACGTTGTTGGAATGTTAACAAGACTTGACCAACATTTTGCAAGCAATGAAAATTTGTATATGGGACACAACATAACAGGTGTTCAAATAATAAAAAAACTTGTTGGAATGGGCAAAGCTGTTTCAAGTGACCTTTCAATAACATCGCATGCAATTGCTTTTGTCGATGAAAGAAATGATATGTTTGTTAAATCTGAACTTGAAAAGATTGCAAAAGTTATTTAAATTTGGAAATAATAGTTCTCGATGAAGAGAACTATTTTTTTGAAAATTTCAACTGCCACTATTTTGCTTGCTTATGTTTCAATAGTTTGTGTTGATGCGTTTTTAGGCACGCTTTATTTAAGTCGAATTTGGTTTTCTTCGCTTATTTTTTCAATTGGATTAATTTTTTTCATAAGGTTTTGTTGTTATCGCATCGACTCATGTCTTTTCATATCAACTTGGGCAATGCTTTCTGGGGTTTGTGGAATTTTGAATTTCTTTTTCAAGTTTCAATTGGCATTTGTTTTTGGAATTTATATATTAGCTTTCTCAATTGCCAGTTTTTCAATTTTTATCAAATTTCGACAAATTTTTCACCTGAAAGTATTTGTTTTTGGAACGTTGTGTGGTATATTACTTGTGTTGTTTAGTGAAAAACTTATCAATCTGACTGCATTTTTGGTTTTGTTTTCACTCACAGGTTTGACCGTCATTGTTTTAATCATTTCATCAATAAAAGCAAACACGAGGAAAGTATGAATTTTAGTAAACAAAAAAATGGATACAACGAAAACGAAGTTGAAAAATATATAACTTCGCTTAATTTAGAGCATCAAAAAGAGTTGAAAGAAAAGGATGTTGAAATTGCCCATTTAAAATCCAAGTTGGAAGGCATAAGTTCCAAAGAAAGTTCCATTGCTTTTGCTTTGACAGCAGCAGTTGACAAGGCAAAGGAAATTGAAGAAAGTTCTCAAAATATCTACAAACTTAAACTTGAACAACTTGGGATGTTATATTCAAAATGGGAAATTTTCCTTAATGAAATGTTAAAAAAATATCCTGAGATTGACGAAGTTGAAAATCTCAAAGAAAAGATGATTGGACTAAAAAATTCAATTCGTCTGGCACTCAAGGATGATTTCAACATTGACCTCATGACAAAAACTCCAGCCACCGATCCAATCAGGAATTTACTCAACCGACTGACAGATAAAAAACAAGTGGGACCTACCAAGAAAAAAGAAATAAAACGAAAAACAAATGCTTCGGCAACTCAAAAAACAGATTTGAATAAAATTGAAGAACGTGCAAATTTGATTAAACCAATTTCAGACATAAAACTTAATAAAGGTGAAGAATTTGAAAACATTGTTGACAAATTTTTGAGCAGTGAAGATGACGTTCCAAGCAACTTCAAAAAAGTTTTGAATGTTCCAGATTATTCTCAAGGTGACGGAAAATTTGACCTTAACGAAGCAATTAATCCTAAAGAAGATTTGAAAGAAATCATGAAATCGTTTGACTTCTTTGATGAAAATAATAATAATTGAACTTAACAAATTGTTAAGTTCTTTTTTTTGGAGGAATTATGAAAGCAGTTATTATGGCGGCAGGATATGGAACCAGATTTTTGCCTTTCACAAAAGCAGTTTCAAAAACCATGCTTCCCATCATCGACAAACCAACAATTCAACTTATTGTTGAAGAAGCAATTGAGAGCGGAATTGATGAAATTTTGGTTATTGTTGGCGCAAACAAGGAAAGCATTATAAAACACTTTTCAGAGGACAAAGAACTTTTGGAAAGAGTCAAAAACAATGCAGAACTTAGAGAAATGGTTGAAAGAACACATGTTCCAAAAATAAAATTTGTGGAACAAAAAGTTTTGAACGGAACAGGTGGAGCAATTATGCTTGCAAAGGAATTTGTTGGAAATGACGCATTTTTGCTTATGTTTGCAGATGACCTTTTTGTTGGCAACGGAAAAGAAACAGTTTCTAAGCAAATGATTGATTTGTTTAATAAAACCGGAAAAACCATCCTTGCTTGTAGCGACGTTCCAAAAGAGCTGATTGTTAAGTATTCTTCTGTTGAATATTCCAGCCACGACGGAAGAGTTTACACTGCAACAAAAATAACTGAAAAACCAAAATTTGAAGAAATTAAATCAACCCTGTCGGCCCTTGGCAGATATGTTCTTAAACCTAACATTTTTGAAATTTGCGAGAATTTGCAACCAAAAAACGGCGAAAAGATAATAACAGATGCCTACGACATTCTTGCTCAAAAAGGAGATGTTCTTGCCTATGTTTTTGATGGAACAAGGTATGACATTGGAAACAAATTTGGATATCTAACAGCTGTTTTCGACTTTGCTTTGAAAAATCCTGAATATAGCGAAAAACTGAAAGAATACATCAAAACTAAAATATAAAAACTTTCCAAAAGGAAAGTTTTTTTATCCTATGAGAGGTGTCAGAGCAAGTCCAACAGAAACTGAAATTACGTACAAAATTATCACAATGAAAATGTTTTGTTTGATGTTTTTATTATTTTTGAACAAAACCATGATTCCAACACCACTTCCAATGCTGAGCCCTGCAATTGTTGCCGACAGTGTGATTCCTCCTTGCATAAAAAGTTCAATCAAGAAAACAGATGCAGCGCAATTTGGAATTACTCCAATTATGGAAGTTACAAGTGGTTGGAGATATTTGTTTATTGAAACGAAGTTTATAAATCTTTCCATTCCAACATAATAAATCACAATTCCAAAAACCAAATTTATAACCAATATGAAAAAAGTGATTTTTCCAGCATGAATGAGGGCGTCAAGGAAAATGTTGTCGGCACAACAAGAGCAGTTATGACCTTTGTGTTGATGTTCTTTTTCGTGTTCGTCGTGATGTTTGTGGTCACATTCACATTTTGTGTCATGAGTGTGGGGCAAATCAACAAGATTCAAGTTTCCATGAACATCAAGAGCTTCTTGTTTCAATTTTTTATTTTTAGATTTTTCAAAAAGTTCAAGAACAAAATCGATTGCATATCCAAACAAAATTCCAATCAAAAATTTTATTCCAATTATTATTCCCAATTCTTTATACCAACCGGGATTTGTTAACAAAATTGGAATGGCTTCGTCGCTTGTTGCAAGAAAAACTGAAATTAATGTTCCAAGAGTAATTGCTCGTTTTGAAAACAAATCTGCCATGACAGCTGAAAATCCGCATTGAGGAACAACACCCAAAAGCGAGCCCAAAAGAGGTCCAAAACGTTTTCCTTTTTTTGTTAAAAATTTGTATGGTTCTTCTTTGTGGTGAGTTATATAAGAAATTAAAAGATAAACCAAAAGCAAAACTGGAATTATCTTTGCAGTGTCTATTAAAGCGTCTAAAATTACGTCCCACATATATTTTTTCATTCTATCACAAACAACCTAAAACACAACTAATTTTTACAAATTATTATATTATTTTTTTTAAGTTCTCAATTTTGGTTGGTAAATAAGTCAAAAATGTCTATAATTGTCATATTGATTATGGAGAATGATATGAGTAAAATTTGCGTTGACGGAAACACAGCATGCGCTCGCATTGCCTACAAACTTAATGAAGTTAGTTCAATATATCCAATAACACCATCAAGCCCAATGGCAGAGGCTTGTGATGAAATGAAACTTGCTGGCGAAAAGAACATTTTTGGAAAAGAACTCAAAATTGTTGAGATGCAATCGGAAGCTGGAGTTGCTGGCGCTGTTCATGGAAGTTTGAAAGCGGGAGCATTAACAACAACTTTCACTTGTTCTCAAGGGTTATTACTTATGATTCCAAACATGTTTAAAATTGCCGGAGAACTTCTTCCAACAGTTTTTCATGTGTCCGCACGTGCAGTTGCAACGCATGCACTTTCAATTTTTGGCGACCATTCGGATGTTATGGCTTGCAGGTCAACAGGATTTTTGATGATGGCGTCTTCGTCGGTTCAAGAAGCCCAAGACATGGCGCTCATTTCTCAAATTTGCGCACTCAAAACCAGCCTTCCATTCATTCATTTTTTTGATGGATTTAGAACATCCCACGAAATTCAAAAAATTGATTCAATTCCCGACGACATTTTGAAACAGTTAATTCCACAAAAGGAGATTGAAAATTTCAAAGCACGCGCTCTTGACCCAACAAATCCTCATCAAGCGGGAACAGCGCAAAATCCAGATGTGTTTTTCCAAAATCGGGAAGCTTCGAATAGGTTTTATAACAACGCTTATGAAATTATAGAAAAAACAATGGATGAAGTTGGAAATGTTATTGGCCGAAACTACAAACCCTTTGAATATTTTGGCGACCAAAATGCCGAAAATGTGGTTGTTATCATGGGAAGCGGAAGCAACACAATTAAGGACGTTGTGGCAAAAATTTCTGGCAACCACAATTTTGCTGAACTTGGAAAAATTGGAGTTGTTAACGTCAGATTGTTCCGTCCTTTCAATGCTGAGGCATTTGCCAAATCTCTTCCTAAAACTGTCAAAAACATTTGTGTTTTAGACAGAACAAAAGAAAGTGGAGCAGTTGGGGAACCTCTCTATCAAGACGTTATGTCAAGCTTGGCTAAGATGGGAAAAACTGTTAAAGTCATTGGTGGAAGATATGGACTTGGAAGCAAAGAATTCACTCCAAAATGTGCAATTGCTGTTTATGAAAATCTTTGCAAAGAACAAAAAAATTCGTTCACAGTGGGAATTGTTGACGACGTCACAAACACTTCGCTAAACACAAATTCTGTTCTTGCAAACAAGTTTGATGAAATTTCAAAAAACGTTTATGAAATGATGTTTTTCGGGCTTGGGTCTGATGGAACAGTTGGCGCAAACAAAAACAGCATAAAGATAATTGGAAATTCAACTCAAAAATTTGTTCAAGGATACTTTGAATATGATTCGAAGAAATCTGGAAGTTTAACTGTTTCGCATCTTCGCGTTTCAAACAGTGAAATCCTCATGCCATATGAAATTGACAAGGCGGATTTTATTGCAGTTCACAACTACAGTTTTATTAATAAATTCGACCTTCTAAAACACCTAAAGCAAAACGGAACTGTTCTTTTGAACACAGTTTTGGAAGGTGACGACTTAAACAAAAACTTGCCAATATTTTTCAAGAAAGACCTCATCAAAAAAGGTGCAAAGCTGTATGTAATCAATGCTCAAAAGATTGCAACGGAATTGGGATTAGGGAACAAAATTAACATCATTATGCAATCGGCATTTTTCAAAGCGTCAAACATAATTGACTTTTCTATGGCAAAAGAAAAGATGATTGAAGCAGTTAAAAAAACGTATGGCCGAAAGGGCGAAAAAGTTGTTTTAGCAAATGAAAAAGCAGTTCTTTCAAGCGATGCGTTAAAACAAATTGACCTATCTTTGCTCGACACCACAATTGGACCAAATTTGATTGAAAAAGATATGTGCAACGGCGGATGTTCAACTTGTGAAAAAGAATGTCAATTTGCAAACAACATAATGAAAAAAATTTCCACCAGAGATGGAAACGAACTTCCTGTTTCGGCATTCACACCAGACGGAAGTGTTCCAACAAACACCTCTCAATTTGAAAAACGTGGCATTGCAATGATGTGTCCATATTGGAACAGCGACAAATGCATTCAATGCGGACGCTGTGTTATGGCATGTCCTCATTCAGCCCTCAGAGCAGTTTTGGTGGAAGAGGGGGAACTTAAAAACAAACCTGAAACATTCATCACAAAAAATGCTTTTGGTGTTAATGGCGCTCAATATAGAATTCAGCTAAGCCCTCTTGATTGCACTGGATGTGGAGTTTGCGCAAAAGTTTGCCCTGCGCGAGAAAAAGCGCTTGAAATGAATGTTAACACAAATTTTCAAGAAGAAAACATTAACTATCAATACAGCAATTCATTGAAACAAAAACAATCCCCATTCAACAAATTTTCAACAAAAGGGCTTCAATTTGAAAAACAATTTTTCGAATTCAATGGGGCTTGTGCTGGATGTGGAGAAACACCTTATGTCAAACTTATGAGCCAACTTTTTGGCGAGAATTTGATTATTGCAAATGCCACTGGATGTTCAAGCATCTATTCTGGGTCATATCCAGCTTGTCCATTCTCAAAAAATAAAGACGGCAAAGGTCCAGCTTGGGCAAACAGTTTGTTTGAAGACAATGCGGAGTTTGGATTTGGAATAAAACTGGGACGAAATGCAATTGGAAAAGACAACAATGTTTGGATTGTTGGTGGAGATGGCTGGGCTTATGACATTGGCTATGGTGGCCTTGACCACATTCTAAACTCCAATGAGAATGTTAATATTCTTGTTTTGGACACAGAAGTGTATTCCAACACAGGCGGGCAAGCATCAAAAGCGACACCTAGCGGAGCAGTTGCAAAATTTGCTTCTGGCGGAAAAATCAACAACAAAAAAGACCTTGCAACTTTGGCTGTCATTTCAAAAAATGCTTATGTTGCAAAAATTTCCATGGGAGCGGACTACGAACAGGCAATCAAAGCGTTCAAAGAAGCAAGCGAATTTGATGGGCCAAGTTTGATTGTTGCTTATGCTCCTTGCGTTAATCATGGATTTGACATGTCAAACTCGCAAACTGAGATGAGAAGAGCAGTTGAAAGCGGATATTGGGACCTTTTCAGATACAATCCAAAAAGCGGTGAACTTGTTCTCGACTGCGAGGAACCTTCACTTTCTTATGAAGAATTTATTTTGGGAGAAACAAGATTTTCGTCGCTTCAAAAAGCAAATCCAGAGCTTTCAAAAGAACTTTTTGAAAAATCAAAAGAAAGTGCAATTCGTCGCCGAGAACTTTTGAAATTGCTCTCAAAAAATTAATTTGAATCAAGCAATCCAAATTAAAATGGATTGCTTTTTTTGTTTAAAAAAAGCCTTTTTTCGTCAGAAAATGATTTTCAATTTTTTTCAAAATAAAATACACTTTTTCCATGGCAAGAAAAATTGTTATAACAAGCGGAAAAGGCGGAGTTGGAAAGACAACAATTTGCGCAAATCTTGGAGCAAGACTTGCGTCTTTGGGCTTTAGAGTTTGTTTGATGGATGTTGACATTGGACTTAACAATTTGGACGTTGTTATGGGAATTGAAAAAAAAGTTATGTTTGACATAATCGATGTCATCGAAGGTCGATGCAGGGCAAAACAAGCGCTGGTCCAAGACCACAGAATTCAATCTCTATATGTTATGCCTTCGGCACATAGTTACAGTGCGTCGAATGTGACAGGTGACAAAATAAAAGAAGTTATCGACGCTCTTGACCCAAGTTTTGATTACATATTGATTGACTGCCCAGCGGGAGTTGAAGCAGGATTTCATCGTGCGGTCTATTCCGCAAACGAAGCAATTGTTGTTGTAACACCCCACATTTCGAGTGTGCGAGATGCCGACAAGGTTTTGTCAATTCTTGCAGGCTACGACCTTGTTCACAAATCAATCATAATCAATCGAATAAGAGGCGATTTGGTGCTGAGCGGAGAAATGCTTTCAGCAGACGAAATTGTGCGTGCACTAAAAACAAAACTTCTGGGAATTATCCCAGAAGATGATGACATAACAGCTCTTTCAACCGTTGGAGGGCTTGCAAGTGGAAATGTTGCTGGACGAGCCTTCACAATTCTTTGCGAAAACTTGCACGAAGGCACAAGAAAAATCTATGATTACACCATGAAATATCGTGGACTTTTTGGAAATTTCCGAAGAAATTTAAAAAGGAAGATATAAATATATGCGTACAATTGCAGACATTGGAACAGACAGACTTATCAACGTTCTTGTTAAAGACAAAAATCAAAGTCCGTCAAGAATTATTAACATATTAAAAAGCGAAATCACAAATGTGCTTTCGTCTTATCTTGAACTCGATGACGAAATACAAGTTTTGTTGGAATCAAAAAAGGGCAGATTATTTTTCCAAGTTAATGCCACGGCAAATCGCGTGAAAGAATTTGGTCAGATTGTTAACTAGGATAGAAGATTGTTTTTTTCAACTGCTTCTTTAATTGTTTCCATTGCTTTTGTTTCCAATCGTGAAATGTATGAACGAGAGATTCCAAGTTTTGTTGCCACTTCACGTTGAGTCAGTGGGCGAGTGCCTTCAAGTCCATATCTATGTTTTATTATTTCATATTCTCTTTCTGGAAGAGAATTTTTTATTATATTTGCCATTTTTTCTGTTAGGATGTTGTTTTCCACTGCATCAACAACTTCATCTTCAATTCCAGGAATAATGTCCATAAGTTCAATGTCGTTTCCGTCTTTATCTTGACCCAAAGTTTCCTGAAGAGACATTGTTTGTTTGTGCTTTTTGTTAAGCCTGATTAACATCAAAATTTCGTTTTCAATGCACCTGGCAGCATAAGTTGAAAGTTGAGTTCCCTTGTCATATTCAAAACTATTTATTGCTTTGATAAGCCCAATTGAACCAACAGAAATCAAATCGTCGGCTTCTCCCGCGCCAGAATATTTTTTCACTATGTGTGCAACAAGGCGAAGATTGTGACTTATTAAAATATCCTTTGCTTGTTTGTCACCTTGCTTGAATTTTTTGAAATATTCTTTTTCTTCTTCAAGAGTCAAAGGTTTTGGAAAGCCGGACGCAGAGTTAACAAAAGAAGAAAAGACAAAAATCTTATTAATAAAAGTTATAAAGTTTTCAAAAATCATACACCTTGCTCCATTGTTTGTATTTATATGACGAAGTGTGTCGAAATTTGACAAAAACAAGAAAATTGAAGAATTTCTTATTAACAAAATTTAACAAAATTAGACAATAATTAAATTGGCTTTTTCCCTTTTAAATAAAGGAAAAAAGAGCAATTAAACATTCAAAAATTTTTGTGCAAAATCAACAAAAACAGCAAAAATTAAAAAATTTTTTAAAAATCATTTTGCACTATATCTTGTGTTGTGATAGCATATTTTTGGACGAAACAAGACTATATATAGTTTGTGAAATCTAAAAAAGGAGAAGAGAAGAAAATGATTAATCAAGTTTATAAAAGAGATGGAACTTTTCAAGAGTTCAATTTGGAAAAAATTGCAAATGCAATTTTTAAGGCAGCAAGGGCTTGCGGGGGAAATGACAAAGAAACAGCCGAAAATTTGGCAAAAGAAGTTGTTTTTGAACTTGAAAAACAGTTTGGAAAAAAAATTCCAACTGTTGAAGAAATTCAAAACTGCGTTGAAAAGGTTCTGATTGAAAATCGCCATGCTCAAGTTGCAAAATCTTATATTCTATATCGTGAAAAAAGAAAGCAAGCGCGCCAAAACAATGCACTCATTGGTGCAACAATTGATATGTTTGACAAATATCTTTCGGAAAAAGACTGGGCAGTTAAAGAAAATGCAAATATGCAACGTAGCATTGCAGGACTTAACAACTATGTTCGTGAAGCATTCACAAAAAGTTATTGGCTTAATGAAGTTTATCCTGACTACATTCGCGACCTTCACACAAGCGGAGCAATACATATTCATGATTTAGGTTTCTTTGGTGCCTACTGTGTTGGTTGGGACCTGAGAGCAATTTTGGTTGACGGATTTACAGGAGTCACAGGAAAAGTCAGTTCAAATCCTCCAAAACATCTCCGTTCGTTCCTTGGTCAGATTGTTAACGCAACATTCACCACTCAAGGTGAAACTGCAGGAGCACAAGCATGGAGCAGTTTTGACACATATTGCGCTCCATTCATTCGTGAAGACAATCTTTCTTATGGCCAAGTTAAACAAGCACTTCAAGAATTTATTTTCAACATGAATGTCCCAACAAGAGTTGGTTTTCAATGTCCTTTTTCGAATGTCACACTTGACATAAAGGTTCCAAAAACCCTAAAAGACCAGCCTGTTATCATTGGAGGAACTCCACGAGAAACAACCTATGGTGATTATCAAAAAGAAATGGACATTTTCAACAAAGCTTTTTGTGACGTTATGCTTGAAGGTGACAGCAAAGGCAGAGTGTTCACTTTCCCAATTCCAACCATAAATGTGACAAAAGATTTGGATTGGAACAGTGAAGTTATCGACAAAGTTATGGAAATGACTTGCAAATATGGAATTCCATATTTCGCAAATTATGTGACAAGCGACCTTTCTCCAGAAGACGCGGTTTCAATGTGTTGCAGATTAAGGCTTAATGTTAAAGAACTTAAGAAACGTGGTGGCGGGCTCTTTGGCTCGAATCCTTTGACAGGATCAATTGGTGTTGTGACAATCAATCTTCCAAGAATTGCCTATCTTTCTTCCAACGAAGAAGAATTTATGCAAAGGCTCGACAAACTTGCCGATGCGTCAAAAGATTCGCTTGAGATTAAAAGAAAGGTTGTTGAAAAACAAACAGAAGACGGATTATATCCATATTGCAAATTCTATTTGCGAGATGTTAAAAATCGTTCTGGCGCCTATTGGTCAAATCACTTCAACACAATTGGAATTGTTGGCATGAACGAAGCAATTATGAATTTGTTTGGCAAAGATGAAAACATAACAACAGACTTAGGGCAAGAATTTGCAAAACGAGTTATGAATCATCTAAGAGATAAGATGATGCAATATCAAGAGGAAACAGGACACAGTTACAATCTTGAAGCAACTCCAGCAGAAGGAACAAGTGCAAGACTTGCAAAAATTGATAAAAAACGTTTTCCAAACATCATAACAGCCGGGAAAGAACAAGTTTGCTACACAAATTCAACTCAGGTTCCAGTTGAATACACAGACGATATTTTCGAAGTTATTCGCCTTCAAGATGACCTTCAATCTTTGTATACTGGTGGAACTGTTTTGCATCTATATCTTGGAGAAAAAATTGAAGACAAAGAAATTTGCAAAAAATTAATTCAAAAAATCTTCAACAACAACAAAATGCCATACATTTCAATAACTCCAACTTTCAGCATTTGTCCAGACCATGGATATATTGCAGGAGAGCATTTTGAATGTCCAACTTGCGGAAAGAAAACAGAAGTTTGGAGCAGGGTTGTGGGATACTTGAGAATGGTCCAAGATTACAACGAATGCAAACGTGAAGAATATGACCTCAGAAAGAAATTCGTTATCAGAAAAGACCAAATTGTTTAGGTGAAAAATGAAATTTGCAGGAATTGTCAAAAATTCGTTCGTAGATTTTCCAGGTCAAATTGCAACTGTTGTTTTCACAAGTGGATGTAACTTTAATTGTTGGTACTGCCACAATCGTGAATTAATTCCTCGTTCTGAAGGAAAAATTGACGAAAGCGAAGTGTTTGAATTTTTAAATTCGCGAAAAGGCATGATTGACGGAGTTGTTGTTTCTGGCGGAGAACCAACTCTCCATGAAGAAATTTATGATTTCATTAAAAAAATTAAAAATCTTGGACTTAAAGTGAAACTTGACACAAATGGCACCAATCCAGAAGTTTTGGAAAAATTATTGGGGGAAAATTTGTTGGATTATGTTGCCATGGACATAAAAACATCGTTTTCAAATTATGAAAAAATTGTTGGAAAAGGGAACTTTAACAAAGACAAAATTTCTAAATCAATTGACATTCTCTTGAAAGGCAAAGTCGACTATGAATTTAGAACAACGTTTGCGCCAGATATTGCAATATCTGACATTGAAGAAATTTCTCAGATGATAAAAGGTGCAAAAATGTATGCAATTCAAAAATATAATCCGCCAAATTTGAACGTTATCAAAATTCCACACTCAAAAAGCGATTTTCTTGAGGCTCAATCCGTTTCGAAAAGATATTTAGAAAACGTTATACTTAGAAGCATTGATTAAAAATGCTTCTTTTTTTTCAATTTCTCGTTTATAATGAAAAATAGTAAAAATTAGTTTATAAAAATATTTTTTTATGTTAAAATCATTTAAGGAGAAAGATTTTTGTGAAAAATGTCCTATTGGTAGGGTTAATTAATGAAGATTTAAAGAAAATTGGTTTAGCCCTTTCTTGCAAATTGGACTATTTTTATCTTAACACTGAAGATATGCTTTCTTATTCGATTCTTGACCGAATTGAAATGGAAAGAGTTTGTGGAGCAGATTACCTTAGCAACGAAGAAAAAAAAATCATATATAATTTGAACGGATATGAAAGCACAATTATATCCATGACAAATGAAACCTTTTCAAACAACTACGATGTCATCTCTTCAAGCAATAATGTGATTTATCTTAGATTGACTCAAAAACAATTTGAAAAGAGAATTGATGAACTAGAAAAATCTGGAATTGATGACGATTTTTTGAATAACTATGAATTAACCAAAATTGTTTTTAACGAAAGGGATAAATATCTCAAAAAATCAAGCAATGCGACAGTCAACTATGACATTAAGAAACTTGATGATGTTGTTAACAATTTGGAAAAACTTATTACGGGGTGAACATGAAAATTGAACAAAAAGCAATAAATGTTTTAAGGTCAATAACCGCTGAAACAATAACAAATGCAAACTCGGGTCACACAGGATCTTCTGTTGGAGCAGCAACAATTATGTATGCTCTTTTTAAAGACCACCTTGTTTTTTCACATTCAGACAGCAATTTGTTCTTAAATAGGGACAGATTTGTTTTGTCGGCAGGGCATTTGTGTCCTCTTCTATACACGGCACTCCACATGTTTGGATTTCCTATTTCGGAAGACGACCTAAAATCTTACAGAAAATATGGAAGCATAACCCCAGGCCACCCTCACTATGGAGAAACTCCAGGAATTGAAGTGACAACCGGACCTTTGGGGCAAGGCGTTGCAAATGGCGTGGGGCTTGCAATTGCAGAAACCATGCTTGCAGAAAGATTCAATGTTCTCGACGACCCAATTTTTTCGAACAAAACGTACGTTTTGGTGGGTGATGGATGTTTGATGGAAGGAGTTGCTCTTGAAGCAATCAGCCTTGCTGGAACGCTCAATTTAAACAACCTTATTTTGCTTTACGACCGAAATCAAATCACAATTGACGGCGACCTTCAAAAATCTAACAATGAAGACATAAAAGCAAAATTTGAAGCACAAGGATGGAATGTTTTGTATGTTGCAAACGGCAATAACTACTCGCAAGTGACTCGTGCAATTGCAAGTGCAAAACAAGCAAAAAAACCAACAATAATTGTTTTTGACACCATCATTGGATATGAAACAAAATATGAAGGGCAAAACATTATTCATGGAAAACCTTTATCAGCAGAAGAACTGATGGAATACAAAAAGAAACTTGAAATTGATTCTCCACCATTCACAGTCCCAAAAGACGTTAAGGCAAATTGCAAACTGACTGCCGACAAAAATTTCCAAACAGAAATGAATTGGAGAAGAAAAGTCAACTTATATTCAAAAACAAATCCTGAGTTATACAAACAACTTTCTGCGTTTCTTGAAACCAAACCTGTTGACGTTGAAAAAATTGTTGGAAACAAAATCAAAGAGAAAAAAATCAGCGGGCGAACTGCAAATCACATAATTTTGAATTTACTTGCCGAAAAATATCCAAACATTGTTGGTGGAACTGCAGATGTTGCATCTTCAACAAAAAGTTATATTGAAGACGGGGGCGAATATTCGAAAGATTTCAGACGTGGACGAAACATTTATTTTGGTGTTAGAGAACACGCAATGTCGGCAATTGCAAACGGAATCAGTTTGTATGCTGGGCTGAAAGTTTTTGTTTCAACTTTCTTTTCATTTTCAAATTATCTATTCCCAGCCCTTCGCATGAGCGCAATTATGAAACAGCCAATTTTATACTTTTTTACTCATGACAGCATCATGGTTGGCGAGGATGGAGAAACACATCAGCCAATCGAACAGCTTGGGGCAATCAGACAAACTCCGGACATCAACGTTGTTCGTCCATGTTGTGTTGCTGAACTTATTGCGGGTTATAATTTGGCATTGAATGGTGACAAGCCAACTTGTTTTATACTTTCAAAGCAAGAACTTCCAGACCAAAATGCAACTGTTGCAAATGCAAGCAAAGGCGGATACATTTTGGAAAAGGACAGCGGAAAAATTGGACTTGCAATTTATGCAACTGGAAGCGAAGTTGAACTTGCACTGAGCGTGAAAAAAGAAATGAACAAACTAGGAGTCAAAGTTGCTGTTGTTTCATTCCCTTGTTTAGAAGTGTTTGAAAAACAATCGGAACAATACAAAAATGCATGTTTAATCAAAGATGCCAAAGCAAGAATCGCAATCGAAGCGTCGTCAGACACTGTTTGGTACAAATATCTTGGCGACAATGGCAAATTGATCAACATAACAAGTTTTGGGAAAAGTGGTCGCGGAGCAGAGGTTTACAAGAAATTTGGATTCTCTGTTGCAAACATCAAAAAAGAAATTTCCAAAATATTAAAAATATAAAAAACAGACGCCGTAAGTTGATACTTTACGGCGTTGTTCAGGTAAAGAAGTTATCCAAAATTCATGGAACTTTTCTTTACATCATTATCTTATGCCGAAACGGGAATTTTATTCAAAAATTTTTAGCAACGGGGAAGCATTGATAATTTGCTTGCAAATTATTGCGCTTACGTTGTAAGCGCCTACGCTTCGCGTAGCAATGCTTCCCCCCTATATCAAAAAAACATAAAAAAATTCATTTTTTCTATTTTATCTTTGATAACTTTGTGATATAATCGTTTTGTATGAAAAAACTGACTTTCGAGAAAAAACGTAAAATCTTGCTTTGGACTGGGATTTCAATCCTTGTCCTTTGTTCTTTTGCGTTTTTGGTTTTGTTCACGGGCTTGATAAAACCTTTGAAACATTTCCTTCTCGGAACGTTCGGTCTTTTTTCTTATCCGCTTTTTATTGTCCTTTTCTTTGTTGGGCTGGCTTTGATAAATAAGAAGAAATATGTTTTGCCGGTTAAATATGCGGTCTATGTTTCTTGCGCTCTTGTTTCTCTTTTGGCGATTGTTCAAAATATCATTGTTGGAAAATATTCGGGCGGATTTTTCGACTTTTTGGCATATAACTACACAAAACAGTTGACCCCAGGCGGAATAATTGTTGGCCTTGTCATTTCACCATTTAAATTTGCGTTTGGAAGCGCGGGTGTTTATGCTGTCTTTTCAATATTGTTAGTTGTGTTTGGGTGTTTGATTGCAGATTACTTGTTTTATGTTAGAAGAAAAGCAAGGGAAAATGCTCCAATAAAAATTCAAAAACAAAAAGAAGCAGAAAAAGAACAAAAACAAAAAGAGAAATTGGAAAAGAAACTTAAAGGTGAACTTTCAAGCGAATGGATTTTGGACAAAGAAGGGAACTTGATTGGAAAGGATGGAAGTCTTTTTTCAGGCAAAGCTGAAGATGACGTACATTCAAAAACTTTGGAAAAATTTGATAAAGCGCTTGCAAAAAAACGTGAAAAGCCAAAAATCACTCTCGACGCAAAACTTGAGGAGCAAAAAACAGAACTTTCAAATGCTGACCGCGCAAAACGAAAACTTGGTCTGTTCAAAAAGGGAGAAGTGATTGAATCTTCTGAACCTGTTAAGAAAGAACCAACTCTTCGTGAACGTTTTGAAAGAAATGAGTTAAGTAAAAAAGAATATCTTTTAACTCCGCCAAAACTTACGGAAATGGCGATTTTTTCGCGCATGAATCAACCTGAAATCTCAAAATCTAATGAATCGTCATATTTTGAAGAAATAAATGAAAATATAAATTCCATTAAACATGAAGAAAATCTGGTTTCCTCATCAGCTCCACAAACTTTTGAAAAACCTGTTATTGAAGAGCAAGATAATAGTTCGCAATTTGTTGATTTTGATGATGATAGTTCGTTCAACACTCCTGAAAGCAAGGCTGTTGCAGGCGACATAATTGAAAAAATTATGAAAGATGAGCCAAACATCAACATCAGCGCAGAAAATTTGAAACCAGCAGTTGAAAAACCAAAACAATCGATAGAGCAGAAGCCAAAACAACAAAAAAGTTATGTTAAGCCAACTTTGGACTTGCTTTTTGATGTTAAAAATGACTATTCTGAACTTGAAGAGAGTGTTCAACAAAAAGCAATTGTTCTTGAAAATGCGCTTGAAACTTTCAACATCAACGCAAAAGTAACAAAAATTATCGTTGGACCTTCTGTCACACGCTATGAACTTGAAATGCCTGTTGGCGTTCCTGTCAAAAAAATTCTTGCCCATCAAGACGACATTGCATTGAATCTTGCATCAAATGGCGACATAAGAATTGAAGCTCCAATTCCTGGAAGAAGCGTTGTTGGAATTGAAGTTCCTAACGACAAAATTTCCACAGTTGGAATCAAAGAAATTCTGTCAAGCAAAGAATTTCAAGAAGCAAAGAGTCCTCTTTCTTTTGCGCTTGGAAAAGAAATTAGTGGAGCAATCAGAATTTGTAATTTGGCAAAAATGCCACACCTTCTTGTTGCTGGGTCAACAGGTTCCGGAAAAAGTGTTTGCCTAAACTCAATTATAATTTCAATGTTATACAAATCTTCACCAGAAGACCTCAAACTCATCTTAATTGACCCAAAACGTGTTGAATTTTCAATGTATAACGAATTGCCTCATTTGATGTTGCCAAACGTCATAACTGAAACCGACAAAGCAGTTAATGCGCTCACTTGGGCAGTTAACGAAATGGAACGTCGATATGGATTGTTCCAAGAAAGCAAAGCAAGAAATCTTGATGAATATAATTCAACGCAAGCAGTTCTTTCTGGACAAACAAAAAAACTTCCTTTCATTGTCATCATTATTGATGAGCTTGCCGACCTTATGATGCTTGCAAAAAAGGACATTGAAGAAAAAATTATGCGCCTTGCTCAAAAGGCCAGAGCAGCGGGAATTCACCTTATTCTTGCAACTCAACGTCCTTCGGTCAACGTCATCACCGGAACAATCAAAGCCAACTTCCCATCAAGAATTGCTTTTGCTGTCACAAGTTATGTTGATTCAAAAACCATCCTTGACGCTTCTGGAGCAGAAAAATTGCTTGGAAAAGGAGATATGTTGTATGCTCCAAGCGACCAAGCGGAACCAACCAGAATTCAAGGTTGCTACATCGACGGAAAAGAAGTTGACAATGTTGTTGAATTTGTTAAAAACAACAATAACTATGAATTTGATATGGACGAAGCACAAAATGTTGTGACCGCGCCAAAAGGTTATGGCGGAAATCCATTCGCTCCAAATCCAAATCAGAGTGATGAACTTCTTCCTTATGCGTTAAAACTTTTCATCGAAAATGGTCAAGCCTCAATAACAATGCTTCAAAGACGTTTCAGAATTGGTTTCTCGCGTGCCGCAAATTTGGTTGACGAAATGGAACAAAAAGGTTATGTTGGACCTGCAGAAGGTTCAAAACAACGTCCTGTTTTCATAACTATGGATGAATATCGTGCATTATTTGGAGATGTTGAATGATGGAACTTAAACAAAAGAAAATTGGATTTATTTCCCTCGGATGTGATAAAAACAGAGTGGACCTGGAAGAGATGATGAACAATCTCTCTTCTTTTGGTTTTAAATTTGACCTTCCAGAAAACTCAGACATTGTGCTGATTAACACTTGTGCTTTTATCTTGCCAGCAAGAAAAGAAGCAATTGAAAACATAATGGAAATTGCAAAATTAAAAGCAGAGGGCAAAGTTGAAAAAATTGTTGTGACTGGTTGCTTGCCTCAAAGATATCTCGACCAACTTGAAAAGTTCATTCCAGAAGTTGACAAGTTTGTGACGTTAAAAGACAACAAAAACATTGTTCAAATTGTTGCCGATTTGTATGGTGAAGAAGTGAAATTCAAACCTGAAGACAAACAACTTCCACTCGCTCCAAATCACTATGCATATTTGAAAATTGCCGATGGATGCAACAATGCTTGCGCCTATTGCACAATTCCAAGAATTCGCGGACGCTACAAATCTGTTCCAATCGAAAATCTTGTTTCAAGAGCAAAACAACTTGCAAATTGTGGTGCAAAAGAACTCATTTTGGTGGCTCAAGACACAACAAGATATGGGTATGATTTGTATGATGAATATAAACTCATCGATTTGCTCAAAGAACTTGTTAAAATTAAAGATATAAAATGGATTAGATTGCACTATCTCTATCCTGAACTCGTCACCGACGAACTTTTGAAATACATATCTGAAACTCCAAAAATTTGCCCATATCTCGACATTCCATTTCAACATATTGATGACAAAATTTTGAAGGATATGAACAGACGCAACACCGAATATGAAGCAAGAAATCTCATCGATAACATTCATCAAAACTATCCAAATTTGCTTATTCGTTCAACTTTCATTGTTGGTTTCCCTGGAGAAACAAAGAAACAATTTAATAAATTGTGTGACTTCTTAAAAGAAGCAAAACTCGACAATGTTGGTTTCTTCAAATTTTCAAAAGAGGAGTCAACAAAGGCGTTTTACATGAAAAAACAAATTTTTGAATTTATAAAACAAAGACGTCTTTTGAAAGCACAAAAAGTTCAATCTGAAATTATGTTAAAAAACAATCTTAGTCAAATTGGAAATGTTGAAGAAGTTTTGATTGACAGTTTTGACCCTGAAACTGGTTTCTTCGAGGGCAGAACAAACAAAATGTCACCTAATGTTGATTTTGTTGTTAAAATTTCATGCAGTGAAAATGTTGAAATCGGCAAGTTTTATAACGTTAAACTAACTAATTTTGAAAATTATTATTTCTTTGGTGAACTTGTTTAATTGTTTTGATTTTTGATAAATATAAATTATAATCCTTTTAGGAGAGCTTATGAATTTACCTAACAAAATATCACTTTCAAGAATAATTATGATTCCTTTCATGATTTTCTTCTATCTTGCAGACTTTATCCCAAATTCATGGGGGAAAATTGTTGCACTTGCAATTTTTGTTGTTGCAAGTTTAACAGATATGCTTGATGGTCAAATTGCAAGAAAACGAAATTTAATAACAAATCTTGGAAAATTCCTTGACCCAATTGCCGACAAACTTTTGGCAATTTCCGCCCTGTTGCTTGTTATTTGCGATGGAACAGTTCCTGCGCCTTATGGAGCAATTGCTGGGATTATTATTATTGGCAGAGAACTTATCATAGGGGGATTTAGGCAAGTTGCTGCAACAAAAAATGTTGTTATGGCAGCCGATTGGTTCGGAAAAATAAAAACAATTGTTCAAGACATTTCGCTTCCTTTTCTCATTTTGCTTTCGTTCTTCAAAACCAGCGGAGTTGTTTCGGGAACAGCACTTTTTGTGTTTGAAATAGTAAACTGGGTTTTGCTGGGTCTTTCGGTTTTGCTAACAATTGTTTCGGCAATAAATTATCTTGCAAAAAATTGGAATGTGTTAAAGGACACAAAAGAAAACAATGAAAAATAACATCTACAAATGTTTTGGAATTTCAAAAAGCGACGCAATGTCGCTTTTGTCTTCGCTGTTGGAGCAACAAAATGGTGTTGACGTCAACATATCTGGCGAAGGCCTTCTTTGTGACATAGAAATTTCTGCAAATGACAGCAATATCTATTTCTACGACTACACTCGCGAAATTTTTGAAAAGTTTTCACAGTTCGTTTATGCGGAAACTGATTTAAGTCTTGAAGAAACGGTTTTTGAACTGCTCAAACTGAAGAAATATAAAATTGCAACTGCAGAGAGTTTGACCGGGGGAGAAATTGTTGCTTCTTTAATAAAGAAAAACGAAAATGCAAGCGAAGTTGTGTCTGAAGGTTTGGTTTTATATTCTTTAAATTCAAAGATAAATCGATTGGCTCTGAGCGAAAACAATGCAAATGTTGGGGTTCAAACAACCTACGACATGGCTCAAAGCCTTCTTTCAACAAGTGAAGCAGACATTGTCATTGCTTCGTCCGGGCATTTGAAACCTTCAAGCTCAGATTATGGACTTGTGTTTTTGGCAATCGGAAACCGTGAGCGAGTTGATGTGTTCAAAAACAAATTTTCTGGAACAAGGCAAGAAATCATTGAAACTGCCACACAAGCATCTTTGTTCTATTTAATTAAAAAATTACGCAAAAATGATTTTTGATTTTGATAAAAATGATTTATAATATATATATTAGGAGAAAAATATGGCAGAAAAAACAACAGATAAAACAAATTTAGATCTTGCAATAAGTCAAATTGAAAAACAATTTGGTAAAGGTGCAATCATGAAACTTGGCGATGCGCCAATTCAAAAAGTTGACGTAATTCCAACAGGATGTTTGTCGCTTGACATGGCACTTGGAATTGGAGGAGTTCCAAAAGGAAGAATAATTGAGATTTATGGACCAGAATCATCTGGAAAAACAACAGTTTCGCTTCACATCTTGGCAGAATGTCAAAAACAAGGCGGGACAGCAGCATTTATCGATGCAGAACACGCTCTTGACCCTTCTTATGCAGAAAAACTTGGAGTTAACATTTCAGAACTTTACGTTTCTCAACCAGACAACGGTGAACAAGCGCTTGAAATTTGCGAAGCTCTTGTTAAAAGCGGAGCAGTTGATCTTGTTGTTATCGACTCGGTTGCTGCCTTAACGCCAAAAGCAGAGATAAACGGTGATATGGGTGATTCACACATGGGTCTTCAAGCAAGACTTATGAGTCAGGCCCTCAGAAAAATAACAGCAATAACAAGCAAAAGCAACACTTGCATCATTTTCATCAACCAATTGCGTGAAAAACTTAACACAATGGGATTTGGTGGAACACCAGAAACCACAACTGGCGGAAAGGCGTTGAAATTCTATGCTAGTTTGAGGTTGGATGTTAGAAAGATTGAATCTATAAAAGATTCTTCAAACCAAGTTATTGCAAGCAGAACAAAAGTTAAAGTTGTTAAAAACAAACTTGCACCACCTTTCAAAACTGCTGAATTCGAAATTGTTTTTGGAAAAGGAATTTCAAAAGAAGGTGACCTTCTTGACCTTGCTGTTGAAAAAGATATCATTCAAAAAACAGGGTCATGGTATTCATACGGCGGAAACAAAATTGGTCAGGGAAGAGAAAGTGCAAAATCCTTCTTGTTAAACAACCCAGAAATCATGGACGAAGTTGAAACAAAGGTTAAAGAAAGCCTCGGATTTGATGCATAGTACTCTAAAACAAATGCATAGTACCTAAATTTTTTGCATAGTACCTTTAAAAAGCACATTTTTTGTGCTTTTTTTCATAAGTCAATATATGTTCGAAAAGTATAAATCAACAGATGTAAATTTTGAGTTTCAGGAAGGGAACGAAAATTTGATTGTGTTTTTGCATGGTTGGGGAACAAAAATACAGCTTATGAAACCTTTGGGAAATTTCTTTATGGAACAGTCGAAGTTATACATAGATTTTCCGCCTTTTGGAGAGAGTGCCAGCCCTAATGAACCTTTCGTTTTGGATGATTATGCTAGAATGACAGAAGAAATAATTAAGAAAGTTGCAGGAAATAAGAACATTATTTTGGTGGGACATTCGTTTGGTGGGAGAGTTGCAATCAAAATTGCAAGCACCAATTTCCCAGTTTCTAAGGTTGTTTTGTTGTCTTCAGCTGGACTTAAAATGACAACACTAAAAACAAAAATAAATGTTGTTAAATATAAAATTTTAAAAAAGCTGAACTCACAAAAAGCTGAAAAAATGGGCTCTTCCGATTACGTTTCGCTTTCGCCAATTATGAAGAAAACTTTTGTTAACATTGTTAATGAAGATTTATCCAAAAATTGCAAAAACATTTCAGCCCCAACAATCTTAATTTATGGAAGCTTAGACACTGAAACACCGCCTAAAATGGCAAGAAAATTAAACAAACTTATTCAAAAAAGCAAGTTATTTATGATTAAAGGTGGCGACCATTTTTGTTATTTAAGCAGAATTTATGAAGTTGTTGCAATAATGAAAACTTTTGTTGCGATATAATTTCTTTTTAAAATTGTTTTATATTTTTAGATAAATGTTGTATACTTATTCCAAGTTTATATCATATATAAAGGTTAGTATGAATTTCTTCAATCCTTCAAATCCAAACTTATACATTGCAATTGCACTTTCGCTGATAAATGGCGTTATGCTTTGTTTTTGTGGATACAAATTTCTTCATGTTTTGCAGCTATCTGGCTACAAAATGCAAGGTTACAGAGTTTGGCTCAAAGACACCCACGCAAAATATGTGGGGAGAATAGCAATGCTTTCGCTTATGAGTCTATCATGTATGCTTGTCACAGTTGCGCTTTTTGACTCTTATATAAGCGATAAATCATATTTTGCATATTTAGGTCTTGTGTTCTATTTCGCTTTCACCATATCTTTCACTGTAAACATGTATCAAGCGCCTCAAAAAACACCTCTTGTTCAAACCCACCGAATGACCAGACTTTGCATTGTGCTTGGACTTTTGATGGCAGGAATAACTTTTGGTTTGATTTTCATAACAACAGAATTCGTTCCTTATGTTCGTTTTTCAAGCATTGCAATAACTCCAATTTTGCTTCCAATTTTGGTTCCTGTTGCACACGGAATTTTGGTTCCATTTGAAGCTTTAAACAGCAAAAGATACATCTGTCGAACAAAACGTAAACTCAAAAAATTTCCTAATTTAATAAAAATTGGAATAACAGGAAGTTATGGCAAAACAAGCACAAAATACATTCTAAACACTATACTTTCCGAAAATTATAGCGTTTGCATAACACCTCACAGTTTCAACACACCAATGGGGCTGACAAAAGTTGTTTTGGATTATCTAAAACCGAATCACGATGTTTTGATAACCGAAATGGGCGCAAAGCAAGTGGGCGATATAAAATATCTTTGTTCGCTTATAAATCCGCAATATGGAATTTTAACTTCTGTTGGAAATCAACATTTGGCAACTTTCGGAACACTTGAAAACATTGTGAAAACAAAAAATGAATTAATCAAATCCCTTCCAAAAAAGAGCGGTCTTGCAATTTTCAATGGTGACAGCGACAAATGTCTTGAACTCTACAATCAATGTGAAGTTGAAAAAATATTGGCAAGCATCAAAGATGAAAGTGCGTTTGTTCATGCAAAAAACATCAAAATTTCAAGCACCGGAAGCTCTTTTGTTCTTGTCATTGACGGAAATGAAATTGAATGCAAAACTAAACTTCTTGGGAAACATAATCTTGAAAATATATTAATGTGCGCTGGACTTGCCTACAAACTTGGGCTGTCACTTCAACAAATACAAATTGGAATTTCAAAATTGCAACCTATTAACCATCGACTAGAATTGAAAAAAGAAAACGGACTCACAATTCTTGACGATTCCTACAACTCAAATGTTGAAGGTTCGCTTTGCGCACTCGAGGTTTTGAAGTTGTTTAAGACAGGCAAAAAAATTGTTGTGACACCTGGTCTTGTTGAGCTTGGAAACAAAGAAAAAGAAGAAAACATAAATTTTGGAAAAAATATTGCAAAATATGCAGATTTTGTTATTATAGTTAACAAAACCAATTTGGAACAAATCAAAGAAGGGTTGTTATCTGAAGGTTTTGACGAATCTAAAATTTTGGCTGCATCATCGCTGATTGAAGCAAAACTTCAGCTTAAAGACGTTGCACAAAAGGGTGATGTTATTCTCTTTGAAAACGACCTTCCAGACAATTACACATAAAAGGAAAATATGCTCGAAACACTAAAGATAGAAAATGTTGCACTTATTAAAACACTTGAAATAAATTTTTCAAGTGGTTTTAACGTTATAATGGGTGAAACAGGCGCGGGGAAAAGTATCATTATCGACGCGCTTAACTTTGTTTTGGGCGACAAAGCAGACAAAACACTAATTCGTTTTGGCGAAGAAACTATGAAAGTTTCTGCGCTGTTTTCTGTTTCGGAACAAGGAAAGAAAATTCTTGAAGATTTAGGATTTGAAAGTGACGACCAAGTTTTGCTCGTTCGAACATATTCTCAAAGTGGAAAAGGTGAGGCACGAGTTAATGGTCAAATTGTTCCAGTTTCGATGCTAAAACAACTTGGACTTGCTTTGGTCAGCGCACTTAGTCAAAACGAAAGCATCGGTCTGTTGAAACAAAAAAATCACTTGGCAATTTTGGACAGTTACAAATCTTTTGAACTTTCACAATTAAAAGAAGAACTTGAAAAAATAACAACAAAAATAAACGATATATCAAAAGAAATAAAAACTTATGGCGGTTCAGAGGCTAACAGAGCGCGCCAAATTGATATGCTGAAATTCCAAATTGACGAAATTGACTGTGCCAACATTGGCGAAAATGAAGACGAAATTTTGCAAGAAAAGTTAATCAAATTATCAAATGCCGACAAAATTTCAAATGCAATTTCAAATGCAATCTCTTTTTTAGAAAGCGATAACGGAGGCTTGGATTCGGTTCGTAACGCAATTTCGGCTCTTTCACAAGTTGAAAACTACGACCAAAATGCTTCAAAAATTGTTGCCACTTTGCAAGAAAGTTTGATTTCAATGCAAGACAGTGTCGACACAATTTATGAACTTTCTGACGAATATAATGTCAATCCCCAAGATTTGGACAATTTGATTTTAAGAAAAGATGTTTTAGACAACTTAAAACACAAATATGGTGGAAGTTTGGATGAAATCCAAAAATTTCTTGCTAATGCCAAAAACGAACTTGAAAATTTGGAAAATGCAGAAGAAATTTTGGCAGAAAAACAACTTGAAAGAAAAAAACTTGTTGAAATTGCTGAAGAAAAATTTAAACAACTCAGTGCCAAGCGAAAAGAACATGCTGTGGTGTTGGAAGAAAAAATTTCGTCAGGATTAAAAGACCTTGGAATTTTGAATGCACAATTCAAAGTTATGTTCATCCCTCTTGTTTCATCATTGTTTGAGCTCGAAACAATTGGCATAAATTCTTATGAAGATGTTGAATTTATGTTCAGTGCAAACGCAGGTGAGGAACTTAAACCTTTGTCAAAAACCATTTCCGGCGGAGAAATGAACAGGTTCATGCTTGTTTTCAAAAATATTGTTGCAGAAGAAAATAGTCCTGAAACTCTTATTTTTGATGAAATTGACTCGGGAATAAGTGGGCAAATTGCAGTTAGTGTGGCAAAGAAAATTGCAAAGTTATCCAAAAATTATCAAATTCTTTGCATTTCTCATCTTCCTCAAGTTGCATCAATGGGCGACAATTTCTTCTTTGTTTCAAAAGCAAGCAACGGCGAAAGAACTGAAACATCAATAAGAAAACTGTCTTGCGAAGAGATTGCCGAAGAAATTTGTCAGCTCACATATGGCAATGTGGACGAACACAAACTGTCGCTAACAAAGGAATTATTAGAAACAAACAAAAAAATAAAAGCAACTTTGGAATAAAGTTGTTTTTTCCTACGCAAAATAAAAAAAGTTAGCGTGGGGGAAGAATGAAAAAAAAGGTTAGTTTGTTTGTTTTTATTGGAGCAATTGCACTATCTCTTTTGCTTCTTTTTTTGAATATAGAATTTTTGAACGTGTATAGTCTTCCCAATTCTCTTCCAATGAGTTATAGTGATGTTGAACATTTAAACGAAAACAAAGTTTTTGGAAAAAACATTTCAGCAGGACTTGAAGAGAAATTTGTTAATGTTGGTGGAGAAAAATTAAGCGTAAAAAAACTTGTTTTCAAACTTTTTGGTCTGATTCCAATTCGCACAATTGAAGCAAAATTGACCGACGAAAAGGAAGTTTTTCTTGGTGGCGCACCAATTGGTTTTTCAATTGATGTTGACGGATTAATTGTTGTTGGAAGCAACTCTGTTTCCACTGAAAAAGGATTAATTGACAATCTAGAAAAATCTGACCTTAAAATTGGAGATATTATAACCGAAGTAAACGGAAAAAAAGTGACAACTCTTGAAGAACTTAAGGAAATCCTTGATGCAAATGACTACAAAGGTGAAGAACTCAATTTAAAAGTTTTGAGAAAACAAGAGTACATAAACATAAACTTAAAAACAGCCCTCGACAAAGAAGATGGAAAATATAAAATTGGACTTTGGGTGAAAAATGATGCTTCTGGAGTTGGAACATTAACCTATGTTGAATGCGACACCCTTAACTATGGGGCTTTGGGTCATCCAATAACAGACTATGAAACTGGCGTTGTGATACCTGCAAAAAGTGGAAAGATTTATCCATGCAGTGTTGTTGGATTGAACAAGGGAGAGAAAGGTGTCCCTGGCGAAATAAAAGGTGTGTTTATGCAAGGCAAAAGCCAAAAGGGTGATGTTGAAAAAAACAGTCAATTTGGTGTCTTTGGGAAAATTAAAGATAAAGATAAAATTGTTGATTCAAACAAAACTGCTGACGTTGCAAGCCGACTCACAATGAAACCAGGCAAAGCAACTTTGGTCAGCTCAATTTCGGGAATGAGCGAAGAATATGAGATTGAAATAATAAAAACAAATTATCAACCTTCTTCAAGTGACAAAAGTTTTGTGTTCAGAGTCACCGACAAACGACTGCTTGATTTGACTGGAGGAATCATTCAAGGAATGAGCGGAAGCCCAATCATGCAAAATGGCAAAGTTGTTGGGGCTGTCACACATGTTTTTGTGTCGGACCCAACAAAAGGATATGGCGTCTACATTGATTGGATGATGTCAGCGTAAAATTTTGTAATTTAGTGTCGAAAAAACGAATATAATAAACCATGAAAAGTTTTTCAAGGCATTTTGGGGGAGTTAAATATCGAATTTTCGATGGATTAAGAGAACACAAAAAAACAACTCTTTTTCTGCTTATTTTTGGTCTTATAGGACTGTTGACAGGAATTTTCACCGCTATTAGATATGCGAGAGGTTCATCGTTAATCTGCTTCAACGATTTCTCACTTTCACAATACCTTTCTGGTGAACTTGGCTCAACAGACCTTTTTCTTTCGCGTCTGTTTTCATCATCGGTTGTTGTTGTGATCTCATTGATTTGTTCAACAACCATTTTCCTCATCCCAGTGAACTTCATATTAATGACATACAGAGCATATCTTGTAAGTTTAAATTGCACTTTAATAATAATACTCAATGGGCTTGGGGGAATAACAACATGCCTTTTGATAATTCTTCCATGCCAACTTGTTGGCTTGTTAATCCTGGTGCTGTTTTGTTCATTCTCATGCAAAAGAGCAATAATAAAAAAGCGATATGGTGGGCCATGCAAAATTTGGGGTAAATTTTTTGCCTGCTACATTGGACTGATTTTGATTAACGGAATTGAAACACTTTTGTTATATCTCTTTTCAAGCAGAATAATTTTGGTTTTATAGGAATAAAATTTAAACTTATTCTCAAACTAACTTCATAAAAAGGAGTTAGTATGAGCATCAAAAAAATGTTATTGCCAATATTTTGTTGTATTATGTGCATAGTATCAGCAATATCTTGTGTTAAAATTGACTATGCAAGTGCCGAAGGGGCGGATATTTCCATCGACGCAAAATCTTCAATTCTTGTTGATTATGACAGTGGCGAAGTTCTTTTCGAACAAAATGCCGATGAAAAAGTTCAAGTTGCGTCCATTGTTAAACTTATGACAGTTCTTATAACTATGGAAGAAATTGATAATGGAAATCTTTGTTTGAACGAAAAAATAAACGCATCCGAACACGCTTCAGGAATGGGCGGAAGCCAAGTTTTCATTGATGCATATTCTGAATACACAGTTGAAGACATGCTTAAAAGCACCATTGTGGCTTCTGCAAACGACGCAAGTGTTGCACTTGCAGAACGAATTTCAGGAAGCGAAGAAGCTTTCGTTAAAAAAATGAACGCAAGAGCAAAAGAATTGGGATTGAATAACACTGTTTATGTCAATGCAAATGGGCTTCCAGAACCAGGACAATTTTCAACTGCACGTGATGTTGCAAAACTAACAAAAAAAGTTTTGAGCCATAAACAATATTACGATTACAGCACAATCTGGATGGACAAATTGATTCATCCATCAGGTCGCGAAACGGAAGTTGTTAACACAAACAAATTGATAAGATATTTCAAAGGTTGCGACAGCGGAAAAACTGGGTCTACCGATGAAGCAGGATATTGCCTTTCAGCTTCAGCAACTCGCGGAGATATGCGTCTTATTGGCGTAGTGTTGGGGGCAAAAACAAGCACAAAAAGATTTAATGAAACTTCAAAACTTTTGAATTATGGATTCACTAATTTCGAGAATAAACAACTTGTTTCAACAAGTGAACCTGTGAGACAAATTGAAGTTCTAAAAAGCAAAACCAAAGTTATTGATGGTTATGCAAAAGAAAATTTCTTTGCAATTTCCAAAAAAGGCTCTAATGATGAATATGAAATTTCAGTGGAAATGTCAGAAAAAGCCAAAGCACCAATCGCTGTTGGAGATAAGATTGGAACAATTTCTATAAGCAAAAATGGTGTTTTGATTAAAGAAATTGACATTGTTTCTCAAAAGAATGTTGATGCAATATCATTTGGCGATAGCTTTAAAGAAATAATTTCTCGTTGGTGATTTACTTGACAAACTCCTTATAATTAACTAAACTTGAATTATAAGGAGTTTTATTATGCTTATCTTACTTTCTGGTTGTTCCGGGGCAGGGAAAAACACAGTGATCGATAAATTGCTTGAACGCAACAAAAATCTATGTTATCTAAAATCTTGCACATCGCGCGCAAAAGAGCAACGTGACGTTGAAAAATCGCCATACATTCATCTTTCAAAAGAAGAATTTGAAGAAAAAATAAAAAATAATGAACTTTTCGAATATGAAGAAATTCATGGAAATTATTATGGGATTCTAAATTGCACAATAAAAGATGCCATTGAAAGTAATAAAAACTACATAAAAGATATTGGAGTTTTGGGTCAAAAAAATATGGTGCAACGACTTGACCATAAAGTCAAAATTTTGTCAATTTTCCTTGACGTTCCAAAACAAGAACTTATAAATCGATTGAAACTTCGTGGAGAAAAAAACATTGAAAAAAGAATGGAACGTTTTGATTTTGAAAGCGCTCATAGACCAAATTTTAATTTAATCATTCAAAATGATAATCTCGACAAAACTTTGCAAATAATTGAAAATTTAATGAATAAAGACATTCAAAAATAAAACCGAACACACGTTCGGCTTTTTAAAATCTTAATCCTAAGCTATTTTTAATAATTGATAACACAAATCCTTATCGTTATTTTGCATAGTACATTTAATATAAGGAAGAAAATACAAAAAATCAGTCGGAAGCAAAATTGTTCAACAAAACACGAAATCTGCCAAAAATTCGCCAAAAACTGGCTCATTCTTCGCAAAATGTGTCTTTTACGAATAGTTTAACGTTTCCAAAAAATAATTATTTTGGCAAATACCCCATGCAAACTGGCTCACCCATGTCATTAACCGTGATACCATTCGCTCTGCAAATTCCATTTTCATTGAAAAGACAATCTGCTTTGCAATCGATATTAATGGTTTTTCGATTTCTGAAAGGAGCATTTTTTGGTGGTTTTTTGAACATTTTTTTGGAGTAGTCTTCAGTTTTAAGATTCACAACATCTTTGTCGAACATGCCTTTTGTTGTGTCCATAACTTTTTTGTGATTGTCTGTTCCTTGCTTATCGTTTTCCACTCCTCTAATCTCCTCTGCCAAAACGTAGGATGCGCAACATATTTTTTTGTCAATTGTAATTTCTTTTGCAATGCAAGTGTGATTATTGTTAAATTCGCAAGTTGTTTTTCTGCAACGTATGTCCATTTTAAACTCCTTTGAAGTATTTTTCCCTTTTCTCAAAAGATTTATTCTCATCTATGAACATAATTGTTGACAATTTGTTAAAATTTAAATAGAATATATGTGTTGGAGGAAATATGCAAGTTGTATTATTAAAAGATGTTAAAGGAAGCGGTAAAAAGGGTGAAATTGTTAAAGTTTCTGACGGTTATGCAAGAAATTATCTCTTCAAACAAGGTCTTGCAAAAGAGGCATCTAATGTTGCAATTAATGAAAACAAACAACAAAAAGAAGCAAGTGCATTTCACAAATCCGTTGAAATTGCAAATGCAAAAGAACTTGCAAGCATAATTAAAACAAAAACCGTTGTTATAAAAATCAAATGCGGAGAAAATGGAAAAATTTTCGGAAGTGTAACCTCCCAAGAAATTGCCGATGAACTCGAAAAACAAGGTGTGAAGATTGATAAGAAAAAAATAGTTCTCTCCTCACCCATCAAAACAATTGGTTCATACACAATAACAGCAAAAATTTATCCTGAAATTTCAGCAAATTTCAAAGTTGAAGTCCAAGCCGAATAACATTGGGGTTCACCCCAATATGCGGGAATGGCGGAATGGTAGACGCGCCAGATTCAGATTCTGGTGGAAGCAATTCCTTGCAGGTTCAAGTCCTGTTTCCCGCACCAAAAAAAATTCTAAATCATGCGATTTAGAATTTTTTATATCAAATATTCCTGTATATCTTTAAGGAATGATTTCACCAGCATAACTGAAACGCCATCTTGTTCAAAAATTGATTTATCTTCGTTATACAACGACCTATATGTTGTGAACGGAGAGTTCGACATGAAATTCAAAATTTTTAAGAATGTGTCATAAACATAATGTTCGCTTTCTTCAAGTTTGAACAAAGAATTTGGGCAAGCATAAATCATGCTTTCAACAAAACGATAGGAATATGATTGTTTTAGATTATAGAACAAACTTTTGAAGATTCTAATCATTTTAAACAAAATATCTTCATCGTTAAATCCCCCATCATTCAGTTTGGAAATCTCTTCAGCTTTTGTTTGCAATTTTGATTTTGCATTTTCAACTTGCAATTCATCAAATTTACCTTTCACAGGATTGAACACTTTCAAGAAATCGTCATGTTTGAAAGCAGGATATATGTTGATTCTATAGCCAAATTCATCACGACCAAGAATCCTTATTTTATCTGGATAAACGTACAATATTGTCATGTCAGTCAAACGTTCTGCAAGGCCATTAAAAAAATCAACTTTCAAATCGTTTAAATTATAAGGTTTTTCTTTCTTTTCTTCGAGTTGTTTTTCAGTTATGACACTCTTGCTTTTTAATTCACGTTTTTTCTCACGTCTTAGCGCTCGTTTACTTCTTTTTTTGTTTCGATTTTGCCACGCTTGTTTAACTCTTCTCCAAAAATTTCGAAACTTATTTTCCATAAATCCAATTGAATTCATTTCAAGTTGAGCCGAGCGAACCACAAGATAAAAGTCCAATTCAGACATTTGAATGAGAGTGTTGGTTGCCAAATCTCCGCATGGTTTCAATTCAACATTCTGGAATTGAACAAGATTGTTATTTTGAGAAATTTCCAAGGCGATATCATCAACATAGTCTGAAAGCAAGTATGAAACATTTCTCGCATTTTCATTCGAGATTTTGTTTGCGAAATCTTCAATCATTCCCCTGTCGATAACTTTTTTGGATTTAGCCATTAACACCTTTACCTATAATTGTTTTTCCTCTCATGAAAGGACGCAAAACTTCAGGAACAGTGATTGTTCCATCCTCATTTTGATATTGTTCCAAAATTGCTGGGAACAAACGACTTGTTGCAAGCCCAGAAGCGTTTAAAGTGTGAACAAATTCAGTTTTCTTTGTTTCGTTGTTTCTATATCTAATATTCCCTCTTCTTGCTTGATAATCCCTAGCATTTGAAGCAGAACTTACTTCTTTGTAAATTCCCATACTTGGAATCCAAATTTCAACATCATAAGTTCTTGCCATTGTTGCACTAACGTCTTCTGCTGCGAGTTTTGATGTTCTGAAATGCAAGCCAAGTTTTTTAACCAAATTTTCCGCTTTTCCAACAAGTTCTTCAAAAGCATTATCCGAACCATTTGGAGAAGTTATTTGGAACATTTCAACTTTGTTAAATTGATGACCTCTAATCATTCCTCTTTCTTCCGAACGATAGCTTCCTGCTTCTCGGCGATAGCAAGGTGTGTAGGCAAACATTTTTATTGGAAGTTGGTCTTCAGGAATAATTTCCCCGCGATACAAATTTGCAAGTGGAGTTTCGGCTGTTGGAAGCAAGAATCTGCTTGTTTTGGATTTTTCATCGAGCCAATAAACTTCCCCATCAAATTTTGGGAATTGCCCAGCAACAAATCCGCATTCATATCCAAGCATATGTGGAGGAAGCATAAACTTGTAGCCATCTGCAAGATGTTCTGAAATGAAGAAATTCAGAATTGCCCATTCAAGTTCAGCCCCTTCGCCAGTGTAAATCCAACTTCCGTTTCCAGCAATTTTTGCTCCACGTTCATAATCTATGAAACCATTAATTTTGCAAAGGTCAATGTGTGAACGAGGTGAGAAAGAAAATTCCGGTTTTTTCCCATAAGTTCTAAGTTCAACGTTGGCCTCTTTCCCGCCAGCAACAATGTCTTCATCAACAAGATTTGGAATTGGTGCCAAAAATTCGAAAATTTTCGTTTCAAGTGAAGCAACTTTTTCATCAAGTTTTGCAACTTCCTCACCAAGTTCTTTCATCTCCGCAAAAATTGCCGTGCAATCTTTTCCTTCTTTTTTCAGCATAGGAACTTTTGCACTTTCGTTGTTTCGTTTTGCTTTAAGTTCATCAACTTCTGAAAGATATTTTCTTCTCTCAGCATCCATTTTCAAAAGTTCAGAAAAATCAATCTTCATTCCTCTTTTTTCAATTGCCCTGTTAACTTTTTCTGGGTCGTTTTTTATTAAGTCTATTGAAATCATTTGTTCTCCTTTTTTTAAGCAAATTTATTATACATCAATAACCATAAATTTCAAAGTTATTATGCAAAATTTCAACATATAATTAATTTGCTTTGTGTACTATTCATGAATAGCACCTCAATATGTTGTGTTATGCAAAATATCTTTCGCAGTTTGATACAATTATTTGACAAAATTTTCTTTTTGTTTCATAATGAAAACATGTCAATTAGTTATCACACACAAAGGGATTTAATCAATCAAAAAAAGATTTTGGACAGTCTTCCTGCCTTTCCAAATTATATCCAAGATTTTATTATTTCAATCGAAAACAACACTTCTTCGCTCACCCGCTTGAATTATTTGACCGACCTCAAACTTTTCTTCAATTATTTATCAAATGTTTTAAACAAACCATTTAAGCAAATATCCTATGACGATTTGGACAAAATTAAAGCACGTGACATCGAAAGATTTTTGAGTTATGTTTCATATTTCGAAAAAGACGGCAAAGTGCACGTCAACAAGGAAAAAGGAAAGGCAAGAAAACTTTCTGCAATTCGCAGTTTGTTCAAATTTCTTTTCAATAGTGATCAAATTTCTTCAAATGTGGTTTCAAAAATTGCGACACCAAAAATTCATGAAAAAGAAATCATTCGTCTTGACCCTGACGAAATTGCGAAGCTGTTGGACGAAGCCGAATGCCCTGAAAATTTAACCAAACGCGAAGTATCATATAACAAGCAAACAAAAGAACGTGACGTTGCAATGTTGACACTGTTTTTGGGCACAGGCATCCGTATAAGCGAGTGTGTAGGTCTGAATGTTGGCGACATTAATCTTGATGACAACAGTTTTAAGATAACTCGAAAGGGTGGAAACGAAGTTGTTTTATATTTCTCAAATGAAGTTAAGGACGCGCTCCTAAAATGGCTTGAAAAAAGAGAAACAATTGAAACTGTTGAAAAAGACGAACAAGCACTGTTTCTTTCACTTCAACGAAAAAGAATCACTCCACGAGCAGTTGAAAACTTGGTCAAAAAATACAGCCAAGCGGTCACTCCTCTCAAAAAAATTTCGCCTCATAAACTAAGAAGCACCTATGGAACAAGTTTGTATCGCGAAACTCAAGACATATACATTGTTGCCGACGTTCTAGGCCACAAAGATGTTAACACCACGAAAAAACACTATGCTGCAATTGATGAAGACATCCGTCGAAATGCGTCAACAAAAGTTAAACTCAGATAAAAAATCACATCAGTCGATGTGATTTTTTTTAGGCGGAATGCATTATGTTTTCAATTGTTTTTGCCACTTTTTCTGCAAGATCGTTGTTTGGCAAAATTATCATAACTGTGTCATCACCAGCAACCGCTCCCAAAACAGAATCTAAATTGAGTTTATCTATTAGAGAACAAATTGTTCCAGCAGTGGCTCTAATTGTTTTAAGCACAACCAAATTTTGTGCTGTTTTGATTGAAATAACAGCCTCTTTGAAAATTGATATGTATTTGTTAGAAACTGCTTGTTCGCCAGAATCAACAAGGGAATATTTGTATTTCCCAGTTTCAGCACTCAGGATTTTTATGAGCCCAAGTTCTTTTATATCTCTTGAAATTGTTGCTTGAGTTATATCAAAATTTGCAGAGCGCAAACACTCAACAAGTTCATCTTGCGTTTCAATTTCTTTAACTGAGATGAGTTCCAAAATTTTAGATTGTCTAACTGAACGAGCCATTTTCTCTCCTTTTCATTTTCAAAAAAACATGATTTTGAATGTTTATGAAATCGCCACATCGCCCTATTCATCGGATGTGTAGCAATTTATGCATAAAAATAAATTTATATTTATTCTTTCATTGCAGAATGATTATACAATACAATTTATAATTATGCAAGCGATTTTTGCATAAATATTCAATCAATTTTTTATAAATATTTATCTTTTGAATTTGAATACATTTCAAATTTATAATTATAAATTCATATTCATGCAAAAGTTTTTAACAAAAAAAAGTTCCCGAAGGAACTTATTCTTTTTCAACTTTTTCTTGTTTCTTTTTTTCTTTTGGTTTTCGGCGAGAGAAGATGCTGAAACACTTCCCCACTCCAAGAACTATTTTGGTGCAATGAGTTATCGCATATTTTTTACACATCGCTTTGCCGAATATGGTCAAGCCTGCAATCACAGCACTAACAGTTCCCGCAATTAAAATTTGGATTGAGTTAGCCATGTTCTCAGAAATAAATTTTACTGCAATCGAAGCACCTGCTGCTCCAGAAAGAATTCCACAAATATCACCAACCACATCGTTGCATATACTTGAAACTTTCTCAGCATTTTTAACAAGTCCCATGGCAACCTTTGCTCCCCTAACCTTCCTTGAACACATTGCCGTAAAGGGTTCAAGCGAGCACGCCGTTGTTGCAACTCCGATCATATCAGCGACAATTCCAACAAAAAGCAAGAACAATATCACCACCACCGAAACCACAATTCCAACATTCGAAAGCAAAACTTCACTCAGCACACTGAAGGACAAAGACAAAAACAATGTTATAACCAAAATTTTGACCGGCCACATCCACCAGGGCTGAACCTTCTTTTTTATTGCTTTGTTTGTTGCAGATTTAAGGTCAGACTTCTTTACTTTTAATTCCTTATCTCCAGAACTTTCCTCAATTTTTTCTTGTTCATTTTCCATACATTATTATAATAACATTTTTTGTTCAATATAACAATAAGAATTTTCAAAATTTTCAAACAACGCAAAAAAAAAGAAGATTTATGTAAAACACAATCTTCTTTAAAGGCAACTCTTTAGGTAAACCTTGCAGCATAGGTTCGGTTGGATTTCCCGCCACCCCACTTGTCGTCGCCGACCAAGCAGTTTCCTTTTAAGGGTTGAACATCACCGAATCGCCACTTAGACCACACTATAATCCCCAAAGAGAAACGCGAAACGCGAACAGTCTAGAGAATTTCTCAAACAAACGAATTGTTGCTCTTTTCCTTTTTTGCAGAGAGAATTTCAAAAGTTATAGCCATTGTAACTTGGTCAGAAAATTCAATTTGGCCAAAAAGAATTTCCAATTAACTTTATCCCAACTTTTCCACTCAAGGCTGGCTACACTGCACACAGCAATTTTTTTACCGCAATGCAGGTTCTCCTCAAATAGTAATCACTAATAGACCACTGGTTTTGAGTCTCCACGATAATTGGGGTGGGCACTGTATGCCGTTACAGCGCTCCCAAAAATCTTAACTTCCAGCATAAGCCCCAGTTTGGGCAACCAAAGCCAACACCAGAAACTTCACAGATGTGCCATTTAACGCTTTTAACGCCTTCCAAGCAGTTCGTTTGACTAGAATACTGCGCCTTCATAAATATTATATTATAAATCTTTCAAAAAAGCAAGAACTTAATCTCTGAGCGGACTAAATAAATTTTCGAAAGGATTTTTCTTTCCTAAAATCACATCTTCAAGCAGTTTTGCGCCATAGATTGCATTGATGATTCCATTGGCTCCGCAACTAATCAAATATAACACATTTTCATCCTCTGTTTTCCCAATCAGTCCCAAATTGTTTTCAGTTGAGCCAAAACATCCGCAAAACTTGTATTCTATTTTGACCTTGCCTCTCAATTTTGGAAATAACAAATATAAATAATCTTCCAGTGCTTTATATTTTTTCTCAGCAGCTTTTTCGGAAATAATTTTTCCATCAAATTTAACATCTTCGCCTCCCACCATAATTCTTCCGTCTGGAAGATGACGAATGTAATGATATGGCGATTGGTCATCTTGCAACAAAGCATTGTTGTATATCTTGAAATCTTTGACCGCATTTGTGACTATGGTGTATGAAATATCCCTTTCGCACAAATTTTTCTTTCTTAAAAGTTCAAAATTAAATCCTGTTGCAAAAATAATTTTTTTACACTCAATTGTTTGACCAAAGTTTGTTTTTGCAATCTTTTTTGATTTACCATTTAAAAAACTGTCAATTTCGGTGTTTTCAAACATTTTGTCTTTGTTTGAACTTGCTTCCAAAAGTTGTTTTGTGAAAAGATATGGATTAAATTCCGCCCCTCCATTTTCACAATACAATCCAGTTTTGTATTCAAAATCAAAATTTTCGTTTTTTAACAATTTTGCACTAAATCCTCGTTCCCTTCGAAATTCAAATTCCTTTTCTATATTCTTCGATTTGAATTTACTTAAAGTGTAGAGAAAACTTGGAACTTTTCTAAATCCACATTTGTTTCCGTGTTCTTTTATGAACGCTTCAATCTGTTCAATGCTCCACAGCCCCATTCTGTAAACATCTTCAACTTCGCCCTCAGTGAGTGGAAGGTCGAAAAAATAGTCGTCCAGTTGATATTCCAACAATGCCGTGGCAACACTTGTGCACCCCATGCCAAATCTTGATTTATCGACCAAACAAACATCAAACTTTTTGGAAAGATAATAATTTGCAATTACCCCATCAATTCCACCACCAACAATCAAAATGTCACACGATATATCTTTATCAAGATAGGGAAATTGACTGATTTTTTCGCAATCAGAAAAATATGGCACACCTTTTACATATTCCATGTAAAAACTATTTCCAATTTGCAAAAAATAAAACAAGCCGACCGCTTGTTTTACAATTTTTCGCCACACTTGGTGCAAAATTCATTTTTCAAACCATTGACTTCCCCGCAGTGTTCACAAACTTTTTTTGTTTGACCACCACACTTTGAACAATAATTTTCACCAATTTCAATTTTACTTCCACATTTCGGACAGTTATTGCCGACAACTTCATCCACCACATCCGTTGTATATCCAACAACAACAATTTGAAATCCAAGCCTTGCAATAATTGCACCCACCGACGCAATTAAAGCGCTAGGAATCACACAAACAAATGGAACAATCATTCTTGCGCTAAAACCAGTTTCAGTGAACGCACCCAAACCCGCTGTTGCCAAAAGCACAAAACATGCAATAACACCTGCCAGCCCAACTATTGCCAAAATTAAACCAATGGCAAGAAGTTTTTTTCTGAGTTTTTTTGCTCTTTCACAATTTGTAACAGATTTAACATCTGAATTTAAACTTATTATGGTTTCTCTAAGCGATTTAAACATTTTCCCTCACTTTTAATGTATTTGTACACAATAAATTTGTAAATTTTGCACATTTTAACATTGTTCTAACATCAATATAGTACAACATCGAGAAAATTTTGTCAATTGAAATAAAACACAAAATTCAAGAAAATATAAAACATCATAAAAGTGCTTTTAATCAGCGACCATTTTGTTTAAAAAAACAATCCTTTCGGATTGTCTTTTTATTCTCCCATACCTGTTCCTGGTTTTTGTGAACTTTTCTTTAACTTTTCTTCAAAACGTTTATTTTCTTTTTCTATTTCATCTAAACATTCTTTCATCGTCATACCACACACTTTTAAAAAGCATGTGTCAGGAGTGTCAAATTCAGAATATAACATATGCCCATTAAACTTAATAGCTACATTGTAGTTTTTTTCTTTTAATCTTTTTAACTCATCCACGGCATCTTCTAATGTTAATGTAGCTCGAGCTGATAGAATTCTTGCTTTGCTCATTTTTAAAGCAACTGCATACTGATCAATATCTTTATCTTGCTCTTCTTTTGGCAATTCTTTAAAAGGAACCCCAAGTTCACCATCTTTAGCCCAAGAATTTCTCTCTAACCAGGCATTGTGAATCTCGCTTCCAATTTTATTTCTAATTTCATCATCATTTTTAATTTCATTTTCGGAATAAGATATACCAGATTCTATCATTTTAGCCACAACTTTGGCAGCCTCCTTGTTTTCTTCTTGCCAATCAGAACTTAATTGCAAGTAAGAAGCATTTGCTATGTCAATTTCATAACCATTTTCGCCTTTTCTAACATATCTTGGCAACTCTACTCCCTCAAATTTTGAAATAAAGGCTTCGTCCTTTATTTTCTTCCAACGTGGATCATATGAGCCATCATCTTTTAGTCTTGTTTGTCTCCATTGCTCATGTAACGCAAAAGCAACATCTTCAGATAAATTCATGTTATCCCCTCCTAAAATTTTTATCCCTTTACACTGTAAATGGAACTCTGTAATAGTTATATCATACAACAAACTAAAAATGCAATACATTTTTTGAATTTTTTTATTTAGCCTATTTATATGAATCCTGGATTATTATAGAGGAAACCTTAAGATTGTCGAAGAACAAGCAAGATAAGATGTAAATTCGACAATTTTTTACGAGTTCTAACAAAAATGGAGAATTCTAACAAAATTCTAACACGATTTTGGCTGGTATTTCGGTCGAAAAATGCAGTCTAAACAATATTTCAAAACCACAATATATGGGGCAGAATCCTAGAAAAATAAGAAAAAAGCACCATATTTGGTGCTTTTTGTATGGCGGAGAGTTAGGGATTCGAACCCCAGTTAGCTTTCACTAAAACGGTTTTCAAGACCGCCGCATTCGACCGCTCTGCCAACTCTCCAACTATTTAAGATTTCTTTCAAAAATCTTTTCCAGATTAACATATTTTATTTTTCTTGTCAATCATTTTAGCAAAATTTTCTCAAAAAACCTTCCACACAATGGCAGAAGGTTTAACTCTAGAAAACAAGTGGCAAAATTATTCCAAGCAAAACAACAAGCAAAAGCACGAAATACAATACTTTCCAGACCACTTGTTTATATCGCACATATCTCCAAGCAATAACTGCCACAATGCAAATTGCAATTGCAGTTGCCACTCCTTGAAGCGCAGAAACAATTTTTGAATTTATATTGCACAAACTCAAGATTGTTGCAACCAAATACAAGATTGCCATTGCTCCAATGCACCAAAAACTAAATTTGTTCAAACCCAATCCTGTTGATCTAGATTTTGTTGTTTCTTTCTTATCAGACATACTAACACTCCTATTACAAATTTCATTATACAATAAATGTAACGATATACAAAACTTTTTTTACATTTTTTTCACTTTTAACTTTTTTTGATTAAAAAAGTTTTGCAACAACAATTCAACCCCTTTTAAACACAATATGTTGTGGAATTATGCTTGCACAACACCACAAGATAGTTTTGCATAGTACACAATTTCTTATTGACAAATTAATGGTTTTCTGCTATCATACTTGGTATGGAAACGAAAGAATTACCAAGAGGACAATTAAATCCATACATTCTTTCAACTATGAAAGATGGCGATAAATATGGGTATGAAATCATTGAAGATATTAAAGAAAAAACCGGTGTTGAGATAAAGCAACCCAGTTTATATAGCAGTTTGAAAAGAATGGAAGTTCAAAAACTGGTTTCATCATACTGGAAAGACAGCGCCATTGGTGGAAAGCGTCATTACTATTGTTTAACTGATGAAGGCAAAAAGTTCTTGGAAGAAAATCCAATCTCCCCTGTCAAAAAAAATGAAGAAAAAAATGTGATTGCAGATGATGGAGTTTTTTTAGACACAGCAAAACCTGTTTTCATCGACCAAAAAAGTGATGAAACAATTCTTGCTGAACAAGAAAACATTTTTGACCTCACAAAAAAGAAGACTGAAAGTAAAGATGAAAAAATTCAATTTAACATAAAAAATTCTGACGAAAACGAACCAGTGCAATTTGATTTGTTCAAAGAAGTTGACCTTGCGTCTGATGACGGAAAATTCATCACAGAAACCATCGATGATTACAACTTCCCAAAAATTGGAAAATACGAGCCATCGTCATTAAATGTTGAATCGAAAAATGTTACATATTTAAATTCTAAAATCAAAAAGATTGAAAAAACGCACGAAGAAAAAGTTGAAAAACAAGTTTATCAGGAAAAAATTGCAGATCTTTATGCAAAGCAAGCAATGTTGAACCCAGTTTTTGATATTGAAAAATCCATGGCAAAAATCAACAGCAAAATTGACCAATATGCTATGGAAAAGAAACAAAAAGAAATTGGTGAGCAAGTGAAAGTTGAAAAAGTTGTTAAAGAAGTTCAAGAAAAAACACCTGCTCCTCAAAAATCATCGCGAGTATACAACAGTTACAAAAGTCTTGAAGCATACTATAAAACAAAAGGAATTGGATTTCAGCAATACACAACAAAAACCAAACAAACTTCAACTCACGTTGACATAAACTTTGTTAGATTTGTTAGGAGTTGGATTTTGCTTCTTGCTTCTTTGATTTTGTCGCTAGGGTTCCAATTTGGATTAAGAGTTAACAATCTGGCATCAATCACATATGCAATAATCCCAGGTCTTTGCCTTATAATGTCGTTTGTGTACTTAGCATTATATTTGAAATCGAAATCGAAAAATATTATTCAAACCAAAAGAGATTCTGTGTCACCTTTGATTTTGCCATTGGTCACAATTGTTTTAATACTTTTAACAATTGGATTAAATTTGATTTTTGGATTTAGAATTGGAAAAACAATGGAATATTTTGCAGTTTTGATTTATCCAATTATAATTTCATTCCACTTTGCATTTATTCCTTTCTTAAACAAAGCCATTGTTAATATCATAAAAAAAATTAAACAGACTAAACGCTCTGTTTAATTTTATTAACTTCTTCAACTGCCATTTTATCGCAAAGATTGTTAAGTTCATTGTCGGCATGCCCTTTGACTTTTATAAAAGTTGAAGGGTGTTTTTTTGTTAGTTCCAAAAGTTTTTGCCACAAATCTTTGTTCAAAACATCATCCTTTTTTGCTGTTTTCCAACCATTCTTTTGCCAGTTTTCTATCCAACCTTTTTCAATTGCGTTAACAACGTAGGCGGAGTCGCTGTAGATGTCAACCATGCATTCTTGTTTCAAAGTTTCAAGCCCTCGAATAACTGCCATAAGTTCCATGCGATTGTTTGTTGTTTCTTTTTCGCCACCACTAATTGTTTTTCTAATTCCATTGTATATAAGAACACAAGCCCATCCACCAACTCCTGGATTTCCACTGCATGCCCCGTCTGTATAAAGGTCAATTTTTTTCATGCAAACATTATAACATAAATCTTTAATCTAAGCCAACCAAATCATCAATGGAAACTTGAAAATATTTTGCAAGGCCAAAATACGAATAAAAAAAAGAGATTTTAAATCTCTTTTTTTATTTTGCTGTTTCGGTGAATCGTGATTCACGAATGACATTAACTTTGATTTGTCCTGGATATTCCATTTCATTTTCAATTTTCTTTGCAATATCTTTTGCCATAAAAACTGCCATATCATCGGAAATTTCCTCAGGTTTAACAATAATTCTAACTTCTCTTCCCGCTTGAACCGCATACGATTTGTCAACACCTTTGAACGAATTTGCAATTTCTTCAAGTTTTTCAAGGCGTTTCACATATGCTTCAATCGTTTCGCGTCTTGCGCCAGGACGAGAACTTGAAATTGCATCAGCAACTTGAACAAGAACTGCCTCAACACTTTGAAATTCAACATTGAAGTGGTGAGCTTCGATGCAGTGAACAACGGCTGGGCTTTCCTTATATTTTTTTGCAAGGTCAACACCAATTTGAACGTGTGTTCCCTCAATTTCGTGGTCAAGAGCTTTTCCTATATCATGCAAAAGTCCGCCACGGCGAGCAACCTTTTCATCTGCCCCAAGTTCTGCGGCAAGCAAGCCAGCAATGTAGGAAGTTTCAAGACTGTGTTGCAAACAGTTTTGACCATAACTTGTTCTGTATTTAAGTCTGCCAAGAACTTTTACAAGTTCAGGGTGCAAGTTGTATATCCCTGCATCGTTAGAAGCATTCTCTCCTGCTTCTTTAATTTTTTGGTCAATATCTTTTTGCGCTTTGGAAACCAACTCTTCAATTCTTGTTGGATGAATTCGTCCGTCCAATATAAGTTTTTCAAGCGCAACACGTGCAACTTCTCTACGAATTGGGTCAAAGCACGAAACTGTTATTGTTTCTGGGGTGTCATCAACTATCAAGTCAACACCAGTTGCAGATTCAAGAGCACGAATGTTTCGACCTTCACGTCCGATAATTCTTCCTTTAAGTTCATCATTTGGGAGAGCAACGGATGTGACAGTTAACTCACTGACCATGTCGGTTGCACATTTTTGAATCACATTTGCAACAATTTCTTGCGCCCTCTTGTTGCCTTCATTTTTTGCATTTTCTTCAATTTCTTTAACAGATTTTGCTGCATCAATTTTTGCTTCTTCAACCATTGAAGAAATTAAAGATTGTTTTGCTTCTTCTTTTGTCATTCTTGAAACTTTTTCAAGTTCTTGGCGCATAGAGTCAAGAATTTTGTTTTCATCATCTTTAAGTTTTTCAATCTCTTCTTCACGTTGTTGAAGTTTCTCTTTCATAAGATCAATTTGTTCTTGTTTTTTGTCAAGAGATAATTCTTTCTTGTCTATGAAATCTTCACGTTGAGAAATTCTATCTTCACTTCTTTGAATTTCTGTTCTTCTGTCTTTAACTTCCCTATCTAAATCTGCGCGAAGTTTGTGAAGTTCTTCTTTAGCTTCCAAGATTGCTTCTTTTTTTGCAGTTTTTGCCTGCGCGTATGCTTCTTCTAAAATTTTAGTTGCTTGAGATTTTGTTTTTCCTATTTTTCTTGAAAAAAGCAGATATGTTATTCCTAGACCAGCGCCAATTCCAACAATTCCGCATCCAAGTCCAATAAACACTGCAACTAATGAAGAAACGCCTAATAAAATTGCCATAATTTTTCTCCATTAACACAAAATTATAAGTTCAATCAAAACTTAAATTTAAACACGACACTTGTCATTTATATTAAATTTTATATATTTTTAAACTAAAATTAGTTTTTAACTAAACTTACAATACAATGATAACCTATTTTAAATATTTTTCAAACTTTTTTTAACAAAATTTTAACGAAATTTGTAAAATAAGATTCAGAAAATAATCTTAAAATTTTTTGTTTACATAAAAAAACAGCGTAAAACGCTGATTTATTACATTTCTGAATGTGGAAATCTTCTCCACTCGATTTCTTCCGGTTGCATGATTTGACGCCCATCTCTTGCACCTTCGCGAACTGCTTTGTGATATACCATGCCACTTTCAAGAGATTTTGAAATTGAATTGTTCACATAATTCACCATTTTTTCATCTCTTTTTTGAACGCAATCAAGAAATTTTAAGATATTATTCTTGCAATATTCGTGGAATGCAATCCAAATTTGGTCACCACGCATGTTCATGTCATCCAAATCGATGAAAGTGTAGACAACTGAATTAATTAAATTAGATTTATTAATCATTCCGTCCAAAATTGCCATAGTTCCCATGTTCCCTTCAGACATTTCTGTTAACAATTCACCTTTGCTTTTTTTTAAATCTATATTATTTTCTCTTAAAAATTCCATAAACTCTCCTGAATGTATTTTATTATAGCATAAATAATTCTTTTCGTCAAGAGTGAAGTTATGAAAGGTGAATAAACTCAAGATTGTCAACTGCATCGTTAACCAAAGTTTCCATATCTAAATAACTTTCTTCTTTTTCAACAAGTTCAATTTTTGGTTTTATAAGTGGATTTTTTGGAAGAAAAACTGTGCAACAATCTTCATAAGGAAGAATTGAAGTTTCGAATGTTCCAATTTGTTTTGCAATTTCAATTATGTCAATTTTGTCAAAAGCAATCAAAGGTCTGTACACTGGAAGATTTTTAAGTGCATTTTCGGTTGAAGTCATACTTTCAATTGTTTGACTTGCAACTTGTGCCAAATTTTCGCCAGTTATGACTGCCTGAAATCCATGCTTTTCGGCGAGTTTTTCACAAATTCTCATCATAATTCTTCTCATGATTGTAATCATGTAGCCATCTTTGCACTTTTTGTGAATTTCTTCTTGAATTTTTGTGAATGACACAACATATAGGTCAAGTTCGCCAGTGTATGGAACTATTTCCTTGGCAAGGTCAATCACTTTTTGTTTTGCTTGTTGGCTTGTGTATGGGAAAGAATGAAAATGCACAGCACTAAGTTTCATTCCTCTCTTGGCCATCATATAACAAGCAACGGGACTATCAATTCCGCCGGACAGCATTGCAAGACCTTTTCCACTTGTTCCAACTGGCATGCCTCCGCAACATTTTATTTTGTCGCCAAAAATGAATGTGCTTCCGTTTTCACGAATGTCAACAAAAATTGTTTTTTCTGGATTTGTCAAATTAACTTTTAAATTTGGAAATTTGTCCAACACAACTCCGCCAAGTTGTCTTTCATATTCTGTTGATTGAATTGGAAACTTTTTGTTTGCTCTTTTAACATCAACTTTGAATGAATTTGAAAATTCCAAATCAAATTCCCCTTCCTCTAAAAGCTTATTCAACACTTCTTCAATTTTTTCTGGAGTTGACTCAACTTTTGTTGCAATCGAAAGTGAAACAAGTCCAAAAACTTTTGTGCAAGCAGAAACAATTGCTTCAAGATTTTCGTTGTTAAATTCAGATATAAGATATCTTCCGCCAACTTTTGAAATTTTGGATTTTTCATCAATTTTCTTTGTTGCGGATTCTATATTTTTTATCAGTTGATTGTCAAAAAATCCACGGTTTTTTCCTTTAAGATGTATTTCGCCATAGCGAAGTAAAACAACTTTTTCCATTATCTCAATTTTTCCTTTAAACAAATAAATTTTTCATATATCTTTTTGCATGCAAATTCAATTTCCTCAAGCGAATTTGAAGGACAAAAACTTATTCGAATTGCTCCTTCATTTTGAATTTTAGATTTTCCCATTGCTTCCAAAGTTCTGTTCAACGCTCCTTTTTTGCTTGAACAAGCACTTCCTGTTCCAAGAAGAATGTCGTCTTCTTCCAACATATGAACAAGTGTTTCTCCACGCACTCCTTCAAACGACAAACTGGTTATATAAGGACTGCCTTGAATTGTTGAATTTATTGAAATATCTTTCTTGTCTGCAAAAAATTCAAAAAGATATTTTCTTAATTTTGAAACTTTTTCGAAATTTTCGTTTATATTAAGATTTTCGCACAATTTTCCAAAAGCCAAAATAAATTGGACATTTTCAGTTCCCGAGCGCAATCCAAACTCTTGCCCACCGCCATAGATGATTGGCTTAAGTTTTTTTATGTCTTTCACGTAAAGTGCACCAATTCCTTTTGGACCACCAAGTTTATGTGCACTTATTGTGTAGAAATCAACTCCAAGATTGGTCACATTTGTTGGAATTTTTCCAAATGCTTGAACCCCATCACAATGAACAATAGCATTTTTTTGCTTTGACTTAACAAGTTTAACAATTTTTTGAATGTCATTAATTGCCCCTGTTTCGTTGGAAACGTGCATGATTGAAACAAAACAAGTTTCGTTGTTCAACAATTTTCCAAGTTCATCTAAATCCACTTCTCCATTTTGATTTAAACCAACAAACACCACATTATATCCGCGATTTTTAAGTTCCAAGGCGCAGTTGTGGACGGACGGATGTTCACCTTTGCTGAAAATGTATTGCGCGCTTGTTTTGCGTGCACTTCCAAAAATTGCAAGATTGTTGGCTTCGGTTGCACTGCCTGTTGCAATCAAATTGTCGTTAAAAGTTGTTCCAAGTGCTTTGCATATTTTTTCTTTTGCGTTTATGACAAGATTTTTTGTTTCCAAACTTTTTGAATAGACCGCAGATGGATTAAAAAATAATTGGCAAGATTTTTCAATCTCGCTAATTATTTCATCTTTAATTTTTGTTGTGCTTGCATTATCTAAAAAAATCATTATCTTAAAACTGCTCCATAAAGGTCGTTTGTTCTTCTCAAAATTTTGTCAATAACTTTGTTTATTTCTTCTTCCGACAAAGTTTTTTCATCCGACAAAAGTTTTATTCTGAATGCCAAACTTTTTTTGTTTCCAAGCTGTTCGCTTCTGTAAATATCAAACAATTTCACATCGTTATAATTTTTCCCGCAACATTGTTTGATAACTTCTTCCAAACTTCCAACTGTGACATTTTCGTCAACAACAATTGCCAAATCTCTTTCAACAATTGGGAATTTTGAAATTTTCTTAACTTTGAAAGTTTTGATTGGAAGCGAAATAAGTTTGTCACAATCAAGTTCGCCATAAAATGTGTTCTCTGGAATTTCATATTCATTTGCAACAATTGGATTTATTTTTCCAAAACTTGCAACAATTTCGCCATTTTCATCTTTAACATCTGCACTTATTCCTGGATGCAAGAATGGTTTTTTCGAATAATCAACGGTGAATTTTTGTGCAAATCTTTCAGTTAAATTTTCTATAACACCTTTGAATGTGTAGAAGTCGTCTTGTGAGTCTATGCTTGCAAAAGCAAGAATATTTTTTTCTGTTGGTTGTTCAACAAGAGGAAGTGCTTTTGCATGGAAAGTTTTTCCACTTTCAAAAATTTTAAAATCTTTGTTGTTGCGTTTTGTGTTAAAAGAAATGTTCGAAAGCAAACTATGCGCCATTGAAATTCTCAAAACACCAAGTTCGTCGCTTATTGGATTGCTTATCTTAACAACTTCGTTTTCAGCATCTTTAAGCCCAAGTTTTATGTGTGCATCTGATGGAACAAGTGAATATGAATTGATTTCATAAAATCCTTTTGTGACCAAAATTTGTTTCAATTCTCGTTGGAATTTCAAAATTGGGTCGTGCTTTCCAACCATAACACTTGCGCCTTCTAAAAGAGGTTTTGAAATATTGTCATAAACATCATATCCATACATTCTTATAATTTCTTCGGCAACATCGTTGTCATTTTCGATATCGAAACGATAAGGTGGAATGGAAAGGTCAATTTCATCTCCATTAACTTTTGCTTCAATTCCAAGACTTGAAAGAATTTCAACAATGTCTTTTTCATCGAATGATATTCCCAAAATCTTGTCAATTTTGTTTTTTGAGACGGAAACTTCAAGATTTTTAACTTCTCCGTTTTTTTCGTCGATAAGCCCGCTTGCTATTTTGCCTGCACCAAATTTTTCAATCAAATTAAGTGCTCTTCTAAGCCCAAATTCTTGACTTAAAAGGTCAATTCCTTTTTCAAAACGTGCACTTGAATCCGTTCTGATTCCAAACTCTCTTGAAGTTTTTCTAACTTGCGAACGCTCGAACGAAGCGGATTCAAAAACAACAGTTGTTGTTTCATCATTTATGCATGAATCTGTTCCACCAATAACTCCTGCAATCACCATTGGCTTGATTTCATCGGCAATGATAAGGTTGTTTTGAGAAAGTTCATAGGTGTTTCCATTCAAAACTGCAATTTTTTCATTTTCTTTTGCTCGTCTTATAACAATCTTCTTTCCAACAATATTTTTTTGGTCAAAAGCGTGCATAGGTTGACCATATTCAAAAAGGACGTAGTTTGTTATGTCAACAATGTTGTTGATTGGATGAACTCCAACAACAAAAAGTCTTGAACGAATCAGCAGTGGACTTTTTTCTATTTTGACATCATAAACTGCCCCTGCCATATATCTTGGGCAAAGCGCAAAATCTTTGTTTTCAACTTTAACAAAATTTTCAATTTTTTCGTCGCCAAACTTAAAAGACAAATCTTGTTTCTTAACTGATAGTCTGTAGATTGCGCAAATTTCTCTTGCAAGCCCCACAACACTCATTGCATCAGGACGATTTGCAGTTATTGAAACATCCAAAACATAATCGTTCAAATTAAGCGCATCAGCAACAGGTGTTCCAGGAGCAAAATCATCTTTAAAAATCAAAATTCCATTAATTTCTGCACCTTCATACAAGCTGTTGTCAATTCCAAGTTCTTCGCCACTACAAAACATTCCTTGTGATTCAACGCCACGAATTTTTGAATTTTTTATTTTAATTCCGTTTGCAAGGTCTGCTCCGTCAAGAGCAACAGGCACAACTGCACCTTCAAAAACATTTGTTGCAGATGTGATTATTTGAACCGTTTTTTCGCCAATGTTAACTTGGCAAACAAAAAGCCTTTCGGCATCTTGATGTTTTTCAATTTTTGTTATTTGTCCAACAACAACGTTTCTGAGATGTTTTCCAGTGTCCACAATTTCTTCAACTTCAAATCCAACGCCTGTCAGCTTTTCATCAAGTTTTTCTGCCAATTCAAAGTTGTTTGTTATATTTTCAATTTTTTTGATTTTGTCAAGGTCAACAAAATCATTAAGCCAATTGATTGATAATTTCATAGTTTCCTCTTTTTAGTTATTTCACTTGTTTTAAAAATCTTATGTCATTTTCAAACATCATTCTCATGTCTGGAATTTTGTCCATGACCATGGTCAATCTGTCAATTCCTTGACCAAAAGCAAATCCAGAATATTCATTTGGGTCTATTCCACAATTTTCCAAAACTTTTGGATTAACAATGCCTGCTCCCATAAGTTCCATCCAACCTGTTTTTTTGCAAAGATTGCAACCTTCACCGTTGCAGTTCGGACACGAAACGTCAACTTCAACACTTGGTTCTGTGAATGGGAAGTATGATGGACGGAAACGAACTTTTGTGTTTTCGCCAAAAAGAATTTTCAAAAGTTTTGTTAACATCATTTTCAAATCGAGCAAACTGATGTTTTTGTCAACAACAAGACCTTCAATTTGGTGGAACACAGGCGAATGTGTTGCATCATTATCAACACGATATGTTCTGCCAGGGCTGATTATTTTTATTGGTGGTTGACGTTTTTCCATAACACGTGCTTGAACTGGTGATGTGTGAGTTCTAAGAACAATGTCCTCTGTTATATAAAACGTGTCTTGCATGTCACGAGCAGGATGGTCTTTTGGAACGTTGAGCATTTCGAAATTATATTTGTCAAGTTCAACTTCTGGCCCAGTCACAACTTCAAATCCCATTTCAATGCAAGCATCAATAAGTTTGTTGAATGTTTTTTGAATTGGATGAAAAGTTCCTGTTTCCGAATTTTTTGAAGGCGCAGTTATGTCAATTTTTTCACTTGCAAGTTTTTGTTGCATAGCTTTTTCGTTAAGTTCTTTTTCCAAATTTTCAATTTGGCTTTCAATAAAAGTTCTAACTTCATTAACAAGTGCGCCAAGCATTGGACGGTCTTCTTTTGGAACATCTCTCATTCCTCTCATAACTTCAGTCAAAAGACCACTTTTGCCAGCATATTTAACACGGAACGCATTAAGTTGTTCCAAGTTTGCAACTTCTTTTATGTCTTTTTGCGAGTTTTCTTTTATTTCTAGTATTTTATTTTTCATATTTCTCCTATAATCTGACTTTTCGATTATAACATATTAATTTAAAATTAAAAACACTTTTAAATAAATTAATAAAATTTAAATAAAAAGACAAGAATATTTTAAAGGAGAAATTATGGCATATTCATACAAAGGGAGCATATCTTTTGGTCTTGTTTACATTCCAATCACTCTTCATTCAACAATAAAAAATAACGACATAAGTTTTAACATGATAGACAAAAAAAGCATGAGCAGAATAAAGTATAAAAAAACTTGCACCGATTGCAACAATCGAGAAGTTAAAAACGACGATATCGTTAAAGGTTTTGAATATGAAGAAGGAAAGTTTGTTATATTCGACGACCAAGATTTTGAAAAAATAAAAACAAAAAAAGATAAAAACATCAACATCGAATGTTTTGTGGACATTTCAGAAATTGACCCTTTATATTTCGACCGACCATTCTATGTTGTTCCAACAGGCGCCGACCATGCATTCAAAATTCTTCTTCGGGCAATGGAACTTGAACACAAAGTTGCAATAGCAAAAACAGTTTTGGGAACAAAAGAAACATTAATTGCAATTCGCGCAAAAAATGGCGAGATGCTTTTGAACACACTGTTCTTCTTTGAAGAAGTTCAAGAAAATCCAGCAAAAGACAATGAAAAAATTGATTGGACAAAAGCGGACAAAGAACTTAAAATGGCAAAATCCATTATCTCGGCAATGACGGAAAAATTTGAGCCGGAGAAATATCATGACGAATATCGCGAAAGACTTGTTAAGGCAATTGAACAAAAAATTAATGGAAAGCAAATTGTTCGTCCGCGAGAAAAATCTCAAGCAAAAATAACAAATCTTTTCGATGCACTAAAACAAAGTCTTGAAACTTTGCCAAAAACAAAAAAGACCGCAAAAACAAATTCAGCAAATCAAACCAAACAAACAAAAACTCCAAAAAGAAAAAAGAACATTTAAAATGTTCTTTTTATTTTCATTCTGATGGAATAACTCGAACTGAAGTCAAAGGTCTTTTTGTTTGTTCTTTGATTATTGTTTCAATTTTTGCAAGTTGTGGCTCTGTCAAATCTTCACGTTTTGCTTTGATAATCAAATTTATGTTGTTATTTGATGCTGTGAGCACAGCGTCTTCATAGCCAAGTCCTTTGATAAGTCCTTCAACAGCAAGTTCAATTTCGATTGCCCCAATAAGTTCATCTCTTCTTTTTTCAGCCATGTCTTTTGCTTCTTGACTGCTTGTTGAATCGGCCAAAACACCTTCGCAATACAATATTTCGCTGTCACGAGCTGTTTTTCTGTCGGCACGATAGCCATCATAAAAACTCAAGTTTGATGTTTGTGTTGATGTTGTTTGAGTAACATTATTGTTAAGTGCAATATTCAAGTAACCTGTGACAACTAAAAGAGCGACCATAACAGATAGAATTATTATTTTTTTCTTTTTACTAAACATAAAATTCTCCTTTTAAATTATTTTCCATTCAAAACTTCAATCTTCGATTGTGGAACATCAATTAATGCTTGAATAGCTTTAATGATATCCAGTTTAACTTTTGTGTTGTCTGCTCCGCTTGCAACAACAACTATTCCTCCAATTGTGGGCATAATTTCTTTCACAACAACAATGTCGTTGGCAACAATAATTGGAGAATGCGATGTTGTTGTTGAAGTTGTCGTGGTGCCACTTCCTTCGTTCTTGTTAACTTTTTCTTCGTCGGTGGTTGCATAGATGTATTGCGGTCCGCTTTCAAGAGTCACCATAACCGAAACGTTTCCAACACCATTGATTTGTTTTATAACATTTGCAAGTTTGCTTTCAATCATGGTGGCATATTCGGTTGTTGACGTTGCCTGATAGGAAGTTTTTGAAGATGATGAAGATTTGAAAGTTGAAAAATAAATCAAAAGTGCAACAGCTCCAAGTATGACGGCAATTATAATTTCAAAATGTTTTATGCTCTTCAATTTTTGAAAAAATTTGAAATTACCAATGCCTTTTTTCTTTTCTTTTTTATCTTCCATATTCTCCATTTTTAACCTCCCACAAAAATTGTTTTAATTTATGACGATGTTGTTTTTTTCAATTGAAACATATTTCAAAACACTTTTTGCAACGAGTTCATTAATATCTATATGTTCCAAATTTTGATTAATTACAACCTGACTTAAATCGACAAAAACCGCTTCAATCTTCATTTTATTTGTGAAAATGTTGGCACTTATTTTAATTGAAACATTCGAAATGCCTTGCTCTTTCAAATCCGCCTCAATCATATTTTCGAGAGTTTCCAGTCGGTCCCTGTTAACTTGATAAACAAAATCTTCTTGGATGACAATTGCATTTTCTTCGAAGATGTCATTGATGGAAAATTCCTTGTTTAAAAGTGATGGCAAAGGTGAAATGATGACCAAAACCACAATGAACGCAAAAACGCCTTTGATGTACTTTTTTGTTTGCCCGTCAGGCATAACAAGGTCCACAAGCACGCCAAGAACCGAAATGCCAACAACGGCCATAATCCACGACGAAATCCCGTTCATTGAAAACCTCCTTTTAAATGTAATTTGCGGTGCACATAATGAGTCCAGTTGTTATCAAATACATAAAAGCAATTCCAACAATCATAGTCACCAAAAGAGACAACGTTTTTCCAATTGAATATATAAAGTCAGAAATGCGCGAATCTGTTAAAGGTTCCAAAATTGCAGAAGCAAGTTTTAGAACAAGTGAAAAAACAACAATTTGAACAATTGGCGAAACAACTGAGGCAAACATAAGAATAAGTCCACTTGCACCCACTGCATTTTTGATTAGCATGCTTGAAGCCATGATGACATCAAAGCCTTCCGACAAATATCCACCCAAAAGAGGCACATAAGAACGAATTGCATATTTGGCTGTTCGAATTGAAACTCCGTCATAAGAACTTGCAGTTATTCCTTGAATTGCCAAAAAAGCCATGAAAACAGTGAACACCGTTCCCAAAATCCATTTGAATGTTGAGCCAAAAAACTTTGTGAATTTGTCGAGTTTGACCGTGGACGTCAAATTTGAAACAATTGTGAAGATAATCATAAAAATGAAAATTGGCATCAACACTGACGACAGAATTTGCATAACAAACGACGACAAAAATGCAACAGCTGGCTGATACACAGCAACCGATGCGGTGGCACCAATTGCGGTCATCAAAGTTAGAAGTATGGGGAACACAACTTCCATCTGAGTTTTTATTGACTGAATTGAACCCGAGGCTGTTTTTATCAATCTCACAACTCCAGACATAACAAGTATGATAATCACACCATAACAAACAAAATGAATGATGTCGCCAATCGACTTTGAATTGTTTTCACTTCGCAAATTCGAAACAAATCCACAAATAATAGCAATCACAATTATGGACGCAAGAAGTGGAACAAATTGCAAGATGTCGTCAAAAATCAAGTTGACAATTGCTCCAAAAACGCTCGACTGTCCGCTGGCAAATTCCCCGCTAATAACTTTCCCAATCTTGCTTGCAAAAGATGAACTTCCAAAAATTTCAGTTTCCGAGTTGCTAAGGCCTGCAACAATTTTTTCGATTTCTCCAAAATCCAAGCTGTCAAGCTGATAGCCAATTGTTTCGTTCAATTCCGCTTCAATTTCATTTTCGTCACCTTCCCCTTCAGCACAAACAACAATTGGCGGAAAAAATTGATACACACAAACAATAAGTGCGCAAAGCACCACAAGAATATTTCGCACTAACACAATTTTTTTGTTACTAAATTTTTTCATGGAAGCAACCCCGAAATTATGTCAATTATGTTTCCAACAATCGGAAGCGCAAAAACAAGAATGATGATTTTCCCGGAAAGAAGAATTTTGTCGGCAATTGAATTTGCGCCTGCATCCTTACACAAATTTGCCGAAAATTCAGTCAAATAACCCACACCAATAATTTTCAAAATTGTTGTGAACAATCCAGATGTCAATCCACTTTTTTCAACAATTGTGTTGAACACGCCAAAGATGCTTGTTAACGATTCAACAAGCATTAAAATCATAATAATTCCACCTGTGATTGTTATTAAAATGGAAACTTCTGGTTTGATTTGCTTAACAATCAAAGCAGTTATTGCCGTTATAATTCCAACCCCAACAATTTTAAAAATATCCATTTTGCTCCGTTATAAATTAAACATGGTTCTAACAGTGTCAAACAAAGTGTTAATCAAATTCAACACCATAAGCAACACAACAATAAGTCCAGCAAGAGTTGTTAGAGTTGCAATTTCTTCTTTGTTTGAATGTTTCAAAACTTGATTCACAACGGCAGTTATAATTCCCACTGCAGCAATTTTAAAAATTATTTCAACGCCCATAACACTCTCCTTTTAAATCAAAATTATCACGACCAAAATTCCAAGAAGCATCATAAGTTTCAAAGATAAGTTTCCAAATTTTTTGTTGTCGTCGTCGGCATGAGATTTTATTTCTCCAAACTTTTCTTTGAAATTTTCAATTTCTTGAACCTGATTGCTGGCATCAAGACGTCCAAGATTTTTGAAGAAATTCAAAAATAATTCTTTTTCATCGTCTTTTATTAATGTTGATTTTCCAAACAAACTTTCAACTGAAAGTTCGCTTCCGTTCTTGCCAAGATAATCTAAATAACCTTTGAGCATATTTTTGAAATCTTTCGAAAAATTGTCCATTGAGTTTTGAATTATTGCAGACAGCGAATCGCTTGAAAAACTTATTTCCACACAAAGTTTTCCGCAAAGAAAAACCATATCTTCGAAAAATCGTTTTCTCTTTCGATAAAATTTCGAAAGACCAAATCCAAGATACGTCATTCCAATCAAAACAACCCCAACCAAAATAAATTTCATCAGATTTCTCCAAGATATAAAGGTGCAAAATTTTCGTCAAAAATTCCGTCAACTGTTCCTAGTCCGTTCTTAGAAGAAAGCACAATAAATCTAGAAAACAATTTTTTCTCCAAAACTTTCTCAAAGTTAGGTTTTTTCTTCAAAGATTCAATCGAATCGGCATGGGCCGAGGCAACAACCGAAACACCAAGAGAGCAAGCATTTTCAATTGCGTCTGCGTCATCTTTCGCTCCAATCTCGTCACACAAAACAACATTTGGCGAAAGCGCTCTAACTCCAAGCATTATTGCTTCAGATTTTTTAACAAAAGACAATACATCACAAAAATTGCTTTCAAGAAGAGAATTTTCTGCCACGCAATTTCCCGCAATTTCTCCTCTTTCGTCAATTGCCAAAACATTCAAACAAATATTTCGCTGAGAAAGTTGAAACAAAAAATCGCGCAAAAAAGTTGTCTTTCCGCAACCTGGCGGAGAGATAATCAAAGTGTTGTTAACATGTTCTTTTTCCAGTATGTATTTCAGAGCAAACAAACTTGAATTTCGAATTTTATGAGGAATTCTGATAACAAGAGAACTGTAATTTTTGATGGTTTTGATTTTTCCATCTTCACAAACTCCAGTTCCAGAAATTCCAATTCTGATTCCTCCGTCAATTGTCAAAAAACCTTGTTTGATTTGTTCATTAACAGCATAAATCGAGCATTCACTTGCGCGAAAAACAATGTTGTCTATGTCAGATTTTGTGCAAAAAATTGCGCGACCAACGTTGTTGGTTATTCCTTCCTCGCAAACAAAATAATTTTGAGTTCCCAAAATAACCACAATCGGTTTTCCGCACCTCAGTCGAATTTCATTCAATTGCAAATAATTGATTTTCTCAATGATTGAATCAAAAAGATGTTTGGGTAAAATATTTGAAAATATGTTTTTTGCAAGTTCAATTTCTTTCATACTGTAAGGTATTTATTTTGCAACAAAAAAAACTTGCGAATTTTATATAATTTCGCAAGTTTTTGTTTTTATTTAAAACTATTTAATTCTTTCCATGTAAGTTCCAGTTCTTGTGTCAACTCTAATTTTTTCGCCTTGGTTAACAAAAAGTGGAACGTTAAGTGTGTAGCCTGTTTCAAGAGTTGCTGGTTTATAGCCTGCTTTTGAAGTATCTCCTTGAAGTCCTGGTTCACAATCTGTGATTGTCAATTCAACAAACATTGGTGGTTCAACTGAGAATGGAGAACCTTTGTAGAATTGAATTGTTGCCATCATGTTTTCTGTCATGAAATTAAGTGCATCTTCAACTTGGCTTTTATTGAGAGGAATTTGGTCAAAAGTTTCCATATCCATGAAATAATAAATTTCGCCTTCGTTGTAAAGATATTGCATTTCTTTTCTTTCAATAACTGCAACTTGGAATTTGTCTGATGGATTGAAAGTTCTTTCAAGAACTTGACCTGTGATAATATTTTTAATTTTTGCTCTTACGAAAGGTGAACCTTTTCCTGGTTTAACGTGCAAAAAATCAACAACCAAGTAAATGTTTCCGTCCATTTCGAATGTGACGCCTTTTCTAAAATCGCCTGCTGTAATCATAATTTCTCCTTAAATTTAATTTGCTTTAAAAATATATCATATAAAATTCAAATTGTAAAGTGTTATTTCAAATTTTCATAAATTTGTTTCATGAAAAGCGCATCTTCTGACATCTTGCTGTGCGACTCGCAAATTATGGTTGGCGAAAGATTAAGGTCTTTTATAACTTTCGCAAGTGGAAAAAAATCAGGCCCAAAACCTTCGTCTTCAAAATTTAGATGACGCACTTCTCCCTTTTTTCCATACTCAATTTTTGAAAAATGAATATGGCAGTTTGACGCTCTTTCAAATCCCAGTTTTGATATCGCATAATCAAAAATTTCTTTGTAGTTTTCATAACTTCCAAAGTCGCCAAGATTAAGAGAATATATATGTCCAAAATCAAAGGTTGGAACAAGAATTTTGTCAATGGTGCACAAATCAATAATTTCTTTGTAAGTTCCAATTTGCATTGGTTTTCCCATTGTTTCGGGACATATATTCATGTCACCATAACCATTTTCATAGACCTTTTTAACAAGGTTTTTAACTCTTGTGGTCATAAGTGCAATTGCATTTTCTCTTGTTTGTTTTCCCTGAGAAGCAACATGAAAAACAAGATGTTTGCCTTTCATAAGTTTCAAGATTTTCAAACCTGTTAGAATGTAGTTATAAGATTTTTCCGCCATTTCTTCGCTTTCATTTGCAAAGTTTATGTAATATGGCGCATGAATGCTAACACAAATTCCATTTTTTTCTGCTTCGTTTCCGATAATTTTTGCGGTGTCCGCCCCCATTGTGTATCCTCGACCAAACGAATATTCGTAGGCATCAAGCCCAACCTCTTTCAAAAATTTTGGCGCTTCAATGCTCTTTTTAAATCCCATCTCATAAAATAATTCGCTGTTGCCCGATGGACCAAATTTAACCCCCATTTATTCCTCCTTTAAAAATGTTTCAATTTTTATTTTTCCTTCTAAAAAGTTGTTTGCAATTCCATAAAATTCTCCATCGCATAACAACTTAAATTTTGTTTTTTGAACAGGCAAAACAAAAACATCTTTCCCGTCCAAAATTTTCTTTCCGTCTTCTTTTGTAACTTCCATTTTTGGCAAATCTATAACATCAAAAGTATCTAAAATTTCATATTTGCCATTTTTGATTTCTTCTATGCTAAAACATTCATTCAGAAAGAAATTTCCACATCTTGTGCGTATTATGCTAAGCATAGTACCATAAGTTGATAGTCTGTTTGCAATATCTCGGCATAAACTTCTTATGTATGTTCCTGCAGAACATGATATTTCAAACTCAAATGTGTTGCTGCTTAAAACGTTTTCAAAATCAATTTGACAACATTCATTTTCATCATGAAATTCTAAAAATCTGTTTCTTAAATCTTTCATTTTTTCTTCCGAAATTGAGCCAAGAAGTTTTAAATCGAATATTTCAATTTCCCTTGGTTTAAGTTCAACGTCTTTCCCACTTCGAGCAATTTCATAGGCAGTTTTTCCATTAATTTTCAGTGCAGAATATTTTGGAGGAAGTTGCTGAAGTTTTCCAATAAATTCGCTTAAAACATCTTCGATAGCTTCTTTTTTTATTTCACTTTTTTTAAACTTCAAAACCTTTCCTTCTGAATCTAAAGTTTCAGTTTCAAATCCAAAAGCAAAAACTGCGCGATAAGTTTTTGTTTTGCTTAAATAAAAATCAAACAGTCTTGTTGCCTTTCCAAGAGTGACGGGCAAAACACCTTCTCCCAAAACATCGAGAGTTCCCAAGTGCCCCGCTTTTTTTGCGCCAACAAATTTTTTGACCAAATTAACAGCCGAATTTGAACTTAAATTTGCTGGTTTGTTCAATAAAATAATTCCGTTCATAATCCCCTAATTTTTATCCAATTTTGCGTCCTTCGAAACAATTTCACGAACACATTCTTGCAAAACTTTTTTGAATTCTTTCTTGAAGTTGCCCTTGATTTCACAACCCGAAGCATTAACGTGGCCTCCTCCGCCAAACATTGACGCAACTTTGCTAACATCATAATTGTCCGTGGAACGCAGTCCAATTCTATATGTTTTGTCACCTCTTTCTTTTATCGTTAATGTTATTTTGCTGTCGGAAACATTGCCAATTATATACATAAATGTTGAAACATCGCTGGATTTCACGCCAAGTTTTTTTATATCTTTAAGGCGCATATAGAAGTAGGAAACACCTTTGTGAAATTTCAAATTCTTTGCCATAAACGAAATCAAATTCAATTGCTCTCTCGTTTTGTTTTTGAATAAACAAGTGTTGACCAAATTATGGTCGGCGCCAAGGTCTATAAGTTCACTTGCAAAAAGATGCGTTTTTGAAGTTATGTTTGAGTTGGAAAAACGATTTGTGTCGGAGCTTATTGCCGAAAAAATGCAAGTTGCTGTTGTCTGAGAAAAATTCATCCCCATTTCTTTCATCATTTCGAAAAGCACTTCGCCATTCGAGGAATATTCGCGCACATAATCAACAATTCCATAATTGGTGTTATTTTTGTGGTGGTCGATGTTTATGGTGCTATTGTGGTTTTTGTAAGCAGATGCAAATTTGCCAAGTCGCTCAAGATTTGATGTGTCCAACGAAATTAATAAGTCATATTTATCAAAATCTATTGTCGCCATAAAAAGATTTTCTTCTTTGATGAATGCATCCTTTCTTTCGTTTTCTTTGATGTTAATTTTTTCTATGTTTTTTAGAAACTTGAATCTGTCAGGAATTTCACTGTCAACAAACATATCAACGTCTTTGTAGTTCTCAGTCAAAAAACTGTAAAGGCCAAGCATTGAACCTATTCCGTCACAATCACAGTTCACGTGAGTGAAAAGTGCAATTTTGTTTGCTTTGTCTATTTTTGTTTTAATTTCTTCAACTATTCGTTCCATTTGCCCTCTCTTTGAGATATTTTAAAACAAAATTTAAATATTTCAAATTGTTTTCACATGAAATAAAAAAAATATAAAAATTTTGAAAAAAACAGTTGACAAAGACCCAAATTTATATTATTATAATCACGTTTCTTATGCGTCGCGGGATAGAGCAGCTAGGAAGCTCGTCGGGCTCATAACCCGAAGGTCGAAGGTTCAAATCCTTCTCCCGCAACCAGTTTTCTTTAGACAAAAGATAATTTATTCTAAAGGACAAAGCCATTCCATTTATGGCGACGTAGCTCAGTTGGCTAGAGCGTGCGGTTCATACCCGCAAGGTCGAAGGTTCGAATCTTTCCGTCGCTACCAGCATAGATGGTCCCGTGGTCAAGTGGTTAAGACACCGCCCTTTCACGGCGGTATCATGGGTTCGAATCCCGTCGGGATCACCAAGAGAAAAAAAGCCTTGCAAAAGGCTTTTTTTATTGAATAAAGTCATAATTCTTTTTTTATGCCATGAAAAGTTGTTGACATGAATTTCATAATTTAGTTCTTGTTATGGTTCTAACTTCATTTTTCTACAATAGTCGAAACACTTTCATTTGCTCGTTTATTTTCTTCGAATAACTTTGTAATTGCTTTGATATATTCTAATCTTTTTTTATTTTTTGCTGGATTATGAGCGAGTGCATCACATTTTTGAACCTCAAAAACAACTTTTGATAAATCAGGGTTTGCAATTATGTCTGCTTCTGTTAAAGGTGTATCGTGTAGTTTTATAATCTCACAAATATAATTTACATAATCATCTTCATAGCCTAATCTTTTTAAAATACATTTACTGATTTTTGCTGACATTTCTGGGTGTCCTTTAAAATGCCTTATTTCACCATCTTGATACGAATGTGGCTTCCCCACATCGTGTAAAAGTAATGCTAATCTTATATTAAAATTCTTGGGCGAAAGACTCATAGCATACAAAGTATGCTCCCATACGTCTAAATGATGATGAGGATGTTTGTGCTCAAAGCCAAACATATCACAAATTTCAGGCATAATTGTCACCAATTGTTGAATATTTTCTCTTATCACACTTACAACATCGTCACTTGTTAAAACTTCTTTTAAAAACTTTTGATTTTCCATATTACCTTCTGTTAAATAACAGCCCTAATTAGATTTAACTTTATTTTTTATAACGACATTCCCTCAGACATTGCTTTAGTAAGAGTGTGTTCCGCTTTCCCTTTATGAAATTTGCCATTTTCGTCACTATAATATTTCTTATTTTGTTTTGCCCGACCATAAGCCTCAAGTTCTTGCACGTTTTCGATATTAAAACCTTTCAAGGCAGTTTTTATAATTTCTTCTGGCTTGACGTGTGTTCCTTCGTTTAAGATTATTGCGTCTGGGCTCTGAAGTTTTTTAACTTTTGTGTCATCGCTAATAGTTGTGTCACTCATAACATTGTTATAAAATTCTTCAGAATATTTGTGCAGATGAAACTGCCCTTTCTCTGCCTTGGTGCTATTAAGTCTATTTTGGTGTTCATTTGTTTTGTGCCAGCAATATCTTGCAACCATGCATGCATTATACATCACACCATTTGGAACATAATAAAGCGAAACGGAAACCAAATTGGTTCCTCTTATCACTTTGACCATGCACATTTCAACGATTTCTTTTCCGTCAACTTTGTTTTTCATTGCAAAAAGTGCAAAATTTCCGTTTTCCATAAAATTATGGTTTGCCAAGCTCAACCCCACTCCATCTGCAACTGTTTGCGAAAGATTTTCAACACTTTCTGTTCCTTGAACAAGGCCTTTAATCATATATTTTTTAGATTTAATAACACGTTCAACAGTTGCGTTGTCAAGTTTGATTTTTCTTGAACAAAAAAGTTTTCTATTCAATCCTTCAAATTTTAGTGTTGCTCTGAAGTTGTAGTCACTTTTCAGCATTCCTTTTCCATTGCAAAAATTGTATTCACTCATAATTTCCCCCTTATTGCATTTAAATCATGTTGATTATATCACAACAGAAAAGTTTTGCAATATATTTTTAAAATGACTGAAAATTTGTTATAATAATCTCATGATAAAAATCAAAAACAAAGAGCACAGCATAAATTTAATTAAACAAATGGGGCTTAACAGCATGCCCCAAGAAGTTATCGACAAAACAAATGTTGAAAAGCTTAAACAATTTTTGAAGAACAACCCAGCAGACGAATATATAATTCGTGACATATTTTCGCCAATGGGGAAATATAAACTTGTTAAGAATTTTGACGAAATCACAAACTATCTTTCAACAATAGATGCACCAAAATATTCCATTTCAGTTTCGTTTAATGGGCTTGACAGAGTTTTGCTTGGTGACATATATGTCAAAGACAATTTTGTCACACTAAGTGCAAGCACAAGCAAAGATGCAAATCACAGAAACATATACGACAGACCTGAAATTTCGCTCAGCACAGAACTCTTTGATGACAAACTTTGGGACGTTCCCGGATTTGAAAAGTTGATTGATTACATCAACACACACAACCTATATGGAATTGTGGTTGAATTTGCAATTTTCAGAAACAAAGTTGGAACAATGCACGACAACGTTGTGATTATTGAACTGAGGAGCGATTATTAATTTTTTGGAATAAAAAGATTTTAATAGGAAAAAATACCTTGAAGATTAGTCTTGAGAGGTATTTTTTTATGGCAAATGTCGTAGCAGTTACGGGAGTTAACACTTCCCAACTTCCGAAACTTGACAACGCAAAAATGATGGAATTATTAAAAAGAGTTAAAAACGGCGACGAACTGGCACGCGACGAATTTATCATTGCAAACCTTAGACTTGTTTTGAGCGTTGTGCAACGTTTTGGCGGGAAAAAAGGCAAAGCAGACGACATGTTTCAGGTGGGATGCGTGGGTCTAATAAAAGCAATGGACAATTTTAACATGGATTTAAATGTTAAATTTTCCACCTATGCTGTTCCGATGATAATTGGTGAAATTCGAAGATATCTTCGTGACAACACACCTGTTAGAGTTACTCGAAGTTTGAGAGATATTGCATATCGTGCACTTCAATCACGCGAAAAACTGACTGCTTCACAAAACGCGGACCCAACCATTGACGAAATTGCCGAGGACATGAACGAAGAAGTTAAAACAGTTGCCATTGCTCTTGATGCAATTGCAGACACAGTTTCACTTTCCGACCCAGTTTATTCAAACAAAGGCGAAAGTGTTAGAATAATGGACCAAATTGCCGACACAAAAAACGACGTTGATTCTCTAATAGAACAATTTGCACTTCGTGACGCATTAACAAATCTTTCAGACAGAGAAAAAGAAATCATAATGCTTCGATACTACATTGGAAAAACACAAATGGAAGTGAGCGAAGAAATTGGAATTTCACAAGCACAAGTGAGCAGGCTTGAAAAAAATGCTCTTGAAAACATTCGAAAAAGAATAAATTAAAAAAACGGACAATGTCCGTTTTTTTGTGGCGGGGAGGCATTGCTTTGATTTCATCAAAGCGTGCTTGCTGTGCAAGCACCGAAAATTTTACTCCGTAAAATTTTCATGCCTCCCCCCTACTTCATTAAAGGGAATAAAACCACGTCACGAACAGAAGGTTGATTGAACATAACAACCATCAGTCTGTCCAGACCAAATCCAAGCCCGCTGATTGGAGGCATTCCGTGTTCCATGGCCAACAAGAAATCTTCGTCTAAGTCCATAGCCTCGTCATCACCTGCTTTTTTTGCTTTCATTTGTTCTTCGAAAGTTTCGCGTTGAACAATTGGGTCAACAAGTTCGGAATATGCTTTGCAAAGTTCGCTTCCGATTGCCAAAACTTGGAACATGTCAATTATTCTGTTATCTTTGTCGTTTCTTCTTGCAAGAGGAACAAGACAAGCAGGATAGTTGTATAAAACAGTTGGCTGAATCAAATTGATTCTGATTTTTCTTTTGTAAATGTAATCTATAACTCCACCGCAAGTTTTGATTCCGTCAAAATCTTCTGCCTTGAAAAGACCAGTTTTTTCAATTGCCATAACAAGTTCGTTTCGGTCTTCATATTCGAGGAAATCAAATCCTAAAATTTCACGCATTTTTGCAGTGTAGTCAATTCTTTCCCACTCTTTTCCAAAATCAAGTGTGTGACCTTCATATTCAAGAGTTGTTGTTCCAAGAATTTCTGTTAGCAAACTTCTGATGAATTTTTGGAAAAAATTAACATTGTCTTCAAAATTCCAGTATGACGCATACCATTCGCACATAGTGAATTCTTGCAAATGTTGAGTGTCCATGCCTTCGTTTCTGAAAACTTTTCCAAGTTCAAAAACTTTGTCAAACCCAGAAGCGATGACCTGCTTCAGATATGTTTCTGGCGCAATTCTAAGATTGCACATTTTGTTGAGTGCATTGTGTTTTGTGAAGAAAGGTTTTGCACTCGCACCGCAAACAGCACTTTGAAGAATTGGAGTTTCAACTTCCATGAACCCATTTTCTGTCAAAAATTTTCTGATAAAAGTCATTGTTTTAGAACGACCAATCATAACCTTTTTGCTTTCATCATTTGAAATAAGATCCAAATATCTTTGACGATATTTTTGTTCTTGGTCTGTTAATCCGTGGAATTTTTCTGGGAGAGGTCGCATTGCTTTTGACAAAAGTTCAACTTTCAATGCTCTAACTGTGATTTCGCCTGTTTGGGTTGTGTAAATTTCACCTGTGACTCCAACAAAATCTCCAACGTCAACAAGTTTTTTGTAGAAATCATAACTTTCTTCGTCAAGTTCATTTCGACCAACGCTAACTTGAATTGCACCTTCGACGTCTTGAATCTTCATGAATCCAAATTTGCCCATGATTCTTCTGAAAATAATTCGCCCGGCAAGTTTGACTTTTGTTCCCTCCGCAAGAGTTCTTGCTTCTTTAATTGAATTTGTTTTTTCAAATCTGTCAACATAAGGAATTATTCCATTGTCCTTTAAAAATTCGATTTTTGCTTTTCTGATGTCAACTTCTGCTGAAAGTTTCGACAATTTTTCATTCAATTGTGTTAAATCCATTTTTCGCTCCTAATAATGTTAGGATTATATCAATATCTGCTTTTTAAGTCAATTCTTTTGGTTGGAAATAAAAATAATTTTTTATGAATTTTATTTTGTCATAATCATAAAATATGTTAAAATAATAAAAACTACTTAGGAGAGAAAAATGCAACAATATGTTTTTCCAGCGGTTTTCATAAAAAATGAAGATGAAACCTACACTTCATATATCCCAGACTTAAATTTAACATCAGACGGCGAAACAATTGAAGAAGCGTTTTTGTTTATCCAAGATTTTCTTGCAGTTTACTGCTCATACGCAAAAAAAGTTGGAGAAGAAGAAACTCTTGTTCCAACAAAGTTTGAAAAAATTGTGGAAGCAAACAAACGAAATGTTGTTATGTTGGTTGATGCTTATGTAAAATAAATCACGGAATTGCCCGTGATTTTTTATTTCCAATATTTTTTGTCAAGCGAACGATATTGAATTGCTTCGGCAATGTGCTGAAACTCTATGTTTTGCTTTCCGTCAAGGTCGGCGATTGTTCGAGCAACTTTGAGAATCCTGTTGTGCGCTCTTGCAGACAAGTTCAACCTTTCAAAGGCATGTTTTAATAGTTGCTGACTTGTTTCATCAAGATTGCAAAAATTGTTGCACTGATTAACATTCATGCTTGCATTGGAAAAACACTTTTCGCCTTTAAATCTTTGAAGTTGAATTTCGCGAGCCTTGTCAACTCGTTTTTTTATTTCCTCCGAACATTCTTCATTTGATGTCTTGTCTGTCAATTCGTCATAGGTGACGTTGTCGACTTCAATCTGCAAGTCAATTCTATCCATAAGTGGGCCGGAAAGTTTTCCTAAATATTTATGAATTTGTTGGTCTGTGCATTTGCATTCTCCATTTTTTGAACCAAAATGTCCGCATGGGCATGGGTTCATGCTTGCAATCAAAAGAAAGTTTGCTGGATATGTCACAGTTTGTTCCGCACGTGCAACTGTTATTGTTGAATCTTCAAGAGGTTGGCGCAAGGCTTCAATCGACCCGCGACTGTATTCTGGCATTTCATCCAAAAACAAAACTCCATTATGTGCAAGACTTATCTCGCCAGGTTTTGCGTGTCTGCCCCCTCCCGTCAAACTGACCAAACTTGCAGTGTGATGAGGGCTTCTGAATGGACGTTTGCAAATAATTCCTTCATTGCTGTCAAGCGTTCCTGCAACACTGTGAATTTTTGTCACCTCAAGCGCTTCTTCAAAAGTCATGTTTGGAAGGATTGTTGGAAAACATTTTGCAAGCATTGTTTTTCCGCTTCCTGGGGGCCCAATCATCAAAATGTTATGTCCTCCTGCGGCGGCAATTTCAAGAGCACGTTTTGCACTTGCCTGCCCTTTAACATATTTGAAGTCAAGCCCGCTGGAAGAATTTTTTGAATAATATTCATAACTTGTTGTTTGAACTTTCTCCAAATCTTTTTGACCTTCAAAAAATTCAAAAAGTTCTTTAAGGTCTTTAACTGGATAAACTTCAATTCCTTCAATGAAGCTTGCTTCTTTTCCATTTTCGTAAGGGATAACAAATTTTTTATAACCTTCTTTTCTTGCGGAAATCAAAATTGGCAACACTCCATTAACTCGGCGCAAACTCCCATCAAGCGAAAGTTCACCAATGAAAACAATGTCTTTGATTTTTTCTGCTTCCAATTGGCCAGTTGCTGTCAAAATTCCAATTGCAATTGAAACGTCAAAAATTGGACCTTCTTTTTTTGTGTCCGCCGGTGCAAGATTTACTGTAATTTTGTTAACCGGAAAGTGAAATCCAGAATTACGAATGGCAGATTTAACGCGCTCTTTGCTTTCCTTAATTGCCGTGTCACCCAACCCAACAATGTCAAATCCGGGAAGTCCAATGGAAATGTCCAGCTCTGTTGTGACCAAATATCCCTCGATTCCATTAAGGCCATAACTCAAAACTTTTGATAACATAATTTTTCCTTTGTGTGTAATTTTAAGTTAGATTATATAATAAAAAATTCAGCATTCAAAATGATTTAAAAAAATTGTTGAATTTGGTTGAAAAAATTTGATAAAACACTTGTTTTTTTTTAATTTATATGATATAAATATCTTGGCTTCGAGCGGTCCGCTAATTAATTCAATTATGAACGCTATGTTTAGTAAGGAGGAAAAGCTATGAATATCATCGACACAATCGAAAACGAAAATTTAAGAAAAGACGAAATCGTTCCTTTTAACATTGGCGACACAGTTAAAGTTTTCGTAAAAATCAAAGAAGGTGATAAACAACGTCTTCAAGGATACGAAGGAGTTGTTATTGCAAAACGCAATGGTTCAGTTCGTGAAACATTCACTGTTAGAAGAATTTCATACGGAGTTGGCGTTGAAAGAACATTCCCATATCACTCACCTTTGATTGACCATGTTGAAGTCACACGTCGTGGCCGTGCAAGAAGAGCAAAACTTTACTATTTGCGCGATTTGACAGGTAAAAAAGCAAAAACAAAAGCTGCAAAAGAAAGCAACTAAAAATTTAAACCGCAAAGTTGCGGTTTTTTTATTTTATAACAAAAAAACAACCTGCAAAGGTTGTTTAATAATTTTCCAAAATTTTATTCAAATTTATAATATCTGCTCCAGTCATAATCCCAATTGGTAGTTCATTCAAACTTCCACCTTTTGTTATTAAAATTGCAATAAGCTTTCTGTTGTCATTAAATATATTCAACACTTCTTCAATTGTTGCATCTTTCGAAACAACATCATAATATTTGGAATTTGTTTGTTTTTGAACAATATCTTCAATTGGCGTTGCTGAAAGATAATCATCAATGTCAACTTTTTTTGTTATCTGTTTTCCAATTTCGTCAAGTATTCTTTGACCATTTGCAATTCCTATCAGCCCCCCATTTTTATAAACAGGAATATTGCTATATTCAGATGTTGCAATAAGTTCAACAACTTCTTTTAACATAACATCATATTGAACACATAACACGTTTTTATCTATGACTGCATCAATTGCTTTTGGTGGTGTTGTTATAAGTTCTGAAATATGTTCAATATCAGCAACAACGTCATCATGTGGCTCGGCAATAACATATTCATCATTGCTTTGATGGATTATTGCATTTCTAAGTCTGCCATAATCAACAAGTTCATCTTCATATTTTCTCACAACATAATTAAGAGGCACAGCCTTTCTGACGACCTCAGAAAAACTCATGCTTCTTTTAAAACCATGTTGTACTCTTATTGCATAATCAATATCATTGTAGGCATTAATAAACCTACGCGCATTGCTTTGGGCTTTTACCATGTTTCTCCTTAGTATGGAACAAATTAGGTGAAATTAATCCCCAAATATTATATTACTTATTTTCGCTTTCTGCTTTTTCGAATGCTTTCAAGATTTCTGAAATAACTTGTTCACGTGTTTCAGTGTTGATTGGGTGAACAATATCTCTATATTCTCCGTCTGGAGTTTTTCTGCTTGGCATTGAGATGAAATAGCCATCTTTTCCTTCAACGATTTTGATGTCGTGAACAACAAAACATTCATCAATTGTCATTGATGCAACTGCTTTGAGTTTGCTCCCATCTTTTTCCACAAGTCTGATTCTTACGTCTGTGATTTTCAATTTTTTGTCCGCCTTTTTTTAAATTTAAGTAAAAACACTTTACTCGAGTTTAAGTTTATCATTTTTAATGAAATTCTCCAAACAATTTTTAACAACTTTTCATACTTTAATAATATGAAAAAAATATATTTTATTGGAATTGGCGGAATAAGCATGAGCACTCTTGCCGTTTTTTTGGCAGTTAAGGGAAATGTTGTTTCAGGAAGTGACCTTGCAATCAGCGAAAATTTGAAGATATTAGATAACTTTGGAATTACATATAATGTTGGACACGAAGAACAAAACATAAAGTCTTTTAATCCAAATTTGGTTGTTACAAATTGTGCAATCTCAGAAGAAAACGAGGAATATCGCTGGGCAAAAGCCAACAAGAAAAAAATTGTCACTCGTTCTGAGATTTTGGGCAAAATAGCCAAAGATTTCAGAAATGTGATTGCAATATCTGGCACACATGGAAAAACCACCACCACTGCCCTGGTTTCCGAAATTTTTGTTGAAGCAGGATTGAAGCCTTCAGTTCACATTGGTGGAATTTTAAAACGCACTCAAAGCAATTTTCTTATCGGGGAAAAAAGGTTTTTCATAACCGAAGCGTGTGAATATAAAAACAGCTTTCTTTCGCTTTCACCAACTGTTGGAGCGGTGCTGAATGTGGAAGAAGACCATCTGGATTTTTTCAAAGACTTATCGGACATAAAATCCAGTTTTAACAAATTTTTGGAACAATCCAAAATTCAAATCTTCCCAAAAGATGAATTTGTTTATATTTTGAAAAAGAATGGAACAGAAACAACCTACTGCGCACAAAATATAAGAAAAAATGAAAAAGGTTATGTTTTTTCATTCATGGAAAACAACAATCTGATTGCGTCCATCCAAACCAATTTCATTGGAATTCACAATGTTAAAAACACGCTTGTTGCATGTGTAATCGCTAAGCTTTACAAAATTAAACCAGCGATATATAAAAAAGCAATCAGAAATTTTTATGGAGTTAAAAGAAGATTCGAAACTGTTACAAAAATTGGAAAAACAACCGTAATTCATGATTATGCCCACCATCCAACCGAAATAAGAAAGACAATTGAAGAAGCGAAAGCTTTTGGGAAAGTTTTGACTGTTTTTCAGCCCCACACTTTTTCAAGAACAAAAACCTTGTTTTCAGATTTTGAAACTTGTTTTGATTTATCGGATGGCCTGTTTTTAATTAAAACATATCCTGCAAGAGAAAAAGAAATTAAGAGTGCAAGTGCCGAGGCATTATACGAAAAAATCAAAGAAAAAAATATGTTCAATTTAACCAAATATTTTGACGATTTTGAAAGTGCAAAAAAGGAAATAATTGAGCAAGCCAGTTCTTATGACTGCGTTCTCATTCTTGGGGCTGGAGATATTTGTGACCTTGCTTACTGCCTAAAATAATATAAAAATATATAAATAACACTAAATATCTGTTTGACAAAATGCTTTTTTTTGCTAGAATAGTTTTTGCACTATGAAATTGTTTGACAAGTTTAAAAGAAAAAAAATAAAAAAAGAGTCAGAAATTGTTTCTGACGATTTGTCAAATGAAAAAAAAGAACCAATCAGCCAAGACGAAAAAAGCAAAGATAAAAGCGACGAACTCTTGAACATTGAAGCTCCAAGTGAGGAAGCTCAACTTGAAGAAGCCGAAGAAGCGGTTAAAAAACAGGGAACAAAGAAGAAAAAGATTTCAAGTTTGATTGGAATGCTCATCAACATTGCAGTTGTTGCCGGAATTTTAGCATATCAACTGACACAAGAAAACCTGAAAGTTGCATCATTCTCAACTTTGGTGTCAAACATAAATTGGGGAATATTTTTGCTTGTTCCTCTGTGTTTTGTTTTGGTTATGTTCCTTGAAACTGCAAAGTTATGGCTCGTTTCTTATAAAACCACAAAAACCAACAGGCCAATCTTGGCCTACAAGGTTGCAACTCTTGGCCGATACTATGACAACATAACTCCTCTTGCTTCGGGCGGTCAACCATTTCAGGTTTATTACATGACAAAACGCGGAATGAGTGGAACCGACGCCCTTTCTGTTTGCATGGGGAAATATGTTATTCAACAAATTGCCTACATTACATTTTCATTTATTGTGATGATTTTCAGCATCACAATGACATCATCTGCAGGCGACGTTGGTGGAACAGTTGTCACCGCGTCCAGCTGGATTGGATTTGCTTTGAACGCGCTTTTAATTTTGATTATTGCATTGATATCAATCAACAAAACAATTGGAAATAAACTTGTTGGCGGAGTTTTGAAACTGCTCCACAAAATGAAGATTGTTAAAAATTATGAAAAGCAATATGCAAAAATTCAAAAAACTGTTAGCGACTATCAAACCACAATGAAACGTTATGCAAAAGACAAAGGAACTTTCTTTTCAATGTTTTTTATATCAGTTTTATATTTGGTGGCGCACTACAGTTTGCCATTCTTAATCCATGCCTCGTTCTATGGTTTCCACTTTGAACTTTATGGCGAAATTTTCATATACGTGGTCATGGTTGACCTTGCTGCAAGTTTCTTCCCTCTCCCAGGAGGAACAGGTGCAAGTGAGCTTTCGTTCTCTGTCTTGTTTGCATCTCTTTTCGGAGTTGAGGGAAATTTATTCTGGGCACTTTTAATTTGGAGATTCTTCACCTATTATATCTACATCATTCAAGGCCTCTGCTTAACAATTTACGATTACTTCATTGGAAACAAAAAATTCGAATGGACAAAAAAACGTTGGGCTTTGGAAGCAGAAAGCAGAGAGTTTGAAGAAAAAGAACTGCAAGAATTTGAAGAATCACTTAAAAAAACAAAAAAGAGGAGTAAAAAATGATTTTAGACGAAATTAAAAAAGCGAACATCCAAGCGCTTAAAGACAAAGACACAAACGCAAGAACCATCTATGGAATTGTTTCAAACAAAGCAATGCTTGAAACAATAAAAAAACGTGAAAAAGGCGAAGAACTCTGTGACGCCGATTTGGTTCAAATAATTCAAAAAACAATCAAAGAACTCACAGAAGAAGCAGAAAACTACAAAAAAGTTGGAAACTGTGTTGAAGAATCAAACATTTTGCGTCAAAGAGAAATTCTTGAAAAATATCTTCCAAAGATGATGTCAAATGAAGAGATTAAACAAATTATCTCATCACTCGATGACAAATCAATTGGAAACGTTATGAAATATTTCAAAACAAACTATGCTGGAAAATGCGACATGAAAGCAGTCAGCGAAATTGCAAAACAATTTTAGGAGTATAATGAAAGTTTTTTCAATCAGCGATTTACATCTAAGTTTGAACAATCCCAAGCCAATGAACATTTTCGGACCCGCTTGGGACAATTATGTTGAAACAATTTTTTCTGACTGGAAAGAAAAAGTTGGTCAGGAAGATGTTGTTCTGATTGCTGGAGATATAAGTTGGGCTATGAAACTTGAAGATGCAAAAGTTGATTTAGACCTGATCGGAACTCTTCCAGGAAACAAAATTATAATTCGTGGAAATCACGATTATTGGTGGAAAAGCATATCTCTTGTTCGCTCCCTGCTCCCAGAAAAGTTTTATGCTTTGCAAAATGATTGCATTCAAATTGGGGATTACATATTTTGCGGAACAAGAGGTTGGCAAGTTCCAGAAAGAAATTTTGCCTCACAAGAAGACGAGAAAATTTTCAAACGAGAACTAATTCGTCTTGAATTGTCATTGTCAAGTGCAAAATCTCTTCAAGATAAATTGAAAAATGAAGGAAAAAAAACAAAAATAATTTGTATGGTCCACTTCCCTCCTTTCAACTCAAGACATGAAGAAAACGAATTTACAAAATTGTTTGACAAATTCCAAATTGAAAAAGTGATATATGGCCACCTTCATGGAACGCGGTCACGCACATTTGGCAAATTCAAGCTCAACAACACAAGTTACTATCTAACATCATGTGATTTGGTGGAAAACAAACTGGTTGAAATAGAATAAAACAAGAGAAGAAACTCTCTTGTTTTTTTACATTGGAATCAAGTTCATCATCTCATCCAATGAATCGGAATAAAGATAGGTTTGAGGAACTTTTCCAATTATAATATTCTCACAAATCAAAACCTGTGTTGAAGTTTGAACTGTTTGATTTGCCGTTGGCAAAACAACATTGATTTTGGAAGAAATAACAACATAAATTCTGTGATTGGTTTGGTTGATGCCCGCATTTGTGAATTCACTTTTAAACGAACTGGAAATTGAACCAATGGGAATCATTTTTATATTAACGCTGGGTCCTCGCCCAACCAAAATCGGCATTCCACTGAAGGTCCCGATGGGAATGTCCAAACCTTGTTCTCCAATTTTTTCCAAATTGCTTGTTGCAAGTCTGGTGAGTGATCGAGTTAGAAGGTTTATTTCAATTGAATTTGCTTGAATCATCGAAACATTTCCTTCGCTATCTTTTGAAATGGTTATCAGGTCGTCGTAAACATTTTTTTGGCTGACAATTTCATACACTGCTCCACCAACTGCTTTTGTTGCCAAACTTTTAACTTTAGCTTCGCTCATATGAATTATGACTGGATTGACAATAAAATGTAAGTAAAGAATAATTCCAATGAGTAGCAATAAAAAAATTGCAACAGCCATTCCAAACTTTTGCCTAGGAGTTAATTTCTTCTTGACTTTTTCGCGATTTAGATAACTAAGTCGTTTTTGAAATCCGCTCACAATTATATATATGCTTATGCAAATCTAAAGTTGAGCAAGATTTCTTTTTCTTATTCGTTGAAGCCTAAATCTGTTGTATCTTTGGATTAGAATTGGAGGAAGGTCACAAAGAAAAGAAGCCAAAAATGCCGTCAAAACATAAATCCACCATTCATTTTTTGCAAGCAAACATCCAATTGCAATCGAGAAAAATCCAGCAATAAAACATGTTATATGAATTATTTCTGCACTTATATTGTTCCTCAGCGCTCTTTCCAAATCGGCTTCAGTGGAAACAAGAAACTGCCTCTTGTCCAGAGCAACATATCTATCTTTCCATGATTTAACTTTTAGTTTATTTAAAAAAACATATTCCTTCTCATCAACAACATATCTTTTTGATTCAATGTTAATCTTTCTTTTGAAAAACTTTGTCACAACAAATCCTATAACAATTCGAACATCAACATGATACACGAAAATTATGAGTGTTATGACAATTGTGAAAAGAGGCTCGCCAAAGCCAGTTAGTGCTGCAGCAATCATACAACCTAAAAAAACCAAATTCAAAATTATCGCAATCACAATTCCAATAAACAATGTTTTATTTTTCATCAAAATAAGTATATCATGTTCCAAAAAATTTTTGCAATAAAACTTCATCCTGTTTGTAATTTTTTTAAAATATTGCAAACTATTAATTAAGGAGAAAAATTATGAACGAAAATGTGTATGAAAAATACAGCAAAAAAAGATTGAACGATGCTTTTGAATTTTGTGAAGGCTATAAAGAATATCTTTCCAAGGCAAAAACGGAGCGTGAAGTCATCATCGAAACGGTTAAATTAGCAAAAGAAAATGGTTTTGTTGATATAAAAGATTATGTTGACGGAAACAAAAAATTAAAACCAGGTGACAAAATTTATGCCATAAACATGGACAAAGCAATGATTCTTGCTGTTATCGGCAAAGAAAATTTGGAACAAGGGCTCAACATTGTTGGATCTCACATAGACAGTCCAAGACTCGACCTCAAATCCACTCCACTATATGAGGACGACAACATTTGTCTTTTCGACACACATTATTATGGCGGAATCAAAAAATATCAGTGGACAGCGTTGCCACTTGCACTTCATGGAGTTGTTGTCAAAAAAGATGGAACAAAAATCAATCTTTGCATTGGCGAAAACGAAACTGACCCAGTTTTTGGAATCAGTGACCTGTTGCCTCACCTAGACAAAGAAAAACGAAATGAAGCTGTCACTGGTGAAGAACTGAACATAATTGCTGGAACAATTCCCGATTCGAATGCTTCAAAAAACAAAGTTAAAGAAAACATTCTAAACATCTTGAAAGAAAAAGGAATTGAAAAAGACGACCTTTTCTCAAGCGAAATCGAAGCTGTTCCTGCTGGAAAAGCAAGAGATTTCGGACTTGATAAATCCATGATTATGGGCTACGGTCAAGACGACAGGGTTTGCGCCTACACTTCAATTAAGGCAATTTTAAACACAAAATCTCCAAATCGAACAAGCATTTGTTTGCTTGTGGACAAAGAAGAAATTGGAAGCGATGGCGCAACAGGAATGAAAAGTATGTTCTTCGAAAATTTCATTGCCGACTTAATATCGCTTGCATCAAGCTACTCCGACCTGAAAGTTCGCCATTGCCTGAAAAACAGTAAAATGATTTCAAGTGATGTGACCGCTGGTTATGACCCAAACAGACCAACCCCTTTTAACAAAGAAACGGATGCACACCTTGGTCGAGGAATTGCTTTTTGCAAATATACCGGTTCAAAAGGAAAAAGTGACGCAAGTGACGCAAATCCAGAATATATAGCTCATTTGAGAAAAATTTTGGACGAAAACAACATATTCTATCAAGCATCCGAAATGGGAAAAGTTGAAGCTGGTGGCGGTGGAACAATCTCCAAACTTATGGCAATTTATGACCTGGACGTAATTGATGCTGGAGTGCCAGTGATATCAATGCACGCTCCGTGGGAAATAACCGCAAAAGTTGATATTTATGAAACTTACGAAACATATAACGCGTTTTACAAATTCATGTAGACCCATCAAAAAAGCTCTCATTCGAGAGTTTTTTTGTTTTTAAAATAAGGTTGAGCCACAAGCTTCTATAATATCAAGCAGAACTGATAAAGATGGTTCAAATGTTGTTTTCTCACTCTCTAATAGATGAATATAACTTGCATTCTTTCCAATCATCAAACTTAAAGCACGAGCCGACAAATTGGCACGAGTTCTGATTATTCAAGAGAAGAATACTCTTGATTTTTTGATTTGTAGTAGAAAATCAATTTCTTTTATGTTATAATAAAGAAAATAAAACAAAGCATAAGAGGAATTTAGCCAAGTTGATATAATAACAAGTACTATAAACTCTATTAAAAATTTAAATGGGGATAATGTTAGTATTGAAAAATTTTTAAAAAAGCGTTGACTCTATAGTTTACTATAGTGTTATAGTACTCATAACGAAAGGAGAAAGTTATGATAAAAATTGGTGAATTATCAAACATTACAGGAGTTTCAATTCAAACTATACGCTACTATGAGAATGAAGGGTTAATTAGTCCCATTGAAGTCGACCGATGGACTAATTATCGTTATTATGATGAAAGCAGTATAAAAAGATTAAGCGAAATTTCATATTTGAAAGATTTGGGGTTTTCTTTAAAAGAAATTAAAAATTTAGATGAAGAAACAATTAAAGAGAAAATTTTGCAAGTTAAACTTAATATTAAAAAACTCACTATAAACATTGAGAAACTTTCTGCTATTCGTAAAGATCAAGGAGGATTTTTTATGAAAAATTTTGTAAACGATGAAAGAATTATTGGCAAATGGAAAAAGCTTGCAATAGTAAAAAATAAGGAAGATTTTGCAGTAAATAAATTTGATGATAATGATATTTTCGACTTTAAACAAATATATTTCTTACCAAATGGTGAAGAATATTGGGTGTTTAGTTGGACAAAAGGTATATTATATTTAAAAGATAGACAATTGCCTTATGAAATCATAGATGGTAAATTATTTATTGGAATAGTTGATAGCAAAACAAATACAATTGATAATTACGCAGTTTATGAAAAGGAAGATGATAAACACTACACAAAAGAAGAAATTTCAATTAAAGATAATACGAACATTCCATTTATCACAGATAATAAAGTAATTGGTTTTTGGGATTGTGTAGATTATGTTCACAATTTTGATGAATTTAAAATTGGTAAAAAATTTTGGAAAAAAGATTTACTTTTTACAAAATATGTGTTTGAAAATGATGGCACGTTGTTCGTTGGATATAAAGATAGCGATATGTTACGTCCTATAAATTGGAGTAAAGACGTTATTATCAACAAAAGTGTAAGCAGTGTAAGCGAATATACAATAAAAGAAGTTGATAATGAAACTATTATGTTTGTAGAATGGAAATCAGGTGATTATACTTTTGATAGCAAAGTTTATGGCTATTATGTATTTAAAAAAGTAAAATAAATAATAGCAAAGTGTATTAAGTCTTTATTTGTCAAGAAAAACCTTAACTCCAAAATATTCATTTGTGAAAAATCCGAACTCACTTTTACAGCGGTTCGGATTATTCTTGTTTGGTGCACCAGAAGGGATTCGCTCCGCTCGCATACGCGAGCTCTCTCGCCTGGTCCTAAAAAACTTGCCCATTGGGGCAACTTTTTTCACGGACCGTTCGAATCCCTCTTCAACTTTTCTTCCTTTAACAAAAAAAACGAGCACTCTCGTTCTCGTTTCTTTTCTTGGTGCACCAGAAGGGATTCGAACCCCTGACCTTTGCCTTAGAAGGGCACTGCTCTATCCAACTGAGCTACTAGTGCTTAACCTCTGTTATATTATCACATTAATTTTTTTTAGTCAATAAAAATCGCAAAATTAATTAAAAAAATTGAAAAATAAAACCCTACGGCAATAGGGTTTCATTTCTCATATTTTTACTTTCTTTTTTTTCCAGTTTTTTTCGACAACAAAGTTGTTGCAATTGCAAACACAATCGACACAACTGCAAGTGTTATGGCTGTTGGTCCAACGGTGGACATAGATACAAAATCAGCCATATCAACTGCATAGAACACAACATAGCATATCATTGTTGCAATGGCAATTAATGCAGAAACAATCATTAAAAATGCATTTGCTTTTTCTATCCAATTGATTTTTAAAACTTTGCAATTATTCAAAATCAACAAAATTCCGCCAACAATCATCAATCCTGCAAGAATCAAAAGAATAACTGAGAGCACTGCAAACGCTGTTATGCTTGCTGCTTCTGTGTCAAATCTTATATATTCGTACGCTGTTCCAACAGACCTACTCAGTTTCACTCCATGATCAACATACGAAAAATCCATGAATGATGCGCCATACATTCCAAAAGTCAAAATTCCAAAAATTATTGAAAGAACTGGATTTATATATTTTTGCATAACTTTACCTCCTCTTTTTTTAATATATCATTTTTATGAAAAATTTCAAAATAAATTTACAAAAAAATACACCAAAAATATATTCTAGTTTAGTTGACAAAATCCATTGAAAATGATACTCTGTTTCTGATTTGCGGGTGTAACTCAATGGCAGAGTTCCAGCTTCCCAAGCTGGCTACGAGGGTTCGATTCCCTTCACCCGCTCCAAACAAAACACCCTTTCGGGTGTTTTCTTTTTCGCTTTCGCTTGGGAACCTCTGTTC
>CAKVGZ010000002.1 GCA_934747765.1 uncultured Clostridia bacterium
CGATTCCCTTCACCCGCTCCAAACAAAACACCCTTTCGGGTGTTTTCTTTTTCGCTTTCGCTTGGGAACCTCTGTTCGAATTTGGTCGCCTTTGCGCTCCGCTCAAATTCTCCCTTTCTCACAGAAAGTCGCCTACGCTTCTTCGTCCACTGGACGCGCTTGCCTCCTTTCCTTCACCCGCTCCAAACAAAACACCCTTTCGGGTGTTTTCTTTTTCGCTTTCGCTCGGGAACTTACAAACGAACTTGTTCGCCTTTGCGCTCCGCTTAAATTCTCTCTTGACAAATGCGGGAGAGGTGATATAATAAATTTGAGAAAAATATAAAAGAGGAGAAAATTATGACAAAAATATTTGAACAGGAAGCAACTGTCCATAGTGTAGATTTCGGAAGATTTGAAGTGCAAGACCCTGGCAATCTTAAAATAATTGGCGGGTATGCAGATTTCGAAAATTCTAAAATAACCAGTCTTGGCAAACTTGAAACAATTGGCATGGAGGCATTTTTCAGAAATTCTAATATACGAGACCTTGGCAACCTTAAAACAATTGGCGGGGATGCAGATTTCGAAGATTCTAAAATAACCAGTCTTGGCAACCTTGACAGGATTGGCGGGCGTGCATATTTCTCAGGTTCTAGAATAACCAGTCTTGGCAAACTTGACAGGATTGACGGGGATGCGTATTTCGAAAATTCAATAATGAAAGACCTTGACAACCTTAAAACAATTGGCGGGGATGCAAATTTCAAAAATTCTCAAATAACCAGTCTTAGCAACCTTGACAGGATTGGCGGGGATGCAAATTTCTCAGGTTCTAGAATAACCAGTCTTGGCAAACTTGACAGGATTGGCGGGAGTGCATTTTTCAAAAATTCTCAAATAACCAGTCTTGGCAAACTTGACAGGATTGGCAGGGATGCAGATTTCGAAAATTCTCAAATAACCAGTCTTGGCAAACTTGACAGGATTGACAGGGATGCAAATTTCAGCAATTCAATAGTGAAAGACCTTGGCAACCTTAGAATAATTGGCGGGCGTGCATTTTTCAGCAATTCAAAAGTACAAGACCTTGGCAACCTTAGAACAATTGGCGGGGATGCAAATTTCAGCAATTCAAAAGTACAAGACCTTGGCGATCTTGGAAAAATTGGCGGGAATGCAGTTTTTTCAGGCTCTGAAATAACCAGTCTTGGCAACCTTAAATATATTCATGGGTATGCAGATTTCAGTAATTCTAAAATTACAGACTTCGGAAATCTTAGACAAATTAAAGGATCTATTTATTTTGGAAATAATGAGCGCCACTTACAAGAAATGTTTGAAAAATTATTTGATTACAACGAAGAAACCGGTGCATATGAACGTCGCAATCTTACGAAGGATCAAATTTCAAAAATTGAAGATTCTTTTGCGCAAGCAATGACTTCAGCACAAAATACTGCACACAAAATTACAAACAATCAAAATGAAAAAATCTAAAAAAGGTTAAGCCCCACTCACCTTTTGAAAACACCCTTTTCGGGTGTTTTCTTTTTCGCTTTTGCCACTTGCAAGTGCGGATGAAAAATATATCCCAAAATTTTAATTTAAAATCGCAAATAATAATTGACAAATTCCTTTTAATGATGTAAACTTTTAGATGCTTGAAAAAGAATTTTCACGCACGGGTGAAACCACGGACACCCATAAAAATATCCGTAAATATATTTTGGGTTATTAGCTCATGGCAATCGCACCTGACTCTTAATCAGGGGTGAGCGCGTTAAAAAAAGTTGCCAGTGGCAAGTTTTTAGCAGGCGAACGGGAGAGCTTTAGCTCGGTCTGGGTCCGACAGGACTCCGGGGTGGAACCACGGACACCCATAAAAATATCCGTAAATATATTTTGGGTTATTAGCTCAGCTGGTAGAGCACCTGACTCTTAATCAGGGTGTCCGGGGTTCGAGCCCCCGATGACCCACCATTATACTAGGTTCTGACATAATATATATTTAAACAATAAATTATTAAAGGAGATTAAAATTAAGATGAAGAAAAACAAATATGTTAATGAAAATAATGAATTGACAGAAAAAGGCGAAAAATGGATAAACAATTTGAACAAATATTCAAAAAAATGTAAAAGAATTAACCAAGTAAAATGCTATGAAACAGATAAAGAAGTTGCTGATTTCATTAAAAACATCAAAAACAACATTGATAAAGATGAATTTGTAATGTAATAACTTATATTACTATGTTATAGCTTTATAATTTAAAAACAGTCGTTTAGACTGTTCTTTTTAGATAGTTGCCCCAATCTCCACTACTGAAAGCTAGGTAATTCCTAGTTTTTTTATTGTGGTGTATCGAGTTTCGGCGCACTACTCACAGTTGAATTTTATTTAGTTGTGTTTATATTATTGAACAAATGTTTGATTTGGCAAGTAGTTTTTGAAATATTTTAAAAATTCCAAGCCTTTCGACTTAGAGCTAAATTTTATAACTTACATTTTTCTTCTATATTGGGTTTATTTGCATTTTCTATATTATTCATTTCAACATATCTTCGCTTAAATTCGTCTGAAATGGCTTGCTTGTGCTTATTAATAAAAGCGTTTGCAGAAGCATAGTTGTTTGAGATTTTATCGTTATACAACCTGTATAATCTTTCATAATCTTCAAACATTTGAATAACTGTCAAAGATATATCAAAATTTTCTGGAATAAGGTTGCTATTTATAATATGTTCTGCAAATAATTTATCGTCAGGGAAATATTGCTTAACTTTATTGATATTAACCATAGCTTCATATCTCGCGTCAAATTCGATAGGAAAGATATAGTTTTCACGGTCGTAAATAAATTCTATTTTATTCTTTTTCAATCCTCCATAGATTTCATTAAATAAAACAGTAAAGAACAATGCTAAACTTTTATTGTCAGTAGGACATTTATCAGCAGAATTTAAATACTTTTCGTAATCCTTTTGAAATATATGTTCATTTTCGTGAAATACGGCGTCTAAAAGTTCGTATTTGATTGTTTTATAATTGCCCATTTGTGAAAAATATCTTTCATAGCCGCCTTCAATATATTTTTTCATAAATTCATAAAGGCAGATTTCGTATTTTGAATGATTTTCCTCTGTTTTATAAGTATTATAAAAACTATAAACTTTACTAATATGATTCGGATTGCTATCGTCTATTTTAAGGGCGAGCAATGTTTCCAATCTTGTTTTATTAAATGAAATTGAAGTGCCAGAAACGCTTGCAGATTTTCCAAATAATATACTTTCATCAAATGTTATTTTTATATCTTTGTCGCAGTTGTGCAGTTTGTAGTTTAACAAACTAATTTCGGTCAGTTGTTTAGATAAATCTTCATAATCAAGTGGCAACTTAAAATTTTCTATAAATTCTTTGGCTTTAAAATATAGCATTTCGCACTCCTATTTTTTTTGCAACAAGTTATTTCTTTTACATTGCTAATTGTTAATACAAAAGATGATAATGTCAAACTATTTCTCGATTTGTTGTTGATGAAATTTGCAAAAATTCTTTTTGTATTCTTGTTTGAATTTTTCATCATAATCAGGATTTTTCATCACGTAAGACAACAACACTTTTGAATAATCTTTTTGGTGATAACTGTCAAATAATTCATAATTTTTTAAGCACAGTGCTAGATTAGAAATCGAGTATTTTCCAAAATTCATGCCCAAAACATTCTCAAAAATGTTTTCAATCCTTTCATCACTTTTTGTTTTATTAATTTTTTCACAAAAAAGGATTATCATCTTTTCGTCATTCGGTTTGTTTTCAATTATTTTTATATTTTTAAAGCAATAAAAATTTAATGGTTTTATAATTTCATTGATTTCTTGGTCATTTAATTTTTCAATAAATTTCATCTATATCTCCCAAAAAAATTTTTTAAAAGTTTAGCATAAAAGTAGCACGAAGTCAAATTTAAAGAAAAAAAGAGCGAATGCTCTTTTAATCCTAAAAAACTATTTCATAATTTGAATTTAATTTATATAAAATGCCTAAAATTTCATTATCTAAACTTATACAAGGTTTTTCTTTTAGTTCGTCGAAAACGATTCTAAACACACATCTCCCATCATTTTCCTTTAAGATTTCAGGCAATAATTTAAGGTGTGGTTCAACTTTTTTCACAAATTGTTTAAATAGGTCGTCTGTGTAGATGTCGTTTAAAATTTTTGTTCTATACACAAATTTTGCACTTTTTGTTTTGCCCACAGATTTTTCGTAAGGAGTTATGCTGTAAGGTTTTAAGTTTAGAATATCTTCTAAATTTTTTACATCATAATCACAATCAAAATGAATGCTAACTGAAAAATGATATTTATTCATATTTTTTCTCCTTCTCATAATTACCATAACAATCAAAAAACTTTTTTTTAGTCATTTTTGTATCGGCGTATAAATTACCTTTTTTGTCTCTTATTGTTATAGTATCTCCATTATATATATCATAATGAGACACAGGATAACAGTCATAATCATCTTTAACTTCTTCAGCATTTATTCCGTTATCCTTCAAATAATTATCACTAAAAATCCTAGGCCCCGACATTTTTCCACCCTCCTTTCTAGAAAGAGTATAACTTGAATTTTCCCAAAATCAAAACTATTTTTAAAAATATTTAAAAAAAAGAGCAAATGCTCTTTATTTTTCCATTTGCTCGGCACGGCTTTGAATTATGCTTTTTTTTGAAACAGTTTTATCGTTTTCTTTTACAATTTCCATAATCTTTCTTTGGATTTCCGAAATTTTGTTTTCATATTTTGCTTGCAAACATTTTTTATTTGATATTTTTTGTTCAAGCATTTCAGCTTTGCTTGTTAATTTAACTGAAAGAACTGTTGGAACAACTGAACCCAACATCAAACCAATTTTTGCTCCAAAAGGAACATTAGTTATAAAACAACTTATTGCAAGGGCCGAGCCTACTGTTGCAACGGCAATTGTTTCAGCCATTTTTATCTTATGTTGTTTGTTTAGATTTGGGATTTCTTTTTCTAGTTTCGCATATTCATTTCGAAAATCTTGGTCAAGGTTTGCTAATTTTTTTATTAAATCTTTGTTATTTTCTGTCATACTTTCACCTCAAAATTTTAGTCTGGAGAGAAGAATATCACCCCAGGACGGAAAAGTCAAGGGGTTATTCATTATATAAAAATCCCCCGCAACTTGTGCGAGGCATTTGTTATTTTGATTTTTTTGTGGTTTTCTTTGTTGTTTTAGGAAGCTCTTCTTTTTTTTCAGATGTTTCCAAGGCAGGTTGAACCTCAGCTTTTTCTTCAACTGTTGGTTGCTCTGTTTTGGATTCTTCAAGCTTTTCTTCAGGTTTTGCTTCTTCAACTGGTTGTTTTTTAGATTTTCTTTTTGGCTTGTCGGTCGCAGATTTCTCTTCTTTCGAAGGTTCTTCAGTTTTTGTTTCTTCGTCGATAATGTTTCCATCAACATCGTAAACAACTGGTTTTTTCTCATCAATCCCATAAATTGCATTTATGTCGATGCTGAAAATTCCTTTGTTCTTTTCGCTTCCGGTTTCCAAAACGGCAACTTTGCCATCTGTTGTTTCAACAATTTCAAGAATTTTTCCATAAAGCCCGCTGTATGTTTTTACATTATCTCCAACTTTCAATCCATCCACCATGTTCTTCATGCTTTCCTGATTTTTCTTGCTTCTGAAATAGTTAAGAATGAAAATTCCAATAACCAAAACCAACAAAACTGCTGGCAAAATCCATTGTGTTGCGTTTGCAACTTCTGCTAAAAATAACATAACTTCTCCTACATAGCAAAGGCGAAAATCAGAACGACAACTAAAAGAACCACCAAAATTGGAACAACAATTTGAGTTACAGTAAGTCCAAGCAGTAACGACGTTAACATATTTTCTCCTTAAATTTGAGTTAATTATATCACAGCAAAAATTAACTTCAAAATATTTTTAACATGATTTGAGATATTTAACCTCTAAAATTTGTGTTTCGACAAAGTTTTTACCATTTGAAATCTTTCAAAAATTCTTCTTTGAAATCTAACAATCTATCTTCATAGATAGCTTTTTTGATTTGCTCCGCCAGTTTTGTTAAGAAACGAATGTTGTGAATGGAAAGAAGTTCCGCCGCCAACATTTCGTCGCTGTTAATCAAATGGCGAATGTATGCTTTTGTGTAATGTTTGCAAGCATAACAATCGCAATCATCTTCGATTGGAGTGAAGTCATCTTTGTATTTGGAGTTTCTCACAATCATTTTCCCGTGTTTGGTGAGCGCTGTTCCATTTCTTGCAATTCTTGTTGGAAGAACGCAATCCATCATATCAATTCCCCTTGCCACGCCTTCAATGAAACAATCCGGACTTCCAACTCCCATCAGATATCTTGGCATGTTTTCTGGATACTTGTCTTGCAAAAAATCCAAAATTTCATACATTGTTTCTTTTGGCTCGCCAACAGACAATCCACCCACAGCAATTCCGCATCGTGCATATTGTTTAACTTCGTTCAAACTTTTTTCACGAAGGTCCTTAAACATATTTCCTTGAATTATTGGGAACAACATTTGATTTTCGTTCTTTTGCGCATCGTAACATCTTTTAATCCATTTTGTTGTTCGCTCGCATGCTCTTTTTGATTCGTCATAACTTGCTCCAGCTTTGGTGCATTCGTCAAAAGCCATGATGATGTCTGAGCCAAGATTGTTTTGAATTTGCATGCATTTTTCGGGGGTTATAAAAAACTTTTCTCCACTGAGGTGAGAACGAAACTCAACACCTTCATCAGAAATTTTCCTCAAATCTGAAAGAGAAAAAATTTGAAAACCACCGCTATCTGTCAAAATTGGTCTGTCCCAATTCATAAATTTGTGAAGTCCACCTGCCTGTTTAACAATTTCGTCGCCAGGGCGCAAAAAGAGATGATAGGTGTTTGAAAGAATAATTTGTGCACCAATCTCTTTAAGTTCTTCAGGCTTCAAACCTTTAACTGTTGCAAGCGTTCCAACGGGCATGAAAACGGGGGTTTCGATAATTCCATGTGGAGTTTTAAGTTCTCCAACACGCGCCCCGCTTTGCTTGCACACATGTTTAATTGTAAATTCAAAATTTGCCATACTATTTCCTATTTTTTATTTTTGTTCGTCATTCTCAATCTGCCTTGACTGAGCACTTTGAGCGCAAGCAACAGCAAGTGTGGCAATTGCTTTTTGCTTTTCTTTCCTTCTGTTCCTGAAAACAATGTCTTTTGGATGTTCTCCGCTTCCATCCATATAAATTCTTGTCATGTTGTCTTGCTCTAAAGCGTAATTAAACAAAGTGCTTGCACCACGTTGAAGTGGAGTTTTAATCCATGTTTGTTCTTCGTACTGTGGCTTTTGCGTTAATTTCGCCCATTCCATTTTAGGTGTCACAGGAACTTCATGAAATGAAAACTGGCAACCCAACAATTTAACAAACGTCACAGGCCTACCAACTTGGTCTTTTCCACAACAAAACGTTATAAAATTTTCATTGTTTTCAATTGAAGCGTCGATAGCCGATGCGATCAAATCTTTAAATGAATAATGCCTATTCTTGTTTACTCCTTCAGTTTGTTTGTTTTTTGCACTCAACAAAATTACACTCGCAAAAAAAAGCAAGTAATCTTCTGGAGTTGACAAAAACATCATCCTTGTCAAAACTTCTGCACTTTCAACGTCCGCATCAGAAATTTCTTCAATTTCATGATTGAAAAAATTATCGTTTTTTTCTAAAAATGCTTGAAATCTATTAAAAAAATTTGCCATATTTGAATTTTATCATATCCTTAATTTTAATTCAATAGTTTTATATAAACAAACAACAGTCGCCGAAGGAAAAAAATCTGTATTTGTTTTCAACTGCAATTTTATAAATTTCTTTAACATTTTTTAGACCAATGAATGCGGATATAAGCATCAGAAGTGTGCTTTCTGGCAGATGAAAGTTGGTTATAAGTGCGTCAACAATTTTGAAGTTGTATGGTGGATAGATAAAAATGTCTGTATCTTTTTCTCCGCTTTTAAGACCATAAAACTCTTTCCCGTTTTCATTGTGTTTTTCTGCCATGCTTTCAAGCGTTCTCATTGAAGTGGTTCCAACAGCAATCACTCTTCTGCCTTCTCTTTTTGCATCAGTAACAATTTTTGCAACTTCTTCAGAAACTTTTATATGTTCACTGTGCATTTTGTGGTCCAAAATGTTTTCTTCTTTAACTGGTCTGAAAGTGCCAAGTCCAATATGCAACAAAACTTCGGCGATGATTACGCCTTTGTTTTTCAGTTTTTCCAAGATTTCTGGAGTGAAATGAAGCCCTGCTGTTGGCGCTGCGCTGGAGCCCAATGTTTTCGAATAGACCGTTTGATATCTTTCTTTTTCAGTTAGTTTTTCATGAATATAGGGAGGAAGAGGCATTGTTCCAATTCTGTCCAAAATTTCTTCAAATGACACTGTCTTTCCGTTCTTTGTTTCGTCAAACAAAAACTCAATTTCACATTCGCCATAATCTCCAACTTTCAAAATCTTTCCAGAAAGTTCGTCGTTGAATTTCAGCTCAGTTCCTTCTTTCAAACGTTTTGTTGGTCTTGCAATAACTTCCCATTTTTTCAAATCTATGCGCTTTTGAAGCAATATTTCAATTTTTGCGCCCGTTTGCTCTTTAATTGCAAAAAGTCGTGCAGGAAGAACCCTTGAATTGTTCACAACAAGAACGTCGCCTGTCTTAAGATAATCCACAATGTCATAGAAATGTTTGTGTTCAATGTTTTTCTGAAAATCTGTGGCATCAAATTCTTTTTCATCAAAAATTCTTTTCCCCGAAAAAACAAGCATGCGAGAACTGTCCCTTTTTTCCAAGGGAGTTTGAGCAATTAATTCTTCAGGCAAATCGTAGTTATATGTTGATTTTAGAGTGTAATTTTCCATATCAAGCATTGTTGCAAATCCACGCAACCGCTCCTTTTAATCATTCTGGCATAACTCTTCCAAGATGGTCGTAGGCAGGTTTTAAGACAATTCTCCCGCGAGGCGTTCTTGAAATGTAGCCGAGTTGAATTAAATAAGGTTCATAAACATCTTCAATTGTTGATGCTTCTTCACCTGTTGCCGCCGCCAAAGTTTCAAGACCAACTGGTCCGCCTCCAAATTTGTCTATCATAGTTTCCAAAATTCTTCTGTCAACCATGTCCAATCCAAGTTTGTCAACTTCCATAAGTCCCAGTGCTTTGTCGGCAAGTTCAAATGTTATTTTTCCTTCGCCAATAACTTGGGCAAAATCCCTAACACGTTTTAAAAGTCTGTTTGCAATTCTTGGAGTGCCTCTGCTTCTTCTTGCAATTTCAAGTGTTGCCTCGTCATCGATGTCTATTCCCAAAATTTTGGCTGAGCGCGACACAATGACCGAAAGGTCCTTGTCTGAATATAATTCCAATCTTGCAATAACCCCAAAACGGTCACGCAAAGGTCCTGCAATCATTCCTGCCTTTGTTGTTGCGCCAATCAAAGTGAAAGGCTTGATTTTAAGACGCATATTTCGCGCAGATGGGCCTTTCCCAACAATGAAGTCAAGAGCAAAATCTTCCATTGCAGGATACAAAATTTCTTCAACACTTTTATTCAATCTGTGTATTTCGTCGATGAACAAAACATCGTTGGTGCTGAGGTTTGTTAAAATTGCCGCAAGGTCTGCTGCATGTTCAATTGCAGGACCAGAAGTGATTTTTATTTGCGAACCAAGTTCGTTTGCAATAATGTGAGAAATTGTTGTTTTTCCAAGACCTGGTGGACCATACAAAAGAACATGGTCAAGAGCTTCTTTTCTTTCTTTTGCCGCTTTTATGTAAACTGACAAATTTGCTTTTAATTTTTCTTGACCAACATACTCATTCATCGATGTTGGTCTGAGTTTGTTTTCAATTTCAACATCGGTGATGTTTTTTGTGCTTGTTATAAATCTGTTGTTTTCCATCTAATCCCCTAATTCAAATTTTGAAAAGCGCGCGTTATTATGTCTTCCGCTTTGTCACCTTCCATTGCGTTTTCTCTTGCAAGACGATATGCATCGTTTTTGTTAACACCAAGAGCTATGAGCGCCTCTGTTGCTTCGTCAATTGCACTTTCATTTAACATTGGAACATTCTCTTCACTAAATCCAACAATTGAAATTTTGTCTTTAAGTTCCAAAACTATTCTTTCAGCGGTCTTTTTTCCAAGTCCTTTTATTGAAGAAAGCAATTTTGTGTCTTCTGTTTTGATTGCAACTGCAAGGTCCGAAAGCCTAATCCCTGAAAGAATGGAAAGAGCCACCTTTGGACCAATTCCAGAAACGCTTGTTAATTTCAAAAACATATCTTTTTCTTCCAAAGTCGAAAACCCGAACAAACTCAGTTCGTCTTCACGCACGTTCAAAAAAGTGTAAATTTTTGCAACCGCCCCAACTTGAGGAAGTGACGAAAGAGTTGTTTGAGAAACAAAAATTTCATAGCCAACAGAATTGTTTTCCACAACAACTGCATTTTCAGATTTCGATACTAATTCACCAACAATATAATTAATCATAAAAAAAGTTTAGCACAAATGATGCCAAACTGTAAACATTTTTCTTCAATTTTTAAATTAAACTTTGATTGAAGTTTGCATGAGTGATTGCAACAGCAAGCGCGTCCGCCGCATCGTCTGGTTTTGGAATTTTTTCAAGCCCCAAAATTGCCGTGACCATATATTGAACTTGCGCTTTTTCTGCCCTGCCATTTCCTGTTAATGCTTGCTTTATTTGAAGAGGTGTGTATTCAAAAATTTCTCCACAAGAATGAATCCCTGCAAGAAGAATTATTCCACGCGCCTCGGCAACAGGAATGACTGTCGTTTGATTTTTGAAATAAAAAAGTTCTTCAATTGCCATTTGCTCGGGCTTGTATGTGTCAATCAGTTGCTTTATTGCATCATAAATCATTGCAAGCCTAACAGGGATGCTCTCTTCTTTTGGTGTTTCAATAACGCCATAATCTACCACTTTATATTCCCCGCCTTCATAGTCTATAACTCCAAAACCAACTATGCCATAACCAGGGTCAATTCCAAGAATTCTCATGAAAATATTATAATATAAGATAACAATAAAACCAAATGAAATATCATTTTCAACAAAATTCGCCCAAATGTACGAATATAAAAATATCAATATGAGAAATATTAGAATATAGTTATGAAAATTCTACTACCTCAACGACTAACAAATTTAAGAATTGCAAGTGGTCTTTCAAAGCTTCAACTTGCAAATGCAATTTCTGTTTCAGACACAGCAATTGGCAAATGGGAAAATGGTTTGCGTCAACCAAGTTTGGCATGCCTATGGAAGTTGGCAGACTTTTTTGATGTAACAGTTGATTTTTTAATTGGAAGAGAAGAAGTTTAGTGCTATAATTCTTCTTAGAAGGATATAGCGATTTAAAAATGAAAGAAATGCATAATAAAACTAACGAAAACATTCATTCAAAACACAGGCAAAGATTAAGACACATAATTTATAATTCAGATTTCGACAACTTGACAGAAATTCAAATTTTGGAATATGTTTTAACATTATCCATTCCGCGAAAAGACACAAATCCAATTGCACATAGATTGCTCGACGAATTCAAAACAATTGCAAACGTTTTTGAAGCAGACTATTCGAGTTTGGTTAATATTGATGGAATTGGTTCAGAAACAGCAAAACATATCAAAGCGCTCAGCAAATTGTTTTATTACTATCGCACAAGTTCAACTGTCAAGAACGGCAAAGTGACCTTGAACACTCCAAACGATTTTATAAAACATTTCACACCATATCTTGAAAGCAAAACTGTTGAAGAATTTTATATTGCTTGCTTAACAGCAAACAGCGAAGTGATAAAAACTGCTCTTATTGGAACAAGCACTTCGCGCTTCGGAATCACATTGTTCAAGCAAACTGTTTGAAATGGCAACTTTTAATAAATCCAAATTAACTTCCGACGATAATAAATAAGTCGGAAGTTTTTTCGTGCAATTTCAACAAACTTTCGTAGCAAAAAGACCTCACTATTGACACACGTCCCAATTTAATGTACAATATGATTGTTTAATAAAGGAGAGTGATTATGACAAATAATTCAAATGAAGACTTCTCTGGGGGCGAGAAGATAAGCAACAAGAAGAACCTAGGAAGCGACGTTTTCAGACTTGAAAAAAGACTTTATGAAAAAGGCAACCCAATTGCAAAGGCGTATGATGAGATTGTGAAAAGCGAAGCACCAAAGCCAATCAACCACCTTTTCTACGACCTTTCAGACACAGACCATTTTGATTTGTTGGTTTTAACCGACAACCACTGGGGCTCGATATCTTCGCATTTTATGGCAACAGTGGCAGCCCAAATGATGGCAAAATATGTTCCTTCAATATACATAGGATATAACGGAGATAACAGAAACAATGCGCTCAACACAGAGCAATGCGTTTCAAGTCCACTTGACAATGCGCTTTCTCCAGTTATTGAATTAAAACTTTGGTATGATGTTTTGGCAGATCCAGTTATCAGAGAAAAGGTTCTGTTCATCAATTCAGGAAATCATGACAATGGCGAACGAACAAAAGACATTGGAACAGATATTCTTGCAACAGCTTTTGCTGGCACACCATATTTCGAGAGATATTCTCGTTTTGCAACGCTCTTAACAGTTCGTCTAAAAGCAGACAACAAGGTTGGCAAAGTTGGCTATGAAGATGTTAAGATTTATATCGACCATGGCAATGGCCTTGTTGGAGGCGATGGAAACAAATTGGATGCAGGAATGAAACTTGCAAGACAATATGGTGCGCGAATTGCAATTTTCGGCCACGTCCACCAAGACATGTCGGCAGACTATCGCGTTGAAAATCTCGTTGACCCAAATGGAAGCAAAACAGTGAAGAACGACCTGACATGCATAGTTCTTCCAGCCACCTTAGGTCAAGAAACTTATGCTCTAGACAAGAGATATGAAACTGCTCCAAGCGACTTGAAATTGATTCGAATTGGAACAAAAGAAAATGATTATCTTCTAGGTTCAACTCAAAGAGAGCGTCGCACTCTTCCAAAAACTTCAATCTATTGCGATTGCACTCCTATTCCAAATAAACTTTGGAAGTTTGCAATGAGTGAAGCAAACAGACTTCGTGAAAAGTTTGAAAACATTCAAAGCAACACAAATTTGGTCAACAAAAAACTTAAAGATATAATCGAAACATATTATCAAAATTAGGAGATGACGTATGGCAAATCTTGACAGAATAATTTCTAAAGGCTATCAAAACAGGCTAAAAAAAGAAAGAGAAACAAAAGGTCTTTATGACACAATTTATGTGCCAGAAAACCAAAAAACAATAAATCTTCTTCCAATCCAAAATTTGTTTTATGGAAACGACAAGTGTCCCCCACGATTGGAAATATTACTTGACCACATCAAAAGAATTAACGATTTAGAAGAAGGTGCTTTCTTCATTGGCGGAAATTTGTTCTATTATCCAGCAGGCAACACAGAAAAGAAGGAAAATCTTGCAAAAGGTTACATAGACGACGTTTCAGAAATATTGCGAGTTGCCGACAAGAACAAAATTTTGTTTATGTATAACGGAGTTAATGAAGGAAAGTTCATTAATGACAGAACTTTGAAATATCCAATTGAAACAAGCAAAATTGTGGCTCAAAATTTGGGCATAGAAGACAAGTATTATGATGACAACAAAGCAGAAATAACTTTTGTTTTCAACAACGCATTAACAAACTACAGTCAAGAAATTTTGAAATGTTTGTTCACAAGCCAAGGTCCAATTTCAACCACAACAAATGCAATTGCAACAAAACTTAACAGCATTGCAAACAGCAACATCAACAAGGGCGTTATAGTGGACACAAGTTCTTCAAAATTTTACACTAAAAAGAAGATTGTCAATCGTTCAAAAGACCCTCTAACTTCAGTCTATCAAGACTTAACCTTGATAAGCACAGCAGGCTACACATCAATGCCTCAAGTTGCAACTTCAAAACAAATCAATGAATATGCTTTGAATGAGAGATATATTGAGCTCAAAATTGAACAAAAGAACCCTGTGTTCCACCAAGATTCAATAAGAGCAACAAATACAATCAAAGATGACGAATTTGATAGAACAGCAACTTGCCTAACAATTGGCGTAAATTACGATTTGTATTTTGATGAAGAATTGTTCAGAAGATTGAATGATGTTTTGTTTGAAAATGTTTATACAAAAGAAAGCCTCAAAGGAAAACTGGAAGAAAAGAGTGAACAAAACTTGCACGAATCAAGCAAAGAAATTTATAACGAAATGAAAGAAAAGCAAAAGCAAGAAAACAAACCAAAATCTATAGGACCAGCACCATACGTGTTTGAATAAGGAGAAAAATGGAATTAGGAATTGAAACAAGGGGCACAAAAAATTATTGTAAAACTTGTGGGCACGAACTTAATATGGATGTGCAAAATCAAATATACAATTTTTGTCCATTCTGCTCTGCTCCGCTGAATCTTGTTGCTTTCAACTTTGTTAAAGAAAAAGAAAAAAGCATAAAATTCCAAGCAGTTGAAGAAATCATTCACATGACTAAACGAAAAGAAGTGTTGGAAATATTAAAAGAATATCTTGACAGAATTTCAATCGAATAGTCCTATATCAAAAAATTAAAGCATAAAATACCCATGTATGAAAATATGTGGGTTTTTTAATAAAAGAAAAAAGAAAAAATTATCGCCAAAATCTTTCAGAAATATCTTTGCAAACGTAATAATAGGCTGTTTGCTTATTGGTTTGTTTGCACTAACATACACGGGCGGAACATTGAATGCTTCTTCACCTTCAAAAGAAGAAGCGGTTTATCATGGCAATATAAATTCAAAAAATATTTGTTTGATGATAAATGTTTATTGGGGCAACGAATATCTCGACTCAATGCTTAAAACTTTGAAAGACAACAATATTAAAACAACGTTTTTCGTTGGAGGAACTTGGGCAAACCAATACCCTGACCTTTTGAAAAAAATATATGATGATGGCCATGAAATTGCCAACCATGGATATTATCACAAAGACCATAAAAATATTTCTTATGAAAAAAATAAAAAAGAAATTGAAGATAATCACAATTTGATCAAAAAATTGCTTGGTTATGAAATGAAATTGTTTGCTCCCCCAAGTGGGTCATATTCGCAAACCACTTTGGAAATTGCAAAGGACCTTGGCTACACCACAATAATGTGGACGCGCGACACAGTTGATTGGAGAGATAAAGATGCCAACACAATTTATCAGCGTGCAATCAAAAATGCATCTGGAGGCGATTTAATTTTAATGCATCCAACCGAAAAAACCGCTGAAGCCCTTCCTAAAATAATTAAAAAATTAAAAAATGATGGATTTAATTTAACAACTGTTACAGAATGTTTGAAATAAAAAAATAATAAAATTAATAAATAAATAATAAAAAAATAAGTTTTTTAATTAAAATTAACGAAAAAATTAATATTTTTTAAATAATATAAAAAATAAATAATAAAAAACGGAGCAAAATGCTCCGTTTTTATTTTTTCAGATAATTATTTTTCTTTAATATTTTCTTCAATTTTTTCATTTTTTTCTTCAGTATTTTCTTCTTGGGTTTTTTCGTTTTCAGCCAATTCTTCTTGAATTTCTTCACCAAGAATTTTGCTATTATTGTCGTCTTCATCATCAGACTCATCGTTTGTTCCTTTGTTATTTGCAGGCATTGTAACAACGCCCAAAACAACAAGCAACCCAGCAACAGCCATGATAATGTCGTTAATCAATTTTCCATCGGCAATAAATCCAACTGCTCTACCAATAGTTTCAATGAGCACAACAACGGCACCTGAAAGACTGACCCAAAAACTGTAATTTTTGAACAAATTTTTCATAACTCCTCCTCCTTTGGAAAAACAATTTTCTTAATTTCCTTAACGTCATTTTTAACGCCTTTGACGTCAGCCGAAACTTTTTTTATCATTTTTGAATGACTTTTCAAACTTGCATCAATCGACTCAATTGATGCTGAAGTTTTTTCAATCTTTCCGCTCAGCGAAGATGTTTGTTCTGAAACATGATTTATAATCTCTCTGCTTTCATCAAGGTCGTCCTTAATCGAGTCGACAGTGTCTTTAACATCTTCGACTTTATCGTCAAGATGAGTAACAGTTCCCAAGTTTTTGTTTAAAGAACTTATTGTGTCTGTATATTTCTTTTCTCTTTTTGAACTGTCTTTCAAAAGATACATTAACAGCCCAACAAAAAGCGTTGCAAAAATTCCGTTAGATATGACAATGTTTATAATATCTTGCCACATTACATTTTAGTCCTTTCTGCCCAAAATTTGTGCAACAATTGCTGGATAATAATTTCCTAATAAATTTGTGTACACTTTTTCTTTCTTCACTTCTTCAATTGCTTTGTCTTTTGGAAGTTTCATCAAATAGTCTTTAACAACATCAAATCTTTCTTTCAAAATTTCTGCAGTGAACTTTCTTTCCCCAAGTTTTTCTTTTAAAGCAAGAAGTTCTTTGTTCTTTTTTTCAATTCTGTTTTGTTCTGAAAGATTTATTTTCTCTTGTTTAATTCGATTCTCTTCTTCAAGTTTGTCAACATTTTTGTTAAATTTCAAAACTTCTTCTTGTTGTTTTGCAATTTCTTTGTTGATGCTTGCAATTTTGTTGTCAAGTTTTAAGGCATAAGAAATGTCAAAACTTCCAAGAGCGTTGTCTTTTTGTTGCTCCAAAATTTCACGTTCATTTTCAAGCTTTGAAACTTGCTTTTTGAAATCGTCTTCAATTTTTGAAAGTTCAGAATTTTTTGCCCCTTCAATTGCATTAACTGCATCTTCAAAAATTGATGAACGAGAAATTCCTTGTTTGATGGTTTTGTTTGTTGCTTTTCGAAGTGAGTTGGCATAGTCGCTGAAAACTTTTTCAACGTCTTCGTTTCTATCTTCCTCAAGGTCAAGGGATTTTGAATCAAGTGACGAAAATTTTGTGTCGTAGTTGTCTTGTATCTTTTTCAATCCATTTTCTTTTTCAGCTTTCAGCAAAGATTCGGCTTCCGATTTAATGTCATCCTCGCTTGGCTTTTCGAATGTTTTCTTTTCCAATCCCAAAGAAGTAATTTCGTTTGGAGTGAACTCTTCAAGCGAATATTTTTTGTCAATTTGACCAAGCTTCTCCATAACTTCTTGTTGGTCTTTATCTAATTCATCATCTGAAAAAATTTTATAATTGTACATGCTTACACCTCCTAGGTTATTAAAATTTTGAATGTTTTTGTCTTTAATTGCCTTCTTGGCTTGCGTTGTGGAAATTGTCATCTGCTAATTCCAAAAGTGATTTCAGGTGCAGAAATATCTACCAAACTTCCAATTGTTTCAATCTTAAATTGGAACATTTCTCCTTTCAAATTTGGATAGAACACAGAAGTGACATCTTTGCCTTTCACTTCAAAGCTTTTTTCTTCCACGTCTGTCTTTATCTTCACAACGCAATCTTCCTTCGTGAGCAAAGTCACCTTTTCAATCTTTTTGATTTTGTCTGGAAAACCCAAATTTGAATATGATGATGCCCAAACTTTCTTAAGTGCAGTTCCAAACACTTTTCCACTGTGGTTCATTTCGCCAAGTTTCTTTTTGTGTTCGTTGTTAAAAAGAACTGCAAGTTTGTTAACTGTTTCATATTCAATTGAGCAAAGAGATTTAAGGTCAACTCCTCTTGTCAAAGAAATATCCCCTGTCTTAAGGTCAAGTTCAATCAGCGAATTATTGACGTAGCCTCCCATGTAACCTTCGCACCCAATAACTTCGCCGTCATCATACTTCAAACGACATCCGAGATAGTATTTTCCGTTGTGATAAGCACAACAACAATTGTCGTTGTTTTCTGCAAATAATGATTCAATGTTTAACGAAAGTTTTGTTGCAGAATATCCGTTGAAAGAATATATTCCATCTCTGGAAAGGAACATAATTCTGTCACCACAAACACAAACAGAATTTCCATATATCTTTCCGCTTGTGACAAACACACTAGACAAGTTAAATTCAGTTTGGTCGCCATAAGCCGACAATCTTGAAATTCCATATTGTTTGAAAATATAGACATAATCGTTGAAACTGACAACTTTTTCCAAACATCCGCGGTCATCAATTATTTCGATATAACCTGCTTCGTTTTCCCCCGTCCAGTTTGTTGGGTCAAGGTTTGCGCTGAACAAAAGTTTGTTTCGTTTTCCTTCTTCAATTGCAAAAACTCTTTCATAGTGTCTGCAAATTGAAATAATCTTTGGCGCATTGGAATCAAGAGTTGCAATTGACGTTGGATGAAAAACATACATTCCATCAGTTGCAGAAGTTATCAACATAACATCGTTTCCGTTGATGTTGTAATAAACAGCATTTGGTTCGGATGTGAATGCAAGTTGATTTGTTATGTCTATGTTAAAAAATCCTGGGTCTATGCTTATAATATTTGCAAATTTAACTTTGTTGTCATGGCTCAAAACAAGCATATTGTCACGGACGTTGTAGGTTGTGTTATAGAATGGAAAAAGCCAAAGTTTGTTCAACTGTGTGAATGTTCCTTCAACAAACATTTTTCTCATTTCTGGATTTTCGTCGGTTGTTTCGGGAAGATATAATTCGTCAAATCCAATTCCAGTTTGAAGAGCCCCACGTTTGAATATGTAATTGTATGTGACTTTTGCATATTTGTAGGGCAAGGAATTTTCGTCTGTTTCAGTGTTTATTCCATACTTAAAAGTTGAAAGAGTGAGTTTGTAGGTTGATTTGTTTTTTAAAAGAAGTTTGTTTTCATAAATCATTAAATCCACCTCCGTTTTGGCAAACGAATGTCGGATTTTTTGCGTGATGCAATGATAAGTCCGTCTTTAAATCTCTTTTCCCAAATTGACGCGTCGTCGTGAAGTCCACAAATAAACGAATATTCCATGGCCACGCCATAAGCAACAACTCTATCCGAAATCTTTTGTGAAAATTGTTCCATTTCAGAACTCAAATTTGAAAGCGCTGTTGGCTGAAACGAATAAGTTACTTCAACATCTCCGTCAATTGTTTCAATATATGAAGGAAAAAGTTTATAGTTGGTTTTAATGCCAAACTTATCTTTAACTTGCAAAACATCTATCAAGTCTTTCGAAAAACTTGAAAGTTGAATTTTTCCATTAACTGGAGTTAATTTTTCTCGATTGATGAGCGGAATATAATCGGATGCAATCTCACTGATAACAAGATTAAAACATCTCAAAAGGTGTTCAAGTTCTTTTGTTTGAGAACTTGTTGCCGTTTCTTGACCGTCCAATTCGGTAACATCCAATAACTCATCTTTTTGAAGAAAAACGCAAGCAGTTTTAATAATGTTTTTTGCCGTCATATTTTCTCCTTTTAAATTTTTTAATATTTAATTTCTTCAAGCAATCTGTCCTTTGCTTCATATAAAATTCTTTTGTTGTTTCTTTCTTCTAAAATTTCATTTTCTTTGTCTATTTCTTTAATCAACTTTTCTTTGTTTTCAACTTTCGTTTTGTTAACAAAATCGATTGTTCTTGCATCAAGATATTGGAAAGGGACAGTTAAGCAATAACTGTCCCCTATCTGACCAACATTGTGAACTTCGAATTTGTTTGTTTTTGTGTTATAAAAAACACGATAATCCTTATCAATTTCTTTTAGCCTTTGACAAATAAACAAAACATCATTCAAAATTTCAATTTTCATAACCTATTTTTTAACCTCTATGCTGTCGCATCTGTCGTTGTGGTAGAAGCAAAAGGATTTGTAACAGTTGACGAAATGCCCGAAATTTTTCCTTGAGCATTAGGTTTGTTGCAAATAAGGTCAGCATATTTAACAAGTGTAGCTGAATATGTTGCTTCGTTTGCGTTTTGTTTGATAACCTTTCCATCATCTCCTTCAAGCCATTTCCAATCGCATAGTTGATGTAAAGTGAATTCATCAGTGTTAAGAAGATACATTTCGTCTTTTTTAACAAATCTATCTGCATAAACAGGAATTCCATTGTATGTGATTGCTTTGTATCCGCCAGCAAGGTCCATAACATCAATGTTTCTTTTGTAGTATGACAAATATGTTTGGTATGCTTTTCTAACGTCACGTGAACATGTGATGAAGTTTGCGGATGTTCCACCAATTTCTTCCAATGAATCTAATCCAGCTTGAATTGTTGCATCAGAAATTTCTTTAGTGGTTGAATCTTTGTATGGAGTGAGCCAAGGATAGTTAGCTTTTGTGAGTCCATAAAGTGAAGTGCCTGTTCCGAAGATAGCGCCAAGACCTGTTATTTCAAGGCCTTTAGAATTTTGAACAAACACTGTGTAATCTTTTGCAACTGTCAATCCAGAAGCAGCAGTGTCAAGATAGAACTTATTGTTAGCTCTATCAACATAAGAAATTCTGTGTCCGCTTGAAGCAGGAACTTTTGTGGCAGAATTATAAATGTCAACAACCATGCCTTCAATCAAATTTCTGACGCTGTCAACAGTTATAGCACCATCGCTAGAACTAAAAGCCGTCACAGTTGCCAAAAGACCTGAGCCGTCGCCATACAACATTCTTCCAAAGTTGAAACTGCTTGCTTTAACAAGTCCTTCCATTTCAGCATTTAAAAGGTTAACAAAAGCACCTGCGTTGTTTGCAGAAGCTCTCATAGCTTTGTCTGAAATAGAAATTTTTCCGTAAAGGTTTTTAAGGTCTGTAACAAATTGCACATATTGGTTTTCTGCAGCATTTGGAAGAGAACCAGTTTCTGTTCCAGCGCCAATTCCGCCGTTAATTCCATAAGGTGCAAGTTTGATAATTTGTTTTCCCCAAACATCAGATGTAGATTGTTCAATCTTGCTGAGAAGAGGGTTTGCATTTGTGTTTAATTGATTTGCAACAACGCCCAAATAAACATTTTTAAGAGCATTGCTTGCGCTTGTTAATGAAACCATTTTTATCTCCTAGTAATAAATTTTAGTTTTTAAAGAATTTTTCAGCCAATGCTTTCGCATCGCTGAGATTGTTTGGTTTGCTTGTTTTGGTCAGCAAACTTATTCCACCTTTGATTCCGCTTCCGATAACAGGCGGAGCCTTTCTGATTTCATCTAAATAATTTCCAATAACTTTCTTTTTAACGTCGTCGTTAGAAAGAACAAATTTCTCCATGAACGAAGACTCGCTTGCAAGTTTGTCGGGTGTTTTGAAATTTTTGGATAACACCCTTCCCCATGCAATTTCCAACATATCGGGCGAATTTCGAAGGTTTTCATCTTTCAAAATTTCGTTAGAAATTTCACGCGAAAATTCTTTGGCTTGCTCGTTTTGCACCAAAAATTCTGCAACACGAGTTCTCCAATCTTCATTTTCATAAGCCGGAGAAACAGGTTTTGTTTCATCTTCCGAAGTTTCATGCGTTTCTTTTTCGGCAAATTCTTTTTGAATTTCGCTTAATTTTTGGCATTTTCTTGTGAATTCTGCTTGAAGATTATTGTACGCGTTAACAAGATCTTCTGCACACGAGAATTTGCCGAATGGGGAGCCCTCCTCTTGCGACGTAGTGGCACCGCTTTTTTCATTTTCAACAATCCTTCCTAATGCTTGCTCGCTTTGTGATGGTTGTTCCCCAGTTTCAAAATTTTCTTCCATAAATTTTCTCCATTTCTATTTATTTTCAATTGAACTTTCAATTGCTTTCATTTGCTTGTGAATTCTTATGTGTTTGAGCACAGTTTCAATTAATTCAGGATTTGTTTCAGCTTTCTTTTCTGCATCGCGGCCAAGCAAGAATGCAGTGTGCTCAGTTATGTGAATGTCGTGGTCGTCAACTTCCAGCGGACTAACCTTCTTTCCTTCAAGGAATTTTATGTTCTCGTTGGAAGCTTTTTTCAAATGTAATTCATTTATGTCTTGCGCATTTTCCCAAACACCAAATCCCAAAAGGTCAAGGGCTTTAACTCTCATTCTGTTAGAAAGTTTTCCGTTTTCGTCGTATAAAAGCCCCGCATTCAACAAATCAAACACCATGCTACGCTTTTGAGCAACACTTTCGCCAACTTCGTTGCCTGTTTCAAAAATAATGTCATCGCTCGATATGTCTGATGCGTTGAAATAGAACACCTCAACATCTCCATTGTCACCAACAATTTTTGAAAGTCTAGGAACAGTTGCATATTGCCTATACAATCTCAAAACGTGCTTAGCCATTGTTTTAATTGCTTCGCGAATCTTTTCTGCTGTGACCGAAATTCTTGTGTCGTCTTGTTCCACCAAAACTTGAAGTGCAACACCTGAAAGTTGTGAATAGCTTGCCACAGAATTTCTGAGTAAATCTGAAACACCACTTATGTAACTGAACTCATTCAACAAAATTGCTTCTTCTGCACTAAAATCAACTGGAACACGGTCAAAGTTCATGAATTTAGGCGGGGTTGAACCTTGTCTGTAAATCAAAACTTTGCCTGGCGACAATCCGTCGTCTTCCAAATTGTCTGTATCAATCGAACCATCCTCAACGGTCAAAACTCCCATCGAGAGCCTGTTCATAAATTCATGCTTTCTGTTCTTCAATGTGTTATATGAACGTTGAACAGGAATCAATCTTTCAATGATGCTTGAGCCCCAGAAACAACCAGGGTGTTCAATGCAAGTTTGTCTTATGAAAGGAAAAGATCTGTCGCCGTCGTTTCCATTTAAATATGGCAGTTCCGACAGATGCACAAGCTTGTCGCCCGCCACTATAATCAAACGTCCGTTAGGAAAATCAACTGTTGGACTTTCATATTTTTCAACAACAATTGCATAATTGTTTCTAACCCCGCTAACCACTTTTCCCGCGTTGCCAAAGTATCCGTATCCGCCAATGGCCTGAACATTGTCAAGTGAAAACACATTGATGTCTTCGCCTTTAACGTCAACACCCCAAATGGATTTTATGTCATCAACATGGTAAGCTCTTGCATGAATGATAGACTTGCAGTCGTTTATATCGTTGCAACTTGAACTTTCAGGATAAATTTCGAATGGTGGACAAACTGTAACTTCAATTTCTCCAGTTGCAACTTTTCCTTTTTCGTTGCTCGTCAGAACGTTTCCTTTGCTGGAATTCCATGCAACTTTGTAAAAACTTGTTCCGCAAACTTCACTCCAGTTGTTTGCTTCGGAAATCACTCCGCTCACACAGAGTTTATTGTAGATTGAATTCACAATCTTTTTCGAAACAGTTGCAGTTTTGATATCACGTTCATCACCGGATGCAGGAACAACAGTCATTGTTGGTTTAAGCGTCAAAAGTTTGGCAAGCCTTGCTTCAATAATTGGTGCAATATGGTTGTAAACTTCGCGTTCTTGCCAGAAAAACTGTTTGTCATATTCTTCAACTTCCCCTGAAGGACCAATTGAACAATATTGATTTCCCATCAAAAAGTTCATGTTAAGTTCCCATTGTGCTTCGAAACTTTTTCTGTCTTCTTGACGTTTTTTGAAATCTTCAAGAACTTCTCTGACCAAATCCTCTTCAAAAATTTCTTCTTTTTCTAATTCTTTTTTCATCTTACCTCCAAATAATTTTTTATATAAAGCAAATGTTTTGCGATATATCACTTTTTATAATTTTCAAGAATTTCCAGCAATCTAAGTTTTTCTCTCATAAGTTCTTCCTCTGTCATGTCGGAATAAACTTCGGTTTTTGTTTCCAATTTGTCCAAAAGCATTTTTACCGCACTTAAATCTGGTGAAATATGTTTTTTTGTCACTTTTCGTTTGCTGAGTTTGTAATCTCCACCTTCGTCCAAAACAAACTCTTCAACAACTTCGTTCGTATCATATCCGAACGCTTTTTTATATAATGCGTTCGTAATTTCCTTTTCCAAATTCTTTTTTCTCATAAAAAAACACCACACAATTTGAATTTTGTTCAAATTATATGGTGTCTGATGGTTGAAAGTAAAATATGTCTGCCAACTAAATATCTTTTTTGTCAAAAAGGTCCGAAATCATCAAAGCCTTAATAACAGGAGGAAGTTCGTTGATTTCCTCTGCTAGTGATGTTTTTTTTGTTAAAGAAGTTCGCTTGAGTTCTTCCAAGAAATCTTTAATCTCTTCATCATCGCCGTCAACACTTCCATCCGAAATGAAATCGAAAGACGGTTTATCAACAATTCTTGGCGACCTTCTAGGAATGTATTCGCTTCCAAACAGGTCGTCAAAATCCTGATTTATCGTCAAATCGCTGTCATCACTTTCTTCAAAGTAGTTTTTAGGTTTTTCTTCAAACAACTCTTTTATTTCAAGATTTTCCTCGTTAACTTTTGTGTCCGGATCTTCTTTGCTTTCAAATAGCCCGCCTGGATTTGTTATCACAGTTGGATTGTTTGATTCAATTTTCTTGGTTTTCTTATGCTTTTCTTTCTTTTCTTTTTTTGGTCTTGATGCCAGTTTTTTAAATAAAGGAAAAAGATAATAAATTGTTATGCCAACAACCAAAACCCCAAGTCCAACAAAAAGCCAAACCATATCTTTCCCCTCCTTCTAAAAATTAAAGTGGTCATCTGACCACTTCTAATTAACTTTATACGCCAGGTTTTTTCTTGTCTACCCCAGCAATTGAATTTCTCATTGCAGTGTCAGAATTCAAATTTTGAATTTTGTAATAATCCATAACTCCAAGTTTTCCGCTTTTGATGGCGTCAGCCATAGCTTTTGGAACTTCTGCTTCGGCTGCAAGCACCATTGCTTTCATTTCTTGAGTTTTTGCTTTCATTTCTTGTTCAATAGCATTTGCCATTGCTTTTCTTTCTTCTGCCTTTGATTGAGCGATGGCCTTTTGAGCTTCCGCCTTGTCGATGTCAAGTTTAGCCCCAATGTTTTGTCCAACATCAATGTCGGCCATTTCAATTGACAAGATTTCGTAGGCAGTTGAAACGTCCAAACCTTTGTTCAAAACTGTTTTAGAAATCAAATCTGGATTTTCCAAAACTTCGGTGTGAGTAAGCGCAGAACCAACGGTTGTGACAATTCCTTCGCCAACACGAGCCAAAATTGTTTCTTCACCAGCTCCTCTAACAAGACGAGGAAGGTTCGATCTCAATGTCACTTTAGCTTTAACTCTAAGTTCAATTCCGTCTTTCGCAATAGCCGAAATCCAATCAGTTTGAATAACGATAGGTGTAACACACATTTTAACCGCTTTTGCAACATCACGACCAGCAAGGTCAATTGCTTTTGCTTGGTCAACTGAAAGAGGAAGTTTGGCACTGTGAGCCGAAATTAAAGCAACAATAACTTTTTCAATGTCACCGCCTGCCATGTAGTGTGTTTCAAGGTCAACAATGTCAATGTCAATTCCCGCTTTTTTTGCTTGGATGTAGGCAGAAACAATTGGAGCAACTTTAACACGTCTTAATCTCATTCCAATCAAACGCCCCATCGAAACGTGTGCTCCCGAAACAAGAGCAACAAACCATTGTTTTATAGGGACCAAACTTAAGATAACAATTGCAACAACAGCCAAAACACTGAGCACAGCAATCAAAACAATCATTCCTGCAGAAAGTCCTAAGAAACTCATATTCATATTATACCTCCACCTTTTCAATAATAATTTGATTTCCTTCAACGTCAATAACTTTTATAACGTTGTTTTTGTCAAGAGATTCGCCGTTTGTTATTCCGTCATAAATTTTGTCGTCAATCATAAATCTTCCCGAGGGAGTGAAATCGGTAACTGCAACACCTCTTTGACCAATCAAAACTTTGTATTTGTTTTTTTCTTTGTCGGCAAAATCCTTTGGAACAGCAGTTCGCTTTTCAACAAATGGCGTTTTGCTTATGAGCCCAAATCGTGCTGAGCGGATGAACACTAAAAATAGTATAAGTATTACAACAAAGAATAATACAACTAAGAATAATGAACTAGCAACAGACTTGGTCAAAATTCCGTTTGCAATAATTCCTCCCGCAATAGCAAGAAGCCCCGTTATTCCAAAAAATCCAAATCCGGGCACTAAACATTCAATAAATAAGAACACAACGCCAACAATAAGTGGAACATATATGTACCACTGCATCGTAACGAAAGCGTTCGCTATTTCTTGCCACATACTTTCCCCCTCCTACTTCGTTTTTATTATAACATATATGTTTTTAAAATGGAATAGTTTTTTTAAGATATTTATAAAAAAAAGGAGAAGAGAGTAAAAAATTATAAAACACTCTCTTCATATGGAAACAAATTATTGGGGGTTGCTTCCGAGGAATATACTATCACAAATCAAGTTAACTGTCAATATTAAAAACTTTTTTTGTGCAAATTAACCATATTTATTTTTGTTCGCGCTTGAAATAAAACAAATATTGTTGGATGTATCCCGAAAGATTTCCAAATTTTTTAACTAACTTCTTTGAAATTTTCTCTCTCGAGATTTTATCACAATCGGTCATTTCAAAATATATTTTTTCAATCCAGGTGTCAACAGGAAAAACGTCAAGCCGATTAAGAGAAAATAATAAAACACATTCTCCAACTTTTCGCCCAACACCTTTGTAATTTGTTAAGTTTTTCAGCAACTCTTCTGTGCTATATTCATCTTTCAAAACACTTTCAAATTTGTTGATGGTGCTAACTAAGTATGGTGCGCGATAACCAGCACCAATTTTTTTGAAATATGATTCCTCCAACTTTTGTAGGTCGTTTTGCGTTGGAAAACTGTAAAACTTTTCTTTCTTCAATATATCACAGATTTCACTGACTTCACTTTTAGCTGGTACAATCTCTTTTCCATTCTCTCGCCTAAGAGTTTCAAGTGAGTTGGTGAATCTTTTGATGTTGTTGTTCGCGGAAAAGATAAATGATATTAAAGTTTCGAAAACCTCTTGCTTTAAAATTCTGATTCCATTCCCAAAAGTAAGCGCTTTTTTAACAATATTTTTGTTGAACCCCTCAAAATCCATTTGCAAAATGTCATTTTGAATTTTTTTATAATCTGTTTCAAGGTCAAAAAATTTAACAAAAAATTCAACATCCCCACTTAAAATTTCAATAACGTACTTCCCGTTTTCAAAATAAAGAACCGCAAGTTTATCGCCAGGATATACAAAATAAAATTGACCAATTTTTCTATACGAGAAAATTTGCCCACATTCCAAAATCTCTTGTGGCGAAAATTCCTTGCACTCAACAATAATTTTGTTTTTACAAACTGAATAATTCATGAACACATTATAACATAAAAAAAACGGAATTAAATCCGTTTTTTATTATTCTTCGATTATGCTAACCAATTTTTTGCTTCCACTCTTAGAAAATTTAACTTTCCCGTCTTTAAGAGCAAAAAGTGTGTAATCTTTTCCTAAACCAACATTGTTACCAGGATAAACCTTTGTTCCACGTTGACGAATAATGATTGACCCAGCAAGAACAAATTGTCCGTCAGAAGCTTTAACTCCAAGACGTTTTGAGTTACTGTCTCTTCCGTTCTTAGTTGAACCGCCACCTTTTTTATGAGCAAAAAGTTGAATATTAATAAATTTCATCTTTTACCTCCAATTTAACATACTTTTTAAATTGCTTTTCAATGTCGCAAATTGTGCGTCTGAAAGTTTCAAAAAAAACTTGCGCCTTTTCAATTTCAGATTCTTCAATAGACTTTGAAAGCATAAACTTTAATACTGCTTTTTTTTCATCAATTCTTAAATCAGATTTTATGTTCAAAACTTCTTTAATTCCAACAACTGTTTGTTGCGAAGAAGTGGAAACTGCAGAGCAAACAATGTCCCGACCAAAATCGTCATAACCACTGTGCCCAGAGACCTCAAATCCGATTATAAAATTTTTGAATTTATATAATGTAATTTTTGTCATTATTTTATAGCCAATATTTTCAATTTTGTATAAGGTTGTCTGTGACCTTGTTTTTTACGTTCGTTTTTCTTAGCTTTATATTTGAAAACAAGAATCTTGTCACCTTTTCCGTGTTCAACAACTTCTGCTTCGCAAACAGCATCGCTCAAGATAGGGTTGCCAGCTTTAACGTTTTCATTGTCAGAAATCATCAAAACATCAAGTTTAATTTTGTCCCCAACGTTGCGTTCAATTTTTTCAACAGAAATTTCTTGTCCAACAACAACTTTGTATTGTTTTCCGCCAGTTTGAACAATTGCAAACATAATTTACCTCCTCTAACCAAACTCGCTTTTGTGGTGGCGCCAAAGCGCGAACTTAAAACAAAAAACCACTTCAATGCGGCACTGGGAATAATTTAGCACAAAACAGAGTTTTTGTCAACAAATTTGGAATAAAAAAAGACCGATTATTCAGCCTTTTTTTCTTTTTTATCTTCAATAACTTTTTTGCCATCATAACTTCCGCATTTTTTGCAAACCTTGTGTGGAACTTTAAGTTCGTGGCAAGTTGGACATTCAACTAATGTTGGAGCAACAACTTTGAAGTTTGATGAATTTCTCGAATTTCTTCTAGCTTTTGAAACTTTACGCTTTGGAACTGCCATTTTTCTTCCTCCTAATTTTTTCTTAATCTTGCTATGCTATTATAGCATAAAAAGCCTTTTTGTCAACTTATTTTTCAAAATTATGAAATTAAATTGACAGTATCTCTTGCAATAACAAGTTCTTCGTTTGTTGGTATTCTGTAAACCTTAACTTTTGATGTTGGCTTTGAAAGTTCTTCAATAGTTCCTCTAGGAATTGTAAGGTTCTTTTCCTTGTCGAACTCAATTCCAAGATATTCCATGTTCTCCATGCAAAGTTCTCTCAAATCTTCTTGATTTTCACCAATTCCGCCAGTGAACACAATTGCATCAACACCGTTTAAAAGCGCTGCATATCCACCAATGTATTTTTTAATTCTGTGTGCCATCATTGGAACAACAAGTTTGGCTCTTTCGTTGCCGTTCTTCCCAGCCTCGTTCAAATCTCTCATGTCGCTTGAAACACCAGAAATTCCAAGAGCGCCACATTTTTTGTTGAAATAGTTGGCAATTTCTTCACCTTTCAAATTTTCTTTTTCAGAAATGAAAGAAACAACTGATGCATCAACGTCGCCACTTCTTGTGCCCATGATAAGACCTTCAAGAGGTGTGAACCCCATTGATGTGTCAATGCTGTGCCCGTCTTTGACCGCTGCCACACTTGAACCGTTGCCCAAATGAACAGTTATAATTTTCAAATCTTCAACAGGTCTGTTCATAATTCTAGCAACTTCGTTTGAAACAAATTTGTGACTTGTTCCATGGAATCCATATCTTCTAACTTTCCAATCAGTGTATGCTTCGTAAGGAATTGCGTAAAGGAACGCTTCTTTTGGCATTTGTGCATGGAATGCTGTGTCAAAAACAGCAACTTGAGGAGCATCTGGAAGCACCTCTTTGCAAGCCAAAATTCCTTGGATGTTTGCAGGCATGTGAAGTGGGCCGAGAGGTTTCAAATCTTCAAGATTTTTCATAACTGCGTCTGTCACAACAACTGAATCTTTGTAAATTTCTCCACCGTGCAAAACTCTGTGGCCAACAGCAGAAATTTCGTTAAGACTTGAAATGACGCCATAATCTTTGCTTGTTAAGAGCCTTAAAACTTGCTCTATTGCTTGGTTGTGGTTGTCCAATTGTTCTTCAATTTTTACTGATTGATTTGCGAATTTGTGTTCAGTGAAAGAACCTGGAATTCCAATTTTTTGACAGTTCCCTTTTGCCAAAACATATTCGTTGTCCATGTCAAAAAGTTGATATTTGAGTGAACTGCTTCCTGCGTTAATAACTAAAACTTTCATTTTTTCTCCTTAAAATTAAATTTGCCAACATCATTGGCAAATTCACATGGTTCTATAATAACGTTCATCAAAAAATATGTCAAGCGTCTGAGCAAAAAACCCATAACTTTTTTGCTGTGTAAAAAGTTTTAAAAAGAATCAAAAATTTTATAAAATTGTTTATTATTTTTGTGTTTTTGATTTATAATAATCAAAAAAGGAGAAAAAATGAAAAAAATAGCAATAGTAACTGGCGCATCTTCTGGAATTGGAAAAGAATTTGCAAAACAAATAGATTCCTATGGTTTTGATGAAATTTGGGGAATTGCACTCGACCAAGAAGGTCTTGATGCTTTAAAAAATGAAAACACAACACCAGTTGTTCCTTTGGCACTGGATTTGACAGATAATGAAAGTTTCGAACTTTTAACAGAAAAGTTGAAAAAAGAAAATCCTTCAGTTGAGCTTTTAATACACTGTAGCGGATTTGGAAAATTTGGAAGATATGATGAAATTCCTCTCGAAGCTTCATGTAATATGATTGATTTGAATTGCAAAGGAACTGTCAAAATAACAGAGCTTGTTCTTCCATACATCCCAAAAAAAGGAAGAATAGTTGAGATTTCATCGATTTCTGCGTTCGCTCCAATTCCTTATGTCAATGTTTATGCTGCAACAAAAGCATTTTTGAAAAGTTATTCAATATCTCTAGGTGAAGAACTTAAACCAAGAAAAATTTCAGTCACCTGTGTTTGCCCTTATTGGACAAAAACTCAATTTTTTAACCGTGCAAAAACAACAGAACACGATGTTATAACATACTATCAAGTCATGTACGATGCAAAAAAAGTTGTTAGATATGCTCTAAAATGTGCAAAAAAGAGAAAAATGTTCTCACTTTACGGAACAACAACAAAATTTATGGCTTTCTTAACAAGAATAATCCCAACAAAAATGTTTCTTTCCATTTGGCGCAAACAACAAAATTTCAAGAAAAAATATTGGAAAAAATAATAAAACAGAGCGATTAGCTCTGTTTTTCATTCAAATAGTTCGTTTGGTGTTATATCAAATTCGCAACAAATTTTTATTATTATAACTGTTGGCACAATTCGAAAACCAGTTTCCCAGTGGCTCACTTCTTTTTGACTAACTCCAAATTTTGCACCAAACTCTTCTTGTGAAAGATGATTTTGAATTCTTAATTCTCTGATATTGCCTGCCAAGTTTTTTGTATCGTATTTCATATTGCATATTTTATTACTTTTTGTAGTAAAAATTCTTGACTATTACTAAAAGTAGTGATAACATATCACTATGGGTAATTTTTGTTCAAATATATTATGCCTTTATCATAACAATGGAAAGTGTCTTTTGAAGAACATCAGTGTTGACGAAATTGGTGTTTGCAAAGACATGATTTTGGTTACGCTAAGTAAAGAAGTTGAGAATTTAATTAAAAACGAAACGAATAAGGCATTAAAAAATCTCGAAAAATAAACAAAATTTGGCAAACAATCTTAATTACATAAAAAACCAGTTGGTTCGGTCAACTGGTTTTTTTAAATTAATTTTAATTGTTCGGTGATTAAAACTAACATTATTTAATAATTTGTGATACAACACCTGAACCAACAGTTCTTCCGCCTTCACGAATAGCGAAACGAAGTCCTTGTTCGATAGCAATTGGTGTTATAAGTTTGATTGTCATGCTAACGTTATCGCCTGGCATAACCATTTCAACGCCTTGTGGAAGTTCAATTGTTCCAGTAACGTCTGTTGTTCTGAAATAGAATTGAGGTCTGTAACCATTGAAGAATGGTGTATGACGTCCGCCTTCTTCTTTCTTAAGAACGTAAACTTCAGCTGTGAATTCTGTGTGTGGGTGAATTGAACCTGGTTTGCAGAGAACTTGTCCTCTTTCAATTTCTTGACGAGTGATTCCTCTAAGAAGAACACCAATGTTATCTCCAGCTTGAGCTTCATCAAGAAGTTTTCTAAACATTTCAACACCAGTTACAACTGTTTGTTTTTGTGCACCAAGACCAACAATTTCAACTGTGTCACCAACTTTAACAACACCTCTTTCAACTCTACCTGTTGCAACAGTTCCACGACCTGTGATTGTGAAAACGTCTTCAACTGGCATCAAGAAAGGTTTGTCTGTTTCACGAGCTGGGTCTGGGATGTAAGAATCGATTGTGTCAAGCAATTCTTGGATTGGTTTCAACCATTCGCTTCCCAAATCGTTTGCATCGCAAGCTTCGTTTGCTTTCAAAGCAGAACCTTTGATGATTGGAGTTGTGTCGCCAGGGAATCCATAAGATGATAATAAATCACGGATTTCCATTTCAACAAGTTCCAAGAGTTCTGGATCGTCAACTTGGTCAACTTTGTTCATGAAAACAACGATGTATGGAACACCAACTTGACGAGCAAGCAAAATGTGTTCTCTTGTTTGAGGCATTGGACCATCAGCTGCAGAAACAACCAAGATAGCGCCGTCCATTTGAGCAGCACCAGTGATCATGTTTTTAACATAGTCAGCGTGTCCTGGGCAGTCAACGTGGGCATAGTGACGTTTCTTTGTTTTGTATTCAACGTGAGCAGTGTTGATGGTGATACCTCTTGCTTTTTCTTCTGGTGCTTTGTCGATTTCATCATATTTCATAGCATCAGCAAGTCCAAGCATACTGCTGTAACGGCAGATAGCCGCTGTTAATGTGGTCTTACCATGGTCAACGTGGCCGATCGTACCAATGTTAACGTGTGTCAAAGACCTATCAAATTTTTCCTTTGCCATTTTAAATTCTCCTTATAAAATTTTTGTATTTGTTAATACGATTGCATATTAACATATTTAAAAACATTTTGCAAACGTTTTTAACCTATTTTTTTGCTCTTTCGCCAACGATTTTTTCAGTAATCGATTTTGGAACTTCTTGATATTTAAGAGGTTCCATAACGAAAGTTCCACGTCCTTGAGTTTGTGAACGAAGGTCTGTTGCATAACCAAACATTTCTGCAAGAGGAACTTCAGCATTGATTCTTTGAATTCCAGGAATTGTGTCATTTCCAAGCAAAATTCCTCTTCTGCTTGTGAGGTTGCCCATAACTGTTCCAAGGTATTCGTCTGGAACTTCAACAGTAACTTTCATGATTGGTTCCAAGAGAACAGGGTTTGCTTTTGAAGCACCATCTTTAAATGCCATAGAACCAGCAATTTTGAAGGCCATTTCTGAAGAGTCAACTTCGTGGAATGAACCGTCATAAACAGTAACTCTGAAGTCAACTGTTTCGTATCCAGCAAGCACACCAGACATTCTGGCTTCTTTGATACCATTGTTGATTGGTTGAATGTATTCTTTAGGAATTGAACCACCAACTGTTTTGTCAACAAATTCGTATCCAGCGCCTCTTTCAAGAGGTTCCATTTCAATCAAGCAGTGACCATATTGACCTTTACCACCAGATTGACGAATATATTTACCTTCAGCTTTAACAGGTTTTGTTATTGTTTCACGATATGAAACTTGTGGTTGACCAACATTAGCTTCAACTTTGAATTCACGAAGAAGACGGTCAACAATAATTTCAAGGTGAAGTTCACCCATTCCTGCAATAAGAGTTTGTCCTGTTTCAGTGTTTGTTGAAACACGGAATGAAGGATCTTCTCTCGAAAGTTTTCCAAGAGCCAAAGCCATTTTTTCTTGCATATCTTTTGTTTTTGGCTCAATAGCAAGTTGAATAACAGGTTCTGGGAAATTCATGCTTTCAAGTTGAATTGGGTGTTTTTCGTCGCAAAGAGTGTGCCCTGTAATTGTGTCTTTAAGACCAACAATTGCAGCAATATCTCCTGCTCCAACTTCTTGAATTTCTGTTCTGTTGTTTGCGTGCATTCTGATCAAACGACCAACTCTTTCAGTTTTTCCTGTGATGGAGTTGTAAACGTATGACCCAGCTTTCAAAACACCACTGTAAACACGGAAGAATGTCAATCCGCCAACAAATGGGTCTGTTGCAATTTTAAATGCAAGACCTGCAAATGGAGCGTTCACATCTGCTTCTCTTGTTTCTTCTTTTTCAGTATCAGGGTTAATTCCCTTAATTGCTTCGATGTCAAGAGGAGATGGAAGATAATCAACCATTGCATCCAAAAGGTTTTGAACACCTTTGTTTTTGTAAGATGAACCGCAAAGCATAGGAGTAACTTTCTTGGCGATAGTTGCTTTTCTAATTGCTTTTTTAAGTTCGTCAAGTGAAATTTCTTCACCTTCAAAATATCTTTCCAAAAGAGCATCGTCAGTTTCAACAATTGCTTCAATCAAAGCATCATGTCTTTTTTGAGCTTCAGCTTTGTATTCTTCTGGAATTTCAACTTCATCAATAATTTTCCCCATGTCGTCTTCTGGAAGGTAAGCTTTCATTTTCAAGAGGTCAATAACTCCTTGGAAATCTTCAGCCATTCCAATAGGCATTTGAAGAGGAAGAGGTGTTGTGTGAAGTCTATCTCTAACAGAATCAACACATTTGTCGAAATAAGCGTCATCTCTATCCATTTTGTTAACGTAGATGATAACAGGAACTTTACATTCCGTTGCTTGACGCCAAACAGTTTCTGTTTGAGGTTGAACTTTGTCTCTGGCGCTTAAAACCAAAACTGCACCATCGAGAACTTTCAAAGAACGAAGAACTTCAATTGTGAAGTCAACGTGTCCAGGAGTGTCGATGATGTTAATTTTGTGACCGTTCCATTGGCAAGTTGTGCAAGCAGAAGTGATTGTGATACCTCTTTCTTGTTCTTGAGCCATCCAGTCCATTGTTGCTTGACCATCGTGAACTTCGCCAATTTTGTGGCTTTTTCCAGTGTAGAATAAAATTCTTTCGGTGGTTGTTGTTTTACCAGCATCAATGTGCGCCATGATTCCAACGTTTCTTGTTAAACGTAAATCTTCAGCCATTTTTTTCTCCTTATTTTTTAATTATGATAATAATTTTTGGATTTAATCCATTTAAAATGTTTTAAATAAGATATTCAATATCCTACCAACGATAATGAGCAAAAGCTTTGTTTGCTTCAGCCATTCTGTGCATTTCTTCTTTTCTCTTAACAGATGCACCAGTGTTGTTGTAAGCATCAACTAATTCTCCAGCAAGTCTTTCTTCCATTGTTCTTTCACCATTACGTTTTCTTGCAAAAGTTACAATCCAACGAATAGCCAATGTTTGACGTCTGTCTGGACGAATTTCCATAGGAACTTGATATGTTGCACCACCAACTCTTCTACCTTTGGTTTCGAGAAGAGGTTTAACATTTTCAAGTGCTTGGTTTAAAGCATCAAGTGGTTCAAGTCCCAATTTTTCTTTAATAATGTCAAATGCGCCATAAACAATTGATTGCGCTAAGCCCTTCTTTCCGTCTAACATAACTTGGTTGATAAGTTTTGTAACAAGTTTGCTGTTATACATTGGATCAGGAAGAACATCTCTTTTGACAGCACTATTTCTTCTTGGCATATTATTCTCCTTTTCTAGATTTTAAAATTATTTAGGGCGTTTAGCGCCATATTTTGAACGGCTTTGATTGCGTTTTGCAACCCCAGCAGCATCAAGTGTTCCACGAACAATGTGATAACGAACACCTGGAAGGTCTTTAACTCTTCCGCCTCTAACCAAAACAACACTGTGTTCTTGGAGGTTGTGCCCAATTCCTGGAATGTAAACAGTTGCTTCACTTCTGTTTGACAATCTAACACGGGCAATTTTACGAAGCGCTGAGTTAGGTTTTTTAGGGCTTGTTGTTTTAACTGAAAGACAAACACCACGTTTTTGAGGACATTCGTTTAAGAGAGGTGATTTGCTCTTTTCGTCAAAACTTTTTCTTCCCTTTCTAACCAATTGGTTGATTGTTGGCATAGTTTTCTCCTTTTAAGATTTTTTCAAATCATATTGCTTTTGGCAACAAAAAACGAACTTGCTTTTTGGGCAAGTTCGATAAACGTCATAAAAAACTTTTTTAGAATTTCAGGTGCAGATTTCAGTCATTTCGACTCGACCTTAAAATCCCAAAGCCTTTCGACTCCCCACAGATAATTTCTGCAGTTCAACTTGCTTTTGCCAAATTGCTGGTGCAATTCTAACACATATGCGCAAGTTTGTCAACGATTTTGAACAAAAAAAGTTGGCAACTATGTCAACTTTATTTTGCATTTTTAACAATGATTTCCACAATCTTTTTGTTAGGATTTGAAAACGAATTTGCTTTGATGTTTTTTTGCAAATTGGAGATGTCCTTTTCAAGATTGGTTATGGATTCAACAAATTTTTGGTCGGTCATTTCTTCTTGCATCAGCACATGACACATTCCTTTTTCTTCAAAATATTTTGCATTGTCAATTTGGTCTCCTCTGCTTTCACTCTTTGGAAGTGGAATCAAAAGCGCAGGCTTTCCAAGTGACAAAATTTCGAATATCGAATTTGCTCCTGCTCTGGACACAATCATGTCGGCGCCAGCAAAATAATTTTCAATCTCACTTGTATATTCAACTGGGAAATAATCTTTCATTTTGACATCTTTCATCTTCCCTTTCCCAGTTATGTGAAGAACGTTGTATTTTCGCGTGAGCACTTGCAAATTTGAAACAACTTTCTCGTTTATGGCTTTAGCACCCAAACTTCCGCCAAAGAAAAGAATCGTTTTTTTGGACGGATTTAAATTTAATTTCAAATTTTCTTTTTTGCCTTTTGAAATTTGATTTCTAATCGGTGACCCACTCCAAACAAATTTCTTTTTTCCTTCTGCAGTTCTTTCAAACGCTGTAAGCGTCAAATTTGAATAATGCGAAATTATTTTGTTCGCCAGCCCAAGCGACAAATCCGATTCATGAGTTAGAACAGGAATCCCCAACTTTTTCCCAGCAATTGCCACAGGAATTGAAACATATCCCCCTTTTGAAAAAATAACGTTTGGCGATATGTTTTTTAAAGTTTTTTTGGCTTTTTTGATTGAAGAAAAAAGTTTGAAAGGAATGGCAAAATTTTTCATGGTCAAACTTCTAACAAATTTTACACATGGAATTTCATAAAATTCAAGACCTTCTTTCTTTGCAAGGTCTTTTTCAATTCCGCTTGAACCTATGTACACAATTCTGTCAAAATGTTTTTTAAGTTCTGGAATAAGTGCCAAATTTGGCATCACGTGTCCGGCTGTTCCCCCGCCAGTTAAAACAATTGTCTTCATGTTTTTATGATATGTATTTATATAATCATTTATACAATAACATCATTGTTCAATTTTTTTATAACTGTCAATTTTGGGAATTTCTTCTTTGACCTCACTTTTTTCCAAAAGTTTTATTAAGGGCTCAAATTTCGAAAACTCTGGCGATAAAGATGCAATTTGAGAAATTAAGTTTTCTGTTTTAACTTTCTTTCCTCCCTTAAAGAGTGCAAGAAGCGGAAGAATCTTTGAAAGACATGCAAGTGGATTCTGGTTGCAACTTGTGCAATCAGATTTTTGATCACAATCAACCACATTGGTTTTTTGAAAATCAGTTGAAAAATCATCTGGATACAAGTTCTGCCCGGACGGTTTTGCTTCATTTTTTTCACAATTAAGCATTGATGAAAACTGAGATAAAAGATTGTTAAAATCCATACATTTTCCTATTAAACATTATATATATATGATTTCATATAATATTTTAGTTAATAAATTGGAGGTAAAATGTCAAAAAGTCTTTTTGAATATGCATCATCAGAAAAAAGTAATAAGGTGGAACAGAAAATAGAAACAAAATCCAAAACAGAAAATATAAGCGAAGAAAACTTGAAAAAACAATATGATAAATATTCCAAACTTTCTGAAAGGGAACTTATGAGCGAACTTTTTTCTGAAGTTAATAAACAAAAAATGAACGGAAGTTTCAATTTCCAAGACTTGGCAAACAAAATTGAAGACATTCGTCCAATGCTTTCCGACCAACAACTTAAAAATTTAGACAACCTTTTGAAACAAATTAAATAAACTGATAAAAAGAGAGAATGCACCTATGAAAAATTTAAATAAAATTGACAAAACACTTTTCAAAGTTCTGAGTCTGAATTTGGATAAAAAAGTTGAATGCATCGCATATGTCAGCGATTTTTCAAAAGCAAAAAAATATTTTAAAACGGAAGAAATAATAAAAGAATTTCCTTTCATAAATGCTCTTGCTTTGGAAATAAATTCCAATAAGTTAATAGAAATTTGTAATCACAGTTGGATAAAAAATATAACAAAAGGTGCAAACGTTCTTGCACTGATGAATGTTTCAAGAAAAATTCTTAGAACAGAAAACTCAAATTTAACAGGAAAAGACGTCACAATTGCCTACATCGACACTGGAATTGCTTCTCACCTCGACTTTTGTTTAAAACAAAATCGAATAATAAAATTTGTTGACCTCGTAAATGGCAAAAAACGAAATTATGACGATAATGGACATGGAACTTTCGTTTCTGGAGTGGGAAGCGGAAATGGAATAATGAGTGGCGGAAAATATTCTGGAATTGCTCCCAACTCAAATATAGTTTCCATAAAAGCCCTAAATCACAACGGCGAGGCAAATGCAGTAACAATTCTTGATGCGATGCAGTGGGTTTTTGATAACGCAAAAAAATATAACATAAAAGTTGTGTGCATGAGTTTTGGAAGTGAACCTCTTGGAAATAATGACCCAATTATGAAAGGTGCTGAAGTTTTGTGGAACAGAGGAATAACAATGGTTGCCGCCGCCGGAAACAGTGGTCCAGAATTCGAAACAATCAAATCACCAGGAATAAGTCCTAAAATAATCACAGTTGGCGGAATCAACGACAATCGCGATGAGAATGGCAATTATGATAAAAACAAGTTCACCATAGCCTCGTTTTCATCTCGAGGACCAGCGCTCAGAAGATTTAAGCCCGACCTCGTCGCTCCAAGCGTAAACATAACATCTTGCTCGTTCCACCCAGAAAAAATGTACACTGTTATGAATGGAACAAGCGTTGCCACGCCAATGATTGCAGGGCTGAGCGCATTGCTACTAGAAAAAGACCCACGAATGGGTCCCGACCAAGTCAAGCAAAAATTGATGTCAATTTCCTCTGGAATAACCTTTAATCGCAATTTGGAAGGGGTTGGTCTTCCATCTTTGCCGTAAAATAGGTTAACATTTTAATTCCATATCTTTTTTGTGCCAAAGTTTCATAACTTTCAGCCACAATCTCACTTTTGCTTTCATGTTCGCAAATTATAATTGCGTCATCATTCAGCAAATCATTTTCCAACAAAAGCGCCATTGCTCTTGCATAATATTCACTTTTGTAGGGTGGGTCTAAATAAACAAAATCAAATTTTTCAACCATTCTGCTCAATGCCGAAATGTAGTCCGAAAAAATGAGTTCATAGTTTTCCTTGTCAATTTTGCAATTTTCCAAATTGCTTTTTATTATCTCAAAGTTTCTCCTATCTTTCTCCACAAAAACAACTTTGTTTGCCCCTCTTGAAAGTGCCTCAATTCCAACACTCCCACTTCCAGCAAACAAATCCAAAAAAGTCGCCCCCTCCAAACCAAACTGTATCTTAGAAAAAAGTGCTTCCCTAACCACACTTGCTGTTGGGCGAGTTTTTTCATTAGACAAAAAATTAATATTTCTGTTTTTGTATTTTCCTGCAATAACTTTCATATTCTAACTTTAGCACATCCCTTGTCCATTTCAATCCAATTTTTCAAAAAAAATGAGGCTTCCTACCTCATTTTTACATTTAATAATGGTTTTTATGGCTCTAACTCTCCTTTGATCCCTAACTCTCTTTTGATCTCTAAATCTCGAATGATTTCCCTTAAAATGGCTTTATCAAGAGTACTCATTTCTGTTTTATTTGATTCCAAATATCCAGAATACGATTCAAGATTTTTATCATAACCCTTAAAAGCCAATTCACAAATCATTTGACCAGAAGTCTTTGCCTCCACAATCATTTGATTCGTTCCATTATTAGATTTTTCATTTTCTAAAACAAAGGCACCACCCGGGAAGATATATGCTCTACTCATGTGATTTCTTTGTTCGTCGGTAAATTTTTCCCAACAACTTTCAACTTTTCGTACCAAGTTTGTAGGAGACGCATGGGAACAACCCTCCATCAACCAGTCGACATTTATTCCATACTCCTCCTCCATTTGCTGTTCAATTTCTGCACCTTTCATATTTTTCTCTCCTTTTGTAAGTTAGACATTGCCCCTAACTTGATTAAAAGTATATCACTAAGATTTCTTAGTGTCAAGTATTTTACTAAAAAAACTTTATAAAATATAATCATGAAAATATTTGCAGAAAGATTAAGAGAATTAAGATTAGAAAGAAATTTATCAATGAAACAGCTAGCAAAAGCACTTAATACAACCGACGCATCAATTTCTAATTGGGAAAACGAAATAAACGAACCGAAAATTTCATACCTAAAAGAAATTGCAACATTCTTTAATGTTTCTCCAGATTATTTGTTAGGTTTAGAAAACTAAAACTGTAAAGAAATTCTTCTGAATATATTTGTTATTCTGTTGCGGATTGGAATCTAAACAAATTGGCAAAACTTTTAGAACAAAAAAACGCCCGTAAGTAATTGGGCATTTTTTGTTATATTTTGCTTTTTCGATTTTGTCTGGCAACATTCAAGCAGACGCCAATTGCGCTCATGAACACAATAATTGATGTCGAGCCGGCAGAGATAAATGGAAGAGGAAGTCCTGTTGGCGGAATCATTCCCGAAACCACACAAAGGTTGATTATAACTTGGATGGAAATTACGCTTGCAACGCCCAAAACCAAAAGCGAGCCAAATCGGTCACGTGCATTTTTTGCAATTGAAACCAACAAAAGAACAAGAGTTGCAAAAGTCAAAACAACAATTGTTGCCCCAAAAAATCCAAGTTCTTCTCCAATGATTGAAAACACAAAGTCACTTTCTGAAAATGGCAGAAACAAATATTTTTGTCGCGAATTGAATAGTCCAACACCAAACATTCCGCCATTGCCAAGGGAATATAACGATTGAATAAGTTGAAATCCTTCACCTTGAGGATTTGCCCATGGGTTCAAAAATGCCATAAATCTTTGAATTCTGTATGGTTCAACTATTATGAGGGCAGGAACTGCCGCGGCAAATGGCAAACCAAGAAACATGAAATGTTTCATTTTTGTTCCACCAACAAACAACATGAACAACATAACAAGACCCACACACATGGTTATGCTCATGTTTGGTTCAAGAATAATTAAAGCGCAAAATCCCAAACCAACACCCAAAACAGGCAAAAGTGTTTTGAATTTTCCAACTTTCTCATAATTGTCTGCTAGATATCCTGCAGAAAACAAAACAAATGCAAATTTTGCGAACTCGCTTGGTTGAATTGTGAAAAATCCAAGATTGAGCCATCTTCGGGCCCCGTAGTTTTCAACTCCAATTCCAGGAATGAACACAAGTGCCAAAAGTATTGCAGAAACAATCACTCCAATCCATTTGAATTTTTTAAGTTTGTGATAATCTATTTTTGAAAACACAAACATTGCAACCGTTCCCAAAACAACACCAACAATTTGTTTTGTGAGATAAAAATATTGATTGTTGTATCTATATTTTGCAACGTAACTGCTTGCGCTGTAGACCATCAAACATCCAAAAATTCCAAGCGCAAGAACAATCAGAAAAATACTGCAACTTTTTTTATCAACAAACATTCCTTTCCGGGAATATGTTTGAAGGGCAAAAGTTTTTTGCGATTCTTGTTTGAACAAATTTTTGAAGAAAGGTTTTTTGGAAGATTGCTTTGTTTTCATGAGCGACCTCCCGAACGTTTTTTGAAAAAGTCACCACGTTCTTCATAATTGGAAAACTCGTCAAAACTTGCGCAGGCAGGTGCAAGAACCAAGTTTATTCTTTCTCCTTGATAGTTTTCGAGGCAAATTTGTTTTCCTTTTTCAATTGCTTGTTTCAAATTTTCACATTCAACAATTTTTGAAAACCCAACTTTATTTGCCGACATTGCAAGTTTATCTTTTGTTGCGCCATACACAACGGCAGAAAGCACGTTATCTCCAAGCCCCTCGAACAAAGCGTCAAAATCTTCCCCTTTGTCGCTTCCTCCAAAAAGAGGAACACATTTTCCACCCAAGCATGAAATGTCGCAAACTGCACTGGCAACGTTGGTGGCTTTGCTGTCGTTTATGTAGCAAATTTTTTGTGTTGTGCCAACAACTTCAAGCCTGTGACGAAGTGGATGAAAATTTTGAATTCGCTGTGAAATTTGTAAATTGTTAACCCCCAATAGTTTCGAAATTAAAATCCCAGCCAAAACATTTTCCAAGTTCTTTTTTCCAATCAACTTTATTTTGTCAATTTCCATAACAAAAACATTTTCGATGTTATCCTTAAAATATATCTCTCCGCCAGAAACATAAGTTCCTCTAAATTCTGAATTTTCAAACTGGTCGTGAGTTGAAAAATAGTATATCTGAGAAGGGGCATCTTTCATGATATCTTTCGACCAGTCATCATAATTTAACACTAAAAAATCGTTTTGAGTTTGATTTTTATATATTCTTTTTTTACATTCGATATATCTTTCAAAAGTTTTGTGACGAATGAGATGGTCGGGCGCAAGATTTAATATCACAGCAATTTGTGGGTGAAACATGTCAATTGTTTCAAGCTGAAACGAACTTGTTTCACAAACTGTGATTGAACTGGCATCTGTCTTTCCTGAAAGTGAAATTAGTGGAAGACCAATGTTTCCGGCTATAAACACATTCTCTTTTCCAAGGATTTCTCCAACAAGAGTTGTGGTTGTTGTTTTGCCGTTTGTTCCCGTGATTGCAACAAGTTTGCCATACAAATTCAAATAACCAAGTTCAAGTTCAGAAATCATCTTTATTTTTCGTTTAGAAAACTCCAAACAAACAGGGCTTTCTAACGACACTCCCGGACTCAAAACAACAAGGTCGATGTTGTCATAGTCAAACCTAATCTTTTCGCCATCGCAGTAAGTCCAAACTTTTGCACCATGACTTTCCAAAAAAGTTTTTGATGCCAGGCCACTTTTCCCAAGGCCATAAATCAAAATATGTTTTCGTTTATAAGGATTGTTTTTGCAAAATAATTTCAAACTCCACCCGCATACATAGTTATTGCAATCACCAATGCACTCATGGCGATTGTTATAACTATATATACGAAAGTTATTCTGTTTTCATGCACTCCCCTTTTCTCAAAATGATGATGTAGTGGAGCCATCAAGAATATTCGTTTTTTGGTTCGCTTAAAATGTAAAACTTGCAAACAAACAGAGAGTGCCGAAACAACAAACATAATTCCAATGAATGGGATGAGAAGCGTTGTTCTTGAGAACACAGCAATTGAAGTTAACAACCCTCCAAGCGCAAGTGAACCTGTGTCACCCATAAAAATTTTTGCTCGATTAACGTTAAAACATAAAAATCCAATTATTGCCCCAAGCGCACAAAATGAAAGAATCAGCAGGTTTTGATTTTCCATGACCTCAGCACTGGTCATTGCATCTTTTCCGTAAAAGAGCAAAAGCCCGATGAATCCAATTAGATATGCACCTGAAACTCCACCAGCAAGCCCGTCCAAGCCGTCTGTTAGGTTAACACTGTTCACCACAGCAAGATAAACAAAGATGATAAATGGAATAATTCCCCATTTAAGGTCAATGTAAATGTCTGTGAAAGGCACAATCAGTTTCGACCCAACAAGACCAGAATAATACACATAGAAAGCAATTATGATTGCAATTCCCACTTGTCCAATTATCTTCTGATATGGTCTGAGCCCAAGATTTTGTCTGAATTTGATTTTTATGAAATCATCCAAAAATCCAAGAATTCCATAGGCCAACATAACAGCAATTGACACTGTTGCAAGTTGGAAATTTTTGGTGAAAAAGCAAAATGCAAACATAATGGCAATGATAAATATAAGTCCGCCCATTGTTGGCGTTCCTTGCTTGTCTTTGTGTGCTTCCACATAATGCAAAATTGTCTGCGATGCCTTAAATTTTTTCGACGCAAAAATAACTCCCGGCGCAATTGCCACCGAAATTCCCAAGCATGCCAAAAAACAAATCAAATAGTAATTCAAATTTGTCCTCCAAGAATTGCTTTTTCAAGACGCATTTCTTCGTCAATATCACGAACCACTTCAAAGTCGTTATATGGAGATTTTACCCCATTTATGTCTTGATATTCTTCCGCACCTTTTCCAAGAATTGCAATTGCATCCCCACTTCTTGAAATTTCAATTGCGTGATGCACTGCAATTGTTCTGTCGGCAAAACGTGTGTGAGTGGATTTCCTCATTCCAAACTCAATGTCGTCAATAATAAGTTCAGGATTTTCAAAACGTGGATTGTCGCTTGTCAAAACAACAAAGTCGCTTAAATCCTCAGCAATTTTTCCCATCTGTGGTCGCTTAGATTTATCTCTGTTTCCTCCACACCCCACAACAGTTATGATTCTTTTGAAAGGCATGTTTGAAAGTGCAGTCAAAACTTTTTCCACTCCATCAGGTGTGTGTGCAAAATCGATGATGGCCGTTGCTCCATTGGCAAGCTGAATGCTGTTGAGCCTTCCAGGAACACTTTTCAAACTTTCAAGACCTTTTTTGATATCTTTTTCATTAATGCCCAGAAGCGCACAAGTTCCCGCACTCCCCAGACTGTTGTAAATGTTAAACTCTCCAAGAAGATTGCTTCGCACGTCAAAAACATCATCTAGAAGATTGACAACATATTCCGTCTTGCTTATCTTTCTGCTAACATCAATTGCAAATATGTCGCAAGGCGAATATAATCCGTAAGAAACATAGGGAACATCAATGCTTTCGGCAATTTCTTTTCCAACTGGGTCATCAAAATTAAGAACGGTACTTTTTATCATTTTTGAAGAAAAGAGTTTTAATTTAGATTGTTTATATTTTTCCATGGTCCCAAAAAAATCCAGGTGGTCTTGAGTGAAATTCGTGAACAGTCCAACTTCAAAAACAATTCCTTCAAGTTTGTCAAGTTCCAAAGCATGTGCACTGGCTTCCATAACAACAAATTCAACGCCATTTTCTTTCATTTCAAAAAGCAACTTAAAAAGCATTTCTGGGTCTGGCGTTGTCATTCCAGTTTCAAAAAATTGTTGACCAATGAATGCGCCTTGAGTTCCAATCAGTCCAACTGTTTTTCCGGCATCCTCCAAAATGTTTTTGATGAGGAATGATGACGTGGTCTTTCCGTTCGTTCCAGTGATTGCAATCATCTTCAAATCTTTTTGAGGATTTGAATAGAAATTGGCAAACAAAATTGAAAGTGCTTTTCTTGTTGACTGACACACAACTTGGGTCACATCAACTTCCACCTTTCGCTCGCAAACAACAACTTTTGCCCCCTTTTGCTCTGCAGATTTTATGTAGTCGTGCCCATCTGCATTCTCACCCTTTAAACAAACAAACATAGTTCCATTTTTCACTTTTCTGCTGTCATAGACGATGTCTTCAATTTCAATTTCTTCATCACCATAAATCTGACATTCCAAATTTTTTGTTAACTCAAAAAGTTTCATTCTCTTCTCCTTTAAAGAAAATCATACACCTCAAAAACTTGAAAAAACATAGGTTCGCAAAATAAGTTATAAAAACAAAAAAGTCGCCAAGTTTTTCAACTTCCTAATTGTAAGATATTTTTGCATAAAAAAAATATAACCGCTGACGGCTATATAGTTTTTAGTTCATGGTCAAATCTAAATTTAAAATTTTCTTTCAAAAGATTAAGTGCCGAAGTTGTTGCTTGGTCGGAAAGTTTGAGAGTTTTCAATTTTTCAAGGTCGCAATCGGCAGTTAGTCTTAAAGCATTGTGAACAAGCGGGGAAATTTCGATGGCATCCAAACTTTTGCAATAGTTGCAAACAATTTCGCCTTCACTTGGCAAAAAGAATCGTTTTTGCCTGAACTCCTCTCCACAACTTGCACATTTCGAAAGAGCAAGTTGATAGCCCATTGCACTGAAAATATCAATCAAAAATCTCATTTCAATCAATTTGCAATCAATGTTTTCATAGGCCAACATTTGCAAGATTTTCAATGTTTCAATGAACAATGCTTGATTGGGTTGATTTTCTCTTCCAACAACTTTCAGAATTTCAAGAATAGTGCAACCTGAATAGAATTTGTCAATGTCCGAAGTAATGTTAAAAAATGTTTCAATGACATTTGCAGAGGTGACAGTTGAGAAATCTCCTCTCGACACAATTTCAAAATCGGCAAAACAAAAAATTTCTTTAACCGCTTTAAGCTTTGCTCCGGGTTTTTTAACTCCAACAATCTTCGCATAAACAATCCCTTTTTCAAGAGAGAAGATGGTCAAAATTTTATCGTTTTCTTTGTAGTCTTTTGATGAAATAACAATGCCCTTAATTTTTTGTTCGTCCATAAAAACAGTCTATCACATTTTAAACAATAACAAAAGAAAAAACGTGCATAATTGCACGTTACATTTCCATTCCAGCTTCTTGAGAAGAACTAAAATTTTTTACATTAGATTTATAGAAAGCCTTTTCTTTAAGACCCTGATAGGCGTGGAACGCCCCAAACGCTTCGACAGTTTTTCCTTTAAGCGTCAGTTCAACAAAACTGTTCCATGCTCTTTCAACATCGCTGTTGATATCAAACGGCATATCATAAGGCGACCTAAATTTCATAGTTCCCTCCTAAAATTCTTGTATCTTTATCTTATGATTTTCCTACTCACATTATACACCCCACCAAAACAATTTGTAAAATTTTTGAAAGGAATTTTTTTGAAATTTTGAATATTTGTGACTTTTAACCAATTAAAATTTAATCTACAAATTATGCTATAAAGGCCACAAGCCTTTGGTGCTCGCACCTTTAACAAAAAACCTTTTTCATATCATTTTATGACTTTTGGGCTGTTTTTTGTTAAATCGGTGTTTTTTTGTGGGAAAAATTTTCGACATTTTTAAATTTTTTTCAAAATTTTTATTATTTTTGCGTATTTTTTAACAAATTTTTAATATTTCCAGCATAAATTAAAAGAAATCAGACAATATTTGACAAATCAATAAAAAAATGCTATTATCATCTTATGAAAAGAAAATTTTCAAATAAAAAGCAATTGAAAAATCGAAGCTATGGCGAAGTGATTGATGTTTGCATCGAAATCCTTGGTGATATAAAAAAAGAACGTCTGGCAACATCTCTTTTCTCTCTTGCGTTCATTGGCTCGATTTCTTCAACATTGATAACATCGGCAGTTTTAACTTTCAAAGGAAAGCAACTTCCTGCCTATAACAATTCCCACATCCTTGAAACAATTTTTGGAACGTTGGGAGCAACAACATTCATAACAAAAATGTCTTTAGGCCTGAAAGAAAGTCTTTTGATAGGTGAAGTTAAACACGACTTAAAAAACTATGGAGTTTGGTTCAAAGAAGCAAATCGGTCTTATCCTCCACTTTATCTTTATTCTGAAGACAATAATTATAGAGTTGACGTTTTGGATATCATAAATGAAGCATCTTTGATTGCAATAAACAACAAAAGAACATTGATGAATTTGAACATAAATCAACTTGAAAAGTTAAAAGAAAAAATGATTGAAGAAACTGAAAGACCTCCAATTTATGAAATTTATGAAGAGTTTAAACCAAAGAAAAAAGTGCAAAACTCTGGAATAGAAAAATAATGAAAATTAAAATTACAATATGTTATAACGGACAAAATTTTGTCGGATGGCAAACTCAAAACAATGGAAGAAGCGTTCAAGAAGAAATTGAAAAAACGCTTTCTTTTTTGTTTGATGAAAAAACAAAAATAGTTGGAAGCGGTCGAACAGATGCCAAAGTTCACGCTCTTGGCCAAGTTGCAAGTTTCGAAGCATCATCTCAAAAGTTCGTCAAAAATTTCACAAACAAATCTTGTTTGAACGAGAAAAAACTTGTTTCTGCAATCAATGCAAATCTTCCAACTGACATAAAAATTCTAAGTGCTCAGCAAGTGCAAGATTCGTTTCATGCCAGATTCGACACCAAACAAAAAACATATCTTTATAGATTGCAAGTTGGAACAAATCCGCTGACCGAAGGTTTTGTGGGAGTTGTGAATTTGTGTCCAGATATAAAACTTATGAAAAAAGCTGGCAAGTATCTGTTTGGAGAACATGATTTTTCTGCCTTTTGTTCATCTAAAACGGAAACTAAAACATTTGTGAGAAAAATATATAAAATTAAAATAACAAAAGTTTCACCAATAGAATTTGACTTTGAAATAACTGGCAATGGTTTTTTGTATAACATGGTTCGAATAATAGTTGGAACTCTTTATGAAGCTGGAATTGGGAAAATATCGCCAAAAGACACAAAAACAATTCTCAGTTTGAAAGACCGAAAAAAAGCAGGCAAAACTGCACCTGCTTGTGGACTTTATTTAAAAGAAGTCAAATACTAAAAAAAGAACGCATATTGCGTTCTTTTTCTATCTCTTACTGAATTGTGGAGCTTTTCTAGCCTTTTTAAGACCGTATTTCTTTCTTTCTTTCATTCTTGAATCTCTTGTTAAGAAACCTGCTTTCTTGATTTCAGTTTTGAGGTTTTCTTCAGCTTTAACCAAAGCTCTAGAAATTCCGTGACGAATTGCTCCTGCTTGACCAGTGTAGCCACCACCAACAACATTAACATAAACATCATATTTTGTGTCGTTTCCTGTTAAGGCAAGAGGTTGGCGAACAATGTATTTCATTGTGTCATGGTCGAAATATTCATCGATGCTTTTGTTGTTGATAACAATTGTTCCGTTTCCATTAGGAATCAAACGAACTCTAGCGATAGCTTTTTTTCTTCTGCCTGTTCCAAGGAAAGCATTAGATTTTGCTTTCAATGTAGGTTTAACTTTCTTTTCAGCCATTAGTTTCTTCCTCCCTTAATTGTGATAAGTTCAGGATGTTGAGCTTCATGTGGATGCTCTGCACCTTTGTAGATTTTAACTTTCTTTGCCATTGCTCTTCCAAGTGCATTTTTTGGAAGCATTCCTTTGATAGCTCTTAAGAGTGCAACGTCAGATTTTTCTTCCATCATTTTTTTGAATTGAGTTTCTTTCAATCCGCCTTGATAACCTGAATATGTTTTGAAGTATTTTTGTGTTAATTTGTTTCCAGTCAAAACAGCTTTGTCAGAATTGATAACGATAACATAGTCACCAGTGTCAACATTTGGAGTGAAAGTTGGTTTGTTTTTCCCTCTCAAAATGTATGCAACTTGGCTTGCAAGTCTTCCGAATGGAATTCCGTTAGCGTCAACAACATACCATTTACGTTCAACTGTTTCTGGATGTGCCATAAAAGTTTTCATTAATTTTTCTCCTTGTTAAAATAATCCGCTTTGAAAAGTGTTCGCGCAAATTCCAAAACTTCCTAATCATTGACAGAAGTTCTTCTTGTTCGGGGGCTAACCGGCACAAAGAAAAACAACGTCCGAAACGTTAGACGAAAATAATATACTCCATTTGGAAACATTTGTCAACATTTTTGAAACAAAAAATAAATCAGATTTGCATAAAAAAACTCGCCATAAAAGCGAGTTAATTTATTTTGATTATTATTCAAAAATCATTATAATTAAAGCAACTAAGAGCATAACAAGACCAAATGCTTTTACAGTTATAAAAACCTTGTTGTCGTTTTCAACTGGCAAAGATCTAAGTTCTTCTTTTCTTGCAACTGAAGCAATTCTTCTTGCAAGCAAAATAAGAGCAAAACCAATGACAGCCAAAATTAATCCAACCATAACATGAGGTTTTTGAATTCTTGCGATAAAACTTCCAAAATCAATTGCACCTAACATAAAATTCAACATGTTGCATCTCCTACTAAATTGATATTAGACATTTTATCACGACTTTATAAAAAAAACAATACTTTTTTAAAAATTTATGCAAAAGAAGAAACTAATCAATTATCGTCCAATGTTTTATTGCTTTCTTGCGCTGTTAGGCTCAATTCTTTTTGCTAAACATATTTTTCAAAGTGATTGGTTTTTGATCGCAATTTTCATAGTTATTGTTGCTGTGGTGACCACAGCTTTCATTGTTAGTAAGAAATTCATTGCGGGGTTATTTTTGCTACTTGCAATTTGTGTTGGACTTGCGGGCTATACAGTTGAAATGTCCGCTTTTTCAAATGAACCTTTTCATGCAACTTCCAATCTTGAAGGAAGAGTTTCAGGAAGCAGCGCAACTTATGGAAAAAATCAATATATAGTTCTCGAAGGCGTGATTGTTGATGGCAAGCCAATTTCGCAAAACATTCAGCTCAGAATTTTTGGAGCGCCTTATCTTTCAGTTGGCGATGAAATTTCACTTGTGGCAACCATAACACCAATCAGCGCACTTGATGAAAATAACAAAGTTCAAACATATGCATATAAGAACAATTGTTACTATATGGCAACAAAAAAATCTGACATAATAATTCGTGAAAACAGAAAAACAGTTTCAGAAAAAGTTCAGTGTGCTGTCAAAGAAAAGTTAAATCAAAACATGAACGAAGAGAATGCAGGAATTGCCTATGCCATGCTTTTTGGCGACAAATCCAATGTGGATTATGAAACAAAATCGGCATATCGCACAAGTGGAATAGCCCATATTCTCGCAGTCTCCGGCTTGCACGTTGGAATTATTGTGGGCGCACTTGCTTGGATTATGAAAAAATGTAGAGCCAATCGTTGGGTTATATTAATTGTAATCACTGCCATCTTGGCCTTCTATTCATATTTGTGCAATTTCACACCTTCCGTTGTTCGTGCTTCAATCATGTCGTTTGGAGTTCTTTTCACAAATGCCATTTACAGGAGACATGACACTCTCAGCGCGTTGGGTCTTGCTGGTGTGTTAATTCTGCTTTTTCGACCACTTTATGCATTTGACATCGGTTTTCAACTCAGTTTTGGATGCGTAATAGGAATAGTGATATTTGGAAGGAGTGTGTTCAAATTTTTAAGAAAACCAATCAAAAAATTCGTGTTGCCAAAATGTATTGCAAGTCCACTTGCAACAACCATTTCATCCCAATTCTTGATTCTACCAATTCTTCTTTCAAACTTTGATGGCGTTTCATTTTTGACTTTGTTCATAAATCTTTTGATAATTCCAATCTTCACAGTTGCCTTTGTGATGACGTTCTTTGCAACGCCGTTGCTTTTCATATCAGATTTCTTTAAAACCTTCCTATGGTTTCCAAATATGCTTATGAATTTCATAGGCGACTGTGCAAAATTTGTTTCTAGCCAAACATGGAGCATAATTCCGCATTACAAATTCGCTTTTGCGTCTTTTGTGTGCTTCTTTGCTTTCATGTTTGTTTGTAGTAGAATATTCTTGGCAGAAAAGAAAGTGAAATTGATAACTTCGCTTGTTTTGGCATGTTCCACAATTCTTGTTGTTGGACTTTTACAATTAACATAAAAAGGAGAAAATTAAATATGAAATTTGTTGAACTTCCTCAAACATTAAAACAAAAGATTGAAACTCTCTACATTTTAAAAGGAGATGATTCTTTTGTTATCGACAGTGCAATAAAACATATTAATAATGCGTGCGGAAATGAAATGCCCGACTTTAATAAAAGTTTTTTTGATAACGAAAATTTTTCAGCTCAAAAAATCTTGGAGGCATCAAACATGATGCCATTAGGAACAGATAGAAAGTTCGTTTTGATAAAACAAATTGAAAAAATTTCCGAACAAGACAAAAAATTATTAACTGAAGTTTTCGAATCAATCCCTCAATCAACAACCATCGCCATAATTTACACTGACGCATGGAAGTTCCTTAAAGTTGGCGAAATTGTGGATTGCTCCAAACAAAGTTTTGACCTTTTAACAAAATATATAAAAGTTGAAACTTTGAAAAATAAACTTACAATTTCACCTGATGCAATCAAAACATTGATTGAAATTTGCGGATTTAATTTGACAAACATATCAAATGAACTAAAAAAACTCACTTCCTATTGCGAAAGCGAAATCACAAGCCAAGACATCTCAACTCTCGTTGACCCCGACATTGAGTTTCAAATTTTTGAATTAACAGAGAATTTAGGTTCAAAAAATGCAACAAAGAGTTTGGAAATTCTTTCAACTTTCCTTTCACGCAAAGAACCTGTTCAAAACTTATTTTCGCTGATTGCAAATCATTTCAGACGTCTTGCACATTCAAGTTTTTCAAATGCTCCAGCAAATGAACTTGCAAATCTTCTTGGTGTCAAAGAATATGCAATCATCAAAGCGCGACAACAATCAAAATTCTTTTCAAAAGTTCAATTAAAAAACATATTGTCAACTTTAGAAGAAATTGACAATATGATAAAAAGCGGAAAAATGGCGTCGGAAAACGCAATTTACTATTTAATTTTCAAAATTTTATATTGTTAGATGATAACAACATCATGTTTAAACCTTTGCTTTACACGTCTTGGCAAAGGTTTTTTGTTGAATAACGCCAAAATTTCTGGCATCCTTTCGATTGTTGCTCTGTAGCCTTCTTCAATCATTTCATCATAACCTTCCATTTTGGTGGATTTAAAACGTTTTGTTTCTGGCTGAATAACGATATCTCCAAAATCATATCCGGTTTCAGCATTTTTTTTCATCAAAATTCTGATGGTGGCGCTGAGCACATCCAATATTTTTGTGGACTTTGCCCCATAGTTTCTTGAAGGATTGACATCAACTGCAACAACATAATCGCATCCAAAAAGTTTTGGAACATTTGATGGCAGAGTGTTTTGAAGCCCGCCATCACTCAGCAATCTGTCTTGAAATTCAACAGGTTGAAAGATTGCAGGAACGGCACAACTCCCCGCAACTGCTTTTGCCAAATTGCCGTTTGTTATAACACATTCCTTTGTGGACAAAATGTCAACTGCAACAACAGCAAGCGGAATGTTGCTCTCTTTAACATCAATATCGCCAAGATTATTTCTCAAAATTTCTTCAAGACCTTCTGTTGAAGAGGGCATAAGAGGGATTTTTGACCTTCGAATATCTTTTTCTCTAAAGTTTTTTGCCATATTATACATTTGTTCGTATGACCAACCATGACTGTAAAAAGCGCCCACAAGCGAACCAGCGCTTGTTCCTGCAACAAAATCAAATTTAAGGCCATATTCTTCAAATGCTTTAATTGCGCCAAGATGTGCAAAACCTCTTGCCCCGCCTCCGCCAAGAGCAAGTCCAATTTTAACTTTTTTGTTTTTCCCAAGTTTAACTTTGCTTTTCAGTGTTTCCAAAAATTTTAACATAAATATATTATAAACTTTTTCTCTCGAAATTTGCAAACAAAAAAAACCGCCAAGGCGGTTTTTGTTATTCAGCATCTTTTTTAAGTTTAGCAATTGCTTCTTCAGTGTTTTTGATGTCTTCTTTCAAAGTTTCATTGTTGTTCATCAAGATGTTGTATGTGTTTTCCAAAATTGGGAAACGTTCTTTGTTGTTGTCCATAACTTCTTTGCAATGTTGAACTGAAAGTTTCAATCCTTCAAGAAGGTCAAGTTCTTCTGAAAGTTTTTTTGCTTTTTCTTCGTCTATGTCAGCAATATTGTTAACTCCATAAAGAACAACTTTTTCTTTTGCAACAATTGCTTCTTTTCTTCTAAGTTTTCTTTCATCACTTTCAAGAGTTTTGCTTACTTTTCTAAGTGGAATATACTCTTTTTTAACTTTTCTAAGTTCTTTATCGTTGTTTGCAAGTCTTTCTTTCAAAGTTTCAAGTCTTGCTTCGTGTTCTTCAAGACTGAGCGAAGCTCCTGTTGCAGTTTCTTTTCCTTCAAGTTCTTTTGAAAGTTCACTGTTTTTAGCTTGAAGTTCAGCGATTTCTTGTTCAAATTTTGCCTTCAATTCAGCAAGTTTGTCATCTTCTTCTTGAGCGACTTCTTGCTGTCCTTCTTGTTCACCCAATTCAATAACCCCAGTTTCTGTTGGAACTGTTTCTGGATTTTCAAGTTGCATTTCTTCTTGACCAACAAGTGGTTCTTCGTCGTTGAAAACATTTATATCATCGTCGCCAAAGAAAAGGTTTTCAATTTCGCTGTCGTTGCCATCAAGTTGATGTTGACGTCTTTCTTCAATTTCACGAAGCATGTTTTGTCTGTATTTTTCTTCTTCAGCTCTAAGTTCGTCAACTTCTTCTTGGTTTTCTTCAACAACTGGTTCTTCTGTTTGTTCAGTTTCTTCAACTGGAGTTTCAACAACTTCTTCGATTGGCTCTTCAACTGGTTCTTCAATTGGTGCTTCAACTTCTTCAACAGGTTCTTGGATTTCTTCTTGAACTGGTTCTTCAACTGGTGCTGGAACTGCAATAACTTCTTCTTGCTTTGGTTGTTCTGCTTTGAAGTTGGTTGCAACAGGTTCATCTTTATATTCAAGTTCCTTAACTTCTTCATTTGGAGCTTGAAGTTGTTTCACTTCTTCTTTTTCCTTAGTTTCAGATTTTTCTGCGTTTTTCCTCTTGTGTCCGAAGCGAACATAATTAGGATCTAAAATCGAAAGAACAATATCTCCTAAGAAGAAAATAACAAATCCTCCAACTACAATAATGCCAATAATTGCCAAAACTTGCAAAAATGCATTAACAAATCCTAAAAACATCATAACTATAATACCTCACTTTTGTTTTTAAAAATTGGTGGAGACGGTGGGAGTTGAACCCACGTCCGAAAAAGCATGAACGGCTTTTCTACGTGTTTAGTTCATTTGAGACTTTCATTTTAATGCACATAATGAACAAATGTGAATCAAACTAGTCTTTTTTTTGTCGTTTCAGTGTCCAAAGACAAAACACTGAACGTTCCCCACGTTTTTGATGCCCGCTAGCGAATTTGTGGGAGAACTCGCTCGGACAGTTGCCAACTAAGCAACAACAGCAAGATTTTGATTATCTGCGTTTAATTTAGTTTTTTCGTTTTAAGGTAACCGACTACCACACGCTTTGCACCCCTCAAAAGCATTCCCCGTCGAAACCATTTACGCCCCCATGACGAAATTGGTTCTCCTACCTGCCAACCCTGAAATTTTTGCTGACTGCGTCAATTTCACGTTTGGCGGATTTTTCTTTTAAAGTTTCGCGTTTGTCGAAAAGTTTTTTTCCTTTTCCAATTCCAATCTCAACTTTAACAAGATTGCCTTTAAAGTATACCCTAAGTGGAACAATTGTCAACCCCTTTTCTGAAACTTTTTGTCTCAAACGAGATATTTCAGTTCGCTTTAATAGAAGTTTTCTTGTTCTTTTAACGTCAGGAGCATAAGAAGAAGTTTTCTCAAAAGGTTTAATGTAGCAATTAACCAAAAAAACCTCATTGCCGATTATCTTAACATAACTTTCGTTAAGGCTAATTCCTCCGGCTCTAATCGATTTAACTTCGCTTCCTTCAAGGGAAATTCCTGCTTCAAGATTGTCAGAAATGAAATAGTCAAAGTACGCTTTTTTATTATTTGCAATAATTTTCATTTCTCCTCCATTATATCATCAAAATTTAACAAATCAAGAGCTAATTTTAAAAAATCGCGATTTTTTCGCAATTTTTTTATGTTTTTAATCATTCGCAAAGCAAAAAATCAATTCTTCGTGTTTCAACATTTGCCGAAATAACTTTAATCTTTATGTTTTGCCCAATTGAAAATTTTCGTTTTTTGCCTTTTAAAACAAATTTTCTTTCATCGTAATTATAGTCATCTGGTGGAAGGGTTTCAATTTTTATTAACCCTTCAATTGTGTTTTCAAGCTCAACAAAAATTCCAAAACTTGAAATCCCAGAAATTCTTCCTTCGTAAACTTCTCCAATTTTGTTTTCCATGAACTTGGCTTTGAATAAGTCGTCTGCTTGGCGCTCCGCTTCATCCGCTTTTCTTTCACGTTCACTCGATTGGAAAGCACTGTCGATAACAAACTCTTCAAGGTCATAATTCCCTTTGAAAAGTTTTCTTATTTGAGGCGTGTTCATTTGTTCACTTGTTAATATATTCGATTTGCAAACTGAAAGTGCCTTTTTTATGATTCTGTGAATTGTGAGGTCTGGATATCGTCTGATTGGCGAAGTGAAATGGCAGTAATATTGAAGAGCCAGCCCAAAATGCCCCAAACATTCTTCCGCATAAATGGCCTTTTCAAGAGCTCTCAAAACCAGCATGCTTCCAACTTCCGCAAAGTCGGTTTTCTTAACTTGTTCCAAAACATATTGAATATATTTGGCATCAATGTGTTTGCTTTGTTTTATGTCAACTCCAAATTCGTTCAAAACTTCAACAACTTCTTGAACCCTAATTTTTGAAGGCTCACCATGAATTCTGTAAACAAATGGAACATCAAGTTTACAAAATGCTTCGGCCACAACTCTGTTTGCAAGAACCATAAAGTTTTCAATGAGCTTGTAAGCATCATTTCTTTCTCTTTTTCTTATGTCCAAAATGTTGTTTCCGTCCATATCAAAATATGTTTCGGAAAGCTCAAGATCCAAAGCTCCCGCGTGATGCCGTGCATTTCCAAGTTTTGCACTCAGTTGATTCATGTCCAAAAGCATCTCAATTGCTTTTTTGCTTAAACTGCCATTTTGCAAAAATCTTTTAACTTCTTCAGGTGTCAACACTTTGCTTTCTTCAGTGTTTAATTTGTCGCCCAAAATGTTTTGAACTTGTGTGTAAGTCAAACGATATGAACTTTTGATTACACTTTCATAAATCCGATATGAAACAACTTCGGCAAACTTGTTAAGTCTAACTTCAACAGTAAGCGCCAATTTCTCTTCGTTTGGATTCAGCGAACATAAATCGTTAGAAAGTCTTTTTGGAAGCATAGGATAAACACGGCCAGGAAAGTACACACTTGTTCCGCGCATATATGCTTCCTTGTCTATTTCACTTTTATATTTAACATAGTTGCCAACATCAGCAATGTGAATTCCAAGCACATATTCATTGCCATCTTTCTCAAGACTTATGGCATCGTCCAAATCTTTTGCATCCGCGCCGTCAATTGTGACAATAAGTTTGCCAGTTAAATCAACTCTTCGTCTTTTTTCTTTTTCAAAATCGGTCGTTAAATTCTCCGCTTCAGCCAAAACTTTTTCAGGAAAAACCTCAGGAATTTGATTTTCCACCATAATGGCCTTTATCCCCTGTTCTATGTCATCTCCTTTAACAATTTCGGCAACTTTTCCAACTGGAAGAGAACATTTTGCTCCTTCAGGTTGAAAAGTTAATGTGGCAGAAACCTTGTCGCCTTCTTTTGCCTCGCCAATATCTCTTGAAGGAATTAACACAGGCTTTGAAAATCTGACGTTGTCAGGAATAACAAAATAGTTGTCACTGTCAAGCCTGTGACCTTTGTAAATTGAATTGTTGCCCCTGATAAGTTTTCCAACAACACTTTTATTTCCGCGCTTCAAAATTTTAACAACACTTCCGCTGTCCTTCCCTTCCAGTCTGAAAAGAACTTCATCTCCGTCAAATGCACCAAAAAGCATGCTTGCCGGAACAAACACATCTTCCCTTTGGCTTTTTTTATATTCAAACCCTTGATGTCCTTCACGCTTTGGAGAAATGAACGCAAATCCTTTTGGATTTCCGCAAACAGTTCCTTTTGAGAGTTTTAAAGAACAAGGTGCAACAAGTTTTCGTTTATGGTCTTCAACAAGTTCTCCATCAAGAATCATTTTGTTAACACATTTTGCAATGTTGTCAACTGGTTCACCCAACTTTTCCGAGAGTTTTGAAAAAAGTTGTCCATAAGATTTGTAGTCAATGTTTTCGTTTTTTATTTCAAAAAAAATTTGTTCGTGAAGTTTCATGAACAAATTTTAACACATTATTTTATTTTATCAAAATTAAAAAGCGTTTTGAACAACAATTGTGATGAAGAAAAGAAGAATTGCAATTCCAATTATTGATGCAAAAGCAATTGTAAGTTTTTTCAAAATTCCTTCGCGAGTTTTCCCTTTATTTTGAGAATAATAACTTTCTTGAACTCCGGTGATAACATTATTTCCGCCTTCTTTTGTGTCTTGCATAATTGTGACAACAATAAGTGCAATTGCCGAAAGAGCAACAATTCCCACCAAAACATATCTAATAATTGGGAATGATGTGGCAATCCAACTTGGAATTAATCCTAATAATTTCATAAAATCTCCTTAAACTAAGAAAGTATAGCACATTAAATTGTTTTTGCAAACAATTTTTAAGCAAATGTTGCGCAAGCAACAAAAGCCGTCAATCCTCCAAGGAGAATTGCAAAAATCAAAGGCATGATTCTTAATTTGTTTTTGTCAGCACTGAAAGTTGGTTTCAAGAAACGAATAAAGCAAAGCAAACACATAATTGCAAGAAGAGCAACTATAAGTGAGGTCACTGTTGTGCTCAATCCTTTAAAAAATTTTGAGATTGAATCCCACCAATCGTTCAAAAAACTGCCTAAAAATTCCATCTTGCATCTCCTAAACTATTTTTCGAGAAAATTATATAATAAAAAAGTGAAAATTGCAAGATAATTTTAAAAAAAAGGTATTGACAAACGGTGAATTATAAGTTAAAATCAAGTCAAAAGAAAAGGAGAGAATAAAATGGCTAATTACAAAGATGCATTATTTAAAATTGAAACCCATAAAATTTATGAGGAGGGTTCAAAAGAATACAATATTAAATCAAACTTGGCAACCAAATGCTTAAGCAAGTTTCAAAACGTTTCATTGGATGTACCTTTATACGTTTCTTATCTGCTTTTATATGAAGTTAATGGGCTTGTGAAAGTTGACTGGAATAAATTCTTAACAATTGATGCAACTCCAGTTAATACGGAAGCTTTATCTAAAGCTGCAAAAGAAACAATTATATCCATTGAACAATATAACCCAGATGCTACGAAAAGAATTTGCAAAGATTTAAGATTTCATCGTTTTCAAGATACAATAAAAGTTAGCGACACACAACAAGAATAATAAAAAAAATTGAGATTGATCTCAATTTTTTTATTATTTAAAACCCCATATCCCGCTCCTGTAATGAATTGCTTAAGCCAACAGTTGGTAATTTTTTTTGTGAATTAAGCAGTTTTGCGTTAACAGTTTCAGTTGTTTCTATTTGATTAATTATATGTGCCATTGTTGTTGGCAACATTACAGTTGTAGATTGGTCTTTATCGTTATTTTTGTTTTTTTGTGCTGAACTATTGCTTGGCAAATTGTATGAAGGGAGATTTGCTATGTCAATCCATTTTTTTGGCTCAGATTTTTCTTCTTTTTTGGAGGCGCTTTTTTTTGGAGCGCCTTTCTTTTTTGATGCAGATTTTTTAGGCTTTGAACCTCCTCCACTTTCCGCAGATTTCGATTTTGTTTTTTCTTCTTTTTTTGGAGCAGGAGCAGGTTTTCTGTCCATTGATTCTAAAATTTCTTTGTGGACCTGTTTGTAATTTGTGACATAATCTTCTTTTGTTTTTGCCAAACTTTCCAAAAGTTTTTTGTCTTTTAGGTATTCCGACGTTTCGGTCAAAATTTTGTCCAAACCTTTTCTAAGCAAGATATAATAATTAGGTTGACCAATTTTACTTTCCATCTCGCCCACAAACACCTGATATTTTCTAAGCACCAATTCGGAAAATTTTCCAGGATTGTTTTTCAATGTTTTCAAAATGTTATCAATATAAGTGTTTGAAATGTAATCCAGCGAATCTGCTCTTTCTTTTTTCATAACATTCATTTCTTTCATTCTTCTAAGAATGTTGGAAAGAACTTCTTCGTCAATCACATCTCCGTCAACTTCATTTTTTTCTTTAATGGAAAAAACCTTGTTAACTTTTGTCATAAAATATTGGTCGGCATCATCAGTGTATCTTGCAACCATCGTTTTCAAAAGTTCGGTTTTCCCGTTTTCTTTATTAACTTGTTCAATTAATCTTAATGATGCGCATTTTTTCCCGTTTCCAACGGTTTCAATTATCATAGTGAATTTAAATTCATGAGATTTTACTGGACCAATCAAGATATACTTGTTTTCTTCGCTTTGCGCAACATATTTGTTGATTTTTATGAGTTCAATCAAATAATCTTTTTCAACATAATAACTGCCGTCATTGCGATATTTCCCCATCAAAAGATTATCGATGATTTCATCGTTTTGAGAGCACATATAATAATGAATATTCTCAGAACCTGATATTTCAAGTCCTGTTTCTCTATTCAAATATTTAGTTTGTTGTTCAACTTCTTTTTCTTCACTCATAACTTCTCATCACTATAATATATTTTTATGTAATTCAAGCATTGCCATTCAGCGCCAATTCAAGTTTTGCTTTTTGGTCTGCAAGAGCCAAATTTTCAATCATTTCGTCAATGTTTCCGTCAAGAAAATCATCAAGAGAATAAATTGTGTAATTAATTCTATGGTCTGTTATTCTGCCTTGAGGATAATTATAAGTTCTTATTCTTTCGCATCTTTCAGCATTTCCAACTTGGCTTTTTCTGTTTTCACTGTATTCTTTATCACGTTGTGATTTGTAATAATCGTACAATTTCGACTTCAATATTTGAAATGCTCTTTCTCTATTCTTAATTTGAGAACGTTCATCTTGGCATGCCACAACAATTCCCGTTGGCATGTGCGTTATTCTGATTGCCGAATCGGTTTTGTTAACGTGCTGTCCGCCGGCGCCACTACTTCTGTATGTATCAATTCTTATGTCCTTATCCAAGATTTCAAAATCCACATCTTCAACCTCTGGCAACACAGCAACAGTTGCAGTTGAAGTGTGAACTCTGCCTTGCGATTCTGTTTCTGGAACTCTTTGAACTCTGTGAACTCCGCTTTCATATTTAAGCTTTGAATAAGCACCTTTTCCGCTTATGATAAACGAGCATTCTTTAACTCCGCCCATTTCTGTTTCGGAATAGTCTGCAATTTCAACCTTCCATTTTTTTCTTTCTGCATATCTCATATACATTTTCATAAGAACTGCTCCGAAAAGCGCCGATTCTTCACCGCCAACACCGGGTCTGATTTCGATGATGACGTTGCTGTCGTCATTTTCATCTTTTGGAAGTAAAAGAATTTTTATTTTTTCTTCAAGTTCATCAATTTTTTGCTTGCAATCTTTGACTTCTTCTTTGAAAAGGTCAATCATTTCTTCGTCAGTTTCAGCTTTCAAAGTTTCTTCTGCTTCAGAAAGTTCTTTTTGAAGTTTGACAAGTTCGTCATGAGCATTTGCCAAATCTTCAAGTGAAGCTCTTTCTTTAACAAGTTTTTTCCACTCTTTTTGATCTGCAATAATTTCAGGTTTTGAAATTAAGTCTGTCAGTTCATCAAATCTCTTTTTGATATTTATTGTTTTTTCAATCATAAATCTTCCTTATTGTTTCTTTTGAGCAACAACAATTCTGTCGTTTCCTCCATAATCTTTCTTTATTTTAATATTTTTAAAGTTATTTTGCAAGAGTTTTTTAATGCTTTCACCTTGATTAAATCCAATCTCCAACACCAAAACACCATTTTCTTTCAGATGTGACGGTGCATCTTGTGCAATCTCTCTGTAGAAAGATAGTCCGTCATCTCCGCCATCAAGTGCCAAAATTGGGTCGTATTTCTTGACCTCGTCATCCAAAGTCAAAACTTCACTTGAAGGAATGTATGGAGGGTTCGAAATTATCAAATCAAATTTTTCTTTCTTCAAGCCTTTAAAAACGTCCGATTCAATAAATTTTATCTTAGCATCATTGTTTTTTGCATTCTTTTTTGCAACTTCAAGTGCTTGACGTGAAATGTCGCTTGCAACGACGGTTGCTTTTGTTTCTTTCGCAATTGTGATTGCAATTGCCCCGCTTCCAGTCATAAGGTCCAAAACTTGAGGTTTTGAAAACTTTCTAAGTTCTTTGATTGCTTCTTCAACAACAAGTTCTGTTTCTTGTCTTGGCGAAAGAACATTTTTGTCAACATAAAAATTTCTTCCGTAAAAATTTGCTTGATTGAATATTTTTGAAATTGGCATATGTTTTTCGCGCTTTGAAAGTGCACTGCGAATTTTCTTCAGGTCAGATTCCGTCACATGGGTCAGCAACTTGATTTCACTCCTGTTTTTTCCAAGAGCGCTGGCAATAAGCCAATCTGCTTCTGCCTCGTCGTCAATTCCAACAGCCAATAATCGTGATTTAACTTCACTGTAAACAACGCTTAAAGCCACTCCGCCAAAAACTGCATCTCCAATCAATCTTTCTTCATTTTCAATCATCAACAAAACCTCGTTCATTGCCGAAAACGCAAGTTCACGTTCAGTTTGTCCTGGAATTTCACAAGTTAAAAATGCAACTGGAGTTATTATAATTTTTGAAAATAATGAATTTTTAAACTCCAAAAGTTTGAGAATTTCATAAACAATTGAAAAACTTCCAAGAATAATTGCAATATTAATCAAAAATCTGAACAAAAAGTTTATTTCAGCAACAACAAATGATACCACAAAAATTGATAAAAAGAAACCACAAATGATATAATTCAAAAAATTTGTTGAAAGATAATATGAATCAATTCGTTTTTTCTCATAATTTGCTTTAGCCAAATTGCCAGCTCCGTTGTTTCTATAAAACTGGCGCATGGATGGAATAAATCTTAAAGAGAGCAAAATTATTGCCAAAAGACCAACTCTGACAATGCCCATGATAAAAGCCACAAGATAAAGCCCTAGCCCATTATCTCGAAGCATCGAAAAGAAAAAATATGGAATTAAAATTAATCCAACAAATCCAATCAGCGCACCCAAAAGTCCACAAATTGTTAGCATAACAACGCTCTTTTGAATTTTCAATTTCTTAGCAACTTTATCTTCAAAATCTTCTTTGCTTTTGCCTAGACTAAGTTGCGAGCGATTTAAAGAGATAATAAAAACATAAATTCCAAATATTAATAGCGAAAGTCCACGCAAAAAAGGAATGTTCATTCCCCAAAAATCTTTTTTGTCTTTGAAAGAAACAACATCAATTTTTCCTTTATCATTTATGGTTGCAATAACTCTATTGTTTTTATGCGATGCAACACTTCCTTTTGGAACTGGAAAGAAAATCATAAAAAAAGTGTTGCCAAAAACAAAAAAAAACAAACATTTCTGTTTGTTTTTTGTGTTATTTCCCAAGTCTTTTGTTAAATCTTTCAACACGACCACTTGTGTCAACAATCTTTTGTTTTCCAGTGAAGAATGGGTGACATTTGTTGCAAATATCAATTTTCATTTGGTCACCATCAATTGTTGAACCAGTTTTGAAACTATTTCCACAAGCACATGTAACTGTAACTTCATGATAATTTGGGTGCAAATTTTCTTTCATTTTTCCCTCCTTGTTTATTCTTTTCCAACAAGTTTGAGGTCAACTCTTCCCTTGTTGTCAATTTTTATAACTTCAACTTCAACTTCATCTCCAACTTTAACAACGTCTTCAACTTTCTCAACACGTTTTGATGAAAGTTTGGAAATATGAATCATTCCATCTTTCCCAGGAGCAATTTCAACAAAAGCGCCAAATTGCATAATTTTAACAACTTTTCCTGAGTAGATTTTACCAACTTCAAGTTCTTCAACAATTCCTAAAATGATATTTTTTGCTTTTTCAGCCATATCTGAATCAGGAGTTGCAATGAAAACTTGACCTTCATCAGTGATATCAATCTTAACACCAGTTTCTTCGATGATTTTGTTAATTGTTTTTCCACCAGAACCAATAACATCTTTGATTGTGTCTGGATTGATTGAGAATGTGATAATTTTTGGAGCATATTTTGAAAGTTCAGGTCTTGGCTTGTCAATAACTGAAAGCATTTTATCCAAGATATAAAGCCTTCCTTGGCGAGCTTGTTCAAGAGCAGTTGTCAAAATTTCTTCGTCAATCCCTTTGATTTTTATGTCCATTTGAATTGCAGTGATTCCTTTGGTTGTTCCAGTAACTTTGAAGTCCATGTCGCCAAGGAAATCTTCAAGGCCTTGAATGTCCGAAAGCACAGCAACTTTTTTGGATTCTTCATCTTTGATGAGTCCCATTGCAATTCCGGCCACTGGAGATTTGATTGGAACACCAGCATCCATAAGCGCAAGAGTTGAACCGCAAGTGCTTGCCATCGAAGATGATCCGTTTGACGAAAGAACTTCACTAACAAGTCTTATTGCATAAGGGAACTCTTCTTCTGAAGGAATAACAGGCTCAAGAGCTCTTTCTGCAAGAGCGCCGTGCCCAATTTCTCTTCTGCCTGGGCTTTTGAGAGGTTTTGCTTCTCCTGTTGCATATCCTGGCATGTTGTAGTGATGCATGTAACGTTTGCTGTCTTCATCGTCTAACCCTTCAAGTTTTTGCATATCAGAAATTGTTCCAAGAGTCAAAGTTGTTAGAACTTGTGTTTGTCCACGTGTGAACACACCAGTTCCATGAACTCTTGGCAAAACACTAACATCGCACCAAATTGGACGAATTTCTGTTGTTTGTCTTCCATCAGGTCTAACACCTTTGTTAAGAATTTTTGAACGAACAGTTTCTTTTGTTATTTTGTAAATAACTGCGCCAATTTGTTTTTCTTGTTCTGGGAAGATTTCAGCAAAATGAGCATAAATCTCTTCTTCTGCTTTGTCTTGTTTTGCTTGTCTTTCTTGACGGTCGAATTCGTCAAGTGCTTTTTCAATCAAAGGTGTTGCAAATTCTCTAACTGCCTTGTTGATTTCTTCATCAACAGTTTCATAGGCAATTTTTTCATTGAGAGGTTTCCCAATTTTTGCTTTAACATCTTTTATGAATTTAACAATTTTTTTGATTTCTTCATGACCAAACATGATTCCATCAAGCATTTGTTTTTCAGTTACTTCTTTTGCCCCTGCTTCAACCATCAAAATTGCTTCTTCAGTTCCGCTGAGCATAAGGTGCATCAAACTCTTTTCCTTTTGTTCAAGGTCTGGGTTGATGACATATTTCCCGTCAACAAGCCCAACACAAACAGAACCGGTTGGTCCCATGAAAGGAATGTCCGAAATGCTGAGTGCAAAACTTGAACCAAGCATAGCAAGTGGTTCAGGTGCAATGTTAGGGTCAACAGACATTGCAGTTGCAACAACTGTAACATCATTGTAGAACCCTTTTGGAAAAAGTGGACGAAGAGGACGGTCGATAAGTCTTGATGTTAAAATCGCTTTGTCGCTTGCCCTTCCTTCTCTTTTCTTAAATCCGCCTGGGATTTTTCCAACAGCGTACATTTTTTCTTCAAAATCAACAGAAAGTGGGAAGAAATCGATTCCAGGTCTTGGAACAGGACTCATGTTAACGTTAACTAAAACAGCAGTTTCACCGCATCTAACCAAGCAACTTCCGCTTGATTGCTCGCAGAATTTGCCAGTTTCAAAAGTAACTTTTCTGCCACCAATTTCAATTTCAAAGATATTTGCTTCTTTGTTTGACATTTTTAATTCTCCTTATAAAAATTCTTCCCTTTATTAAGCCTATCTGATTCCCAAAGATTTTTTAAGTTCACGATAAGCGTTGATGTCTTTTGCTTCTAAATATTTGAGAAGACCTTTTCTTTGGCCAACCAATTGGAGAAGCCCACGACGTGAATGATTATCTTTGTGGTTAACTTTCAAGTGTTCTGTCAAGTGATTGATTCTTTCAGTTAAAAGAGCAATTTGAACTTGAGGAGAACCTGTGTCACTTTCAGATAAACGATATTTTTCGATAATCTCTTTTTTAACGTTCTTTTCCATTTTTAAACCTCCTATAAAAATTCGCTTTGAACAATGCAAGTCGTAAAATATCGGAGATTCGCGACCAACTTTGCTCAAAGTACCACGCTAGTATATCACACAAAAAAAAAGTTGTAAAGGATTTTCACAACTTTAGTATATATATTTATCTAAATTTTTTTGAATAAATTTTTATATTCCGATTGACCTTTTCAACATAGTCTTTTGTTTCGCTGTATGGAATTTTTTTCAGCACTTTTCCGTCGCTGGAATATTCTTTTTTTGAAAGCCAGTTTTTAACAACTCCCTCGCCGGCATTATAGGCACATAGAGCAACATCCATGTCCCCAAATTTGGTCAAAAGATACGAAAAATAGCACGTTCCAACACGAATGTTTGTTGTGGGCTCAAGCAACTCACCTTCTTTGGTTTTTTCGTCATAAAGCGAACTTTCCAGTTCAGGATTTTTGCTGATGCTGAACCCAGAAAGCCTTTGAATTGTCCAACTTGCAGTTGAAGGCAAAACTTGCATAAGTCCCACCGCACCTTTCCTTGAAACTGCCTTTTCATTAAATTTGCTTTCCGCATTAATTATGCTTGCAATTGTTTCTGCAGGCACGCCAAACTCTTTGCTTGCCGAAATTATTTCATCTTTATATTTGAGTGGATAAAAGATGTTGTTGTATGAAAAAATCAAAAAACCAGCAATCAAAATCGCCAAAATTATTCCAAAAAAAGAAAGTAAAATTGCTTTTTTCACATTCTTATTTTATGAAATATTATCTATTTTATAATATTTAAGGTTATAATTTAGTTGACTTAAATTTTTTAGTTGTTTATAATCAACTAGCAATTTAAAAGGAAAATAGACATGGAAAAGAAAAAAGCAATCGCAAAAATAACATTAATTTCAATCTTAGTTGCTCTTTTGTTGGTTTTTTCAATCATCAGTTTCATGCCAAAAAATGCTGTTAAAGGATTTGCAGGGTTTGCAGGTTCAATAACAAAAGGCATGGATGTTGAAGGCGGGATTTATGCATCCTACACTCCATCAAAACTTGGAACAATGACAGATGCAGAATTTGCAAAAGGCATCGATTCAACTTTTGAGAGAATCAACAGTTTGATTGAACAAAAAGGTTATGAGGATGCAAGAGTTTATCTTGGCTCAGACAACAAAATTCGAATTGAGGCACCAAACACTGATGATGCAAAAAAAATTCTTTCACTGATTGGCTCAGGCGAATTTAAAATCAAAACTTCAAGTTCAACTGATGCTGAAACAAAACTTTCTGGAAAGAATGTAACTTCTGCTTTTGCAATGCAAGACCCAACAACAGGATATTGGGGAACATACATTGGCTTTGATGAATCAGGCGCTTCTGCTCTTTCTTCAATAACAGAACGAGCAAGTTCATCCTCCGTTAATTTGTTTTTTTATCGTGGAGATAGCACAAGCTATTTCTTCACCCTCAAAGTTTCAAATCATATAACAAACAATTTCTTGTTCATATCTTCATCAAATGGATCAATGCAAAAAGATGACGCAATTGACCTTGCAATTCAAGTTTCAACAGGAAGTTTCGAAACAGAGTTGTCGATTAACGGCGATGTTTATGATATAAGTGCTTCAAGTGGAAGCGAGAGCCTCCTTGGAATAACAATTGCTGGCGCAGTTGCAATTGCATTCATAATTATAATCTTTGGCGTTGTGTATAAAGAACTTGGACTGATGGCAATTCTTTCAATTTTGCTTTTCGTTGGAAGCACACTGTTCTTCATGCAAGCAATTCCTGTCATCACTCTTTCAGTTGGAAGTTTGGGCGCAGTTTTGGCAGGCGTGATTTTGATTACATCACTTCACATTATTTTGCTTGAGAAAATCAAAAGTGAATATCAACTTGGCAAAAAATTGAAAACTTCAATCAAAACTGGCTACAAAAAATGTGTTGCACTTGTTTCAGAAATTTGCGGAAGCATTGCAATAATTTCAACAGTCATGTACTTTGTTTGCCATGGTGCAATGAAAAGTTTCTCGATGATAATGATTGCTTGTTCAATTTTGAGTTTGATCATCACTCTCTTCTTCACCTATCATCTCAATTGGTCATACTCAATCTTCAATCCATCAAACGCAAAACGTGTAAACTTCACAAGGGAGGAAAATGTTGATGAAATCGAATAAACTATCTCAAAAAATAAAAGACATGAATCCAAACTTCGTTAAACATGCATTCTATTATCTTGGAGTGATTGGAGCGATTCTTCTCACAGCAATCATATTAGTTTCGGTCATAGGTTTTAAACTTGGATTTGATTTTAAAGGTGGAACCATCATTGAAGTGGTTTATGGCGTGGAAACAGACGAAAACGGCGATGCATATCCTGGCGGTGCACCTTATAACGAAAGTTCAACAAAAGAAAAACTTGGCAAAGTTGTGGGCGGAAAATTTGAAGTTTCGTCAGTTCAAACAGCAAAAGGTGAATTTGGAAACACCGTTGTTCTTAAGTTAACTTCAAATAAAAAACTAACTTCTGCTCAAATTGACGAATTAAAAACAAAGTTATTTGAAGAGTTCGATAAATATTCTCCAACAGGCCTTATTCAATCAAAGTACATTTCAGTTTCATCTGTTAATGGAACAAAAGCTGATGTTGCAAAATATGCATCAATAGCATTGGCAACTGCAATCGTTCTTCTTGCAATTGGAACACTGATTCGTTATGGAGTTTCAAGCGCAGTTTCAATTTTGCTCACTTCAATAATAAATGTCCTTCTCTGCATGGGTGTTGCTCTCATCTGCAGAACAACAGTTGATGTTCAATTTGTTGGAAGCGTTTTGACAGTGTTCGTGTTAACACTAATCAGCAATCTGATTTACTTCGATAAACTTCGTGATTTGAAAAAGAACGCAAAAACAAGCGTCCTTGGAAGAAAAGAACAAGCAAATTTAGCAGGAAAACAAATTCTTATCCCAGTTGGAATTATTTTGGGAATTTCGTTAATCTGCACAATCCTTTTAACTGGATTTGGAACATTGTCGATAAGATCATTTGGCATTCCAGTTTTGATAAGCACAATTTTTGTTGCTCTTTCAACTGTCTATCTCTGTCCAATGTTTTACAACTATATAACATTAAAGAAAAGTGGCAAATAAGCCACTTTTTTTATGAATATAATTAATTTCTTTTCAAAAAATAAATTTATGGAAAAATTTAAGAATATTTGTTTTTATTTAAGCAGTTTCATTCCACTATATTTTCTTATAATAATCAAAGAACTTCTTGAAATAGTGAACGGAAACTTAACGTTTAATATAACCAACTCCATCATGTTGGCAATTAATCTTCTTATGATTGTTTTTGGAATTGTTGGATTTGTTTTGAATTTTAAAAGCAAAAATTATTCGGAGATTGAAATTGTTGATTATAAAAACGTGACTTGTTCAAACTTCTTTCCATATTTTCCACTTTTTGTTTTGTTTGCTCTTGCGTTTGAATTGCAGTTTATAAGCATGTCGGTTGTTTATCTTTTGATTATACTAATGGTTGGAATTGTGTACGTGAAAAATGAACTTTTTTATGTCAATCCATTTTTAAACATAATCGGTTTTTCAACTTATGAACTGACGTATCTTTATGCAGGGCGAAAACAAAAAACATTTGTCTTTTCGTTTTCACAATTGAAAAATGGAAAGGCTCACCTTGGAACAAATTTTGTGAAAGTTATTTGATTTTTTGATTAACGTCAAAATACCCTTTCCATGGGTCAACTTTTTTGATTCTTTGTTTCATCATTTCCATGTCTATTCCATTTGGTGCAAATTTGTCAAGTTCTTTCCAAGAAATTGGCGCTGAAACAAAAGCACCTGTTCTGGCCCTGAGGGAATATGGCGCAACACTTGTTGCCCCTCGCCCGTTTCTGACCCAGTCGATGAAAATTTTCCCTTTTCGTTTTTCTTTTCTTATATTGGTCGTGTATCTTTCTGGCCATTTTTCTTCCATAAATTCCGCCACTTTTTTGGCAAATTCTCCCACTTTTTCCCATAGTGAACTTTCTTTCAGTGGAACAACAACGTGATATCCTTTCCCTCCACTTGTTTTAACAAAAGATTTTAGGCCAAGTTCGTCCAGAACATTTTTCAAATCTTTTGCACCTTGGCGAACTTTGTCAAGACCAATTTTTATGTCTGGATCCAAATCAAAAACAATTGTGTCCGCTTTGTTCAAACTCTTCACTGTGCTTCCCCAAGTGTGAAATTCAACTGTTCCAAGTTGCACTTGAGAGATTATTCCTTGCTCGCTTTCAACATAAAAATATTCGCTTTCTTCACCGTCAGAATTTTTTATCTTCTTGTTTATAACTCCAACAGATTTGGTGTCGGGATGTTTTTTGAAAAACTTTTCTTTGTTAACTTCATCATGACATCGAACCACACTCAAAAGTCTATCTTTAATATATGGCAACATTCTTTCGCACACTGTTTCATAATATTTTGCAACTTCAAACTTTGATATGTTCTTGTCTTTATACAAGATTCTTTCAGGGCTGGAAATTTCAATTCCCAAAACCTTATTAACTTCTTCAACAACCACTTCATCAGATTTTTTGTCGGCTCGCAGTCCTTTAAAACTTGCCTGGCGAAGCAAATTGTCTTTTGTGACTTCTGCAAATTGAATTTCTGCAACCAAACATGGTTTAATCCAAAAAATTTCTTCATTCCCAAAATTTAATTCCTTGTTAAACGGCGAATTCTTTCGTTTTAATTTGTTGAACTTGGAAATCAATTCTTTCCCTTCTTTTTCTCCAAATCCAGTTCCCGCTCTTCCAACATACACAAATTTGTTGCTCTTTTTTGCACCCAAAATAAGCGCGCCAATGCCCGCTTTTTTGTCACTTAGTGTGTATCCGCAAACAATAAATTCTTGGCGATTGTAACTTTTTATTTTTATCCAATCACCATTTCGTTTTCCACTATACTTTGAGTCAACCTTTTTCCCAACAATTCCTTCAAGTCCAAGTTTTTTTACTGCCGAAAAACATTCCTCCCCATGACCGCGAACATATTCACTTTCTTTTAAGTTGCCCTTTGCCCCTTTCAAGACGTTCTTTAACAGCTTTTTTCTTTCCAATAGCGGAAGAGTTCTCAAATCTTTTCCGTCAAGTGCCAAAATGTCAAAAATCATGTATGAAACTTCGTTTCCACTTGAGTTTTTCAAATATGATTGCAAAGCGCCAAAATCAGACCTTCCTTTTTCGTCTGGGCAAACAATTTCACCATCTAGAATGACACTCTTTGCAGAAAACTGATTTGATAACTGCTGAACAATTGCTGGGAACTTTTTTGTGTAATCCAAAAAATTCCTTGTGTAAAGTTTTACTTTCCCATTTTCTATGTTTGCAATAATTCTATACCCGTCATATTTTATTTCAAAAATCCAGTCGTTTCCGCTTGGGATTTCCTTTTCCAATTTGGCAAGTTCAACATCAAATTTTGAAAACGGATTTTTTGGTTTGCCAAGTTGATTCGATGTTTTGCCCGAAATTATGCTTGTTTTTTCTTTTGCAACTCCGCTTTTGTTCTTTGCAAATTCATCCTTTTCTTTTATCAAAAGCCAGTTTTTGTCTTCAATTTTTATGAGTGCAAACTTTCCTTTAAATTTTTCACCTTCCAAAAAGAATTTTACGTTGCCTTTTCCCAAATCTTTTTCAAAGTTTTTCTCAGGCTTCCAAGTTCCTTTGTCAAACACAATCACCGTTCCCGCCCCATATTGGCCTTTGGGAATTATTCCTTCAAATCGGGCATAGTCAATTGGATGGTCTTCAACCATAATAGCCAACCTTTTGTCTTTTGGATTTTGTGATGGCCCTTTTGGAACAGCCCAAGAAAGAAGAACCCCGTTCCATTCCAATCGAAAGTCAAAATGTTTCGCTCTGGCTTCATGATATTGAACAACAAAAATTTTTTGTTTAGACTTTTTTGTTTTTCCTTTTGGTTCATTTGTCAGTTCAAAATCACGTTTTTCATTGTATTCTTTCAATTTTTTCATTCATAAATTTTTAACATTAATAAAAATATTAAACAAAAAAAAGACCTTTCGGCCTTTTACTTACATTTCTATTCCTTCATTTTTGACGTAATTTTTCTTTTCTTTTTTAGCAAGTTCATCCAAAATTCCAATTGTTTCTTTTGGAAGGTTTTTGTCAATATTCAATTTTTCAATCACGTTGTTTTCATTAAGTTCTTTGGAGGCTTTTATAAAGCTCTTTCTTGGATAATATGTTCCATAAGGCTTGCAAGCACTGTTGAATTGTTCAATTTTTTCATCTTCAAAATATTCTCTTATGTCATATCCTTTCTTGCGCAATTCTTCAGAAACCTTTCTTGCAATTTCCATCATGTCGGTGACATAAATCTTTCTTTGACCTGAAGACTTCAAAAACACATACATGGCGCACCCAAATGCGTCCTTCATACAGATGTTAATCATAGGATTTTCATCAAAAATAACCATAAAAACTCCTTTAAATTATCTTTCCCAATTTTTTCAAATGCAACCAATCTGGTTGTTTTTTATATGTTACATCAAATTCACATTTTTGTCAAGACGTTGAATTGCCAAATGTCAAAAAATGGGAAGTTTAATTGCATGGACAACAAAAAAAAGCCTTCGAAAAGACTTTATTCACACTTGTGGTGCTGGTGGCCGGACTCGAACCGGCACGTCCTTGCGAACGAGGGATTTTAAGTCCCTTGCGTCTACCATTCCGCCACACCAGCATTTTGGAGGTACCACCCGGATTTGAACCGGGGAATGAGGGTTTTGCAGACCCTTGCCTTACCGCTTGGCTATGGTACCATTTTTAACGCAAGGTTATTTTAACAAAAGAATTCCCAATTGTCAACGAAATATTAATTATTTTATATGAAAATTGATTTCATTTCGTTAAAACTTCTATTAAAAGTTTAAACTTATTTTAAATTTAAATAATGAAAAAAAGTCTTCCTAAAAAGACTCTTTTCCCATAAATTTTGGAGCGGAAGACGAGATTCGAACTCGCGACATTCGCCTTGGCAAGGCGACGCTCTACCACTGAGCCACTCCCGCATGTTTGTTTGTTGCCTTCAATTTATTTATGTTGCCACATTATTTCGCCGAAGACAAGGCGAATGCAAGATTGACGCGCTTCCCTGACCTGCTTCCCTTACATTCTCCCGCAGGCAAGGCGACGCTCCAAGACTAGAGCCACTCCCGCAAAATAGTGTTTCGCCGAAGACAGGGCGATTGCAAGCCAATTTGCTTAGATAATATAACAAATTGTTTTACAATTGTCAACAAATTTTTATCAATTTTTAAAGTTTCAATCCTAAATAAAACGTTTTTTATCAACATATACATATCTAACAAGGAGTTTGAAAAATGAAAAACGTTAAAAAAATAGCATTAACTGCACTAACTCTCGGAGTGATGACATCTGCGTTATCGGGATGCAACATGATATCTTTTGTTCAAACAGACTGTTTCATTGAGCACAACGGTGTGTTACATTTTGGCGTTGTTGAGCTTCCAATGCCTTTTTCTGGTGGCAACTACAAAATTCTTACGAAATGCGGAATCACAGAGGAAGCAAAAGTTGTCAACTACTCACGTTCTAAGAACACCAGCATGGTCAAAAACAACAACCACAGATGTGAAGAATGTTTTGGAAAGTAGGGCGGGCATTTGTTTGCTTGCGCAAACAGTAATTTGCAAAGCAAATTACAAATTTTAATTTATTAAAATTTAAATGCCCGCCTTGCACAAAAAAACGCTTATTAAAGCGTTTTTTATATTATATCTTCGTCCGATGAAATTTCCTCACCTGTCCCAATTTGAATTTTCCCAACTGAAATTTCATAGGCAGTCTTTGTTACAAATTCATCTTCTCCAACTTTTTTTTGATATTCTCTGCTTTGAATTCGCCCAACAATCGAAATTTGTGTTCCAACTTCCGCGTCTTTTATATATTTTGCATTTCTGCCCCAAGCAATGCAAGGAAGATAATCCGACTTGTTGTATGCTCTGTTAACAGCAACTAATATGTCGCAAATTTCACGCTTGAATGGTGTTGTCCGATAAATTGGTGGCTTGCAAATGTATCCAACAATTTCAATGATGTTAGGATTCATGCTCTCATTAACTTCAATGAGTTCTCTCACAAAAACTGTGAGCACAAGTTTGCTTGTTCCGTCAACAATTTTGTTGTAACTTCTGAATTGCCCTTTTATTGCAATTTCCTTTCCAATTTTGAAATCTTCTTTGCTCAGAAGTTTTTCAGAAATTGTGACCGGGATTAAATCCGAATGTTCCGATAAACGTGGAACACTCATCATAATTTCATAAAATGCTTCGCCAAAAGTTTCGTGACTCAATACTGGCTCGCTTTCAATTTTTCCTAGCAGAAAAACTTTGTTGTTGTTCATCATTTCGTAATTCATAAAATCTCCTTATCCTTTTATGAAACGGATTTTTGCATTCCGTTTCTGTCGATTTCAAAGTTTTCGGTCTTAACAAGTTCTCCAATCGACCCAACTGTGTAACCTTGCTGTTTAAGTCTTTCAAGCATCATTGGCAATGCATCCAAGATGTGGTCGGAATTGTTATGGCAAAGAATAATTGAGCCCGGTCTGACATTGTTCATAACACGAGAACAAATTTCTGTTCCTGAAATTCCTTTCCAATCCAACGTGTCAACGTCCCATTGAATGGAGATGAGCCCCATGCTGTCGGCAACGTCCAAAAGATTATTGTTGTACGCGCCAAATGGTGGTCGGAAGAATTTGACCGATTTCCCTGTTATATCTGTTATTAATTTAATTGAGGTTTCAAGTTCGCCTTTTATTGCTTCCTTTGAGAGTTTAGTCATGTCTGGATGGGTGTTGGAATGAGTTCCAATTTCAAAGCCTTGTTCGTCAATTTTTTTAACAATGTCGGCATATTTGTCTGTCCAAAATCCAACCAAGAAAAATGTTCCGTTGCAATCATGTTCTTTCAAAATTTGCATTATCCCCTCAGTTTTGTCTGCTCCCCAAGCGGCATCAAAACTTATTGCAACTCGTTTTTCTTCCGTTTGGACATAGTAAACAGGTACTTTTCTGTTCGGATAACCGAAGTACACTTGGGCAGCGCTAACCCCGTCGATACTGACCGCAAGCAAAATTGAAACAATTATAACTGCTAAACAAATTTTTAATGTACGTGACTTAATTACATAAAATGGCATTCTCTCCTCGCTTTTAACAATATCAGAGCAAGAGTTTCTTGCAAAGATATAATCTGATGAATTTAGGCATTTAAACTCGCATTTTGTCGAATTTAATCTTGCTTATTTTAAATATATTTTTTGAAAGCCACGAATATGCAAAAATTCTTTTATATTTTTGTAACAATTTGAAATTGTGTTCCATAGTATGAAGTAAGGACAAAAGAAAAAATCCTTAAAATACAAAAGAAAAAATAATACATATGAAAATTTTTATAGGAGGTACATATCATGAATTTCTTTAACGGATTCGGCGGAATGGGCGGAAATGGATGCGGATGCGACTGCTGCACATTAATCATCTTACTTTTGCTCTTGTCATGTTGCGGATGTGGAAACGGAGAAGGATTCGGGGGCGGATGTGACTGCTTAATTTGGATTTTACTCTTATCTTGCCTTTGCAACTCATGTGGAAACAGAGGATAAAACAAAACAATTCCCTACATAAAAAAACAAGTGCAATTCCCCATTGCACTTGTTTTTATTATGGTCGGTTTGTCAAGGTTATTGAAGCAGTTTTTTCGATGTTGTCACGAAGGAAGGTGATTTTTATGGTGTCACCAATTTTATGATGATAGATTGCTGTTCTTAAATCTAACATGGTTCTAATTTCTTGGTCGTTGACTTTTGTTATTATATCGCCTTTCACTATCCCTGCTTTTCCAATTGGTCCAGATGTGTCAACGTTGACAACATAAACGCCTTCTTTTTCAAAAGTTTTTCCGTAAAAAACTGCAATTTCGCTGTCAAGACCAAATATTCCGAGATATGGAGTTACATATTCTCCATCACTAACAACTTTTTCAACCACTGGCATTGCAATTTCAACTGGAATTGCAAAACCTATTCCTTCCGCTTCGGAAACTTTCAAAGTGTTGATTCCCACAACATTTCCATTTGAATTGATCACTGGCCCTCCGCTGTTCCCCGGATTTATGGATGCATCATGTTGCAACAAATTTTGAAGATAACTTGTTGAACCATCTTCATTGTCAATTTCAATTGTACGATTCAAAGCCGAAACAATTCCTTTTGTCACTGTGTGTTTAAACTGCAATGTCAATGGAGTTCCAATTGAAATGACCTCTTCTCCAGTTTTAACATTGTCCAAACTTGCTGTTTTGAGATATGGCATGTTTATGCTTGCTTTGATGATTGCAAGGTCCATGCTTGGGTCGGTCCAAACAAGAGTTGCTCTTCCGCTTGTTTTGTTTGCATAATACACAGTTATTGAACTTGCTCCTTCAACAACGTGGTTGTTTGTCAAAATATATCCGCCGTCAGCAACAGCCACCCCACTTCCCACACTTTCTTGGTCTTTATACACCGCACTTATTCCAACAACAGCAGGAGCGACTGTTTCAACAACTTCTTCAAAATTCGAATCACTTTGAGAAGAAATGAGGCGAGGCGTCATATTTATGTTGACATCTGGTGTGCCTTTAACATCGCCATTATATTGCGAAAAACACCCCGAAAAACAAATTGGAGAAACTAAAAAAAATAATAGCAAGCAAATTGATTTAACAAATTTCATGCTATTATTTTGTATATTTTTTTTGTTTTTATCACCAAATTTTAAAAAGCACCAAAATTAATGAAACAATAATCACCGCAAAAATTACAATCAGAATTCCAGTCAGTATTTTATAACGCTTATAGTCTTTGTAATATCCAGCAACAATGCGTGGGTCCATATTTTCAAGTTGTTGGCGAGAAATCATTCCGTTGTTATAAAGTTCAACAAAATATGGTTGCAATGCTTCATCATATTGTTTCTTTAAAACTCTTAAATAATATATTCGATTATTTATGAAAAATCCAATAAATAATAGGAATATAGCAGATGAAAAATAGGAAAACCCACTCCAAGTTTTTTGGAGCAACGAAAAAGTTATTGCCAAAGCAAAAAGACATGCAAAAACAATCATTTCCCATTTTCTTATTTTCATATTTTCTTTGTTTCCTTTAATGTTATGGTTCTGTTGAAAACTTTTTTGTTGTCTGTTGTGTCTTTATCCAAACAGAAATATCCATTTCGAATAAATTGATATCTTTCGTCGAAATTCAAATTCAAGCCACTTTCAATGTAACAGTTGTCAAGAACAACCAAACTGTTTGGATTAAGTTTATATCCGTCAACGGCATGTTCTTTGCCTTCAACTTCTTCGGCACTTTCTTCGTCAATCAAGTTTTCAAAAAGACGAACTTCAATTTTTTCGCTGTGATTTGGATTTATCCAATGAATTGTTCCTTTAACTTTCTTTTCACAATTGCTTCCAGATTTTGTTTCTGGGAGATATTCACAAAGGACCTTTGTCACATTTCCATTTTCATCTTCTTCAAATCCTGTGCAACGAACAATGTATGCTCCTTTTAAACGAACTTCAGCACCAACAAACAATCTGAAAAATTTTGGAATTGGCTCTTTAATAAAGTCTTCTCTTTCAATCAGAAGGTGCTTTCCAAAATAGTATTTTCTTTCACCTTTTTCTTCTTTTTGAGGATAATCTTCCAAAACAATTTCTTCTTCTTTGCCTTCCTCATAGTTTGTTATTTCCAATTCAACTGGGTTTAAAACTGCCATAACTCTTCGAGATACTTCGTTCAAAGTGTTTCGAACAAAATGTTCAAGGAAAGCAGGTTCAATTAGTGAATTGCTTTTTGTTATTCCAGCAGCATACACAAAGTCTTTCAAACTTTCTGGGAGAACTCCTCTTCTTTTAAGTCCACGAAGAGAATAGAGTCTTGGATCATCAAAACCGGAAACCACTCCATCGGCAACAAGTTTTTTTATGAACCTTTTTCCAAGAATTGCGCCTTTTATATAAAGATTTGCATATTCAACTTGGCGTGGATAGTTGCCCGTTTGACAATTTTCAACCACCCAATTGTAGAGAGGTCTGTGATCTTCAAATTCTGGGCCACAAATTGAGTGCGAAACCCCTTCAAGTGCGTCATCAAGCGGATGCGAGAAATCGTATGATGGATAAATTTTCCAAGTGTCGCCAATTCGTTGATGATGAGCATATTGTATTCTGTAAATAACAGGGTCACGCATGTTCATGTTTGGGCTTTTCATATCAATTTTTGCGCGCAAACATCTTGAGCCAGCAGGGAATTCTCCATTTTTCATTCTTTCAAAGAGGTCAAGGTTTTCTTCAACACTTCTGTTTCTGTATGGGCTTTCAACCCCAGGTTCGGTCAAAGTTCCCCTATATTTTGAAAGTTCTTCTGGCGAAAGGTCACACACAAACGCTTTGCCGTCTTTTATCAGTTTAACAGCATATTCATAGTTTTTTTGGAAATAGTCAGTTGCATAATGGATTTCGTTCCAATGATATCCAAGCCATTTGACGTCTTCCTGAATTGAGTCAACAAATTCCTGACTTTCTTTGCTTGGATTTGTGTCGTCATATCTTAAATTACAAACACCATGATATTTTTCGGCAAGGCCATAGTTCAAAACAATGTTTCTAACGTGGCCAATGTGAAGATATCCACTTGGCTCTGGTGGGTGGCGAGTTTGAATTGCTTTAACTCTGCCATCTTCGAGGTCTTTGTTTATTATTTCTTCAATAAAATTTGTTGCTTCGAGTTCCATGTTTTTTCCTTTTAATGATAGGAATAAATTTAGCATTAATTAAAAAAATTGTCAATAAAAACACACCAACCCCAAAAATTCTTATGAAAAATATTTATTATAGGTTATAATAATGTTTATGAATAAACTTCTTATTATTGATGGCAACAGTATCATAAATCGCGCTTTCTATGCTCTTCCTCTTCTTTCAAACAGCAGAGGCGAATATTCGAATGCTGTTTATGGATTTGTTAACATTTTGACAAAAGCAATTTTGGACCTTAAACCAACTCACATTGCTGTTGCTTTTGACTATGGAAAAAAAACTTTCCGTCACAAAATCTTCAGCGACTATAAAGGCACACGCAAAGGCATGCCAGAAGAACTTGCATGCCAAATGCCAATACTCAAAAACTTGCTTTCAGTTATGGGAATAAAATATTTTGAAAAAAGCGAGATTGAAGCAGATGACATAATTGGAACACTCAGCCAGCTTCCTGACGAAAAATATCTTCTTTCAGGTGACCGTGATTTGTTTCAACTCATAAATTCTTCCACAAAAATTTGGTTTCCGAAAAAAGGTGTGTCGGAAATTGAAGTGATTGACGAAAACCATCTTTTTGAAATAATGGGCTTGTCCCCTGCCCAAATTGTTGATTACAAAGCACTTCGTGGAGATAGCTCAGACAATATCCCTGGCGTCGCAGGAATTGGGGAAAAAGGTGCAATTGACCTCATAAAAAAATTTGGAACCTTGGAAAATATATACAAAAACATTGACCAAATTCAAGGAAAACTGAAAGAAAAACTTGAAAATGGAAAAGACATGGCATTTTTGTCAAAACAACTTGCAACAATAAAATGTGACGTTGACCTTTCTTACACCTTGGACGAACTTCAGACCAAATTCCCATATTCAAACAAAGTGTATGAATTTTTTAAAGATTATGAATTTAAAAGTCTCATAAAAAGAAAAGACATTTTTGGCGAAGAAGTTTCTAAGTTGCATGAAAATGAAAATCTATCTTATGAAAAAGTTGTTATAGACAATTTTGATCAGCTTGAAAAAATTATGTCATATATCAAAGAAATGCAACAAATTGCATTCAACTTTTCTGACAAATTTGAATTTTGTTGCTCACCAAATGTTGTCTACTCTTTCAATCAAGAAATATCGATGTTTTCCAATTCAATTTCTCTTGAAAGCGGGCTTGAAAAACTTAAAAGCATTTTTGAAAATAGATTGATAAAAAAAGTTTGTTTTGATTCGAAAAAACAAATGCATTCGCTTGGGAAATATGGAATTGATATGTTTGGAGAAATTTTTGACATTTCCATCGCAAAATATCTTCTTGGCGAAACACTGAAAGATGAATTTTGTCCAACATTTTTTTTCTTCTTGGAACGTGAACTTTCACAAAAACTTAAAGAAAATGATATGTTTGACTTATATAACAAAATTGAAATTCCTCTTTCTCGTGTTCTTTATGAAATGGAAAATGACGGGCTTAAAGTTGACACAAACGAGCTTTTGTTTCTTAAAAATGAACTTGAAAAAAATCTTGAAGAAATAGTCAAAAAAGTTAACCTGCTTGCGGGGATTGAATTTAATTTGAATTCTCCAAAGCAACTTTCAAACATTCTGTTCAACGTTCTTGGACTTCATGCCAAAAACAACACAAAACTGTCCACAAACGTTGAAATTTTGGAACAAATTCGTGACCAACACCCGATTATTGAAGAAATTTTGAAATATCGAAAAATTCAAAAACTTCTTTCCACTTATGTTGAAGCGTTTTACACTCTTGCCACAAATGGCGATGGATATATAAGAACAGTGTTCAATCAGACATTGACCGCAACGGGCAGACTTTCTTCAAGTGACCCAAATCTTCAAAATCTCCCAATCAGAGATGAAGAAGGAAAAAAACTTCGGAAAATTTTTGTTTCACGTTTTGAAGATGGCGAAATTGTTTCTGCCGACTACAATCAAATTGAATTGCGACTAATGGCACACTACAGTCAAGACCCAACTCTTCTTGCGTCATATTCTCGTGGAGAAGACATTCACAGCCGAACAGCATCTTCCATTTTTGCAGTTCCGCTCGACCAAGTAACTCCACTTCAACGTCGACTTGCAAAAACTGTGAATTTTGGAATTATTTATGGAATAAGTGAATATGGACTTTCTGTTAGTCTTGGAACAAGTGTTAAAAATGCTTCGGAATATATGAAGAAATATTTTGAACAATTTCCTCGTGTCAAAGAATATATGAACGAAAGCATTGCACTTGCTGAGCAAAACGGATTTGCAAAAACACTTTTCGGGCGAAGACGCCAAATTCCAGAGCTTTCTGCGCCAAACGGGCAAATTCGAAAATTTGGTCAACGTGTTGCAATCAACATGCCTCTTCAAGGAACTGCTTCAGATATAATAAAACTTGCAATGATAAAAGTTTCTGATGAAATCAAACAAAAGAACATGAAATCAAAACTTGTTCTTCAAATTCACGATGAACTTGTGGTTGACTGCCCCGCTAGCGAAGTTAAAGAAATTGAAATCATGCTAAAAAACATTATGGAAAATGTTGTGAAACTTTCTGTAAGTTTTCCTGTGGAAGTTTCAAGTGGAAAGACGCTGTATGAGTGCAAATGATCAATGTTTTTTCTTATCACAATCTTGATTTATTCTCTGGCAAATGATTGTTTGCAAGACGCAAGAAATTTGACCAATAACGGTCTTAATCAAATTCAAATCTGAGATATCTTTGCCCTTTGAAATTTCAATTGCAATTTGTGTTGCCAAAAATGCAAGTTTCTCAGGCGGACAATTTTTCATAGAAATATTTATGAAAATAAAAAATTATATGACACAAAGGAGATTTTATGGAAATTAATTGGTTTAACGAAAACGACAAATCAAAAAGTGTTTTCAGCGCAAAAGAACATTCAAAAAGCGAACATCGTGAGCCCATTGAAGACAACATTCTTCCAAAACGTGCAGTTCTTTTTTGCATGGGAAAAGCAATGGGAATAATCAAAGAAAACTTCAAAACAAAAACAATAGTCGAAAAATTGCCAGGATTTGTGACTCGCCCAGAGATTGTTGTTGTGGAGGGTCACGAAAACGTTTGTTTTATGCATGGAGGTTATGGCGCTCCACAAACTGCAGACGTTGTTGAAACGCTCCATGCTCATGGTGTTGAAGAATTTATGCTTTTTGGAATGATTGGCGGTTTTGGAAAAGAAGTGCAAATTGGAGATGTGACATTTCCTGAAAAAGTTAAGGCAGAGGATGGAATCTCTTTTCATTATGGAAAACCAGCAGAATATATCGCCAACACCTGCCCTGCAATTTTTTCTGATATGGAACAATATTTCAAAAACTTGGGGCACAACTGCATTGAAAAAGACATTGTGACTTGCGGTGCTGTTTTTCGTCAAACTTTTGAAAAAGAAGAATTTTGGCGACAAAAAGGTCTTGTTGGAGTTGAAATGGAAGGTGCCGGATTTTTGGCTTGTTGCAAATTTTTGAACGTTCCTCATTATAGTGCGTTTTTTGTTTCCGACAAGCATCCTCTAAACGAAAATGACAAATGGACTTGGAGAACAGAAAAATTCACCCAAGTTCAAACAAAATTTGTTTGCGATGCCGTGAACTATTTCCTTAAATAATGAATTATATAAAGTAAAAAAAACATACTAAAGTTATGAGAAAATTCATAATTTTAATATGTTTTTTTACTGTTATTGGCACCGCCTTTGCTCTTCCACTAACTTTGTCTTCGCCCGCTTCAGAAACAAAAATTGTCACTGCAAACAAAGTTGCATATTCCGGAACAGTGGAACACGCTTTCACTCATTGTCTTCTTGCTTATCCATCACTTGCGTTGTCTGAAGAAAATCCAATGCACACAGATTACGACCGCGATTGCATCACCCCAAGCGAATTTAAAAAAATTTTGGAAAATCTTTATGAAAATAATTATGCGCTTGTTGACATAAATTCTGTCTTTGAAGAAAAGGATGGACAAGTAGTTAAGAAGACACTTATGCTTCCAAAAGGAAAAAAACCTTTGATATTAAGTTTTGACGACGTTAATTATGACCACAAAAAAGCAAAAAAGGGAATGGTGGACAAAATTATCATCGACAGCAAAGGCAAACTTGCCTCACAAACAGAAATCACATGGAGCACAAAAAACAACATTGACATTTCATACGAAAATGAATTCATTCCCATTTTGGAATCGTTTGTTGCTTCGCATCCCGACTTTTCGATTGATGGTGCAAAAGGAACAATTTGCCTAACTGGCTATGACGGAATTTTGGGATACAGAACCAGCGAGCGAAACACCGAAAATCGTCAGCAAGAAATCAATCAGGCAAAGATTGTTGTTGACAAACTTAAAGAAAATGGATGGAATTTTGCTTGCCATTCTTTCGGTCACTATCACATGAAAAACATTTCAATTGAAAAGTTCAAAGAGGAACTTGACAACTGGAAAAGCCAAGTGGAACCAATCATTGGAAAAACCAGTGTGTATGTCTATCCGTATGGCGAATGGGAACTTGAAGATGAAAATGGGAACATGTCCGAAAAACATAAATTGCTTTTGGATGCAGGATTCAAATTGTTTTGCGGAGTGGGAAGCCAACCTTTCTTTTCACACTTGCCTCACAAAACCAAAACAACCCTTTTCATGGATAGAACACCAATTGATGGATACACTTTAAGAAACAGAAAAGACTCTCTTTCAAGATTGTTTTCTGCCGAAGATGTTTATGATTATAAATATAGAAAAAGCGAGATTTAATCTCGCTTTTAGTCTGTTAACACAAATTCAATTTCTTTGATTCTAACCGTGTCACCATCTTTTGCACCAGCTTCATGAAGTTTATCCAAAATTCCATCTTGTTTCAAGCGTCTTTGGAAATATGCAAATGATTCCATATCATCCAAAACAACTCCACGAATCATGTTATCAATCAGGCCACCAGAAATTCTGTACGCACCATCTTCTTCAACTATGATTTCAAGCGAGGTTTTGTCACGCGCATCAAGTTCAAATTGTTCAACTTCAATAGGTTTTGATTTTGGAAGTTTTCCAAGTTTTGTCCAAATTTCCTTTTTAAGGTCATCAAGCCCCTTATTGGAAATTGCTGAAATTGGAACAATTTTAATATCTTTATTGCTTTTGCGAACTTTCTTCGAAAAATCTTCTATTTTTTCATTTAAAATGTCTTCAGGAAGAAGGTCAGTTTTTGTTAAAACAACAATTTGTGGAAGATTTGAAAGAACTTTGCTATAAGACTCAAGTTCCTTGTTGATTTTCACATAATCTTCATACGAATCACGACCTTCGAAACCTGAGATGTCAATCATGTGAACAATCAATCTAACTCTTTCCACGTGTTTTAAAAATTCGTGGCCAAGGCCAACACCTTCGCTTGCTCCTTCGATGAGCCCAGGAATGTCGGCAATCACAAAATTGTTTCCATAATAATCAACAACGCCAAGATTTGGAGTTAATGTTGTGAAATGATAATTTGCAATTTTAGGTCTTGCATTTGTGATTGTGGAAAGAAGAGTGCTTTTGCCCACATTTGGATATCCAACCAAACCAACATCAGCAATTGTTTTAAGTTCCAAAACCACTTCATACATTTTTGTTCTTTCGCCAGTTTGAGCAAAATGTGGCGCTTGTCGAGTTGGAGTGGCGTAAAAATTGTTTCCGCGTCCGCCGCCGCCTCCACGCAAAATTCTAACAGGAACATTTTCTTCTGTTAAGTCAGCCAAAACCTTCCCAGTGTGAGAATCCTTAACAACTGTTCCACATGGCACAGCAATGTACAAATCTTCGCCATCTTTCCCCGCACAAAGTTGTTTTCCTCCACGTTCTCCATCACCCGCTTTGAATTTTGTTTTGAATTTGAAAGAATAAAGAGTGCTCAAATCATTTTTTGCAACAAAATATACGTCGCCACCCTTTCCGCCATTTCCGCCGTCAGGCCCGCCGTTCATTGTTAGTTTTGTCCTGTGGAAAGATGCAAGCCCATCTCCACCATTTCCTGCTTGAATTTTTATTTTTGCTATATCTAAAAACATATTTCTTCCTTTCAATCTTTTATTTTATTCTTATAATATACACAAAATTGTTTCAATTTGCAATCATCACACAAAGGTTTTTGTGCTTTGCACCAATATCTTCCAAACAAAACCATCAAAAAATGCATTTCTGCCCACAAACTTTTTGGCAAAATTTTTTGAAGGTCTTGTTCAACTTTTTCTGGAGTTGCCCCGTTTGAAAGCCCCAATCTTTTTGACACTCTGAAAACGTGTGTGTCAACGGCAATTGCCTCTTTGCCAAACCCCACACTCCAAACAACATTTGCAGTTTTTCTTCCAACACCTGAAAGCGAAAGCAAACTGTCATAATCCTCTGGAATTTCACCTCCAAATTTGTTGGCAATGTCTTTGCAAGCGCCAATTATATTTTTGGCTTTGTTGTGATAGAATCCGCAAGAGCGAATTTCCTTTTCAAGTTCATCTTGTTTTGCATTTGCCATGTGAAAAACTGTTGGATATTTTTCAAACAGTTTTGGCGTCACCATGTTAACCCGCTTGTCGGTGCATTGCGCCGACAAAATTACGGAAATTAGAAGTTCATAATTATTTTTGAACTTAAGTTCGCAAGTTGGATTGGGAAATTTTTCTTTTAGACAATCATATATTTTTTCAACTTTTGTGTTCATGAATTTAGTATAACACATTTTTTTGTTTGCTAAATATATTTTTTTGTGATATAGTGGAAAAGATTATGGAGGTTAGTATGAATATTGAAAAAATCAAGGAACTTTTGGCATCTCAATTGAATATATCAATTGACAAAATTAAGGACGACTCAAAACTTGTTGAAGATTTGGGAGCAGATTCTCTTGATATGGTTGAAATGCTCATGACTCTTGAAGATGAATTTGGAGTTTCAATTCCAGACGAAGATGCATTGAACTTGAAAACTGTTTCAGACATAGCTAAATACATTTCAAAAAAATAAACGCTTTCTAAGCGTTTTTTTATTGATTTTCTTTTTCAAAGAGGTCTTTAACTTGTTTTTGGACTGCCCTGAAAAATGTTTCTTCAATTTTTTCAAAATTACCCTCAAATTGTTTTTCGAACATCAAATTCAAATCTTTCATTCCAATTGAAGTGATTGATGGAATATTTTTTTCTTTTGTTCTGTAACAAAAATTTATTTCGCCATCTAACGTGTAGGAATAAAAAACTTCTGCTCCCTGTTTCGTTTCGGCTTTGGAAAATTCCGTTTTAAGATTTTCTGATTTATTTTTTATTGACGAGAGAACAACATCACGTTTCAAGCTTCCATTCGAAATTTCTTCAAGTTCCATTTGCTTTCCAAGTGGGGAACTTTTTTGGCGAGCAGTTCTAACAAACTCTCCATTTTCGGAAAATATATATTCTGTAAAAAACAAGTTACTTTCGTCCTGGCTCTTTTTTTCAATTTTTAAATATCTTTTGCCCATAACAACACTCACAAAAAAGGTTTGGTCATAACTTGCCACTCTGTAAACAAATCCAACATCTCCCTCGCGTTTTGCCTTTTTCTCGCTTCCATCTTTATTAAAATTGGAACCCAAAATTTTTGGAGGATAAAGACCTTTCATCTGAATTTGAACTTGACTGACATCAACGGCACTTTCTCCGCAATAGACCGACAAAAATAAAATGACATCTGAAATGTCTTTTGTTAAAATTTCAAGTTTGCCATAAAATTTTTTCGAAACTTCTTCAAGCTTGTTGACGAAATCTTCTTTTTTTATTTCCACATATCCATTATCGAATATTATTGGCTTTTTGTCAAATGATTAGTTGATTTTGACATATAAATATAGTATATTATAAGTATTATCAAATAAATTAGGAATAATAAAAACACATGAGAAAGAAAAAACAAGAAGAAATAATAATTCAAAGATACACTCCCGACAAAAATGTTGGTCTTTCCGCCCAGCAAGTTGAAACGAGAAAACAAGAAAAACTTGTTAATAACACCAAACAAAAAACTTCTAAATCATATTTTAGAATCTTTTTTGATAATATTTTCACTTTTTTCAATTTACTTTGGCTTGCAATTTTCATTGCCCTTGCAGTTGTTCATTCTTATGACAACCTTCTTTTTATCATTGTCATTTTGTTTAACACAGGAATTGCCATTTTTCAAGAAATCCGAAGCAAGCGAACTGTTGAAAAACTTTCACTCATAACTGCTCCAACAATAACAGTTGTTCGAGATGGAAAAGAAATTGAAATTTTAGCAAACGAAATTGTTCTTGATGACATAATGGTTCTTTCTTCTGGAAATCAAATTCCTGCCGACTGCAAAATTTTGGACGGCAAGGTTGATGTTAACGAAAGTCTTTTAACAGGCGAAAGCAATGCAATAAAAAAATCTTGTGGCGACGAACTTTTGGCAGGCAGTTTTTTAACAAGTGGAAAATGCTATGCGCAAGCCATGAAAGTTGGAAATGACAACTATATTCAATCTCTTGCCAAAGAAGCAAAGAAATTCAAACAACCAAATTCAAATTTATTCAAAGACCTCAACAGAATCATAAAAGGAATTGGGCTTTTCATTCTTCCAATTGGAGCTTTGGTTTTCTGCAACAATTTCCTTTGGGCAAAAACTGCAACTGGCGAAGCAGCCTCTTCGGTTGGCAACATTGCCGAATCTGTGAGTAGCACTTGCGGAAGTTTGGTTGGAATGATTCCTGCAGGAATGTTTCTTCTCATTTCCGTTGCACTCACTGTGGGGGTTATTCGCCTAAGTCAAAAGAAAACTCTGGTTCAAGACATCTACAGCATAGAAATGCTTGCTCGCTCAAACGTTCTTTGCCTTGACAAAACTGGAACCATAACAGATGGCACAATGTCTGTTAAACAAGTGAAATGCTATGGCCAAGCCACAGAAGAATTGATTAAAAACGCAATTGCAAGCCAACTTGCTGTTCAACCAACTCAAAACGCAACTTCTCGAGCTTTAACAAAATATTTTGGTGCAGACGCAGTTTATTCTGTCAGCCAAAACATCGAATTCTCTTCCGACAGAAAATACACAGCCACATCTTTTGGAAAAGATGGAACTTATGTGATAGGCGCAAACGAATATATTAAAGCAAAGATTTCGAAAGAAATTGAAAATGACATAAAACTTTCGGCAAACGAAGGTTACAGGGTTTTGACAGTTGCGCGCTCGAAAAAGGAAATTTCTGGCGAAAAACTTCCAAGCGACCTTGAAGTTGTTGCAATAATCTTGATTGAAGACACAATCAGAAAAGATGCCGAAAAAACAATCAAATGGTTCAAAGACAATGGCGTTGAAATAAAAATAATTTCTGGCGATGACCCTCAAACTGTGAGCAACATTGCAAGCAAGGTTGGTGTTGCTGGAAGCGAAAAATACATCAATCTTGAAGGTGTTAGCCTTGAAGAAGTGAAAAAACTTGCAAAACAATACACTGTTTTTGGCCGTGTTTCACCTGAACAAAAGCACGCAATAATAAAATCTCTCAAAGAAGATCATGTTGTTGCCATGACTGGTGATGGCGTTAATGACACTCTTGCTTTGAAAGAAGCCGACTGCTCAATTGCCATGGCAGACGGAAGTGAAGTTGCAAGAAATATTTCTCATCTTGTTTTGTTAAATTCAAATTTCTCTTCTCTTCCATCGGTAGTCGAAGAAGGAAGAAGAGTCATCAACAACGTTCAAAAATCATCCACTCTTTTCTTCATGAAAACAGTGCTTGCAATTTTGCTTTCGGTGTTCTGCGTTGCAATTCAAATCAAATATCCATTCTATCCAAAGAATATGTTCCTTCTTGAACTTTTTGTCATTGGCATTCCAAGTTTCTTCTTGGCACTCCAGCCAAACAAAGACATCATCAAAGGCAACTTTATTGGTTACGTGTTGAAACATGGAATTCCATATGGTCTTATGATGTTTGCAAATGTTATGACAGTAACATTGCTTTGGAAATTCAACATTCTCACGCCAAGCGAAAATCAAACTTTGACAACCTTGATTGTCACAATATCGGGCTATTTAAATTTGGTTTCTCTTTGCATTCCGTTCACAAAATACAAAAGTTTGATTGTTTCAGGTTCTGCAATTTGTTTAACTGTTATCGGCGGAATCATTCCAAAATTCTTCGGAATAATTAACGTTTCACCTAACGTGTGGAAACTTGCAATAATCTTATCATTTGCAACAGCAATAATTCATTTGATAAGTTTAAACGTAAAACTTTTGATAAATAAAAGGAAAAAACTTGAAAGTTCTAAAACTTAAACTCTCCAATTTCAGAAATTATGACACAATTGATGTGTCATTTTCTTCTGGAACAAACATAATTCTTGGAAAGAATGCTCAAGGAAAAACAAATCTTCTTGAAGCAATATTTATGTGCGCAATTGGAAAAAGTTTGCGCGCAAAAAAAGATTCTGACCTTGTTAAATGGGGAGCGGAAAATGGAAAAATAGAACTTGAAGTTGAAAAAAAGTTTGGAAAATCAAAAATTGAAATATATCTTTTCAGCAAAGGCAAAAAAGCAATAAAAATAAATTCACTTCCAATAAAACGAATTGGTGAACTCCTTGGAGAATTACGATGCGTGTTCTTTGCTCCTGACGAACTGAAACTCATCAAAGAAAGTCCCGAAGACCGAAGAAGATTTATGGACATTGACCTCTCGCAAATTTCAAAAGCATATTTCAATTTGCTGGGCAAATATGAAAAAATTATTTCATCAAGAAACAAACTTTTGAAAGATTATAAAGACAAAAACAGTTTGAAAAAGTCTGAAATCTCAAAAATGAATTTTGAAGAACTTAAAAGCATGATTTCCATCTACAACCTTCAACTTGCCGAATGTGCAAGCAAAATCACAATTTCAAGAAATAATTTGATTGTTTCCCTTGCCCCATTTGCACAAAAAGCTCACAGTTATTTGACAGATAATAAAGAAAACCTTGAAATTGAATATCAAGGTTCGTTCACTTTCCCAAAAGAGCTTGTGAGCATTGAAAATGACTTTCAGACGATAAAAAACAAATTTATTTCAGCCTATGAAAAAAGTTTTGAAAAAGATGTTTTTCTTGGTTACACAACTGTGGGGCCTCACAGAGATGATATAAAAGTGACAACAAATGGAATTGATGTGAAATCATTTGGTTCTCAGGGTCAGCAACGAACAGCAGCGCTGAGCCTTAAACTTGCAGAACTTGAGATAATTAAACAGCAAACGGGCGACATGCCAATTTTAATTTTGGACGATGTGTTAAGCGAACTTGACGTGGCTCGTCGAACAAAACTTCTTAAATTTTGTTCTCTAACACAAACATTCATAAGTTCCACAGACAAACCCGAAAGAATTCCAAATTCAAATATAATAAAAATTAATAACGGAAAGAAGATTTAGACAAAGAATCCACTTGTTCGAAGATTTCCACAACTGTCACAACTTCTGCAACAACTGTTGGATCCACACCCTCCGCTTGAAAGCAAGATCAAAAGCAAAAGTAACAAAATATTTGTGTTGTTTGCAAGGTCGGTGTCAGTTGCCGAAGCAATTATTCCAATCAACATAACAAGCAAAATTTCATTTGAAAAGTTCATATAACTCCTCCCATTCGCTATTTTTCGATATAAATCTATAAAAACCTCCAAAAAATCTTTTGGTGGTTTTTTCTTTTGCATTCTAAAATTTTTTTAATCCAAGTTTATATATGCCTTGAAAAAAATAAATGTTAAAGGAGAAAAAATGGACGAAAAATTTTTATTATTATCTGAAAAGGCAAAACAAGAAATTTTGAATTATCTCCCAACAAACAAAGCTATCGACAAACTTGCCATCTTTTTTCAAAACTTTTCTGATGGAACAAGACTAAAGATAATTTCATGCCTAGCAATGTGCGATTTGTGCGTGAACGACCTTTCTAAGATTTTGGACATCAATCAAACAACAATCAGCCACCAACTTAAATTTTTAAAATCACAAAATCTTGTCACATGCAAACGTGACGGAAAAATAATTATGTATTCCTTAACAAGTTCGAAAGTCAACGATTTGATGCTCTCTGCTGTTAATGTTGTTTAAAAAGTCAAATTTGTTTGACTTTTTTCTTTTCATATTTAAACATTTTTGCTATAATGTGCAATATGAAATTCAATCAATATGAAAAAACATTATATAACGATGAAGATGCAGGAAAGGCATATTTGTTAACACTTATTGTTCCAATTTTTTTTGGATTTATTTTAACTGTAATTTTCAATGCAATTGCAGTTAAATCTGGACTTGTGAATTTTTCGAAAAGTCCCGCATTGTACTGCATATATTTGATTCTTGTTAACGGTTCAATGCTTGCAACTTATTTTTTATACAATAAATATTCCAAAACAAATTTTGCAAAAGCAAGTTTGATAAAGTTTAAGTTTGGTTGGAAAAATTTTTTGATGTGCGTTGCTGTTGCGTTCATAACACTTTTTGGCTCACTATATCTCATAAATTATCTTTTCGACCTGTTGTCTAAAATTGGCTATAACCCTGATGCTTCTCTTCCTCTCCCACTAACAAATGGCTGGTGGCTGATTTTGAACCTTGTGGTTCTTGCTTTGATTCCTGCAATTTGCGAAGAACTTTTGTATCGCGGAATTATTATGAATGGGCTCAGAAAATTTGGTGACGTTGGTGCAATTTTCATTTCTGCTCTTTTCTTTGCTCTTGCTCACGGAAGTGCAATGCAGTTTTTCTATCAATTCATCCTTGGCGTTGTTCTGTCTGCTGTTGTGATAAAAACAGGTTCAATTGTTGCAAGTGCAGTTGTGCATTTCTTAAACAATGCAATTGTCGTTGTCTATCAATACATTTATGCACACACTGGGGCAACAGAGCCAGCGTTCACACCTGCCATAATCGCAATTGCTTTTTCTGTTGCAATTGTTGCTGGACTTCTTCTTTGGCTTATTTTTCACTTCACAAAAGAAAATAACAAAGAAAATTCACAAAATATGGTCTACACCGAAACATACAAAGCGCAACCTCGAACTTTCTCAAGCAGTAAATCAATTTTGTTTTTCGCAACAAGCATGATTGTTGCAGTTGCTTTGTGGTGCGTTGGAACTTTTGTTTAAACTGTGGTATTTTGAAAATTTTATTATATAATAATACAGAGGATAATTTTGAAAAAGACAAAAACTTTTTTTTCAGTCAATTTAATATATTTCATCATCATGGTGCTTTTCGTTGCATTAAGGATATGTTCTTCCATGAATGTTTTTTCATTCCTTGGAGAATACGAAGGTTATGTTTCGACTTTTTTAACACAAATTGTTTTAATGGTTGTTCTCCCATTATTTTTGTTTTCAAAGTTCAAAAAACAACCAGTTAAACAAATTCTCAGCGATTTTAGCATAAGAAAAATTTCGAGCAAAGGAATTTTGATTTCAATTGGCATTGGATTTGTTGTTTTTATATTGAATATTTTCATCAGCACTTTTTTCAGCTATTTCCTTGAACTTTTGGGATATCATAATAACTTTGCTTCATCAGCAACCAGTTCAAGCATAGGCAGTTTCTTTTTGACACTTCTCACAGTTGCAGTTTTGCCAGCAATTTGCGAAGAATTCACACATCGGGGATTGTTGCTTTCAGAATATAAAAAACTAGGATTGAAAAAAGCAGTCATTCTCTCTGGGCTTATGTTTGGACTCATTCACCTAAATATCAATCAATTTTTCTATGCGACAATAATTGGAATGGTTTTGGCCGTTGTGACGCTTTATAGTCGAAGTATCTTCCCAGCCATGATAATCCATTTCATGAACAATGGTCTGAACGTATATTTCTCTTTTGCAAAAGCAAGAGGAATTTTTGGAGCAAATTTTTATGAAAAACTTTTTTCGTTTTTGTTTGGCGGAAGCATGTTCTCAAATATAATAACAACAATTATTTCTTTGACACTTCTGATTTATCTTCTTTGCCTTCTCATGACTGCCCTCTTGAAAATCAACGTGAAAGACTCCCTTCAGACCTACACCGAAAACATTGCAATTCTTGCCATGCGCCAAGAAATTCTCAGTGACATTTCGCCCGAAGAAAAAAATGTGTTTGAGCCCCCTTTGATCAGAACTCAAACGCAATTTGGCGAAAGAATAAGTGTGAAAATTCCTTATGAAGTTTTGGGATTCTACATGGAACCTCAAATTAAACCTAAAGGGCTTGACAATCTATTTTTCTACTCCTGTTTAATTCTTGGAAGTTTAGTTACACTTTCAACGTTCATTTGGGGAATTTTATAAAGTTTTTAGAAACTTCAATTTGTTTTTTATACGTGTCAAACTGTTTTCAACACTTTTAATGTCCTTGCCAAGAGCAATGGACATTTCTTTATATTTCAAACCTTTTAAGTATAAAGTTAAAACCTTTTTTTCATAATCGCTCAAATTTTTCACAATTTCACTTGTCATTTGAGAAACCTGTTGTTTTGAAATTAACTCATCGTCTGGAAGTGGAGTTAAAGAAGGAACAACAAACAAAATCACCTCTTCGTCATCATCTTTCATGGGCAGTGTGAATCCACCTTGATTGTTCAGACCAATGCTCTCATTCAAAGCTTTATTCTTTTCACGATTTGCAAGTTTTATTGCCGATTGAATCTGTCTTGAAATGCACATGGAAGCAAAAGAGCCAAAGTCACTGTTTTTGTTTGCATCAAAACTTTGGAAAGCACGGAAAAGCCCAATCATCGCTTCTTGTTCAAGATCATCTTGGTCTTGTCCAATCAAAAAATATCTTCTTGAAATTTTGCTTGCAAGAGGTTTATATTTTGAAAAAAGTTTTTCAAACGCCGTTTCATCCTTTTCTTTTGCGCGTTGTATAAGTTCAATATCTTCATTCATCTGACTTAATAGTATCATTTAATTGAAAATTTGTCAAAAAGACTATTGCATTTTTTCCATAATAATTTTATAATGAAAGCATGGAAAAATTTGCGATAATATACGATTTCGACTACACCCTTTCAACAAAAAATTCATTCGAATTTTCTTTATTTCCAAGTTATGGAATAAAAAGTGACTACGAATTTATTAGCGATATTGAAGCAATGCGAAAAGAATGCAATTTCGAAATGATATTGTCTTTTCTCTATGGTCTTGTGCAAATGGCAAAACAACATAATCGACCAATAACAAAAGAAATATTATTTAATGCTGGCAAAGATATCGAATTTTATCCTGGTGTTATTGAATATTTTGACAAAATTAACGAAATTGGAAGACGCAACGGATTTGAAATTGAACACTATCTTCTAAGCTCTGGTCTGACCGAAATTATGCAAGGTTCAAAAATTGCATCAAAATTCAGAAAGATATTTGGCAGTGAATTCCATTATGACGAAAATGGTCTTGTTGATTGGCCTCTAAATTCAATAAATTACACCAACAAAACGCAATTTATTTATCGAATTAACAAAGGAATTCTTAATAACACAGACGACAAAAAATTGAACGCATTCATGCCAAAGAAAAAAAGAGCAATCAAATATCGCAATATGATATACATTGGTGACGGGCTCACAGATGTTCCTTGCATGAAAACAATGATTGCCCGAAATGGTTATACAATTGCCGTCTTCAGCGAGGATTCAAAGAACGCAAAATCTCTTTTAGACCACCGACGTTGCAATGCAATTGCAGAAGCAGATTATCGCGAAGGTTCGCAATTGTTCAATTTGATAAAAAAACGAATTGAAAATTGTGTAAAAAAATGATATTTTTCGACTTTTTTTGAAGAATCCACTTGACATTGCCCTAACAAAATGCAATAATCTAAATGAAACATAATTACATATATATTACAGAAACTCAGACAGCATTGCCTTGCCCAAAATGTTTTGAGTTTTTATTTTTCTCAAAAGATAAATTATGGTGTTTCCATAAAGGAGTTTAAAATGATTTTCAAAAACAAAAAAGTAAATATTTTCATTTTCTTTACGTTAGCGCTCATTTGCGTTGCCGTTGTTTTGCCAAACATTAATTTGGAAATTGTTAAAAGTCCTGTTGCCGACGCTTCCACAGAAGACACTGTTGATAACCCAGGATCATCCGATTCAAACATTTCAGAAAGTTTTGAAGGGATGCCAAAATTAACAAGTCAATTCAGAAACGCTTGGACCGCATACAACTATGCTGTGAAAATGAGCGAAACCTACCCTGCATACATGGCATACACACAAAAAATCAACGCAACTGCTTTAAATGCAGTTACTGTTAAAGTTTCTGTTTCCAGAACAATCATAAACAATCTCAATCAAATATACACAATAAATAATTCAAGAACTGAAATTGATGCTTCTAAAGTTGGAATTGACCTCAGTGGAAAAGCAAGAAACTATATTGCCTACACACATTTTGATTTTGTTAATGATCGCGTCCAAGGGCGTGGTTACAGCGAAGGCACAATTGAAAATTACAAAAAAAATCACAATGGCGTTATGCTCCACACTCTTCCATACATAATCAATTCGGACACTGTGGCAAAAACAAACTTGAAAAATGACCCTAGTGTTGACTACTACACTGTGACCTTAACGTTAAATTCAAAAGCATGGAAAACATACACAGAAGTCATTAAAACTGAAATTGGAAAAGAATCTGTAACAAGCGGGCCATACATCAGTTCAATTGATGTTGTCTGCAAAATTGATAAAACTTATGGAACTTTTAAATCAATAACTTCAACCGAAAAATATAAATTGGAATACACTGTCGCTGCAGGGATTTCTGCCGAAGTTGAATGCACCGGTGGAATAACACTAACATACAACTACAAAAAAGATTTAACAGACTTAATCAACCAATATCATTCAAAAATTTACAAATAATTGTCAAATTCGTTTGACACTGTGAATAAAATACTGTATAAAAAATATAGATATATATTATTACAAACGATAATGCTCGGAGTAAAATGAATTTTAATATAAGAAAATATAACATAGTCATTTGTTTTACAATTGTCTTAATTTGTTTGGCAGTTGTATTTTCTTCTGTCGATTTTTCGTCTAAACTGAAAGATCCAACAAAAATTGACGCCGACGTTATCAATGCCGATTCAAATAATCAAGACCCTGAAAATAATAATTCAAATTCTGACACCAACAGTTTGGGAATGCCTAAGTTAACAAACATCAACAATAATATGGCCTATCTGTTAAATGCTCTCGACATACTTGAAAAATATGATTACAAATTAACAACTTCTTCCTCGATTGAAGGTAAATCTGGAAATTTTGGAGGAATCCAAAAATTAGACAGTAAAATTTACAAATTAAAAGATGAATCATACATTATTACAGAAGCTAATGGAAGCCAGATTCCGCTGGGTTATGGAGAAACCTACATCGAATACACAAAACTCACCAATTCAAGCGTTTCCATCAAACGAAAAGGCGGTTCAGTAAAAACTCAAACACTAACAGACTATCTTTCTGTTCGTGGCGTAAGACCCGACACCTTGCCTTTTGTTTTGAATTCAAAAACAGTTAAAATTTCTCCAAAAAATGATCCAACAAAAACATATCTCGAATTAACTTTAACTCTCACAACAAACGCATACAAAGATTATTCAAAACAGCTGGAAGCAAATGGCGGAGAAGGCTCCAATCCATCGATAGATTCAATCACATTAACATTGAAAATTAATAAAACCTATGGATACATCATATCGGCAACTTCCAAAGAAAATTATTCAATTTCGCGAAATGGAATGAAAGCAACAACAAATGCAACTGTTGTATATAGCTTTAACTATTTTGGAGATTTTTCTTCAGAAATAGACAAAATTAAAACTCAATTTAATTAAACGCTCATTTTGAGCGTTTTTATTTTTTCCCACTCCCCTTGCGATATTCCTCCGCAATCAAATTTTTCTTCCAAATTAAAATAGCACTGATTGAAATATCTGTCATTGTGCCAATTTTCAAACAAAAATTTTTCAGATAAATTCGTTTTTGCAAATTTATTTTCAATTTGTGAAAGTTTTGTGAAAACATCAAATTTGGGTTTAAGTCCGCGTTTTTCCATTTCTTCTTTAACAAGAGATACATATTTTCTAAAATGTGTAACAGGATAATCCATAACCTTGTCCACAATCAAACTTTTTGGAGAGCCAAACTTACAAATAAGCCCACAAATGGCACTCAGTTCGCGCCATTGCCCAGTGAGTTGTTTCTTTGGCAAAACTTCAATCAATTTATAATGCCACATTCTCATAACAAAATTTTTGACATAAAAAAAGACGTTTAGTCTAAAACGTCTTTAATCTAAAGGATTTAATTTGTATTTTCCAATCAAGGCACAAACCATGTCGTAGATGTTCCAAATTTCTCCAATAACCAAGAAGTTAAGCAAAAATTTAACAAGTGCAATTTTGTATGAGCCTTTCATATAAATTTTGTCTATCCCAAGCCATCCAAAAAATAGACATATTAAGAATAAAATTATTCTTCCTCCAATGTTACTTTGTGAATTCATAAATCCCCCCTTTTTTGATATTTTATCATTAATTTAAATATATGCAAAGAAAATTCAAGATTTACAAAATTTTCTAAAAAAATAAATAATATAAAAAATATTGCAAAAAAATGTTGACATTCAGCAATTTTTTTGATAATATACAAGAGCACGTGGGGGTATAGCTCAGCTGGCTAGAGCACCTGCCCTGCAAGCAGGGGGTCATCGGTTCGAATCCGATTATCTCCACCACGATGGAATGTAGCTCAGTCGGTTAGAGCACCACCCTGATAAGGTGGGGGTCGGTGGTTCGAGTCCACTCATTCCAACCAAGAGCAAGCGTTTAGCGAAACTAAACGCTTTTTCTTTTTTATAAAGAGCGTTGAAAGTGTACTTTCATAAAGCGATTTAGAAAAAAGAAAAGAGTTTGCTTGCAAACTTGCGATTGGTTGGAGAAAGCTACGAGAACCACAATCTTGAAAGACCCCATTGCTTATATTGAGCGCCAGCGAAATATAAGGTGGGGGTCGGTAGTTCGCTCATTCGGTTCATAAAGCGAATTTAGACATCCACTCCTTCAAGTTTTAGAAGTTCTATCTTTCTTTCTAATCCACCAGCATAGCCTGTTTATAATACACCATTACAAAATAAAATAAATCAGATGAATAACTTCACAAGATTTTATATCTCATTTAATTTTTTTACAAGCCATATCTGCCTAGTGTCTTTTTGACTTTACTTCAATATATCTATTTCTCCAGTTGCCCCATTAATTTTTATTTCTTTTGAATCTTTAAGTTTATTTATCATCTCGTCTGAGATGCCAGTGATACATGGAATATTTCTTTCTCTACAGATTAATGCTGCATGACACAAAAAGCCGCCAACTTTACATACAACGCCCTTTGAGCGCAACATTAAATCGGTCCACTCTGCCTCTGCCACATAACACACTAGAATTGAATTTTCTTCAAAAGGATCATCATGAGTAAGCATAAAATTGACTTTGCCCACAATTGTTCCAGCAGAGACGCCCAGTCCTCCGTTTTTTGTTTTATTTTTAGGGACAAAAGTTTTGCCAGTGACAGGCCTATATTGCAAGTAGAACAATTTATTATCCCTATAGCACCATTCTATGTCAGCTAAACTTCCTATTTTTTGTTGTGTTTTCGAAATAGAGTGATATATTTCGCTAATCAATTTATCTTTTATATCAGAACTTGTGTAAATATTTCCCTCTTCATGCCCAGAAACCAATTTTTCGGCGCAACCATCTACCACTTGTAGAATTCCTCCCGTTTTGCTCTTTCCAAGCCAAACGCCAGATTTTTGAGGCTCAATATATTCCTGAACAACAAGTGCCATTTCAATATTAGGCTTGGATTCGCGAGTGTACTCGTTTAATCTAGGTGAGTTTTTTGAACAAATAACCATTTCACAATATTTTTCAACATCTTCATAATTAATCTTCAAATATGAGTCAAAAATTCCAGCGAAGCAGTTATTGTCACCATCCTCAACATTCGCCGAACTTCTTATTGCGTAGAATTTGTTTTTATCTAAGTGTTTTTTTATTTCACCGATTTTTGCGCCTACTGGCAAAACATAAGTTTCAGGAACTTGAACTAACAAACTTCTTAAGACAGCCAAGCCAAACGCCTTCCCGCCAATCAAGGAGCACAAGCTTCGTTCCATACCTCCGAGAATATATTTAGCTAATTCATCAATACTGAAAACACTTTTTTTGCTAATTTGCATCAAAAGCAAGTTCTCTCTAGGTGTAGAAAAATAATGTTTTTGTGTGGCAAATTTTTGAAATTCTTCACTATCTGCATCATACTGTGCTTTTAAATATGTTTCGTGATAAATATGCTGCAAATCTTGCCAATGTTTTAGTAAAAGATATATTTCTTCAACATCACTATAACTACAGTTTTGTTTATTCTTTGCTGCCATCGTTAACATTGTAGGATTTTCTTTGTCGAGATCAGATAACTGTTTTAAATATGATTCGCCATATTGATTCTTTAATTTCGTTATAATATTTTCACTAAATGTACTATGCTCTATAACACATTCAGCGAAAACATAGTAGGAATAACTCAAACGCATATAATTCCATTTTTGCTTTATATTCTTTGCTATGTCGCGTTTTGATAAATAAAATTCACTTTTACTCCTTAAGAACTCCAAAATTTTATTAACATCTTTTTTAGTTTTCGCAAATTCTAATTTTCTGTACAAAGACATCACGTCGTTATAAAAACTTGTTGAAAGACATAACGTAAATAAAATTGTTGATTGCCATTCATCGTCACTAATAAATTTTTTGATTTTTGAGAAATCATTAACAACCTTTTCGAACGTTTTCATTATTTAATTATATAACACATTCCAAAAAAATCAAAATAATTGTTAGAATCAATTCTGCCAGGTAATGATTAATATTACTAAAATTTTTTATAAAATGAATTTATAAATAATTTGACTTTCTCTTCAAATTATGATACTCATTAAACAAAGGGCATTAATAAATGGATATTATCAATTTAAGTTTATCGTTTGGAGATCAAATAATATTTAATAAAGAATCCGTTGTTATAAGTAACAGAGATAAAATTGGTGTTGTGGGAGTAAATGGAGCCGGTAAGACAACTTTATTTAAAGTTATCCGAGGGGAAATTATTCCCGATTCTGGAGAAATTCGCATGGAGAAAAACGCTCGTATTGGTTATTTACCTCAGCTTATTCACTTAGACAAAGAATCTTCCGCTTATGATTATATTTATAGTGGCAGACCAATACGGAAATTACAATACAGACAAAAAGAATTAGAAAAACAAATGGAAGAATGTAAAAATGAACAAGATTTAAAAGTTTTATTTCATAAATATGATGAAAACAGAAAAGCTCTTGATTACTGGGAGGAATACTCTGCAGATTCAATTCTTGAAAAAATTATTAACGGGATGCACATATCAGATGATTTATTAAAATTACCAGTTAATAAAATATCCGGAGGTGAAAAAAGCAAAATTGCATTTGCAAGAGTTTTGTTTGAAAACCCCAATGTTTTAATGTTGGATGAACCTACTAATCATCTGGATGCTGAGAGCAGGAACTGGGTAATTAATTATTTAAAAAACTACGTCGGAACAGTTTTGATAATTTCTCATGATACAAAATTTTTAGACAGTATTGTTGACAAAATATTGTTTTTAGATAAACAAACACACTCTTTAAAATTATTTACCGGAAATTATTCTAAGTTTTTAAAATTATTTGAAGAATACAAACGTACTATTAACCGAAAAGTTGAAGCTCAAGAGGCACATGAAAAAAAGCTTGAATCAATTATTCTAGCTGCAGAAGGCGGAAGCGTGAAAAGAAAACGACAAGCAAAAAGCCGAGAAAAAGAGCTTGAAAAAATTAGAAAAAATAAAATCGAAAGAATTGAGGAATGTAAAAAAGCAAACATAAAAATACAGTCTTCTAAGGAATCTGAAAAAATTCCAATAAGGGTGAACAATCTTACATTTGGTTATGATAAAAACAAACCATTAATAAAAAATTTGTCATTTATAATTAATAGCAAAGAAAGGTTCTTAATTGCTGGACACAATGGTGCAGGTAAATCAACTTTATTAAAACTAATTATTAATGAATTAACTCCACAAGAAGGTTCGATATTAATCGGAGCAAAAACTTTGATTGCATATTATGATCAAGAGCAAAAAAATTTATTTACCGAAGAAACAATTTTAGAACATTTTGAAAAAAAAGGTATTTCACAAAAAAATATAAGAGCAATGCTTAGCAGATTTCTATTTTATGAAAAAGACCTGCATAAAAGATTATCAGTATTGTCTCCTGGCGAAAGATGTAGAATTGCTTTCGCAGAAATTGCTTTTAAGAAAGCGAACTTAATTATTTTAGATGAGCCTACCAATCATCTGGATCCTATTACGCAACAGATAATATCAACTAATTTTAGAGAGTATGATGGAACTATTTTAGTTGTGTCACACAATCCTGATTTTGTTGAAAGTTTGGGAGTTGACAAAGTGTTACTATTGCCAAGTGAAAAAATTATTAATTATGATAGAAAGATAATCGAAAAAATAAAAATAGCAAATGAAAAGGATATGAATAATGGATAAGAAAAGATTTTTAGCATTACAAATTAAACCTGTTGGTAACGAATGCAATATAAATTGCACATATTGTTATGCAAGCCCATTTAAAAAACATAAGGTCCAAATCATGGATAGCAAAACATTACAAAAAATAGTTAAAGAATCAATTGATAATGCGGACGAAATTACTGTAAGTTGGCATGGAGGTGAACCAACAATAGCAGGTTTACCTTTTTTTCAAAAATATATGTTTTATGTTAAAAAATACAAAAGAGAGAATCAAACTATCATTAACAGAATACAGACGAATGCAACGTTAATAACCAACGAGTTAGCAGAGTTTTTTAAAGAAAATGATTTCATTGTTAGCGTGAGCATTGATGGTCCTGAATTTTTACATGATCTAAATAGATGTGATTTTAATCAAAAAGGCACCTTTGCTAAAACAATGATTGGAGTAAATATATTGCGACAGAATGGGATAGAACCAGAAGTAATCGCAACTATATCTCAAACAAACGTTAACTATCCTAAGGAGATTTTTGATTTTTTCCATTCAAACAAATTTAAATATTTAAAGTTAAATGCTATATATGATTCAAAAACTGACAAATTTAGCATATCAAATGATTTGTGGCTATCATTTGTCAAAGATATTTTTAATTTATGGCTTGAAGCTATGGATTCCAATTTTCACATAAGGGAAATAGATGACATTTTAACTTCTATATCAGGACAACAAATAAATTGTTGCAATGGCGCTGCTGCTTGCTTAAAATGGATAAGTATTGATCCAAGTGGTGACATGTATCCTTGTGAGTATTTGAGGGCTTCCAAAAGTTATGGGAACATATCGACAATGAAACTTGAAGAGGTACTTACAAATAAAAACTATAAAGATTTTGTCAATCTTTTTGAAAGATTACCTAAAAAATGTTTAAAATGTAAACTGTTACGATATTGCGGCAACGGTTGTCCGGCGACAAGAGTGAAAAACAATAAAACTGTTTTTGATGGGAATTACGTATACTGCAAATACAACAAAGAAATGTTTAATTATGTTACAAATTTATTAAAAAATATTTGACATAATTGTTGAATTGTGCTACCATAAAAGTGGTACAAGATGGTTACTTATATCGAAAGGGGGAAGAAAATATGAGAAAAGAAGAATTTGCACAAGAAGAAAAACTAGAGTTTGCAAAAAAAATTTTTGTAGCAGACTATCTCCAAAAGCTAGTAAAAGAACAGTTAGCTTGTGGGGGCAGCGGTGGTGGTGGAACCACTTGGAAGAAATGTTAGTTAATGAACGATATTATCTTTGAATTTTTTTCAGACTTTAATTTTTAAAATTTCTGAGTACAGTATTCATTAATTCAAAAGAATACCGAGATATTTTGGCACAGAAGATCACTCACTAGAGTGATTTTTATTATATACTTCTAATCCCACATTATCCCAAACAACTGTTTTAATATACAGATGATAAACGTAGGACTTATTCATGAAAATAACTTTATTTGCTCGTCAGCAAGAATCCTCTCTTTTCACATAATCTTTTGCGATTTTATATACTGATTTAGAGATTACTTTAGGAGAATTTTATGGCATATAGAAACAGATGCAAATGCTCAGGCAATTTCATATCAGATCGTTCTTTCTATTCTTCGACTAGAAACAAAAATATGTTTTTTAACCAAGTTGGAAGACGTCAATTTGGTCCTTTTGGCAACAACTTCAACAATATTGGACCAACAGGACCTACTGGGCCTATGGGACCAATCGGACCAACCGGACCAATCGGGCCAACAGGGCCAATGGGTCCAACTGGTTTAGCAGGAGCAACTGGACCAACGGGTTCAGACCAAACCCTTAAGATGCGAAGTGCATATATTATCACATACAACGACAACCCCACCGATGAAGGAATGAGAATTGAAACAAAAACAAATCTTCCTTTAACGCGTGTTGAACTCGACCCAAACAATTACGTTAAGTTGGACACAACCGATAACACAATTCAGTTTTCCAAGCCAGGCTGGTATAGAGTTCAAATTGTTGTAAATGCTTATGTCAATTATGCAGATAATCAGGCATTCAACCAGGACACAGATTTTGTTTCAGTTGGGTTTGGCGAAGCAAACACCGACAACATCTATGTTGGCGGAAGTCAATGGGATTACGACGAATTTCCGTTGCCAATTTATGGGCATGGAATCATTGTTGCCCGAGACCCTCAAATGAAATTTGCACTGATAAACACAACCACAAGGGAAATATATCTTTCTTCGCCAAAACTAGAACACTCGGCAACCAAATCCTATTTCACAAACCCACTTGTTTCCATTGTTATTGAATATTTAGGCAGAGAATAAAAAAAAGAACAGCACGAACTGCTCTTTTTAATATCGACTAAATTGACTGTTGTATAAGTTATAATAGAAACCTTTTTTTGCAAGAAGTTCTTTGTGTGTGCCTTGCTCAATTATGTTACCTTTGTTCATAACTAAAATTATATCTGACATAATAATTGTGGATAAGCGATGAGCAACCACAAAACTTGTTTTGTTTTTCATCATTTTATCGAAAGCATCTTGAATGGCAAGCTCAGTGCGAGTGTCGATATTGCTTGTTGCTTCATCCAGGATTAACATTGGAGGTTTTGCCAGCATCAATCTTGCAATGCAAATGAGCTGTTTTTGACCTTGTGAGAGATTGTCACCGTTTTCATTAATTACTGTGTCATATCCGTCGGGCAAGGTTTGAATAAAGTGGTCCACTCCCGCAAGGCGCGCCGCTCGGCGTATTTCCTTTTCAGTTGCACCGTCTTTTCCGTACGCGATGTTTTCTTTGATTGTTGCAGAGAAAAGCCAAGTTTCTTGCAAAACCATTCCAAATTGTTTTCTTAAACTTTTGCGGGTTACTTCCTTTATTGGATGCCCACTGACAACAATTTTTCCTTTATTCACATCATAGAACCTCATAAGCAAATTTATGAGGGTGCTTTTCCCACAGCCAGTTGGTCCAACAATTGCAACCTTTTGACCTTTTTTAACATTAAGGTTTAGGTCTTGAATCAACTTCTTTTCGCTTGTGTAAGAAAAATCTACATTTTCAAAAACAACTTCTCCAGTGCACCGCTTTATGCTTGGGAAACCATAATCACTTTGTTCATTTTTCATGTCCAAAACATTGAACACTCTAACAGCAGACGCAAAACCCGCTTGCAAGTCTGAAAAAACATCGGCAATGTCATTAAACGGACGAGTATATTTATTTGCATAGGTCAGAAAAACCGAAATATCTCCAATTGTCATTGCTCCTTTGAATGCATACATACACCCCATGATTGCAACTGTTGCATACAAGAGTCCGTTAACAAATCTTGTTATTGGTGCAGACAAAGAAGAATAGTAATTTGCTTTTTCATTGACAATTTTTAATTTATTGTTGATTTCATCAAATTTTTGAATGGAACGGCCTTCGTATAAAAACCCTTTAACAATTTTTTGGTTGCCCACCATTTCAACCATAGCTCCAGACATATCGCCAATTCCTTTTGCTTGACGTTTGAACAGTTTGTGAGAAACTTTTGCGATGATGGTTGCCACCACAACGGAAATTGGAGTCACACACAAAATGACAATTGAAATTGGAATATTAATTTTCAACATAACAACAAGAGTGAAAACTATAGTTGCCAAACAGTCGAAGAACGTTGTCAGCCCCATCACAAAACCGGTTGTTATTGCATCGACGTCGTTTACCATACGGCTTTGCAAGTCACCATGACTGGAATTGTCTATATATTTTAATGGCACTTTATTAAATTTTTTAAAGATTTCGTTGTGCATTTGTTCTTCAATTTTGTATGACAATCCATTTGCAAGTCTTAACAAAAGCCATTTGAAACCTGCAAATGCAATTATACAAATTGACAGATAACCTATATATTTGAGCAAGATGTCGAAATTAACTTGGTTTGCACCAACAATGAAGTCTATTCCCCGACCAATCAAAAGCGGAATTAGAATTTCGAACGCCGAATTAACGAAGGCAAAAATAACGCAAAGAGTTATAAGATGCCAATATTTTTTCATGTATCCCAAAACTCTTCCTATGACTGATTTGGCTTTAGGTTTCCTTGTTCGCGCAACACTTTCTATGCGTTTTAGATTCGTGTCCAAAATGATTGGAACATCTTGAATCGATTCAACCTTATCTTCAACAAACACAGGTGAAACTTTGTTATTTATTGTTGCAGGCACAACAGTAGGAACGCTGACCTCTTTTGCAGGTTGCGCTTTTTCTGGATTATTAAACGAAGGTTTTGGTAACGACGCAATTGCTTTTTTAAGTTTGCGAAGTTCCTTTTCTTCTTTCCCACTGGTTTTGTGTTTTTCCATCAATTCTCCTACTTAGTTTGTGATAAATATATCTTTTTGTATACATCGCAGTTTTCGAGCAAATCTTTGTGGGGTCCCATTCCAACAACATTTCCATTGTCCATAACAATGATTAAATTTGCATTTTTAACAGTGTTTGCACGCTGAGAAACCAAAATGACAGTTGCTTTAACTTCTTCTTTTAATGCTTTTCGAAGATTTGCATCTGTTGCAAAATCAAGTGCCGAAGCGCTATCGTCCAGTATGAGAATCTCAGGGTCACCAACCAGCGCTCTGGCAATCGTCAGACGTTGCCTCTGACCACCAGAAAGATTTTTTCCACCCGCTTGAATTTTGAAATCATATTTGTCGGGAAGCTCTCTAACAAATTCTTCACTTTGCGAAATTTTAAGTGCTTTTTGCATATCTTGAATGTCTGCATCTGGTTTTCGCCAGCGCAAATTTTCTTTTAATGTGCCTTTAAACAAAACTGCCTTTTGAGGAACAATTCCAACTTTTCCACGGAGTTGATTGAAAGAATAATTTTTAACATTTATTCCATCAACAAGAATTTGTCCGCTGGTCACATCAAAAAATCTTGGAATCAAATTGATAACACTGCTTTTTCCACTTCCAGTTCCGCCAATAATTCCGATGGTGTCGCCCTTGCTGGCTTTAAAGCTCAAATTATTGACTGCATATTTAGCAGAATTGGAATAACTGAAACTGACGTTTTTGAACTCTAATTTTGGAACATCAACATTGTCGTCCAACTGCACAAATTCATGATTTGTTTCAACAACAGAAGGACTTGTGTCGAAAACTTCATTAATGCGCGCCGAACAGTTGATTGCTTTTATGAAAGAAATTATAACATTAGCAAGCGAAACGAGTGCGGCGGAAATTTGCATCAAGTAGTTAACAAATGCAATAATTTGACCTTGAGATAGCCCTCCCACGTTAACTTGTAATCCCCCAAACCACATGACCGCTATGATTGCAAAATTTATTATAGTGACCGTCAATGGATTCATGAGCGAAGAAATGGAAACGACTTTAACAGCAGACCTTCTCAATTTTTTTGATGCAGCGGTGAAGCGTTGTTCTTCGCTTTGTTGCTTGTTAAACGCACGGATAACTCTTGCTCCTTGCAAGTTTTCTCTTGTTATTTCCGAAACTTTGTCTAAATCTTTTTGAGTTTTGTTGTAGAGAGGTTCAGTTCTTTTTAGGATGAAGAAAACAACAAAGAAAATTATTGGAGCCACAACGAGAAACAAAAGGGATAATTTGACATCAATTATCATCGCCATAATCGTTGAGCCAATAATCAAAAACGGGGCTCTCATAACAGCTCTTAGAAAAGTTCCAAGAGCAGTTTCAATTCTTGTTACGTCATGAGTCATTCTGTTGTTTAATGTGGCTGTTCCAAACTTGTCAAGTTCCGCATGCGACAGAGTGTTGATGTGACTATAGAGCCCTTTTCTAATTTCATAGCTAACCCCCGAACAAGCTTTTGCCGACAGTTTTGCACAGATAATTGCACTTGTTATTCCAATTATGTTGAAAGCAACAACAATTCCGCCCCAAATGGCGATATATTTTACATCATGAGATTTGACACCAATGTCAATCATGTTGGCAACAATCAAAGGGATTACTATATCGGTTATTGTTTCAACGAATTTGAACAAAGGCGCGCAAATCATTTCTTTTTTGTATCCCTTGAAAAACCGAAATAATTTTTTCAATCCCCCTCCTTCTTGAAATGTTTCAAGATTTTTTCAATAAATTATTAACTTATAAATCATTAATAATTCCCGTAATTGAAATACATTATATCACACGGCTTCAAAACTTCATAATAAATTGCAAAATTCACATAAAAAAACAGCAATAAATGCTGTTTTTAATTACGCTTTGTAAAACAAAATTTCATATTTCACTTGTTCTTTTGAATCCGAATCATCAATGCTTATCCAAATTTCCGATATATTTTGCATTGAATGGCTTTCACTTTCATCTCTTACATAATATCTAATTCTGAAATTACCAACAACAAATTCCTTTTTCGCTTGGATTTCTTCTTTTAAAGTGTAATCCTCAATGTTGATTAAAGTTTTGTTTTGCTCGTCACCATTTTTTATTATGCTGATTACGTTTGGTTTTTCGCTAACTTGTTGCAAATCATAAAAGAATGTGTAGGAGTCTTGGTAGTAAATTGTATTTTCGCCATCATAATATACAAAATTGTCATCCCATGTTTTGTTTGCTTCACACTCTGAAGCAAGGATTGTAACTTTGTTGTAGGCTGTTGAATTTGTGAAATCTAAACCCTTCAAAACTAAATTATAACTGTAGATACCAATATAATAACTAGCGTCTATTTCTGAATTGTAATTCACATATCCAAGTGGAGTGACCGACAAAGGCAATGTCCAATAAGTTTCTCCGCTCAAAGTATATTTTTTCAATTTGTTTCCATTGCAGAAAAGCTCTGCATTTGAAACGTCAACACCTGTTAAATCTGCTAAAGAGATGTAAGCATATCCTTTTGTGTCAGAAGCAAACACTCCATATTCGCTGATAGTCACATTATGATATGTTATGTTTAATACTTTTCCAGCATTGTTGAGAACACTGAAAGAATTCAAAGTTAATGCATCAAAATCAATTTCTATTTGCATGTTTTTTGTTACAGCGGAACTTACGAAGTATTTATACAAATTCATATCTTTGGAATAAAATGCTTCAATCCATCCTCCTCTCATAAAGTTTGAAGTTGATGTAAACGAATAGTAATCAATCGCTTTCTCGCATTTTAAGACCATTCCGTTTTTCAATTCATGATATTTTATATTCAATGAATAGTTTTGCGATTGCATAGCATCAAAAAGATTTGTTCCATCTTTTAAGACAAAATTTTTCAAATTCGTTTCTTGCTCAGATGTTGGAGTTTTGCCATCTTTTGCAACAAAAGTTATGTTAATTGTTTTTGAATCGCATGTTGCAGTAAGATTGACGTCTTCTGTGGCATTTTTGATTGTTACATTTCCAACAAGTTGATATGTTTGAATTGTTGTTGTTTCAATTGTCTTTTCTGCATCATAAGATGAGCTTTTTGTCCAATTAACTTCTTTGCCATTATTATATATTTTCAAAGTGTCAGCGTCATATCCATCGCACAAAACAATGTCATAAGAAATTGTGGAGCCCGCCTTGATATATCCGCTCACACCACTAAAAGAGCCATCACCTTTCCATGATCCTGGCGTCACAAAACTCACAGCATTGTCTTGATTTACTTCATAGCCATGTGCATCATAATGAATTTGCTTTTCCACGTCGTCACCACACCCAGCAAAAATCATGCAAGGAATTGCAACAACAATGAGCAGCAAGCAATATAAAAATTTGTTTTTCATATATTCCCCCTTAAGTTATACTCATAATAACATAATTTTTCAAAATATCAAAATATTATTCGAACAAATTTGTTCGAAAAAAAACACGCCAAAAAATGCGTGTTTTAAATTATAAAGTTTATGATTCTTCCGGGAACAAAAATTATTTTTTTAACACCATCAAAATCAATTTGGATTTTTCCTTCGGATTGAATTTTTTCAACTGCTTGTTCCTTAGAGATGTTTCGAGAAACAAGAATTGTGCCTCTCATTTTTCCATTAACTTGAATTGGAAGATTGAACTCATCTTTTGTTGTTTTGGCTTCATCAAATTCTGGCCAAGTTGCGTCAAGAATATCCTTCCCAAAAACAATTTCGTACATTTCGCTTGTTATATGAGGCGCAAGAGGATTAAGTGATATCAAAAACTGTCTTAATTCTTCTTTTGTTATAAATCCGTCTGCTTTAATTTTCTTAAGGAAGATCATGCAAGCTGAAATTGCTGTGTTAAGTTTAAGATTTTCATAATCGTCAGAAATTTTCTTGATTAATGCGTTAAGTTCAACTTCGTGTTCTTTTGAAATTCCATCGCCTTTAACCATGTCTCGCAGTTTCCAAACTTTGTCTAAGAATCCAACAATTCCTTCAATTCCACTGTATGTCCACTGGCAACTATCTTCATATCCAGCCAAGAAATGAACGTGCATTCTGGCAACATCAACTCCATACTTGTCGATAACTTCTTGAGGCGAAACGCCATTGATGGATGATTTGCTCATCTTTTTGCCTTCGCTGTCAAGCACAAGTCCGCTTCCCATTTTTCTTATGAATGGGTCACGTGTTGGAACAACGCCAATGTCGTAAAGGAAATTTTGCCAGAAGAAAGCATACAAAACGTGTCTTGTTATGTGTTCGGTCCCTCCGGTGTAGACGTCAACACTCCCCCAATATTTCAATTTGTCAAAATCGGCAAGTTTGTCTTTATTGTGTGGGTCGCAATATCTGAGCCAATACCACGAAGAGCCTGCCCAATTTGGCATGGTGTCGGTTTCTCGTTTTGCCTTTCCTCCGCATTTTGGACAAGTGCAATTAACAAAACTTTCTATTTTCGAAAGTGGCGAATCTCCGTTTGCATTTGGCATATAGTCATTTGTTTTTGGAAGTAGAAGTGGAAGATCCTTTTCGTCCAAAGGAACAATTCCGCACTTTTCACAAAAAACAACTGGGAATGGTTCGCCCCAATATCTTTGACGATTGAAAGGCCAATCTTTTAGCGAATAGTTAACAACTTTCTTTCCCCATCCGTTTTTAACAATCATGTCTGCCATCAATGGTTTTGCATCTTTAACTTTCATTCCGTCAAACTCGCCAGAGTTCATCATGACGCTGTTATTTTCAAGATATTCTGCTTTTTCAACAGCGCTCTTTGAAACATCACCTTCGATGACTTGTATCATTGGAATGTCAAATTTTTGCGCAAACTCAAAATCTCTTTGGTCATGAGTTGGAACAGCCATAACTGCACCTGTTCCATATCCACTCAGGACAAAATCAGCCAAAAACAATTTAACTTTTTTTCCGTTAACAGGGTTAATTGCGCAAACACCTTCAAGAACGCATCCGGTTTTTTCTTTGACTTGGCTCTTTCTTTCAAATTCACTTCTTAATGCAGTTTTTCTTTGATAGTCTTGAACTTCATTCATATTTTTTATATAAGGTTCAAGTTTTTTGACCAGGTCGTTTTCTGGAGCAAGTGAAACAAAAGTCACTCCAAAAATTGTTTCAATGCAGGTGGTGAAAATTTCAACTTCGCCAGCGTGATTGCCATTTTCGTCAACAATTTCAAATTTAACTTGCACGCCTTCACTTTTACCAATCCAGTTTCGTTGAGCTTCTTTTAAGTAATCTGCCATTTGAATTCTGTCAACATTTCCAAGGAGTTTTTCGGCATATTCTTTCATTTTCAAAAACCAAACATCGCGATTGACTTGCACAACATCATTTCCGCAACGGTCACATTTGCCCCCTTGACTGTCTTCGTTGGACAGAACTGTTTGGCAATGCTCACAGTAGTTCACAGTTCCTTTTTGTTTGTATGCTTTTCCATTTTTCAAAAGTTGCAAAAAAATCCATTGAGTCCATTTGTAATATTCTGGGTCGCTTGTGCAGAATGCTCTTGAATAGTCAAATGACATTCCCAAACCCTTAAGTTGAGTTAAAATTGTTTTAAATCCATTTTCAACAAAATCTTTAGGGTCCGTTCCATATTTAATGGCAGCATTTTCGGCAGGAAGCCCAAATGCATCGCCCCCAATTGGAAACAGAACATTATATCCTTTAAATCTTTTGTATCTTGCAAGAGCGTCGGCAGGGATTGTTCCTTTAAGATGCCCCATGTGCAAACTTTTTCCACTGACATTTGGAAATTCATAAAGCACATAATATTTTGGTTTTGTTGGGTGAAAATCAACTGCTTTCAATCTTTCATCATTTTCCCATCTGTTTTGCCATTTTTTTTCAATGGTTTTAAAATCGTACATAATTTGTGTCCTTTCTGAAAGAATATATCACAAAACGAATATTTTTTCAACGAATTTGGCAACAAATTTTTGTGCAAACTTTCTTTTTGTTTTGATAAAAATTTAATATAAGATATAATCAAATTAAAACAATTTAGGGGGATGAATGAAAAAGATTTTGATAACAAATGTTCACGCAAGACAAATTTTGGACAGCCGAGGCAACCCCACTGTTGAAGTGGACGTTGAAGTAAACAAAAAGATTGTTGGAAGAGCAAGTGTTCCTTCTGGCGCTTCAACAGGCGCTTTTGAAGCAGTGGAACTTCGCGACGGAGATGCAAAAAAATTTAATGGGAAATCTGTTGAAAAAGCAGTTGAAAATGTCAATAAAATCATTGGTCCAGCAATTTTGAAAATGAATGCAACAGAACAAGAAAAGATAGACAAAAAAATGATTGAACTTGACGGAACAAAAAACAAAAGTCGTCTTGGCGCAAACGCAATTTTGGGAGTTTCGCTTGCCTGTGCAAAAGCAGGAGCAAAAGCGCTTAACATTCCTTTTTACGAATATTTAGGAAAAGGCACAACTCTTCCACTTCCAATGATGAACATAATTAATGGCGGAAAACATGCTGACAACAACGTCAACATTCAAGAGTTTATGATTATGCCAGTTAGTGCAAACAACTTTGAAACCGCCCTTAGAATGTGCGCAGAAACTTTTCATGCACTAAAAGCCGTTTTGAAGAAAAAAGGATTTTCCACTGCTGTTGGCGACGAAGGTGGATTTGCGCCAAACTTTGAATGTGACGAGGACGCATTTAAGTGCATAATGGAAGCAATTGAAAAAGCAGGCTATAAACCAAAAAAAGATTTCAAACTTGCAGTTGATGTGGCAGGAACAGAAATGTTTGACGAAGCAAAAAAACTTGGGAAAACAGGTTATTATTTCTGGAAATCAAAAACTTTTTACACGACTGATGAAATGATTGAATATTGGAACAACATGACAAAAAAATATCCAATCTGTTCAATAGAAGACGCTCTTGGCGAAGAAGATTGGGAGGGTTGGAAAAAGTTGACAAAAAAGCTTGGAAAGAAAGTTCAACTTGTTGGCGATGACCTTTTTGTTACCAACACCGAGCGAATCAAAAAAGGAATTGAAAACAAAGTTGCAAATGCAGTTTTGGTCAAAGTCAATCAGATAGGAACATTGACCGAAACCATTGAAGCGATAAATTTAGCAAAATCAAACGGATACAATGTTGTCATATCTCATCGCAGTGGCGAAACAGAAGACACAACAATTGCCGACCTTGCAGTGGCACTTGATGCGGGTCAAATTAAGTCTGGAGCACCTTCCAGAACCGACCGTGTGGCAAAATACAATCAACTTTTGAGAATTGAAGAACAATTAAATAAGAAAGCAAAATTTTTTAGATTTTAGAAAATATGTTCAAACAAATAAACAAACTCTTTGAAAAAGTTTGTTTTTTGTTTATAATAAGTTTATGGAAACAAAAAAAGAAAAAGAAATTGCAGTTTTGTTTGGAATGAGCCTTGGAAATGACGACGGCTACACAAGTTTGAAAGAACTTGAACGTCTTGCAGAAACAGCAAGCGTTGAAGTTTGCGGAAAACTTTTTCAAAAAGCAAAAGAAATAACTCCAGCAACCTACATTGGAAGCGGAAAAGTTTTGGAGCTTAAAGAACTTGTTGAGCAAAGCGGAGCAAACCTTGCAATTTGTGACAATGAACTTTCGGGTTCACAAATAAACAACATTTCCGAAATAATTGGAGTTAAGGTCATCGACCGAACAACATTGATTTTGGATATTTTTGCAAAGCGTGCACTTTCCAACGAAGGAAAACTCCAAGTTGAACTTGCCATGTTGAAATATTATCTCCCAAGACTTTCGGGCATTTCAGGAACAAGTGGACGATTTGGATCAGGCGGAGTTGGAATGAGAGGCCCTGGCGAAACGGCTCTTGAACTTGACAAACGAAAAATTCGCGACCAAATTTCAAAACTCGAATCGCAAATTGAAAAAATAAAAAATGAAAGATTTTTGCGACGAAAGAATCGCAATCAAGGAAATGTAAAATCTGTTTCTATTGTGGGATACACAAATGCTGGGAAATCCACGCTTATGAATCTCATAACTAAAGCAGGAATATATGCGGACGACAAACTTTTTGCCACCTTAGACACCACAACGCGTTTGCTTTGGCTTGCACCTGGAAAACAAATTGTTTTAACAGACACAGTTGGATTTATAAACAAACTCCCAAAAGCATTTGCTCCTGCTTTTTCGGCAACGCTTGAAGAAGTTTCGTCAAGCGACCTTATAATTCATTTGATTGACATAACCGACAAACATCGCGAAATGCACGAACAAGTTGTTCTTGACGAACTTGAGAAACTTGGAGCAAAAGACATTCCAGTTTTGACGGTTTATAACAAAACAGACATTTTGACGTCGAGCGAAGCAATTGAACTTAGAAAAACTCTTCCAAACGACGCAATTTTCCTTTCAGCAAAGAAAAACGAAAATGTTGAAGAATTAAAACAAAAAATCATCGAAAATTTATTTTAAAAAACAGTTCCCCCAAAGGAACTGTTTTATTTGTCATAGCTAGTCTATAAGCCGAGTTCTGTATTTGATGGCCATCTATCTAGACGCGATGTCTCCAACGCGTTCAAGCGGTGTTATTAAGAAGCGAGCGAACAACCCTGATGCTTCTTTTAACCTTACTCCAGGCGGGGTTTACATGTGCCACTTTTGTTACCAAACGTGCGGTGAGCTCTTACCTCCCCTTTCCATCCTTACTCTGCCAATGGCAAAGCGGTTTATTTCTGTTGCACTTTCCTTAAAGTCGCCTTCACCAGCAGTTAACTGGCGCCCTGTTCTTTGGAGCTCGGACTTTCCTCATGTTCTTCATTATAAAGACATGCGACCATCTGGCTAACTACACCAATATTATATAACTTTAAAATTATTTGTCAAGATAATGTTTGACTTGGGCATCAAAAGATATATAATTAAGTTATGTTAATTGACGTACATGCACATTTAAACGATCCAAAACTGATTGAAAGCGTTAAAGAAATTGTTGAAAAATCCAGGCAGAGTGGAGTTGAAAGAATAATATGTTCTGGGCACAACATGGCTTCTTCCATGCTGGCAATTCAACTCGCGAAAGAATTTGATAACGTTTATGCAACAATTGGACTTCATCCACATTCCTGTTTTGAATTCAATAAGGATTTTGAAACTTTATTAAAATCTGAAATAAACAATGAGAAAATTGTTGGAATAGGCGAAATTGGATTGGATTATTTTAATTTAGACGCACAAATTGAAGAAATTTCAAAGAATTTTCCCAACCTGTCTTTAACAAAGGAAAAGGTTATTGAAAAGCAAAAAGACGTGTTTTTGAAACAACTTGAACTTGCAAACAAATATAGTCTTCCCTTTGTGATTCACATGCGTGATGCAACAGGCGAAACGTTGAAATTGCTTGAATCTCACAAAGACCTCATCAAAAATTCTGGACTGGTTCACTGCTACTCAGGAAGTTTGGAAACAACAAAAAGAATTGAAGAGCTGGGCTTGTATTACTCGATTGGCGGTTCGATAACTTTCAAAAATTCCAGGATAATGCCTGACGTTTTAAAAGAAGTTGGAATAGAACATGTTTTGCTGGAGACGGACTGTCCTTATCTAAGTCCAGAACCTTTCCGAGGCCAAACAAACACCCCAGCATCAATTCCTCTTATTGTCAAAAAAATATCTGAACTAACAAACATTTCAGAAAGCGAAATTGAAAAAACAACAACACAAAATGCATTCAACTTATTTAAAAGGCTTAAATGATGGAAAATTTCAAATTTAAAAAAGAATTTGGACAAAATTTTATTTTTGACGGAAACTTACTTTCGGCAATCGTTTCTGATGCAGGAATAACTTCAGATGATGAAGTTTTGGAAATTGGAGCAGGAGCAGGCACACTCACAAAAAAACTTTGTGAAAAAGCAAAAAAAGTTGTGTCTTATGAAATTGACAAAAACTTGACCGAGCATCTTTATGAAATTCAAAAACAAAATCAAAACTTACAAGTTGAAATGAAAGATGCGCTTAAAGAAAATATTGACGAAATTGAAAAGCATTTTTCGGGCAATTACAAAATTGTTGCAAACTTGCCCTACTACATCACCTCACCCATGATTTTCAAATTTCTTGAGCAAACACAACGTGTTTCATCCATGACGGTTATGGTGCAAAAAGAAGTTGCCGAAAGGTTTTCTGCAAAAGAAAATTCAAAAGAATATGGAATTGCAACAATCATGATAAACTATCATGCAGACGTGGAATATCTAAGAACTGTTGGCAGGCAAATGTTCACGCCTCCACCAAATGTTGATTCTGCTCTTATAAAAATCACACCGTCAAACAAAGAAAAAGCAGACAATGATGAAATATTTGCACTGATGGTGAAAACTGCGTTTTCTTCTCGAAGAAAAACATTGTCTAACAATCTTTCAAAACTGGGTATTAGTAAATCTGATGTGGACAACGCAATTGGAGATTTTGGAAAACCACCAACCACACGAGCCGAACAACTTTCAATTCACGAATTCATTTTGCTTTCGAACAAATTGCAAAAATTCGTCAAAATATAACAAAAAAGCGAAAATATCGCTTTTTTTCATGCGCAACACACTATTTCTCTTCATATATAATAATTAATGTTAGGAGAAAACATGAAAGACAAAACAATAATTCTTTCTTCGCTGACAGGGTCAAGCGAAAAAGCAGTTTTAAATTTGGAAAAATCGGAAGATGGATTTAGCGGAAAAATCAGATTATACAATTTCAAGTCTGTGCCAAAAGGAATTTTGACTCTCGGATTTTTGATTGACAAGCAAGTCTACAAGTCCGCACTCACATTCGAAGGTCGCGACGCATATTCTTTCAATCTTGGAATAGACAAACTTCCAGCATTCACTTGCGCGCTTGTTAACATTGCCAACGGCGACGCAACTCCAATTTTGTCCGGTTCAAGTGACAACAAAATTGAAAGTGAAACAGCAGTTGCTCTTTGCCGAAATTTTTCACTTTTGGAAAAGACCAATCTTTCGATGAAAGAAGCCGAGCAATCTCTGGACGAAACCGGAATTGATTATTCGGACGAAGTCAAAGAAGAAATAGAAGATGCAATAGACAAAAGTATGTGTGAAGGATGCCAAAGCGATAAATGTGCAAATTGCAACTATCGAAACGCTTTCTACAATCAACCTCCAACCAATCCAACACCAACTCCACTATATCCCGACAACGAAACAAAAGAGACATCAACCGATTTCTACGGAGAAATAAAAAATCAACTTTCAGTTCTCTTTGAGAGATATCCAGAAGAAACATTCCTTAATGAAATCATTCCAAACAGCAAGTGGGTCAAAGTCGATTATGAAGACAACGGAAAATATTTTGTTATTGGTTTAATTTATGAAGATGAAAAAGTTGCTTATGTTTGCTATGGCATGCCAGGCGAATATTCAGTTGAACCTCCAAAAGAATTCATAGGAATTTCTCAATGGCTTCCATTGGACCCAGAAAAACCAAACGAACTTGGCTATTGGCTGATGTATCAAGATGCAGAAACTGGCGAAAATGTTGAAATAAAAATCAGTTAAAAAAAACAGTTATTTCCTAACTGTTTTCTTTTTTTGTTTTGATTCAATAAGGCTGTTTTTTTCGTTGCCCCAAAGTTTTTCAAGGTTATAATGTTTTCTCATTTCTTCAGTGAAAAGTTCAATCAAAATTTCTCCAAGGTCAAGAATAATCCAATCCCCAGGGAATTCTCCATCAACCAAAACTTCAACACCCTTTTCACAAAAATGTTGTTTAATTTCATTTGCAGTTTGTTTGTTGACTTTTTCGTTTTGAGCTGTTGCAATAACAATGGATTTAACAAGTTCGCTTTTATCACATAAATCAAACGCTTCTATATTTTTCAATTTTTTTGTTTCCAACAATTTGATTAATTCATCAATAAATTCTTTATTCATGTTTTAATTTTATTAAATTAATATTTTTTTGTCAATTTATTTTATCTATATTTGATTATATAAATTAATTTTGTCAATAATTTATCCATGATTTTCAAATTTTTTAACTTATTATTTAGAATTTTTATCATTTTTTTGATATGTTTTGTGTGGATAAGATATTTCGTAAAAAATCTTTCGATGGCTCTTGTTTACACCTCTTTGCTTACAATTTCAATTGAAATATTAATCCATTTTCTTTTGCAACGTAAAAACAAAAAAAATGAACTTAAAAAAGAAGAAGAAAAATTGGCTGAAAAAATATCTTCAAATTTTATTTATGATAACAAAAAAGCAATCAAATATTTTTCTTCGTTATGTAAAATAAATTATTCAGTTAAAACATATTCCAAGTTTCTTGTTCTATCTGGCAAAGAAGAAAAAAGCAATTTAACCATTCTATATCCCTTATATTCATACAATAACTTGTCCGCTCAGGACTTGGTGAATATCTTGCAGAAAACAGAAAAATTTTCGCCAAACAAAATTGTTGTTTGCACATATAAAATTGGCGCAGACGCAAAATCGTTTGTTTCAAAAATTAAAGACACAAAAATTGTGCTTCTCGATTCTAGAGATTGCTTTTTGAAACTCATAAAGCCACACAATTTTTATCCTGAAGATTTGAAAGAAATTGATTTTTCATCCAAGCCAAAATTCAAAGAATTTCTTCTGGCATCCATTTCGCATCAACGAGCAAAAGGTTACTTGCTTGCTTCGCTTGTGCTGTTGTTTTCAAGTTTCATTGTGAAAATGAATATTTACTATGTTGTTGTTTCGTCATTGCTGTTGATTTTGGCGTTGATTTCGCTTTTATACAAACCAAAAAATATTAATTATAACGAAAGCGTGTTATAATTTGGAATTTATTTGGAAAAGTTGTACACTCAACGTTGGAGGAAAATATGAAAAAATTTTGGAGCGAATTCAAGGCGTTCATCTCTAAAGGAAATGTTCTTGACCTTGCTGTTGGTGTTGTTGTTGGTGGTGCGTTCGGAAAAATAACAACAAGTTTGGTCAACGATATAATCATGCCACTAATCAGTTTGGCAACAGGCGGAGTGAGTGTTTCAGATTGGAAATGGGTTATAACTCCGGCCGACCCAGCAAACGGCGTTGCTGAAAGCGCGTTGTATTATGGAAATTTCATACAAACAATTTTGGATTTTCTTATTATATCTTTCTTTATATTCTTGGCAATAAAAATTGTTATTAAGTCTAGAGAAAAACTTGAAAAAGTTGGAACACTGATCAAAAAAGACGTAAAAAAATGGGGACGCAAGAAAAAAAAGAAAGGTGAAGTTCCAACTGCCGAAGAAGTTATGGAAGAAACAGTTGAAGATGAAACTGCAGAAATTCAGCCAATTGAAGAAAAGCCGACTGATGAAATTGTGACAACCGAAAAATCTGAACAAAACAAGAACGAGATTATTGATAGCATCGAAAAATTGAGCGAAAGTAATTTTGCCTACAGCGAAAAACAAGAAGAACTTTTGACCCAAATTCGAGATTTGTTGCAAAAAAACCTTGAATCAAAATAAAATCCTTGGAAAATCCAAGGATTTTTTATAAACAGATTTCTTGAGCAAGATAAATTGGTTTTAAGAAAACTGGTTTTCCGTCTTCAAAATCGTTTCGTGAAATGCTTATGTTGTCGGCTAATTCTGATTTTGAAACTTTGGTGAATCCGTTGTTAATATAGAAAGTTTCAAGTTCTTTTTGGCTTTTGTCGGCATTAACAGCGAATGCGTCTGCATGAAGCCCAATTGCTTTAACACGATATTTTTCAAGAATTTTTGGAAGCATATTGCTTAAAACTTTTGTGTAAACACCTTTCCCACGAATATCTTCGCGACTTTCTGCGCTATTTATCCAACAACGATTATTTCCATTCACTTTTTCAATTTTAAAATTCATTTTGAATGCAATTTCATTTTCAAGCGACCCATCTTCGTTAATTTTGAATCCGCTAATGCTGTTATACTTCTTGAGTCCGACTTTTTTTGTTTTCAAGCCGTTTTCAACAAATGACATTACGTCTTTAAAATTATCTACTTTGCCGTGGTTTATGAAATATGTGGTTATTAATTCAAGCGCTTTTTCGTTGCCATAGAAAAATTCACATAAAAATTGTGCGCCATTTTGAGATAAATTAAATTGTTGTTCCAATTTTTGCATTTCGTCAGCATTAAGGCCTTTTTCTTGCATGTTGCAAATTAGTGCAAAACTTTCAGTTTTGCCATTTTTTTCGTAATTGTGTACATTTACAAAAAGATTGTTAAAATCTGGGAAATCTTTTGCAAATTTTTCTCTAAACTTTTGTTCTCTATTCATGCTTTTATATTAACATTTTCGACTTTTTTAGTCAATTAAATGTTGACATAAAATTTTTGGACATAAAAAAAACGATATGTATAATATCGTTTTTAATCAAAACCATCAAAATCGTCGAATGGACTGAAACCGCTTTTCATAACCTTTTTGTTTCTTTCAGTTATGTCATAGTAGATTTCAGATTCGTTCAATGCTCGAGAAGGAGCATATTCTTCTGGAGCACGAGTTTTATCGAATTGTGGTGTTGCAAAAAAAGGTGTCATTTTTATTCTCATAGGGTTTTCTTTGAAGATTTTAACTATAACTTCAAATTTCTCAAGTTGTCCAAGTTCGTAAGGATAGATAAGAGGTCGAGTTGAACGTTGAACTTGTGTGGAAGTGCTTGATCCACTACTTTCCTCCCCCTTGTTTCTTGAAGTTGAAGAGGTTTCAATGGAAATGTCTCCGCACATCTTTGAAAATTTTTCGCGAGTTTCTTGGTCTTCGGTTCCGATGAAGATTTGAATGTTGCAGTTTGAACGAATTGTTTCTGCCATTTCTCGCCCATATTTGTTATCTAATTGGCTGTATGATTGAACGACTAAAGAGAAGAAAATTCCTCTTGAACGTCCAACTGTTACCAAACTGTCCATTTTTTCAATTTTTGGCAAATTGGCAAATTCATCAAGCATGAAATATACGTTTCGGTTAAGTTTAAGTTTGTCTGTTTCGCTGGCTTTTTCAACAAGTTTTTTGTAAAGCTGAGAAATGCACATTGTTGCAATGCAGTGTCTGCTTTCTTTTTCGTCTGGAACTTTTATGAAGAATGCTGTTGGCACATCTGTGAAATCATCAAAATTTAAATCACTGAAACTTGTTGCATAGCAAATTCCTGCGTCTTGGAAAATTGAAATTCTGCTCATCAAAACACCCATGTAGGACCTTGTTGTGTTTGGAGCATTGTTGATGGCTGTTGAAGTTAGAGAAGCCACCTTAGAAAATTTTTCACGATATGAACAATAGTTTCTGACTGTTCCAAATGGATTGTCTGGGTCGTCATCTCTGTAAGTTGCAATTTTTGCCATGTTATAGCAATTGAACTTTTCACGCGTCATGTTAAGTTCAGGATTAAAACTGTCTTCAAGCATTGCAAGCATAATTCCGAAAAGGAAGTCTTGAGCACCTCTTTCCCATGAAGAATCTGTCTTAGATTCGATCGGAACAATTGCTGTGGCAATTTCTCGAAGTTCATTCTCTGCTTCGTCTTTCAACTCTTGTGCTTTGGCTTCAAGGTCGCCTTTTAGTTGGTCTTTGTTGGCATAGGCAGCTTTGTTGAATTCGTACCATTCTTCAGCATAATCTTTGATATTGTTTGCAAGCTTGAGTTTGTAGTTTTTTGGAGAGTCGCCACGGTGAATTTTAACTTCGCTTTCAATGTTGTGAGCACGGTGAGTTTGAACGTATGCGTTGTCCATTGGATTCCAGCGCGTTGAGGCATAAGGATTTCTTAAGTCTAAAACAGAAATTCTGTAGCCCGCTTTTTTCAATTGAAGTGCATTATCACGATAGAGTTCACCTTTGGGGTCGGTCATAACCAAACATGGTTTTGAACCAATTTGAGAAAGAATTTGAATTGAAGGATTGATGTATGTTTGAGTTTTACCAGAACCCGTTGTACCAATGATCATGGTGTGGATTGGATCATAAAGATTGATGTTGAGAGTTGAACCTTTAAGCTGGCTTCGGATGACAATTCCGTCTTTTTTAAGTTTTGGAAGCATCGACCAAGTGCAGTGATTAAACCTTTTTTCGTTGTTGAGCTCGCTTTCTTTTATGAAACGGGCATCGTAATATTGAGCAATCTTTTCACCACTGCTGGTTGTTCCCATTGTGCTTGCACTTGGTTTGCTGTCTGACTTGAAGATTTTTGAAAGCCAGTATAGAATTAAAAGCCCGTAGCCCACTGCAAGAATGACAAGCGTCGCAGTGTTTGTGATGAGTTTTGCATCAAATTGGAAGCCGTCATCACGAGTGAATCCACCCACCAAAACTGCAACAACAAAAATTCCAACTATGAGAATTAGTGGCAATAACTTTCTAAATTTGCTCTTTTCCTTCATTAAGCCCTCCGATTTATATTCATTATATATTTTTTTTACCAAAACTCAAAATATTTATAAATAAATAATTTTGTTGCACAAATAAATATTTATGTCAAAATTCCTTCATTTCTCCACAAAAAAACTCGGCTTTTGCCGAGTTGTTTTAACGAGTGACCGTGCTGCCGGCTGGCTCTGTCCATCCTTCTGGAACTGTTGGGGTGATTCCAACTGTTGACTTAATTATAAGTGGGAACAACGTTGTGAAGAATATAATCAGAACAACCAAAACAACAATTCCGATTATCAAGAAAATCAACCTCTTTTTGCTTTCTTCACGTTTATCTGTTGAATCTGCTCTTGCCATGTTAACACCAAGAACAATTGCCCAAATGATTCCCGCTGCTGCAACAATTGCCAAAATTGGAACAAGAATTGTGTTGATTGAATTTATAATTGTTTTAACCCAACCATATTTGCTTTGAAGATATTTTAATGTTCTGTCGTCCAGCTGGCTGTTGATGCCAGTGCTGAAATATGATTCCCAAAATTTGACGTCATCTGCCGTCACTGTTACGCCCATAAATTTCATGGCAAGCGTGTTCATAAAATATACAAATTTTGTCATTTTTCTTCCCCTTTATATTGCGAGTATATCAAAAAAAAAAAAATGACAAACAAAATTTGCCAATTTCTTAAAAATTTTTTTAAAATGAAAAAACTCGGCTTTTGCCGAGTTTTTATTTTTATGTTGATGATGTTGCTGTTGTTATTGTTGATGGATCAAATTTGATTAATGAGCCGAGAATTACTGGGAACAATGTTGTGAAGAATACAATTAATACAACCAATATCACGATACCAATAACAAGACCAATTAATCTTTTCTTTGCTTCTTCACGTTTTTCTGTTGAATCTGCTCTTGCCATGTTAACACCAAGAACAATTGCCCAAATGATTCCCGCTGCTGCAACAATTGCTAGTAAAGGAACAAGGATAGTCATTATTCCGTTATATATACTTTCAACCCAGCCATATTGCGCATCAAGAACATCCGTCTTCTCCTTAGGTAAATCTTTATTATTAAACCACTTCCTCCAAAATTCTGGACTTCCCATAAATCCGGCTGACATTTTCATAATTGCGTTTGCTAATTGAAACATTTTACACCTCCGTAAAATCTTTAATATTAGGTTGCGTTAAATTTTATATTTTTATTCCCCCAACCATCTACATTTTTAATTTATCACAAATATATTGCTTTTCCAAACAAATTTATGCAAAAATTACAATTTTTTTGGTTTTTTTCTAAAATTTAAACTTTTTTTTGTATCCGCTACGCGAATTTCTCTTAATTTTAATCACCACAACCACAACAACTGCCCCAATCACAATTGGAGTGATGACTATGAGTGCAATGGCCCAAGCTTGCAAACCGCCGTTATCTTCTTCAATTTTTTTGAATCTTGCTTCAAGATTATATTCGGCTGTTATGTTCTCTTTTGTGAATTTCAGGTCACTTGAAACTTTTGTTCCATTAACAAACCAGCCTTCGAATTCCATTCCTTGCTGTGGAACTGCTTCAAACGTGATTGATTTTCCAGAAACAATGTATGAAGAATATTTCGTGTTCAAAAGTTCGCCATCATCAATTTTTATTCCCCCATTGCCCGAAATTTTAACTATAACTGGAATGGTGTTATTGGAAAAGTAAACATTCATTTCGGCAACCAAACCGCTTTCAGAAGCCACAACTGTTGGATAGAAATATTTTGTTGAAGAAGTTTTTTGTTTTTCGTTGTCGAGTTTGATGATTATGCTCGACTTTGTTGCTTTCATAGTTTCTTTATTTACATCCTGCCATCTATTTGCAAAAACAAATTCGCCAGTTCTTGAGCCAGAAGCAGTTAACAAAGTTTCCGATTCATTCACATATTCTTCTATGACAAAACTGAAGTTTTCGGATTTGGTCAAAATGTCATTTCCAACTTTTTTTGTAACAGTTCCAATGTCTGATTTTTGAGTGTTTGTTTCGTTGTCTACAAAATTGATTTTTACAGTGACTGGATTTCCCTTTATTTTTATGTCATATTTGCCTTCAGTTTGTGACGACGCAAGGAATGCAAGCGTTGTTATTCCATTTTCTGGATCCAAAGTCACGGTGTATGGCGAAGAAACTTCATTTGCTCCTGAATAATTCAAAGTTGCAACTGAATATTCTTGGAACAACCAATTTGTGAACTTGAAATAGTTTTTGAAATCTCTAAGAGGATTTCCGCTTTCATCATAAAACTTTGCAACAATCTTAACAGGTTGGCCAGCGCCATATTCATACGATTTTAAGTTGCCTTTGCCTTCTAATTCAAGAATGTAGTAGCCACTCAAATATGAATTCGTTATTGTGTAGGAAACAGCACCTTTACTGCCCTCAATTGAAATCTTGAAAGAAGCAAAATTTTGAAGCGCAGGGAAATAATATCCCATTGGTGCAATTATTGATGTATTTTTCCAAATTTTATCAAAATCCCAAGGTCTAAATTCATTCCAGTTCCACGAGTTGAACGCAGACTGCGTTGGCATATTTGAAATTTGTGACAAAGTTGAACTGACAGTGAAGCCAACTTCACTTGCATTTCCAATTGCTTTTTGGAAAGAAACAACGTTCAGGCTTGGGTTGTTAATTCCCAGAAATTTGCCATACTGAATTTCTTTTGGGAACAATGACGAATTGTTGGCAACCTTTCCAACAATGCCCCCTGTCACAAGTTTTGAAGGTGAAAATGTTGCCAACATACTTGAAAACAAAACGTTATTTATTTCCAAGCTGTTTCCTTCCGCAAAGCCAACAATTCCTCCAAAAACAATTTCGCCATTTTTAAGCGAGTTTATTTTTATTGGCATATTGACCGATTCAACGGCTGTCAAACTTCCGTTTTTTTGTTGAATTGCATAAACAAGGTCGTCAGTGGGCGCAACATAGACTCTGAGAATTTCACCATCTTTAACTGTTCCCACTGCTCCACCAAACAGGGTTGAAACTGCATTTGCACCTTCTTGAAGCACGGTTATTTTTGGAACTGCATAACAGTCGTGAACACTTGATTCAAGCGATTGTCCAACAAGCCCTCCAAAAACAATTTCTCCCAAATATTTGTATGTCTGATAAATTTTTGTGGTTTTCCCGCCAACAACGACTTCGGGGCCTTCAACTTCCAAGAAATATTCTTGAGCAGTTTCAACATCCAGTCGTTGTTTGCGGTCAGCGGACAACGAAACCTTTGCATAAGAAGCAAAAATTTCGCTGTTTTTTGTTGCAACCCCCGCAATTCCGCCAACCTTCACCCCGCCTTGCGTTGTTTCGTTTTTGTCTTCACCATCTTCAAAATCAGTGTTATCTTTTAAAACAATTTCAATTTCTACGCCAAGCTCAAAAACTTTTGAGCCTTTCAAATATCCAAACAAACCAATTTCATCAAAATGCTCTGAGATTTTCACGTTAGTAATTGTTTTCCCATCGCCATTGAATGTTCCACAAAATGGTTTTGAGAATGTTCCAATTGGTGTCCAATTTGAATTTAAACTAATCGACGAAGTCAATTTGTATGTTGCTTTGTCATAATCAACTTTTCCACTTTCAGCAGATATTCCACCGTTAACGGCATCTCTGAAAAACGCCAAGTCAGATTCGTTATTAATAATGTATGGATTTTCTGCAGTTCCATCACCCAACAGTGAAGTTGGCTCGGCAGAAACACTTGTTATTGACCCAACAAAAAAGCATGCACAAAGTGCCACAATAACAAACAAAAAACTAAAGCTTAAAGTTTTTAAATTTTTCATTGGTTCGCCTCTTTAAATTAATATATACCATAATTTAAGAAATAAACAAAATCTTTTAACAAAAAAACAAGACCTCATCGGTCTTGCTTATTTTTATAGTAGAATGCAAATTATTCCGCCCTTTCCTTCGTTAATAATTCTTCCAAGAGTTTTTCTCATCTTTCTTTGTGCTTCAACTGGCATCAAAGTAATCTTTGAATTGATTCCTTCATTAACAAGCGAACTCAAACTCTTTCCAAACATATTTGTTTCCCAAATTGCTTTTGGATTTTGCTCAAACTCACTCATGAGATATTTAACAAGTTCTTCGCTTTGAGCTTGACTCCCAACAATTGGATTAACTTCTGTTTCAATATCCACACTCATAATATGCAAACTTGGTGCAGATGCTTTGAGTTTAACTCCGAATTTTGAACCTTGTTTAACAATTTCTGGGTCTTCAAGGCTCATATCTTCTGCGTTAGGCATAACAATTCCATAACCTTTTTCTTTCACATCCTGAAGAGCAACCTTAATTTTGTCATACTCGAATTTGGCATGAGCAAGTTGTTTGATGTAAGATATAAGTTTGAAATCGTCCGAAACGTCAATTCCACATTGTTCGGAAAGAACGCGATAGAACAATCCTTGTTTTGGGGTTATTTCAAAATAGATTTTCCCCTCACCCATTTTGATTGACGAAACAACAACTGGTTCAAAATCTTCACTTTCAAGGAAAGCAACGTTAGTTTTGTCAATTTGACCAATTTTGTTGGCATTTTCTCCAAACTTTTTGATTTCAGAAATCACGCTTTCAATGATTGGATGGTTGTATGGCAACGCTTGCATCCATTGAGGCATTTTAACTTTCAACGATTTAATTGGGAATTCAAGAAGGATTTTCTCAAAAATGTCGTCAATGTTGTTTTGATTCAATTTCAAAACATCAATTGCCAAAACTGGAACGCCATATTTCGCCTCAAGTGACTTTGACAATTTTTTTGCTTCGTCAGATTTTGGATTTTTTGTGTTTAAGACAACAACAAAAGGCTTTCCTTGTTCATTCAATTCTCTAACAACTCTTTCCTCTGCTTCAACATAACTTGAACGAGGAATTTCTGAGATACTGCCATCGGTCGTCAAAACAATTCCAATTGTTGAGTGTTCATCAATAACTTTTTTGGTTCCCAGCTCCGCCGCCTCTTCAAAAGGCATTTCTTCTTCGGACCAAGGAGTTTTAACAAGACGTTTTCTGTCACCTTCTTCATGACCAATTGCACCGTCAATCAAATAGCCAACGCAATCTATCATTCTCACGTTCATGTCCACATTTTCGCCAACTCGAATTGAAGCCGCTTTGCTTGGAATGAATCTTGGTTGAGTTGTCATAATTGTTTTTCCATCAGCACTTTGTGGGAGTTCATCAATTGTTCTTTCTTTAATATTTTTATCTGTGATGTTTGGCACAACAAGATTTTGCATGAACTGAGTTATAAAAGTTGACTTTCCACATCTAACAGGGCCAACAACGCCAACGTAAATATCTCCTCCTGTTCTTTTTGCAATATCTTCATATAGACCATAATTTTCCATATAAAACCTCCAAGAGTGATAATCTATTTTATGGCCTAGGAATTTCGATTATGCTAAATGTGAAAAGAAAATTGAATAGAATAAAATATACTCTAAAAAAATGCTTGCAAAAATAATAATATTGTGATATATTCTATCTTGCAAACAAATAATGCCGAAGTGCTGGAATGGTAGACGGAGCGGACTCAAAATCCGCCGAGGGCAACCTCATGAGGGTTCGAGTCCCTCCTTCGGCACCAAACAAGAATAAAACGAACCAAGAAAATTCAAGGTCCGTTTTATTTTTTGTAAAGATTGGTTTGTAAATTATATGAAATATATCTCCATTTAAACGAAATTAATTGATGATAAAAGGTTACTTCGTGTCATTTTGAATCGTATATCCTGAGTATGTATTATTAGTTTTAGTGTTTTTTTTAACTCTTGTTTGTTCTTTAGACTCTTCTAATAATCTTTTCTTTAGATGCTTGTAATACTCATAATTGCCGTTATAAACCACAATTTTTCCGTTATCAAATTCAATGGTTTTTTCTGCAAATTTATTGATAAAATAACGATCGTGCGAAACGAATATTACGGTACCATCAAAATCTTCAATTGCCTTTTCTAAAACTTCTTTAGTTGGTATATCAATATGGTTAGTCGGCTCATCAAAAACCAAACTATTAACATTTTGTTGCAACAAACTAGCCAAACGAAGTCTTATTCTTTCACCACCTGACAAATTCTTTACTTTTTTATTAACATCTTCTTTATAAAATTGAAAAGCCGCTAAAATTTGACGAGCACGCTGTTCATGAACCGCTGTTTCATATTTGAAACATTCCAACAATGTTTGGTTATCATTTTCGAAATCTATAATTTGCGGAAGATAGCCAACTTTAACACCTGGCCCAATAATAACATCACCAGAATGTTCCAAAGATTGCAGACCAAGCAATGTCTTTACAAAAGTAGATTTCCCACTTCCATTTGAGCCTATTAAGGCAATCCTCTCTCCTGCAGCAATTGTCAAATCAATACCATCTAAAATTTTTCTTCCATCTGGAGCTATAACTATTAGATTTTTGGTTTCAAAAACCCTTTTACTTGATTTTCTTTCTTCATTAAAACCAATCTTTATGTTTTTTTGTTCTTGCGGTCTCTCAATCTTTTTTGCTAAAATTCTGTCTAATTGAGATTGTAAAGCATGTGCCCTATTACAAAGGGTTGAACTGTTTGTTGCCATTCCTCTTTCAGCAAAATATTTAATCTGCTCTTGAAGTCTTTTTATGATTAACTGTTGATCAGCATATGCCGCCATTTGCTTTTCAAAATCTCTTTCTCTTTCTTCTAAATAGCCAGTGTAGTTTGTATTATAAACTTTTGGTTCAATGCCGGACAAGTCCAAAATTTTTGTTGACATTTTGTCTAGAAAATATCTATCGTGTGACACAATAACGCTAGCACCTTTGAAACTTTTAATATATTCTTCAAGCCATTCGATTCTTTCAATATCCAAATGGTTTGTTGGTTCATCTAATAAGATCAATTGAGGTTTTTGCAATAGTGCCTTGGCTAATTGAACAAGAGTTTTCTCTCCACCACTCAAAGACGAATATTCTTGATATAACATTGTTTCGCTAATTTTCAACCCCTTACACACAGTGTTAATTTGCACATCCGTATAGTATCCGCCCTTGTTTGAGAATTCTTCCATAACTTTACAATATCTTTCTAGGGCTCTATCATATTCATCTTGCGAAGATGGATTCGCCATAATGTCTTCATATTTTTTTATTTTTGTAGCCAATTCATTAACTTCTACAAAAACATCTTTGATTACCTCAAAAACAATTCTATTATCCACTCTATCTGCAGAAGTTTGGTCTAAATAGGCAACACTAGCATCTTTTTTAATATTAACGACACCTTTATCTGCACGTTCCACTCCAGCAATTATTCTTAACAATGTGGATTTTCCACAGCCGTTTGGTCCGACAATTGAAATTGATTCACCTTCATTCAAAGAAAAAGATACGTCTTCAAAAAGTTGTCCGTATCCGAAATTTTTAGATAATTTGTTTACATCTAAAATAATCATTATACATCTCCGATATTATTGTAGAACTAATTTATAATTTTGTCAATGCTTCACTTGTTGAATCACATCTCTCATAGCACAAAAGAACGGCATAATATCCGCTGGCGGAGCAAGTTTTTTAAATTCTTCACTATTTCAAAACCTGTTAAACATTGCTATCCCTTGTCTAAAGGCTGGGATTGCAATTCGCGCAGTATATGTATAATTCATTTGTTATTAATGTATACAATTGCTGAAAGTTTTTAAAAATTTTTGAAAATCAGGGATGCCTTGTTTTGTCCACAAATCTTTCACCAAGGTCTGCATAACTATTCCTCAACGTCTTTTATGCTAAGTTGAATTCTCTTTTTTGCAACGTCAACGCCTATTACTTTTACTTTCACTTGGTCGCCAACTTTTAAAACATCACTTGGCACTTTTACATAATTCTTTGAAATTTGAGATATATGCACCAAGCCATCTTGGTGAACTCCAATGTCAACAAAAGCACCAAAGTCGATGACATTTCGAACAACTCCGTCCAGCACCATTCCAACTTTCAGGTCTTCAAGACTCAAGATGTCACTTCGAAGAACTGGTTTTGGAAGGTCATCACGTATGTCGCGCCCAGGTTTTAAAAGTTCACTGACGATATCTGTTAAAGTGATTTCGCCCACATCCAGCAATTTTGCCACTTCTTTCTCACCTTTAAGTTTGATTAATGAAGGCAAAGATGAAATGTTTCCATTTTTAACGTCTTCTTCTGTGAAATTGAACAATTTCAGAAGATTTTTTGTTGCTTGATAACTTTCTGGATGGACGGAAGTGTTGTCAAGAATGGTTTCTCCGCCAACAATTCTCAAGAATCCTGCACATTGTTCGTAGGCTTTTTGACCAAGTTTTGGAACTTCCAACAACTGAGTTCTATTTTCGAATTTTTTGATTTTTGTTCTATATGTGCAAATGTTTTTTGCAATTCCACTGTTAAGTCCAGAAACAAACGACAGCAAGCTTGGTGAAGCCGTGTTTAGGTCAACCCCAACGCTATTAACACAATCTTCAACAACTCCGTCCAACACTTCTGTCAATCGATTTTGAGGCATATCATGTTGATACTGCCCAACTCCTATGCTTTTTACATCAATTTTGATGAGCTCCGCCAAAGGGTCTTGAAGACGTCTTGCAATGCTGACAGCACTTCTCAGCGAAACATCAAAGTCTGGAAATTCCTGAGCGCCAAGTTTGCTTGCGCTGTAGACAGACGCGCCTGCTTCATTGACCATGGCATAACTGACGGGTCTATCAATTTCTTTTATTAGCGAAGCAACAAAAATCTCACTTTCTTTGCTTGCAGTTCCATTTCCAATTGCAATAACATCAACCTTATATTTTTCGATAAGGTCTTTCAATTTTGCTTTGCTTTCTTCAATTTTATTTTGTGGAGGTGTTGGATACACCACAGTTGTGGCCAAACATTGCCCACATTCATCGATAACTGCAATTTTGCAACCTGTTCGATAAGCTGGGTCAAATCCTAAAATGACCTTTCCTTTCAAAGGTGGAACCAAAAGCAAAGGACGCAAATTTACTTCAAACATTTTTATGGCTTGTTCGTCTGCCCTGTCTGTCATATCACTGCGAGCTTCACGTTCCAAAGAAGGGAAAATCAATCTGTCGTAGCTGTCTGCAATGCATTCTTCCAAAATTTGTTTTGTTGTTGAACCTTTCTTTATGACTACATCACCAATAATTTTCAAGCAAGCTTCTTCATCCACAACAATTTTAACTTTCAAACATTCCTCGTTCTTTCCACGATTAATTGCCAAAATTCTGTGAGAAGGAATTTTTTTGATTTCTTCTTTGAAATCTTTATACATTTCATAAACGCTTGCATTTTCTTTGCTTTCATCAAGAGTTGTTGAAATAATTCCTGTTTCGAAAATAAATTGTCTTAACGCTTTTCTAATCTCAGCATCATCCGAAATTGTTTCGGCAACAATGTCTTTTGCCCCGGCAAGTGCCTCTTGGGACGACTTAACACCTTTTTCGTCATTCACAAATTTGTTTGCAATTTCACCAACATCTTCTTTTGTTGTTTGCTCAAAAATTAAATCTGCCAAAGGTTGAAGTCCTTTTTCAATTGCAACAGAAGCACGTGTTTTTCTTTTTTGTTTGTAAGGTCTGTAAATATCTTCAATTTCCGCCAAAGTTTCCGCGCTGTCGATTGAATTTTTTAATTCGTCGGTCATTTTGCCTTGCTCGGAAATTGAATTGGAAACTTCTTCTTTTCTTTTTTCCAAATTTTTCAGATAGTTTAACCTGTCATTAAATTCTCTCAAAACTTGGTCATCACAACAACCTGTCAGTTCTTTTCTATATCTCGCAATGAACGGAATTGTGTTTCCTTCTTCGATCAGCTTTATTATATTCGTTGAATGGTCAACTCTAATTCCAAATTCCTTACTTAGTCTTTCTGGAAAATTCATCTAATACCTCATTCTAAATCGAACCTGTTTTTTCGTAGTTTGTTAATTTTTCTTTGAATTCTTCGATGGATTTTACTTCAACAAATTTTTCTTCCCAGTCATACATGTTTATTGTTTGCATGAGGTCATAAACTTCTTTAAGCACGTTGTTATCTCTATCAATATTCAAGAACAAGATTTGTTTGCTACACATAACAGCAAACACAATTTCACTCAGTGTGCCCCATGTCCCACGGAAACAAACAACCAAGTCGGCCTCATCAACAAGGTCGATTGACCTTATCAGAAATTTTGCATTGCGCGATGCAGTGGTTGGCTTTATATAACGCATTTTCATATCTTTGTTGCCTGCGAAACCAAATTCTGTTATATGTTCATTTTCGTCAACACCAGGGGAATATCCCAAAACATCTCCCCCTCTTTCAAACATTTTGTTTGCAACAATTTCAGGAATGCCAATGCATCCGCCTGTTGTCAAACGATAATTATTTTTAAGACACCAGTCCACAAGCACGTCTGCCCATTTTGAATTTGTTTCATTAACTGACGTGTTGTTTGCATGGCCTATAACGCAAATATTTTTCATAATATACTCCTTTTACCAGCGACCTCCGCCTCCGCCACCGAAGCCTCCGCCACTGCGACCTCCGCCAAAATGTCCGCCACCTTTGCCAATTTTTCCAATTTTGCCCGAAGTTGTTTTAACCATAGCACGAGCTGAGTTAAACTGAACTGTGTTAATTGAAGAAAGCATTCTCACTCCAATTAATGTTCCAATGACATCGGCATCGCTCTGATACCAAATTGGATTTCTTATTTCAATTTCTTTAAATTTTGACACCCAAATTCCGCTGATTCCAAAAACATAGGCAAACGGCAAAATGTCAAAAAATATTTCTGGATTTTCTTTTGCAAGTGTTTCAATTCTGTCTTTTTCTGCATGAATAATGAAATTTTTAAGCCCAAACACTTTCCCAACTTGCTTATCTTTGCCTTCAACTCTATTGTCAAAAAACAATGCACAAACATTAAGTGCCGACAAAATTATAGGAACAAAAATTGTGAGCATGAAAGGATTTGAATACATTTCGAACAATATCACTGCAAGTGATATATACGTTCCAAGCAGAACTGCAATCGAGAGAGCAACTGCAACAATCATTTCCCATTTCCCAACGGTGCTGGATTTTTCTTTGCAAATCACTATGATAGACATCGCCAAGCCCAAAACCAAACCTATGGAGAAACAATTCATGATGGAAAAGAACTCAATTGCAACTTTTTGACCTATAAGATAATACATTATTCCCATCATAACAGCAAAAATTCCAACATAAAGATATCTCAAAATTGAAATTGAATTATTGAAGAATCCTTCATTTTCATATTTGACGCCTGTTCTTGCGACATTTATTGCATTTGCAACATTTATGTTTTCAGTATTGATGTCATAAGTTGTTGATTTTGCAAACATTGCATTAAACATTGTTGTTTCATAAGCCTTAAATGAATTGTCTGGGTCTTTGAGTTTTTCAAGGGTTGTGTGCCCTTCATTTTCAACAATCTTTATAAATCCTTTATTTGCCCAATACAAAATTAGGGAAGACATGTCACCTTGATTAACAGTTTTGTCAATGATGAACCCTGCATCCGCAGGAGTTATTCCATCTGGAGCAGAAAACTCCACTATTGGAACAATTTTGTTCTTATTATTCTTTATGAAGAAAAACGCAGTTCCAGCAATCATCAAAGCGAATGCGCAAACAAGAATGATAATGTCGGTTTTGTTGGACAATTTTTCTGTTTTGAAATAACCTTCTTCAAGCACTGTTCTCGCAGTGATTCCACTAAATGGTTTTAAAGTGCCGGAATATGAAAAAGTGACAGTTGACGATGAAATTGTTTCTTCAAAAACTTTTTCCGTGTCATTTTCTAACACATAGAATGTTATTTTTCTATCAGAAATTGGTTTTTCAAACGTGACTTTCAAGTTAATGTTTGAAATTGTGGTGTCCCACTGATTTCCCACAAGGTTGTAATAAAATTGGTCAAAATCCGTTATCTTATCATCTCCAAGTGAAACCTTATAGGTTATAGAATATGTTTCCGTGCTATTTGCATAATGAGCCGAACTTCCAATTTGAAGGACATAATTGCCCCCTTTCGTATAAAAATCATATTCATGAGAAGTGCACTGCGCTTCGGAAACCGATATTTTATAATTCTTTGAATGATTTTTTCCATTTTCAGTGTACGAAATATTTTGGTAGATTGGAATTTGTCTAAAAATGCCATGACTCCTTTTCATGAAGGTCACATCAATTTTTTCTTTAATATCCAGCGAATTATCTTCATTGACAACAACTTCACTTGCATATCCAGTTATTTTATATTCCTTTTCTGCAGAAGTGCTCTTGCCATCGTAAACAAAATTAAAGATAAAAATGAGAGCAATAATCAAAATTACAACTCCCATTAATACAAACGGCAAAAATGTTCTAACGCCTCTTTTACTCATAGTTTTTAGAACTCAACCTTAACATTTTTTCTTTCTTCGGCACTATCAACTTCAAACAAAGGTTTCTTTTCAAATTTAAACCAACGAGCAATGATATTGCTTGGGAAAACTTCTCTTCTGGTGTTATAAGTTTTGGTCACACCGTTATAATATTTTCTTGAAGAAGCAATTTCATTTTCAAGTTGTTTAAGAGTGTTTTGCAAATCGTTAAAGTTTTTATCTGCCTTAAGTTCTGGATATTTCTCAATAACAACAGCAAGTTGTTTGAGAACATTTCCTAAATTAGCTTCACTTGCAATTTTGTCATCCATAGAGTTTGCTTGCGCACAAGCATTTCTTGCTGCAATAACTCTTTCCAAGGTTTCTTTTTCATGCTTTGCATAACCTTTAACAGTTTCAACAAGATTTGGAATCAAATCGTATCTTTTTTTCAAGTATATGTCCATAGTTGAGAACGCTTCTTCAATATTGTTTTTTAAGCGTACAAAACTATTATATGTGGACATAATCCACACCATAATAATAATTAAAATAAGAGCAACAACTCCCGCAACTATGCCACCGACAATCGCACCAATTCCACACAAAAAGTTCATTTTTTTCTCCTTTTTCATATATATATTAGTACATTTAAAAAAATAAGTCAAATAAAGGAATAGAAATGTCAGAAAATAATAAAGAAATTTTGTTGGTGGATTTAAACGACAATCCAATAGGAAAAATGAAAAAGTTAGATGGGCACAAAAAACCATTTCTCCACCGAGCTTTTTCCATCTATCTTATTAACAGAAACAAAGTTTTGATTCAAAAGCGATCCATAAAAAAATATCACAGTGGTGGACTTTGGGCAAATGCTTGTTGCTCCCACCCGATATCTGAGGATATTATGTCCGAAGCCAACAAACGTCTTGAAGAAGAATTGGGAATAACCGCAAAAATTAAATTAAAAAATTTGTTTGATTTTGTTTATTATGCCCAACTTGGCACAGTGTTCGAATATGAATTTGACTATGTTTTACTTGGAAAATATGATGGTCACATAAATTTAAATACCGAAGAAGTTGAAGATTTTGAATGGATAGAAATTAGCAAATTAGAAAAGGAGTTAATAGAGAAACCAGAAAAATTTGCACCATGGTTTTTGATTTCCGCTCCAAATGTCATTAAAAAAATAAAAAATAGTTTAAAGTAAACTATTTTTATAATGTAATATAGTATTTTGCGCCATTTTTAATTTGGTCAGAAAGTTCATCAAAATATTCTTCAAAATTCCCCAAATAACTAAAGTTATATTCTTCAGACTTACTTTTTGATTTTGCTATGCAATTTTCATGATTTGAAATATGAAAATAATCAATAGCAACAAGCTCAGGATAATCTTTTCTAAAATCTTTCCATGCAGAACAATTTCCTTTTGTTGCAATTTCAAAAAGTTCTGAGGTGTTGAAGCAATCTCCAAATTCTCTTGCAATTTTCACCATAATATCATAGAGATTTTCACCATCGAAATGTTCAACACTCACGTTCCATTTTCCACTGTCAAAGTCATAGACCTGACCTTTTAACATTGCAACATTTTTTGGACTTTTTCTATAATATAAATCCATTTTACACCCTGGAGTGCTAAAGATTTCATTCAAAATTTCAAACATATCAACCTCACAAGTTGTTTTTGATTATACTACTTTTGTTTTATTTTGTCAATAGGACATTGAAAAGGACGGTCCGGAATGCAAGCTTCGCTTGCGTTGCCTTTCAGGCAACCGACAGAACATTGCTTTGGGCACAAAAAAAACACCCTTTCGGGTGTTTTATAGGTGCACTGGCAATGTTCTATCTTTCCGGACCGTCTCCAGTCAAGTATTTTCGACGATGAGAAGCTTAACTTCTGTGTTCGGGATGGGAACAGGTGGTTCCTTCTCTCTATTGTCACCAGCACTGGTATAACAAACAATTTTTATTACTAAAAACTGTGAATTATCGAACTAATTATTTGACAATTGAATTGTATCATGATTTTCAAATATTTCATAACAAATTTAACATTATTTTTAAGATTTATATTAGATTGCTTGAAATCACATACGTGTGATCAAGCCCTCGACCTATTAGTATCGGTCAGCTCAATACATTACTGTACTTACACCTCCGACCTATCAACCTTGTAGTCTACAAGGGGTCTTACTAACTTGTGTTATGGGATATCTAATCTTGTGGCAGGTTTCACGCTTAGATGCTTTCAGCATTTATCCTTTCCATACATCGCTACCCAGCTATGCCACTGGCGTGACAACTGGTGCACCATTGGTATGTCCATCCCGGTCCTCTCGTACTAGGGACAGCTCCACTCAAATATCCTACGCCCACGATAGATAGGGACCGAACTGTCTCACGACGTTCTGAACCCAGCTCGCGTGCCACTTT
>CAKVGZ010000003.1 GCA_934747765.1 uncultured Clostridia bacterium
GAACAGAGGTTCCCAAGCGAAAGCGAAAAAGAAAACACCCGAAAGGGTGTTTTGTTTGGAGCGGGTGAAGGGAATCGGACCCTCGCAGCCAGCTTGGAAGGCTGGAACTCTACCACTGAGCTACACCCGCATATTTAGTTTGCGAAATGAATGATATCAAATTGTTTCGATTTTGTCAACTGTTTTTCAAAAGTTTTTATTGACTTTTATGCAAGTTATGTTAACATAAAAGTATATGAGCAGAAAAGAGAAATTGTCACAAAAAAAACCACTTTATCTTAATCCTGTTGATGAGAACTACAGAAGTTTGAAAACGTCGGCATTGATTTCAATTACACTTTACGTCATTGCAGTTCTGTCTGCAATCCTGCCAAAGAATAAATACATCAATCCTGGTGTTAACGAAAAAACCAACTTTGTTGTTGCGCATGCTGGCGGAGCCATGGAAAATGGTGGAAAAACAAAAAAATATTTGAATTCGGTGGAAGGATTTGTTGCAAATTACAAAGATGGAACAAGAATGTTTGAATATGACCTTGTTTTTTCGAAGGAAGGCAAACTTGTTGGAACACACAAATTTGAATATCTTTCGGGTTACAGTTTAGAAAATCGAATTCCTTATGACCAATATATGAAAACAAAAATTGATGGAAAGTTCACTGGAATTACTGAAGAAAAACTTTTTGACCTTATTCGCAGTTATCCAGATGCGCAATTTATTATTGACACGAAAGAAAAAGACCCTTTTCTTGTTTATTCCAGAATAATTGACCTTGCAAAAGAAAAAAATATTGACATCTCAAGTTCCATTATTCCATTTGTGTTTTCTGAAAAAATGTTGGATTTGTTGAATGAAAAATATGATTTCAAAGAAATGATGTATTCGAATTACAAAAATCATAAAACAACAAAAGAACTTTTGAACATAATCAAAGATTGTTCTAAAATAAAATATCTTCACATTTTCCCTTATGATTTTTTGTTTAAAGACATTGACCAATTTAACAAATTAGGGATTCGAGTGTTTGCACACATGGACAAAAGTGATGTTGGCAGAACTGCACTTGCCTATGGATGCACAGGAATATTTTCTGACGATATTTCCGAAAAGGAATTCAAACAAAAACATTATTCATTTTTGAAATCTAAACTTGGCTGTGAAAATAATTTTTCTTATTCACCTGTGGATAGGAATTTGCCAGTTATCAATCAAAAGAAAATTTCTCGTGGATTTCAATTTCAATAAAGAAATTTTTCGTTGTGTTGTATGCTTTGGTGATTTGGATTTATTTGTTTTGCTTTTTCATGATAAAATCTTGAAAGTTCCAAATTGTTTTGCATATAGCAAATGACAGACAACTGAATATATGGGATGAAATCGTAATAGGCGTCTTCAACAAAGGCGCCTTTTTCGTGCTCTTTTTCACACATTAATGCGCATTTGAACCAGAATTTTGCTTCATCCAAGTTTTGTTGCATAAATAGTTCGCCAAGTCTGCAACAAATTTCTGCGTTTGGACTGGAAAAATTCATGCTGTCTAATAATATTTTGAGAGCATTTTTGTTATCTCCAAGATAGATGTAGCAATCTGAGATTATCTCGTGAGCGTCAACAACATTTGGAAGAAAAAGATTATCCATTTTCAAATATCTTTTCATTGTCTGAATGCAGTTTTTATATTGGGCATTATAGAATAATTCGCGAGCAAAATAGAATGTTTCGCGAGAGGAAAGAATTGCACCTTCTTTAATTTTCTTTTTGTAGATTTTCAAGTTTCGTTTTGGGTCACTATGTTTGATTTTTTTGTGAAAAATTTCTATATCTGAATATTCAATTCTTCCAAAAGCAGGAATTGCTTCATGAATAAATCCAACAAACCTATATCCTAAACTGCGTTTAAAAATTCTTTCTCGATAGTAAGAAAAAGTTGAATTATTCATTTCATCAAAGGCTATCACATATTTAAGCATGTATAGGTCTGCAAACAAATTTTGTTTCAGCTTATTGATTTTTTTTATGTTTTCATCAGAAACAACATCGTCAGCATCGAGCCACATCAAATATTCTCCGCTTGCCTTTTCAAGTGAAAAATTTCGAGCATCTGAAAAATTGTCGTTCCAAACAAAATCAAAAACGTGATTTGTATATTTTTTTGCAATTTCTTTTGTTGAATCTGTTGAGCCAGTGTCAACAATAATTATTTCGTCGGCAAATTGTTTTGCGCAAGTCAAACAGCGGTCGAGAGTTTCTTCTTCATTCTTAACAATCATGCATAAACTTAATTTAATCATATTTTTAGAATATGTCATTCAAATTCTTTTTGTTATTTGAAATTTTATTGTATAATATGCTCATGATTATTTCTTCGCAATCAAATCAGCAAATTAAGGAGATTAAAAAACTGAAATCTGAAAAAGGATTTTTGTTTTTGGATAATCCAAAATTAATTGATGAAGCGATTATGTCGGGCGCGGAAGTTGTTAAAATTGTCATTGAAGAAGGAAAAGAGGAAAAGTTTTCGCATTTAAATCAGTTTGATTTTCTTGTTGCATCAAAAGATGTTTTTAAATCCATTTCGTCTGCAACAACTTCTCAAGGTGCTCTTGCAATTGTGAAATATAATCAACAATCTTTCAGACCTCCATCTGGAAACTTTCTTGTCTTAGACGAAGTTCAAGACCCAGGAAACGTGGGAACTTTAATTCGTTCGGCGCTTGCATTTGGATTTTTGGATGTGTATTTAATTAACTGCGCAAGTCCGACAAATGAAAAAGTTGCCCGAAGCACCATGGGGGCGCTTTTCAAAGTTAATGTGTTTGAAATTGGAAGAGATGAATTCATAAGACATTTCGATGGCAAAAATTTGATTTGTGGAGTTGTGGACGGGAAAGATATAACTCAAACAAATTTTCACTTCCCATGCGGAGTTGTTGTGGGCAACGAAGGAAACGGCGTTTCCGAAAAAGTTAAAGATATTTGCCAAAAAGTCACAATCCCAATGAACGAAGGGGTTGAAAGCTTGAACGCTTCGGTTGCGGGAAGCATATTAATGTTTAAAATTAAAGGAGATACAAAATGAGCGGACACAGTAAGTGGCACAACATAAAAAATGCAAAGGAAAAATCTGACGCACAAAAAGGAAAAATTTTCACAAAAATTGGAAGAGAAATTGCTGTTGCAGTTAAAGCAGGCGGAGCAGACCCAGACACAAATGGCAAACTTAAAGACCTTATTTTAAAAGCAAAACAAAACAACATGCCAAATGACACAATTGCAAGAAGCATAAAAAAAGCAAGTGGCGAACTTGGAAACATCAACTATGAAGACTGCAGTTATGAGGGTTATGGCGTTGGAGGAAGCGCTGTTATTGTTAAATGTTTGACAGATAATAAAAACAGAACAGCAGGCGATGTTCGCCATGCTTTTGACAAATTTGGTGGGTCGCTTGGAGCACTAGGTTGTGTTCAATTCATGTTTGACCGAAAAGGTGTGCTTGTTTTGGATAAAGGCAACTTGACGGAAGATGATGTTCTTATGATGGCTCTTGAAGCAGATGCAGAAGATGTTAAAGATGAGGGAGATGTTTTTGAAATCATAACTGCGCCCGAAAAATTGGCTGACGTGAAAATTAAACTTGAAAAAGACGGCCTAAGTTTCATTTCTTCTGAAGTTGAATTTATTCCGCAAAACTGTGTTGACCTTGACGAAAAGCAACTTGACACATTCCAAAAAATGGTTGACAAACTTGAAGAAAGTGATGACGTCCAAGAAGTTATCCATAATGTAAATATCGATTAAAAAAAAGCACGTTATGTGCTTTTTTTTTATTGCCCATTTAGATCAATTTTGTTTGGGCAAATTATTTAAACAATTCTTGTTTTCGTTCAATCATTTCATCAATTCTTGAGATGTAATCTTCAATAAATTTTACGTTACAACATCTTTCAATTCGGTTTTCAAGTGAAAAAACTCTTTTTGAAATTGCATTTGCTCCGCATGCAAGAACACTGCAAGTTTCTTCCATGCTGTCGACGTTGAAGATGCAAACATGGCCTTTTTGCGTGTAACCAACATTTTCTAGCCCCAAAGGGGTGTTCTTTTGTTTGTAGAGATAATATGGATGATAACCTTCTTCCAAAAGTCTTCTGTTTGAATAGTCAATCATTTTTTTAACTTCTTCGGGTGGAGGGCAGTTGAAAGATTGAGTTTCGTTGTTTTTGATGGCTTCGTTTGTGAGGTTAGATCCGCGTTTGAGAGCCAAGGTGTGCACTGTTAAATTTGCTGGAGCCATTTCAATTGCTGTTTCAATCGATTTTTTGAAGTTGGCGAATTTTTCACCTGGAAGACCCGCAATCAAATCTATGTTGATGTCAAATCCAAATTCCATGGCAAGCATATATGCAGAAACAACGTCTTTGACCGTGTGATTGCGCCCAATTTGTTTGAGCGTTTTTTCGCAAAATGTTTGTGGATTGACGCAAATACGAGTTACATTGTTTCTCTTAAGCACTTCCAATTTTTCACGTGAGATTGTGTCTGGACGGCCTGCTTCAACTGTGAATTCTACGGATGGATATGTGAGTTTTCCAAGAATAAGTTCCAATTCTTCTGCCGACAAAACAGTGGGCGTTCCTCCGCCCATGTATATTGAACGAACAATCAAATTTTTTTCTGAAATTATTTTTTTGACACTGTCAATCTCTTTCAGCAAGCATTCAAGATAAGGACTTATTTTTGATTTCACTTGGTCGAATTGAGATGAAATGAAACTGCAATATCTGCATCGGCTTGGACAAATTGGAATGTTTATGAAAATGTCAACAAGATTGTCGTTTCTGATGATGCAATTTTGATTGGATATTGTGTCTTTGACCAATTTTGCTTTTTGCTCGGAAAGATGATAATCTTTCATTAACGTTTCTTTTAGAAGATATTTTGGAACACCTTTTTCCAAAAGGTCATAGCCAATTTTTGTTGGACGAACTCCCGTTATTGAACCCCATTCAAAGGTTTTTTTGAAGTAGTCGGAAAGGGCAAGATATAAAGCATTTTTTTCATCACTTTTTCGTTTTTCAAGTGACAAAGGAAATTCATATTTTTTATCGTTGATAACAACAACATTTTTTCCATTTAAAGCCTCAAAAACAATTTTGTTTGTGTCTTCTTCCGCATCAAATGTTGGGAAAAAAAGACTGGCAATTTCGCCAAGTTCTTTTTCATATTCAGTTCCGATGTACTTTATTTCCATATTATTTACTTACTCTTTTAAGATAATTTATTAAGTTGTATATTTTTGAGTTTGAAAGTTGAGTTTTTGTTTTATCATTGATCTTCAAGGTGTAAATTTCATCAATTTCAAAACTTATTATTCCCAATTCTTCAAGCACTAGGAAATACACATAAAAATTATTGAAAGATATTTTTGTTATTTTTGTCAATGAATTATATAAATGTGACAAATTTGAAAATGTTTGTTTGTCAAAAATCTTCAATTTAACAAAGAAATCACTTATAGCATTTCGTGAAAGATTTAGTGTTGTGAAAAGTTTTTTGTTGAAATTTTGTCCTTCAGGAATGTATATTTCACCGTTTGTGTTTCTTTTTATTTCTGAAAGATATGAACGGTCCATAACTGGGTCTAGAAAAACAATCTTCGAATAGTTTTTGAAAATTTTGAGATTTGTTGGATACAAATACAGTGCATTATATCCAGAATCTGAAGAGTTGTTGAAAACAAAAAGTTCTGAAATATTTTGACTGCAATATTCAGACACAAAATTTCTGTAAGTTTCGCTTTTTGAAGTGACAAAGATTGTTCCAAACGGATTTGTTTCGCAACCAGCAACAAGGTCGATAAGCTGTTGTTTGTTATATGAGTTAATTTTGCATTTTTCTTTGTTGCTCAGATATCTAAATTGTTCGAATATATAGGCGTCAAGTGTTGACGAAAAACTTTTGTCAAGTTCAAATCCACCATCAAAATTTTTGACAATTCCTTTAATTTGATTTCCTTGTTTGTTTTGAATCTCAAAAATGATGTTTTTTTGCTTAGCATATTTTAATGAAAAATATTTTTCGGTGCAGTTGAAATAAACAAGATAGATTCTTCCAATTGCAATGTTGTAATGACATGTGAAATTTTTTAAAACACCAATTTTTGCCTTGTTGGTGGAAATGCGAATCAAAGGTCTAGAATTGTTAAGCCCAAAAGGTTCAAGTTTTTCAAGGTCTTCAAGAAACTTGTCTGTGATTTGATTTTCATCCATGTCAAGGTCATAATAGGTTATTGGATTGAATGCCTGCTCGCTGACTTTGTTGAAAATGAAGTTTGTCACCCTTTCGCAAAATTCTGGAAAATATTCTTGTTTCAAACACAAACCCGCTGCCATTTTGTGGCCACCAAATGTTTCAAGAATGTCTTGCATGCTGGAAAGAATTTCGTGCACATTCACGTCTGAAAGGCTTCTGGCAGAACCTTTCAAAAGACCGTCTTCCAGCGAAAACAAAAATGCGGGACGATTGTATGTTTCAACAAGTCGCGCGCAAACAATTCCAAGAATCCCACTGTCCCAAGTTGGGTCGTAGAGGATTATTGCACGTTCGGAAGAAAGATTTATGTCTTTTAGTTTTTTGACGCAATCATCAAAAACTTTCGAACATAATTGTTGACGGCGAGTGTTGTAGTTGTTGATTTTATCAAGTTGTTGCTTGAGAATGGCAGGGTCTGTTTCAAGATACAACTTCAAACTGTCCGAAGCTTCGCCCATGCGTCCACTTGAATTTATTTTTGGAGCAATTTTGAATGCGATATCGGTCGACGTGACTTTTTTCAGAGAAATTTTGTTTTCTCTTAAAAGCATTTTGATTCCAACTGGCAAATAGCTTTCGAAAAGTTCCATCCCAAGGGCAACAATCGCTCGATTTTCTTCTGTTAGTGAAACAATGTCGGCAATTGTTGCAATGCTTGCAATTGGCAAAAATTCTTTGCTTTCTTCGTTTCCAATCAGTGCTTGTGAAACTTTAAGTGCAACGCCAGTTCCACAAAGTTCTTTGAAAGGATATTTTTGATTTTCAAGTTTTGGGTTGATAACAATTGTTGAAGGAATGACCTCGGGAATTTCGTGATGGTCGGTTATTATAATGTCAATCCCGTTTTCTTTTGCAAATTCAACTTCTTTTGCACAAGAAATTCCGCAGTCAACGGTTATGATAAGTTCTGGGTTGAATTGTTGCTTCAGTTTTTTGATAACCTCATTTGTCAGTCCATATCCGTCAACAAATCTGTTTGGAAGATAATAGTCGGCAACTGTTCCAAGTTTTTTCAGTGTCAGAAGCATAATGGCTGTTGCACTGATTCCGTCAACATCATAATCACCAAAAATCAAAATTCGTTTTTTTGAGTTTACTGCATCAATAATTTTTTTTGTTGCTTGTTCCATTCCAGAAAGCAAAAAAGGGTTGTTGAAATCAGAAAAAGACGGAGAAAAGAATTTTTCAATTTTCTCTTTTGTGTCAACCCCTCGTGAAAGAAGAAGTTCAACAACTTTTTCGTTCAAGTTTAGTTCTTTCGATATACTCGAAATTAGCGCAAAGTTTTCCTTTGCGTTGAAATATTTCTGTTGTTTCATAAAAAATCCTAATTAATTTTGCACTTTTGTGCATTCACTTAATTAGGATTATATCACTTATTTTAATATTTACAAATTATTTTCACTAATTTGGTTGATCAAAAAATATGAACATATTTGCAAGTGTTCCGCAACAAATTAGGAAATCTGCATATCTTTTTCGAATATTTTTTGCATTTACTTCAGTTTTGAGCTCGCCTTTTTCAATCTTGAAATTGTATTGATGAACAACATCGTTTATGCATTGTTTGACGTCTTTTGCGCCAAGTTCATAAAGTGTGTTCATGTATCGAAGGGTGTGTTTGTTGTCGCAAAGCAAAATTTTGTTGCCATCCTTTTTCAAAAAGGCACGAATGGCTATCCCGTTTTTTATTTCTGCGCCAGTTTTGATTTCAACAAAACTTTCATCTATTTTCAAAATTTCTTTGCTTTGATTTAATGCTTCAATTATTTCTTTCATATTTCCATTATAGCAACATATTTTGCTACTTTCAAGTAATTTTGCTCAAAATTTTCATTAATAATCACTTTTTTTTGTGTTTCAAAATATTTTTTTAAAAGTTATACACTTTGAAACAAAAGTGTGATATAATGCAATTGTGTTTCCGATAACGAAAAATTGGTTTGAATTGTTGAAAGAAGATTTTGCAAGTGAGGAGTTCAAAAATCTCCAAAAATTTTTGAATGCAGAATATTCTTCCCACAAAATTTATCCAAAAGTTGAAAATGTTTTTAATGCGCTAAACTTGGTCAAATTTGATGATGTTAAAGTTGTTATAATTGGTCAGGACCCCTACCATCAACCGGGGCAGGCGCATGGCTTGTGTTTTTCTGTTGAAGAAGGCACGGCTCTTCCTCCTTCGCTTCAAAACATATATAAAGAAATTGAAGCGGAAACCGGAAAAAAATCCATAACAAATGGGAACTTGACATTGTGGGCAAAACAAGGAGTGCTTCTGCTGAACAGTGTTCTGACAGTTCGAGAAAGTTGTCCAAATTCTCATAAAAACAAAGGTTGGGAAAAAATAACACGAAAAGTCATAGATTTGTTAAATCAACGAGATGACCCTGTGATATTCCTTCTTTGGGGAGCAAATGCAAAAGAAGTTGCAAGCGGAGTTGACAGAACAAAACATTATGTTTTGTCGTGCGCTCATCCAAGTCCGCTTTCTGCATACAATGGATTTTTTGGATGTGGACATTTTGTTAAAACAAACGAAATTTTGAAAAAGCTTGGAAAAAAAGAAATTGAATGGTGAGGTGAAAAATGGGCTGGATTATAGCATTTAGTTCAATTGCATTGATTGCAATAATAATCTTTTCGGCATATAAATTTGTTCAATATAAGAAGAAAAAAGGAAAAAATAAAGTTCAAAAAATAAAAAAAGAAAAACCGATAAAAGAAAAAGCAAAAAGAAACAAACATGGCAAGCTTGAGTTAAAAGGTTCTTATTGCGACACAGTTGACAAATTTCTTTACAGAAAAGAAGTTAAAATGTTGATTGCAATTTCGAAAGTTTTGCCTAAGGAATATGTTGTTTTCCCTAAAATTGGAATTGACACAGTTTTGGAACCAATTGGCAGTCATGCGCTTTTTGATTCTGTCAAAGGAAAATATTTGGACTTTGTTGTTTTCCATCAAGAAACAATGAAGCCAAAACTTGCTATAGACATTTTTGATGGCTCGATTGGTGATGAACAATTAGACCAACAATCACCACAAGTTCATGAAGCGCTGAAAAGTGCAGAACTTCCGGTTGTCACAATCAGGGTCAAAACTGATTATGACTTTGAGGAACTTAGAAAGCAGATTTGGACTGGATTGGGCATTGAAGAAGAAGTGAATGAAAATACAAAATAGTGCATAATTATGCACTATTTTTATTAACAAGTTTGTTTCATATTTCATATATAACAAAGTGGAAAAAAACGGGGAAATTGTTATTAGTTCAAAAAATTTGAAACATAATTTTTTGGAAATAAAAAGGTCATGTGGCGGGAAGAAAATTTGTTTAATGATAAAAGCAAATGCCTATGGTCACGGAATGATTAAAATTTATGATTTGATGAAAGGAATGGTCGATTTTTTTGGTGTTTCGAACATTAGCGAAGCAATGGAAATAAAACACCATGACCCTTTTGCAAATGTTTTAATTGTTGGAAAAACAAGTCGATTTGATTTGTGCATAAACAATGGCATTAGTTTTGTTGTTGACAGCAAAAGACATTTTGATGCGCTTGTTAAATATATTGACGAAAATGAATCTTTTTTCCCCGCAAAAATCCACATAAAAATTAATTCAGGAATGAACAGACTTGGAATTAAAAAACGTGAAACATATCGATATATTTTTGAATGTTGTGAAAAGCGAAACATCATTGTTGAAGGAATTTCAACTCATTTTGCAACAGCAGGTAATGATAGTGAATTTTTCAGGCAACAAGTAAAAAAATTTAATGAATATATATGCGAAATTCCCAAAAGACATTTGCCAATAATTCATGTTGGTGGCTCTGGGGTTTTGGGCGAAAAATCGCTTGAACTAGAATATGACATGCTTCGTGTGGGAATTGCCATGTATGGTTATGGAGCGAAGAATGTTAAGCCAGTTCTTTCTTTAAAATCTAAAATAATCAAAACAACAAAAATTTCGGCGGGGGAATATGTTGGTTATTCAAAAGGTTTTTGCGCTGAGAAAGATATGAGAATTGGAGTTGTTCCACTTGGATATGGCGATGGCATTTCGAGAAGGCTTTCAAACAATTTTTCGGTTAAAATTAACGGCAAATTATGTCCAGCTGTTGGAAACATTTGCATGGATATGTTTTTTGTTGATATCTCTGATGTTGAAGTTAAAGAAAGTGATGAAGTGGTTGTTTTTTGGGACGCAAAAAAATGGGCCCAAATTTTGGGCACCATTCCTTATGAGATTTTGACAAATATGAGTTTAGTTCGCTGAGCCAACAAGTTTTAGCATATCAACAAGTTTTGTTGTGTATCCGAATTCATTGTCATACCAAGCAACCAATTTAACAAAAGTTGGATTTAACATTATTCCTGCGGAAATGTCAACAATGCAGGTTCTTGGATCTCCGATAAAATCGCTTGAAACAAGAGGAAGGTCGGTGGTTCCAATAATTCCTTTCATTGTGGATTTTTCTGCTTTTTTGATTGCTTTTATTATATCTTCATAAGTTGTTTCTTTTTCAAGTTTAACTGTTAAATCAACAACCGAAACATCCAATGTTGGAACACGTAAACTCATGCCTGTGAGTTTGCCTTTCAAGGAAGGAATGACTTGGCTGACTGCTTTTGCTGCTCCTGTTGAAGATGGAATGATGTTGTATGTTCCAGCACGTCCACCTCTCCAATCTTTTTTCGAAACTCCATCGGCAATCAATTGGGTTGGGGTGACTGAGTGAACTGTGGTCATAAGTCCTTCCTGAATTCCAAATGTGTCATGAATAACTTTTGCAAGGGGAGCAAGACAGTTTGTGGTGCAGCTGGAGTTTGAAACAACTTTCATCGATTTGTCATATTCGTTGTCGTTAACTCCCATGACGAACATAGGGCAGTTTTTTCCTGCTGCTGAAATAACAACTTTTTTTGCCCCTGCTTTAATGTGTTTTTCTGCTTCTTCTTTCATTGTGAATTTTCCGCTTGCTTCTGCAATAACATCAGGACTTGTTTTTTTCCAATCAATGTTTTGTGGTTCTTTTTCGCTATAAAATTCGATAGCTTTTCCGTTCACATAAAGTTTTCCATCTTTTGCTTTAACTTCGCCGTCAAATTTTCCATGAACTGTGTCATATCTAAGCATGTATGCCGCGTAGTCAGCGTCAATGAAAGGGTCGTTTATTGCCACAACTTCAACATCGTTTCGTTTGCTTGCAATGCGCAAAACAAGTCTTCCAATTCTTCCAAATCCGTTTATACCAATTTTAACTTTTTTCATCTCTTCTCCTTTTTCTGGCTATATAATTTCGCTTTCAGCGTTATCCAGCAATTTAATATTGACATTATTCTTCAAAATTATCAATTTCGCTCACAACTTCGTTTGTTAAAGTGTAGGTTATGTTTCCAAATTCTTGTCTGAACATTGCCTTTGAAAGAGTGTAAATAAACATTCCAAACAATGCAATTTCTGCAAGAATATACGAGAACAATCCAAGGAACGGAAGTTTAACATTTAAAACGGAGAACAGTACATTTCCTATTAACATCAAGACAAACAACCATTCATAAATAATTGGAAACAAAAAATTTTTGATTGAAAAATGTTTTTCAACCTTTTTTTGTTCATCAATAGTAACTGTTTTTGGGTCAATTCCTGCCCAACCGTTAACCTTTGTTAAAAGTCCACTTTTGCCATTCATTTCAGACATTGTTGCAACAAGAATTTGGTCAATCAAAATTATGTCAGCCTCGCCAGGATAAAGTTTCATGCCGAGGAATATTCTAATCAAAAATTTCTTCACTTGGGCAAATGCTCGCATGAAAATGTTTTCATGTTTGTTTTGTTTTGAAACAACAATTTTGTGACCATTTCGATTTTGTTCAATCATTCGTTTAATGTCAGAAAAATTTATGTTTGTTGCACTTTCTTTAAAAAGAACAACCGTGCCAAGATTTTCGTTTTGCAACAGTGTTTCAAACATTTCATCACTTGTTGCACTTTCACGAAAAACAATTGTTCTGAAGTTAATGTGAGAGTGGTGGGATAAATCTTCATTCTTAAAATTTTTGTTGTTTAAAAACAAAACTTGATATGAGCTCGTCGATAAATTTATTTTGGAAGCAATCTCTTCCAAAATCTTACCCCGATTTCTCTCACCAACAAAAATAAAAGAATAGACCATATTCACCTTATCCAAGTTTCTTTAAACGCTTAGCATGACGTCCAGCTTCAAATTGAGTTGTTAAAAATTCTTTTACAATTCGAATTGCTTTTCTTTTGTGGAGATATTTCCCTGAAAGCACAAGAACGTTTGCGTTGTTATGTCTTCTTGCAAGCGAGGCGATTGTTGGATTCCAGCAAAGAGCAGCACGAATTTTTGAGTTTCTGTTTGCAACAATGCTCATTCCAACACCTGTTCCACAAACATAAATTCCCATGTTGTTTTCACTTTCCAACACTTTTGCGTTGCCCAATTTTGCATAGTCTGGATAATCAACAGATTCGTTGCTGTAGGTGCCAACATCAATTGTTGTTATGTTTTCACGATTGAAGAATTTTTTTATCTCTTCCTTAAGTGGAAATCCAGCGTGGTCGCATGCAAGTATAATCATATTTTGCTCCTTATAAACCAAGTTTATCATATAAAAATTAATTCTGAAAACAATTTTTCAAAATATTTTTAACATTAATTGTCTTTTTGAAACAAAAAAACTCCTTTTCACAGGAGTTTTGATTTAATTTAATCTTAGCCCAGTGCTGTTGGGAACAAAGGTAATTCGCCTGGTCCAGGACAAATTTGTGTTTCTGCTTGTTGGCAAGGTGGGATGACAGGATATCCATACGATGGAACAAGAATGTCAACTTGTGCAGTAACTTTGAGGATGATGTTCAAGCATCCGGTCACTGTTGCAACAGTTCCTTCCGCGTTTATTGAACCAATTGTTGCGTTGAATGTTGCAAACACAGAAACCTCAAGAGGCATGACTGATGGTTGAGGAACAAACATGATGACGTTTTCAGGAACGGTTATGGTTGCGGTTGCTGTGCCTAAAACTCCGTTTGCATCACGATATTGCACAACAACTGGAACAGTTACGGTTCCCGAAACGTTTGCAAAGTTTGGACGTTGGTCGATGCGGTCGATAACCACGTCGCTTATTGTTGCCGGGTCTGTCAAACTTGTTGTTGCCGAAATGAATGTTAAGGGCTGAGTTGGTCCGGCAGGATTGAAATCTGAAAGTGTGAGTGAAAGTCCGCTTTCAACAAGTTGTTGCCTGCAAGCGTCAAAAACTTTAGTAACTTCAATCAGCGCTTTCTCGCATAGCCCGCTTGAAGGATTCCCGCTTAACCCTCCTGGACGGCATGCGTTGTTGTTGTTGATGTAAAAAGACATTTTAAACCTCCAAAAAAATGATTTTCAATACTAAGTTATGCTTTTGCTGAAATAAATGTGACAAAATTTGAAAGAATAATCTTGTGTGTAGTGCCAAAAAATAGGCTTTTTTTGACGAAAAACCCATTAATTTACAAAAAATCGTACATTTGTACGGATATGTAAAAATTTTTTGAAATTGTGTATACTAGAATTTGTTAAAAGACATAATTCTGTCGAAATTTGTAGAATTCACAAATAAGTTTCCAGTTTGTGAGCTCATTGCTCGAGAAAGTTGTGTCTGGATAAAGGAGGATAAAAATGACGAAAATCAAAAAAGCGTTGCTTTCAATTGTGTGTTGTTTTGCAGTCATCTTCTGCTGTGCGTTTGTTTTCACAGCTTGTACAGATGCAGAATACACTTCATATAACATCACAATAGATAAGGCAATCCAAAGTGGTTGGGTTAAAGTTCAAGGCGATGCAATTGCTGGAGAAGAAATAACAATTGTTCTCAACCCAGATACTGGCTATGAAATTGTCCCAGGCTCTTTGAAAGTTAATGGCAAAGAAGTTGTTGGAAATAAATTCATCATGCCAGAAGGCAATGTTAATGTCACTGCTAAGTTCAAGAAAATCAATTACGCTGTTAACACAGGCAGCATTGAACACGGAACTGTTGACATTGAAGTTTCTGCCCAAGAAATTGCAAGTGGCGATTCAACTGAATGGGGCGCAAAGGTAACTTTGACTCCAGTTCCAGAAAAAGGCTATGAATGCACAGGCATCACAGTTCTTAATAATGGTGCTCAAGTGTTGGTCACAAGAGAAGGAAATAAATGGTCCTTCATTATGCCACAAGGAAACATCACCATTGATGCAACTTTCTCAAAGGTTACTCACACCTTAACAAAACAAACTGAACATGGTTCTTTCACCATCCCAGCAACAGCAAGTTATGGCGACACAGTTGAAGTCACAAACATAACTGCAGACCCTGGCTATGTGTTCAGTAAAATCATTGTAAATGGAAACACAATCACTGGAACAAGTTTCAAAATGCCAGACTCAAACACAACTGTTCAAGTTGTTTTCAAGGCAGTTGACTACACTGTTTCAAAAAATAACGTTGACCATGCAAGAATTAGCCTTTCAAGCACAAAAGCTTATTATGGCGACACAATAACAGTTTCTGTAACTCCAGATGAAGGTTACATAGTTTCTGCAATCAAAGTTAATGGAGTTGTAATTTCAGGAAACTCGTTCGTTGTTGAAGGCGATTCAGATGTCACAGTTGAATTGACAGCAATTGACTATTCAATCACTGTAAATCCATCAGAAAATGGTTCAATTGTTCCAGACAAAACAACAGCAAATGTTGGTGACCAAATTACATTAACAGTAAATCCAAATGCAACATATAAACTTGGAGATTTGGTTATCAAAAACGGAGATTCTCTTGTTGCAAGACTGGTTGACGGCAACACAGTCACATTCACAATGCCAGCAGGAAATGTAACAATCTCTGCAACCTTTAAACAAGAAGGTTATGACATTAAAATTGATATAAATGAAGGTGGTTCTGTTATTGTTAACCCAGTTTCTGCATTGCCAGGAACAACAGTTTACTTAACAATCACACCAAACGAAGGCTACGACCTTGATGGCGATTTCGAAGCGGGAGTGTTCTTCGGTGATACTGCTGTTACAATTGAAATGGACGAAGATGATAGATTGTACTTCACAATGCCAAATGGTAATGTTGAAGTTAGAGTTCGTTTTGTTAAAGAAACATATTCTGTTGACAAAATGGCAACATCTAATGGTTCATTCGAAACTTCAGCAGAAAGAGCTTCTATTGGTGACACTGTCACAATCACAGTAAATCCAAACACAGGTTATGAACTTGATAAAATAACAGTTCTCTTCTACTCAGATGGCAATTCAGTTGACCTTGACCCAGGCGTGACATCTTTTGTTATGAAAGGTGGAAGAGTTGAAATCTTTGTTACTTTCAAAGCAATTAATTACACAATCACAAGAGAAGGAACTTCTGATGACCATGGAACTTATGAAATTCAAGACGAAGCAAAATATGGCGAAGAAGTTACAATAACAGAAAACACAGAAGCAGGATATGAAGCTGTGTTCACAGTTATGTGCAACGGAACACCTGTTACAGTTACAAACAACAAGTTCATTATGCCAGCAGGAAACGTGACAATTTCAGTTTCATACACACTTATTTCATACACAATCTCAGTTGACGAAGAAAACATTGAAAATGGTTCAGTAAGTGTCATCCCAACAATTGCTAACATGGGTAACGAAATCACAATCACAGTTGAACCAAACGATGGCTATTCTCTCAAAGCAATTTCAGTTCTCTATGATGCAAACAATGACGGAAATTACCAAACATTGATTCCAGCAAAAACAGAAGACGAAAATGTGTTTGTGTTCAACATGATTGCAAACAACGTGAAAATTAGAGCATGGTTTGGAATCAAAAGTTTAATCACAGCAAACGAAGCAACAAACGGAACTGTTGAAATAACAGGCGTAACTTCAGCATTGGACGGAACTTTCACAGAAAACACCACAGAAGCATTCGAAGGCGACACTGTTACAATAACAGCAACTCCAAGTGCAGGATTTGTTCTCAAATCATTGCAAGTTAACAACGGCGCAGTTGCAACCACCGAAACATCAACTGGTGTTTTCACATTCGCAATGCCAGCCGAAGCAGTTTCTGTAGTTGCCGAATATTCAGTAGCAAACATTACATTAAATACCGGTTCGAACGGCACTATAAGAGCATCTAAATTATCTGCATCAGCTGGAGATGAAGTTACAATAACAGGGACTCCTAGCTCTGGATATTATCTGAACGAAGTCAAAATAGAATATGGTTCAACTACAATTTATGCTGACATAACTGCGACTAATGTATTTAAGTTTACAATGCCTGATGCAAATGTTACTATAACTCCTACTTTTGGTTACTTTACTTTGTCCGCTTTAAATACTGACTGTAAAGTTGGTGATAATCACGATAAGGAGGGTACTATTCATGGCAAAAGAGGTGTAAGAATCAATAAAGTTACTTGCTCTCAAACCGTTTATATAATTCCTGACTATATGGTTATTAACGGGGAAAAATTACCTGTTTTAGCATTAGGTGAAAGTGGTTTAAGTTTTGATGATGATGCTAACTGGGCTCAAATTCGTGTACCTAATACTGTAGAAAGAATAGACTTTAGTGATTTGGGAGTCGAACAGGGAACAATTTCTTTAGATGATACTTACGGTTTAAGGTATATTTCTACCAATAATAACAAAAAGTGGATAATTGGATATACAAGATATGATATGAGTGGAACATTAACTTTACCTTCTGGAATCGTTGGTATTGCTATGGGAGCATTGGATGACATGAACTATCTGTCAAAACTTGTTTGCAACAGTGATTTGAAATATATTGGCAAAATGCACAACATGGGCTCAAATAATGAGACCTTTACCATAACACTAAATGAAGGATTGTTAATCATTGATGATGAAGCTTTTAGAAATATAAATATAACGACTATAAGTATTCCTTCAACTGTTCAATACATAGGTATGAATGCTTTTCAAGATTGCTCCCTTTTATCTGAAGTAAAAATCAATTCAAATGTAACTTTATATGAGAAAATTAGCAAATATGAAGATGCTGTATTTGGCACATGCCAAAACAGAAACAACGGGACTTATTCATGCTCAGTTACGACTTTGGTAATTGGAAAAGATGTAACAGAACTTCCAGAATCTTTGTTCAATCAATATAATTTAAACTCTATAACAACAGTAATAGTAGAATCTGGAAATACAACTTATAGAGTGGCTTTTGATGATGTTTCCGGTAAATATGCTCTTTACAAAGGGGCTGACATGATATTGAGCGATTTGACAGGAAATGCTTCATAAAAAAGAAAAACGATATCGAAAGGTATCGTTTTTTTTGTGGGTGGGGGTTGTGGAAAAAAGATTTGACAAGCGGGGCGGGAAAGTGTATAGTTTTGGGTATGATAGTTGAAAATGAAAAAATCAAAGTCAAAGAACTTGAAAAGGAATTCTCTTTCATAAAGGAGTGTCTTTGACACGCAAGAAGTGCGAAACAGAATTTCGGTTTTAAAAGCGGAGCAAGAGGCAGACGGGTTTTGGCAAGACAACGAAAAAGCGCTGAAAGTTGGAAAAGAACTGAAAAAACTTGAAGGGCGAATTGAAAAGGTGAAGAGTTTTGAAAAAAAGCTTTGCGACCTTTTTGCGCTCATCGAACTTTGCGAAATTTCGGGCGACGACGAAGGGCGCGAGTTTTATGACGAGCTTTTGAAAGAAACAAAAGCATTTTCTTTGGAAGCAGAAAAAACCAAGCTTGAAACCCTTCTTTCAGGAAAGTACGACTCGAACAACGCAATCATAACCATTCATGCCGGTGCTGGCGGAACTGAGGCGCAAGACTGGGCGAACATGCTCCACCGCATGTACACTCGCTTTGCCGAAAAAGAAGGTTACAAAACCACCATTCTAAGTGTTCTCGACGGCGACGAAGCGGGAATCAAATCCATAACATTCACCGTTGAAGGCGACAACGCCTACGGGTTTTTGAAGTGCGAAAAAGGCGTCCACAGACTTGTTCGAATTTCTCCATTCGACTCCAACGCGCGCCGTCACACAAGTTTTGCCAGCGTTGAAGTGATGCCCGAAATTTCGGAGAGTGAAGACATTATCATCCGAAGCGAAGACCTCAAAATTGACACCTATCGAAGCAGTGGTGCAGGCGGTCAGCACATCAACAAAACCGAAAGTGCAATTCGCATAACTCACATTCCAACCGGGTTTGTGGTTTCATGCCAGACGGAGCGCAGTCAAATTCAGAACCGCGAAACCTGCATGAAAATGCTTCTTTCCAAGCTTGTTGAAAAGCGCGAAGAAGAGGAGCTTGCAAAATTAAACAACATTCGCGGGGAACTGAAAAAAATTGAGTGGGGAAGTCAAATTCGGTCGTATGTTTTCCACCCTTACACCATGGTGAAGGACCACCGCACGGGTCACGAAACCAGCGATGTTTTTGGAGTTATGGACGGTGACCTTGAACCATTCATCAGCGACTATTTAAAGAAAAGTGCATCTAACTAACAATTTGTTTTGAAAAACACGCAAATTGTGCAATACTAAAAAGGACAAATATGAAAAAACCACTTGTAGCAATTGTTGGACGACCAAACACAGGAAAAAGCACGTTTTTCAACAAGATTTGCGGAAAAAGAATCAGCATAATAGACGACATGCCAGGCGTAACGCGTGACAGAATTTATTCTGACGCAGAATGGTGTGGCCACGTTTTCACCCTTGTTGACACAGGCGGTCTAGACAGCAAAAGTTCCGACATTTTTCAAAAAACCATTCGTTCACAAGCACAAATTGCAATCGATCTTGCGGACGTCATCATATTCATGGTTGACGGAAAAGACGGGCTGACCCCTGCCGACGAAGAAGTTGGGGAGTTACTCAGAAAAACAAAAAAGAAAGTCATTCTTGTTGTGAACAAGTTAGACCGATTCGAAGTTGAAAACACATACGATTTCTATTCACTTGGGCTTGGCCAGCCATTTCCAATTTCATGCGAACAAAGCAAAGGGCTTGGCGAGGTTTTGGACGAAATCATCAACGCACCAGCATTCAAAGGTCAAGACATTTCTTCAGCCGACGACTCAACCATCAAAATTGCCGTTGTTGGAAGACCAAACGCGGGCAAAAGTTCAATTGTTAACAGAATTTTGGGCGAAGAACGTGTTGTGGTTTCGAACGTTGCGGGCACCACTCGTGACGCAATCGACACGCCTTTCAGATATGCAAACAAAGACTACATTCTCATCGACACTGCCGGAATGCGACGTCAACGCAGTGTTGAGCGCGAAAGTGTTGAAGGCTACAGTGTCATCCGTGCAATGGAAGCAATCAAGCGTGCGGACATTGTGTTAATTGTTTTTGACGCAAGTGAAGAAATCAGCGAGCAAGATGTTCGAATTGCGGGATATGTGCACGAAGAAGGCAAGCCAAGTGTTGTTGTTATGAACAAATGGGACCTTGTTGAAAAAGACGGGCACACCATCAACGAATACAAAGATATGCTGGCCAGCAAGCTTGCATTTATGAACTATTTCAAACCTATTTTTGTTTCGGCGCTCACTGGCAAAAGGCTTGAAAGAATCATGCCAACAGTTTTGGAAGTTGTGGGCAACAACTCACGCAGAATTTCAACTGGGGTTTTGAACGAAGTAATTCAAAAAGCAATTCTTGCTCAAGAACCTCCAACAAAAAAAGGCAAACGCCTAAAAATTCTTTACGCAACGCAAGCGGAAATCAATCCGCCAACGTTTGTCATTTTTGTGAACGATGGTGCACTTGTTCATTTTTCGTATCAAAGATTTTTGGAAAACAGGCTTCGTGATGCGATAAATTTTGAGGGCACTCCAATCAAGTTGATTTTCAAAAACAGAAAGGAGAAAGAATAGTTATCTGATGGAATGGTGGAGATATGTCATTGTGATCGTTGTTTCATATTTCTTGGGAAACATAAGTTTTGCAAGAATTCTTTCGCGCAAAGTTTTGAAAAGTGACATAACAAAGCAAGGAAGCGGAAATCCCGGAACAATGAACATGCTTCGGGCATACGGTTTTGGAGCAGGACTTTTAACTCTTGTTCTTGATGCACTCAAAGGAACACTATCTGCACTTTTAGGATTTTTCCTTTTTGGTGGGCTCGACGGAGGAAGTTACATCGACATTTGGGGACTGCATTCTTCGTCAACTGCAATGATGGGATTATACATTGGCGGGCTTTCCGCAATTTTAGGTCACAATTTCCCAGTTGTCTACAAGTTTAAGGGCGGGAAAGGCGTTGCTTGCATGCTTGGCGTTTTCCTTGTTTCCTCTCCAATTTGGGTTGCAATTTGCTTTGCATTTTGCTTTCTATATTTATATATTTTCGACTATGGCGCTGTTGCATCGTTTATTTTCATTTCAATTGTCACCTTCATCGAGGCGCTCAAATACACGGGCAAAAACAGTAATTTGGTCATCACAATTTTGCTTTTCACAATGTTTTGTTTAACTTGGTTTATGCATCGAAAAAACATTTTTAGACTTTTGGTGGGAACTGAAAACAAAGTTAATTTGAAAAAACTTCTAAGAAAAATGTATTCCAAAAAGGAAATTAAAGCAGAAGCAAAAGAAATTAAGCAAGTTAAAAAACAGGACAAAAAGAAGGAAATTGGATAGGGGAATGGATTTAAAAAAATTAAAACAACAAAAGTTAAAGGAACTTATAAAAAAGAAACTTGGAGAAAATGCAAGGGTGTTTGTTGATGAAAACAGTCCTTGCCTTTTTCGTGATATAACAAAATGCATAAAGTGTGGAAAATGCAAAGATATGTGCAACAAAGTAACAGGTCTTGCCGATCATTATGACGTCAACAAACCTGGCAAACCGAATGTTTGCATTGGTTGCGGGCAGTGCACTTTGGCGTGCGGAACAAATGCTTTAAGAGAAAAAGCAAGTTATCGAAATGTTTTGGATGCGCTTGGAAATTATGACAAGGTTTTGGTTGTTTCAACAGCACCTGCAGTTCGTGCTTCGCTGGCTGAAGAGTTTGGATATGATGCGGGCATTTTCGACGAAGGGAAAATGATAACAGCACTTCGAATGCTTGGATTCGACTATGTTTTTGATGTTACTTTTGGCGCAGATTTAACGGTTATGGAAGAAGCAAGTGAACTTATTGGCAGAATAAAAAATGGCGGAGCTTTGCCAATGTTTTCGTCATGTTGCCCTTCATGGGTCAAATTTGTTGAAATGTTTGAGCCAAAGTTGATTCCAAATTTGTCCACTGTCAAAAGTCCAATTGCCATTCAAGGAACAATCATTAAAACATATTTTGCAAAACAAAAAAAGATTAAGCCAGAAAACATTGTTCATGTTGTCATAACTCCTTGCACATCTAAGAAATATGAAATTACGCGAGAAGAACTTTCAATTTCCGACGATTATGGATATATGCCAGGAATACATGATGTCGACTACATTTTGACAACTCGTGAACTTGCACACATGATTAGACGTCAAAACATTCCTTATGGAAATTTGTATGACGGCAAGTACGACGAAATTTGCAGAGGCTCGGGCGCTGGCCTGATTTTTGGTGCGAGCGGGGGCGTTACTGAATCCACCATGAGAGAAGCATATTTTATGCTAACAGGGCATGAACCAAAAGATAACTTCTTGAAATTAGAACAAGTCAGAGGATTGAAAGGAATAAAAGAAGACACCATCAACATGGGCGGTGCAAATGTAAAAGTTGCTGTGGTCAATGGACTTAACAATGTTTATGACCTGCTGACATCAATAAAAAACGGAAACACTGAATATGATTTTGTTGAAGTCATGACGTGCCCTGGTGGATGCTCTGGAGGTGGTGGACAGCCAAAAATAAAAAATGTTGACGATTTTATTAGGCAAAAACGCATGAATGCTTTATACTTAAGAGATGAAGGACTGGAAGATAGAAGTGCGCATAGCAATCCGCAAATCAAGAAAATATATCAAGAATTCTTAAAATCACCGCTGAGTGAATTGAGCGAAACATTGTTGCACACAACATATTTCGACCGTTCTTCTAATACAAAATAAAGGAGAAAATTATGGAATTGAAAGGAACAAAAACAGAAAAGAATTTGAGAGAAGCTTTTGCAGGCGAAAGTCAAGCGAGAAATAAATATACTTTTTTTGCTTCAAAGGCAAGAAAAGAAGGATATGAAGAAATTGCAAACATCTTTGAAGAAACAGCTGGAAACGAAAAAGAACACGCAAAAATGTGGTTCAAAGCACTTAACGGCGGAATGGTTCCAATGACAATTGAAAACCTGATTGAAGCCGCTTCAGGTGAGCACGGTGAATGGACAGATATGTATGCAAGAATGGCAAAGGAAGCAAAACTTGAAGGCTTCGATAAATTGGCATATCAGTTTGAAGCAGTTGGTGCAATTGAAAAACATCATGAAGAAAGATATCTCAAACTTTTGGAAGAACTTAAAAATGGAACAACTTTTAATAAAGATGAAGTTATTGCATGGAAATGCTTGAATTGTGGACATATTCATTTCGGGAAATCCGCGCCAAAAGTGTGTCCTGTCTGCGACCACCCACAAAGTTTTTTTACAGACAGGATTTAAAAAATCTATAACAGGAAAAAACTCAAATTGTTAAAAATTAAAAAAAACAAGCAAAAATTGGCTTTTTTGTTTGTTTTTTTTATTTTTTTGATTATACTCGTGACTATAAAGGCATAAAATGTCGAAAAATTGAGAAACTTAATATCAAAAGTTTCTTTGCGGAGGATAAAAATGACGAAAATCAAAAAAGCGTTGCTTTCAATTGTGTGTTGTTTTGCAGTCATATTCTGCTGTGCGTTTGTTTTCACAGCTTGTACTAAAACACAAAACATCAAGTATGAAATAAGCATTGTTCAACTTCAAAATGGAACAGTAACATGTTCGGGGGAGCCTTATGCAGGGAACGAGATTAGTATTAAAGTTGTTCCACACGAAGGTTACGAATTAGTCCCTAATTCTCTTTTAGTTAATGGCAAAGAAATTAAAAATAATAAATTTTTGATGCCAAACAAAAATGTTAGCATAACAGCTGAATTTAGAAAGATTACATATTCAATCAGTAAATCAAACTGTGAACACGGTTCTTTTACAGTTCCAGAATTTGCAAATTATCAAGATGTAATCAATTTAGAATTAGCACCAGATGTCGGATATGAGCTTGACCAAATCTTGGTTGACGGAAAGGCAATCTCAGGAAATTCATTCACAATGCCGGCAAAAGATGTTGTTGTTTCTGTGTCATTTAGAGCAATTGACTATTCAATCACTGTAAATCCATCAGAAAATGGTTCAATTGTTCCAGACAAAACAACAGCAAATGTTGGTGACTTAATTACATTAACAGTAAATCCAAATGCAACATATAAACTTAGAGATTTGATAATTAAAAACGGAGATTCTCTTGTTGCAAGACAGGTCAAAGGCAACACAGTCACATTCACAATGCCAGCAGGAAATGTAACAATCTCTGCAACCTTTGCGCAAAATGTTAATGCAGTTAATATCAACCCAACAGAAAATGGCAATGTTTCTGCAACCCCTGTAAATGCTTTGGAAGGAGCAGAAGTTGTGTTGACAGTTTCTCCAACAACAGGTTATAAACTTAAATCATTGAAAGTTATGTTCGGTGAAACAGAGATTTCAGTTGTGGACAACAAGTTTACAATGCCAGCAGGAGAAGTGACAGTAATTGCAACATTTGAAATAATAGATTACACAATCTCTAAAGAAGAAACAGCAAATGGTTCGTTTGAAGTTTCAAAAACAACTGCAAATTACAATGATGAGATTACAATCACAGTTGCACCAGCAACAGGCTATGAACTCGACCAAATTTTGGTTGACGAAGAGGAAATCACCGGAACAACTTTCACAATGCCAGCAAAAGATGTTACTGTTAAAGTTACTTTCAAAGCAATTAACTTCACAATCACAAGAGAAGGAACTTCTGAAGCCCATGGAACTTATGAAATTCAAGACGAAGCAAAATATGGCGAAGAAGTCACAATAACAGAAAACACAGAAGAAGGATATGAAGCTGTGTTCACAGTTATGTGCAATGGAACACCTGTTACAGTCACAAACAACAAATTCATAATGCCAGCAGGAAACGTAACAATTTCAGTTTCTTACACACTTGCTTCATACACAATCTTAGCTAACGAAGAATGTGTTGGTGGTTCAGTAAGTGTTGTTGACCCAACAAGTGCAACAATGGGAGAAACTATTACAGTAACCGTTGCACCAGAAGATGGCTATTCTGTGGACAGTGTTTATGCCATATATAAAGATGACAATGATGAAGAGAAGCGCATAACAGCGAATCCAACAGGCGTTGAAAATGAATATTCGTTCATAATGCCAGCAGGTGATGTTAAAATATTTGCAGCTTTTGTTGAGCCAAAAGCGATAACCATTGTTTCATCAGCAAATGGGAGAGTGACAGCCGACAAAGAAACTGCTTTTGCTGGTGAAAAAATAACTTTGACCATCACGCCAAACGAAGGATGTAAATTGTTGAGTATTGAAGTTTCAGATGGCACAACAATTGAAGTAACAAAGGTTTCAGAAACAGAGTATACATTTGTTATGAAAAAAGAAGAAGTTACAATAACTCCAACATTTGAAAAAATCACCTACACAATCACCAATAATTCACCCACAAATGGTTCGTTTGAAGTAAAAGAAACAGCAACTTATGGTGAAACTGTAACAATCACAGTAACCCCAGCAACAGGCTATGAACTCGACCAAATCTTGGTTGACGGAGACGCAATTTCAGGAAATTCATTCACAATGCCAGCAAACAATGTTGCAGTTTCAGTAACATTCAAAGCAATTAACTATGCGATAACCAAAAATATTACAGGCAACGGTGTGGTTAACGTAAAAGAAACAGCAACCTATGGCGAAAATGTTACTATCAGTGTAACCCCAGCAACAGGTTATGAACTTAACCAAATATTGGTTGACGGAGTTGCCCTTGAAGTTGGCGTAACTTCATTCACAATGCCAGCAAACAATGTTGCAGTTTCAGTGACATTCAAAGCAATTAACTATACAATCACTGTAAATCCAGCAGAAAATGGTTCGTTCACAGTTTCAAAAGCAACTGCAAATTACAATGATGAGATTACAATCACAGTAACACCAAGCGCAAACTATGTTGTTAGAGAAGTTAAAATCAATGGAAGTTCAACAGGAGTTACTAAAGTTTCAGACACAGTCTACACATTCACAATGCCAGCAAACTCAGTTCAAGTTGAAGTTGTGTTTTACTATGTGCTAACCGCAAGCGATATTGAATATACATCTTCAGGAACAAACTTAACTATAACAAAAGTAACAACAGATAAAACACGTTATGAAATTCCAAGTACTTTCAATATTGGTGGAACAACCTATGACGTGACTGCAATTGGTGATGGGTCACAAAATATAGACTCCGATGTTGTTGCTTTGATTTTGCCGAACACCATCACAAGAATAGCTAATGGGGCATTTAAAAATTGTGCAGGACTAATTTCAATCACTATTCCAGAAGGAGTAGAGACTATAGGCAATAATGCATTCTCTTATTCAGGCTTAACCTCGGTCGCAATTCCAAGCAGTGTCACAAGTATAGGTAATTCTGCGTTTATAAATTGTAGAAAATTAACCTCAGTCACAATTGCAGAAGGAGTTGGAAATATAGGCAGTGAAGTATTCTCTTATTGCACAAACTTAACATCAATTACGATTCCAAGCAGTGTCACAAACATAACTCGTGCAGCTTTCAAAGGTTGCGCAAGCTTAACTTCAATCACAATTCCAGAAGGAGTCACAAGCATAGCGGATAGTGCATTCGAAAATTGCACAGGCTTAACATCAATCACAATTCCAAATAGTATCACAACGATAAGTAAATATGCATTCCGTGGCACATATCTGTATAGCAACGCAAACGACGGAGACCTTATATATGTATCGTGCGCCGATGGGAAAAAATGGATTTTAGGATATAAAGGCACCAAACCTACCGGACCATTAGAGATTCCTAGCGATGTTTTTGGAATTGCAGAATATGCATTCTCTGATTGTACAGGCTTAACCTTAATCACCGTTCCAAACAGTGTAATAAAGATAAATTCTTGGGCATTCTCTGGTTGCACAGGCTTAACCTCAATCATATTCTCAAGTGCAACCCTTCCAACACTAGGACTTAGCTCTTTTCCAAATTCAAGTTCACTTGAAAAAGTTTACGTTCCAACTGGAAGTAAAGCGGCATATACAAGAGCATTAGGTTCGGGTTTTGCAAGTAAAATTTACGAAAACTTGATTAGCGCTCCAAGATCTTTTGATGGAAGAGAATATGTTAACCTTGGAAGAGATTACATGTATCAAGATACATTGACCGTTGAAGTTAGGGCATACATGGACGACTGGTCTAAGTACACAACAAACATGAGATTAATTTCTTGCACGGAAGGCGGTGGATGGAACGTTGGTGAAGTCCTCGGAGGCAAAATACATTTCTCATGTTACGACTCAGGAAACGGTTACAAAAATGTAACCACATCAATGACTTTTGCCGATTTAAGTGCTGGATGGCATACCTTCAAAATAACATTTGATGGGAACTATTTTAGAGCATACATTGATGGAGAGTTGGTTGGAACATCAGAAAAATATGTTTCAGGAAAGATAGGATACCATTCTTCAAATGCAATCTTTGTTGCAGCAGAAGCAAGTTCAAGTGCAACAACTCCAAACTTCTCTTCAGGCAATTTCAAAGGTAAAATTGCTTATGTTCGAATTGAAAACAATGTTTCATAATTAATTCACATTTTTATCCTATCCTTAACATAGAAAACGACACGAGAATATCGCGTCGTTTTCAATAAAAAAAGACATACATTTGTATGTCCTTTTTATTTTACAAGCTTATTTTAAAGACTCCGCTTGGAGCAAATCTGATTCCAACAGGCTTTTTACCGTCTTTAATTTCTCTTTGTTTAATTCTATTGTTCAAATCTTTATAGAAGTTTTCGCTGTCAACTTTATCATTCAATTTTGGTTTTGCAACATTGTCATAATCATCCATCCATGAGAAGCATTCTGTTAAAGCCTTCTTTGCATCGTTATCTATAATTCTTGATGTCAATTCCCACGCATTGATGAGGTCTTTATTTTTGCTATACAACGTGACATATTTTGTTGCGTTGTTGATACTATTTGTAAATTCCAAAATTCCAGAAACAACAAGAGCTCTAATTTCGTTTTGAAGGCTGGTTAGCAAAATGCTTTGTAAATCGCCGTTCTTCAAATTGTCAATAGCAATTTTTGCAATTTTATTGTTTTCAACATTATTGCTTGCAAGCCCCATGGCTTTAAGTCTTTTTGTGAGCGTTATTTTGAAGATGTTGCTTTTTTCAAGTGCTTTTTCAAGCTTTTTTTGATGTTCAAAAGGATCAACAGCACTTCCAAAAGAAAGAGAACTCCAAAATGCGTCCAAAGCTTTCTTTTTTGCTTCTGCGGTGATGAGGTTGTTGTAGTTGAACGTATAAACTTCTTCGAGGAAGTTACTGAATCCTTCTTTAACCTTGTATTTGTCTTTTATGATTAAATACAATTCTTTAAAATTTTTAACACTTTCTCTATATCTGGAAATGCCAAAAGTGTAATCGCTTAAGAAATTTCCGTAATTGCGACTGTCGTTTGAAGGTTTGTAATAATTGTAGAAAAATTTATATTTGTTAATATCTTTCATTCACTTCTCCTAATTTACGTTATATTTTAAAACAAAAATCGCCGCATGTCAATATCTATCGAAGAATTTTTTCTATTCTGCAGTGGACAAAAAGCAATACGTAAATTGCACATCTGTTAAAAAAATCACTGCCACTAAAAAAAACAAGACGCCGTAGCGTCTTTTCTTTAAGTATGGTGCAACCGAGATGATTCGAACATCCGACCTATCGCTTAGGAGCAATGGAAAATTATAATTTTAATCTATTTCATATTAAAAATCGCAATTCTTATCAAAATTTTAGCCAAAATTGTGCAGTATATTAACCAAAACGGCTAACTTTTGTATCTTTTACTCAAACCCTTTCAAATCTACGGTGCACAAATGGTGAACTTTTGCAAGATTTTATGGTTTGGGTGCATTTTCAACATTTTAACAACTATTAAAAATTTCTTTAAAATTAAATTGCTAATATATTAGCATTTTATTGACAATAATAAATAAAAGTGCTAAAATATGAGCAGTATGAAAAATAAATATGATTTAAACTATTTTGTCCACACACTAACAGAACAAGGTGTTTTAAGTGGAATAGTAGAAAGAGTTAAAGAAAGACGAAAAGAACTAAAACTTACACAGCAAGAACTTTCACAAAGATCTGGTGTAAGTTATGCTTCAATTAGAAGATTCGAAAGTACTGGAGAAATATCTTTTAACTCACTATTGAAGATTGCAAGTGTATTAAATGCTCTTGCAGATTTTAACATGCTTTTTGGCAATGAACTAGTTTCAGACTTAAAGGAGTATTAAGATGAGTATTGAAGAGGTAAAAAAATTAAATGTTAAGTATAATGGAAAGATTGTTGGTTATCTTGCTGAATTAAAAAATGGAAGCATTGCTTTTCAATATGATAATGAATGGATAAAAAACGGATTTTCAATCTCACCAATATCATTGCCATTATCTAATGAAATTTATATTAGTGATAAACCAACATTCAATGGATTATATGGCGTTTTTTGGGATTCATTACCAGATGGTTGGGGCGAACTTCTTGTTAGGCGTATGCTAAATAAGTATGGCATTAGCTTTGATAGACTCTCTCCACTTCAAAAATTATCTATAATAAACAGGAATGGTTTAGGTGCATTAGAATATGAGCCAAATAGAACTATATTAGCAATAAGCGAAGATTATAGCTTAGATGAAATTGCAATTGAGGCTGAAAAAATACTAAACGATGATGCTGAAAATGTTGACCTAGATAGCATTTTTAACTTGGGTGGATCTAGCGGTGGTGCAAGACCAAAAGCACATATTACCTACAATGATGAAGAATGGATAGTAAAATTTCCTTGTCAAATAGATCCTAAAAATATTGGGGAAAAAGAATTTAATGCCAACCAACTTGCAAAGAAATGTGGGGTAAATGTTAATGAGTTTAAATTATTTGATTCTAAAATTTGCAGTGGCTTCTTTGGAGCAAAAAGATTTGATAGAATAGAAAACAAAAAAATTCATATGATATCATTATCTGCACTACTTGAGACAACTCATAGATTGCCAAATCTGGATTATGGACATTTGTTTCAAGTTATTTCAAAAATTAGTGTAAATAGAGAAAATGATATGTATGAGGCTTTTAGACGTATGTGCTTCAATGTCTTCTATAAAAACAGAGACGATCATAGCAAAAATTTCTCATTCCTATATGATGAAAATCTTAAAGGATACAAATTGTCACCTGCATACGATATAACATCCTTACCAAATAAGCCAGAACACGAAATGAGTGTAAACTTGAATGGTAAGCCAACAGAAAGTGATTTGATGCAAATTGCCCACGATTTTGGGCTATCCAAAAAGAAATGTGAAGAAATAATCGCAATAATAAAAAATACTTTAAAGGGAGCATAATAATGAACAATTCGGCGGAGTTAGAAAGCGAATATCAAGAGTTTATTGCAAAATTTACAAAATCTGCAAAAGATTTTAACAACGATTTGTCAAAACTATCTCCAGAAAATAAACAAAGATTTGAAAAGGAGTTTAAAAACTTGGTAACATTAAATTTACCAAATTTAATCAATTTTATTAAGAATTCATAAACAACTTTTTACAAATGTTAAAAGTAATCTCAACAACATGGTCAATTTGTAGGTTTACAAGTTGACCTTTTTCTATGTCTAAATTAAAATATTCTATCCATTTTTCTCTTGAAAAATCTTTTACGAACTCATCTTCTAATTCGCAAATTTTAGTTAATTGCAGTTGTTCTTCTGCACTGAGTTTTTCGTTTTCTAGTGTATCTTTTACTAGTTGCAAAACGTGGTTCAACTTTTTCACCTCCATTTGAAATTATAGAAACATATTTAGCATAATCTTTGCCATCGCTGTAAACCAAAAGCATAATGTCACTGTGTAAACAACAAAACATAATCACATGAAAACGACCTTTGTTATCAATATGCATTTCGTGTTTATGTGCAACGATATTAGGGTTTTCTTCTAGCAAATGTTCCCTAAAATATATAAAATAATCTCTTGCCAAATATACCACTCTTTCAACTATATACTTAGCTACAAATCCTTCACTCCGATCAATTTTGTTCCTTGCTAATCTTGCATTGGTAATATCACAAACAAATCTCGCTTTCATTTTATCACCTTTACCTCCTAAAGAGTAATCAATGGTTTGCTTCATGGTGTCCACACCAATCAATGGATTGCCCGCAAGCCTCCTAAGGGTTAGATCTATCTTAATTTAAAAATCTCTTTGCAAATATTGTAGGTATGAATGATATTTTCTTCAATATTCAGGTTATGAAGCTTATACATACTTGCCAACAATTCATCAAAGATATGCTTTTGCTCGGCTGACAATGTTTCAACGAAATCAGCCTTAATATGTTGTATATCGACAGTTTGCTTAAAATATTCTTGCGAGTTTTTGAAACTCATATTGACAAGTTCAACAATTCTTTTCATGATCCACCTCCAGGCGTTTGTGTTTTACCGTAAATATATTTCTTTTGCAAGTGTTTTGAGAAATTTATCAAAACATTTGCATTTTACATTTTTAATTGTTATAATGTAAATACGTTAGTTAACTTATATACGGAGTAAACTATGAAAAATAACGACTTTGGTAAATATTTAAATAAATGTAGAGGAAAGACAAGTTTACAAAAGCTTGCCGATTTTTGTGGTTGTTCTAAACCTTATTTATGGGATATTGAACAAGGAAATACTAAACCACCTCAGAACTATAAGCGGTTAAATGATATTGCTAATTTCTTGGATTTAACAGATAAGCAAAGAAGCAAATTATTCGATTTAGCAAGAGACGATGATGATATACCTCTTGATGTAAAAGAAAAAATAAAACAAAATCCAGAATGGATAGAAAAAATAAGGAATAACAAGGAGTAAAATTATGACAAAAAGTCATTTTAAATTTATAGATTTATTTGCTGGAATTGGTGGCTTTCACCAGGCTATGACTTTGTATGGCGGTGAATGTGTATTTGCTTCGGAAATCGACCCTGAATGTAAAAAACAATATGAAAAGCAATTTAAAATAAAAGTCCATGGTGATATTAATGATTGTTTAAATGATATCCCTCCGTTTGATGTTCTATGTGCCGGTTTTCCATGCCAAACTTTTAGCAAGGCTGGAAATCAGGAAGGTTTTGAGGATGAATTAAAAGGACAATTATTCTTTAGAATTATAGATATATTAAAAAAACATAAAGAATGCAAGTTTATTATTTTAGAAAATGTACGAAACCTGGCGGATCAAAAAGAGTTTTGGAATGTTATACAAACTGAATTGAGAGCTTTAGACTTTTTTATAACGCAAGATCCAATTATAAAATCACCATCTGATTTTGGGATACCACAGAATAGAGAACGAGTGTACATTCTAGGCATAAAAAAATCCTTGAGGAATCAAGAAAAATTAAAAAACGGCTGGATACACACTGAAGATTTAAATCTTAAACAATTTGAAAAACGATGTAAGCCAGGTGACGCATTTAAAATTCTAGATTTAGGCAACCCAGAAAATAGTAAATATGCAATAAGTAAAGAACAGGAACAAATTATTAAAATTTGGGAAGAATTTAAAATGAATGTTACGCCTCATCAACAAATAGGTGCTCCAATATGGTTGGATTATTTTGGAATTAATATTGATGATGAAGAAGAATTTCGCAAAAAATGTAGTTACTATCAGCAACGTGTTAAAGCAAAAAAGAAGCATCTAAATGACCCTATACTTAGCAAAAGAATCGATGAAGATGGTTATATATTAGAGGATACTCCTGAATGGAAAAAGAATTTTATCGACAAAAATAGAAATTTGTACCTGGCAAAAAGATCTTTAATTGATAATTGGTATTTTAACCATTTGGATCTTCTAACGAAGAAAATTTATAGAAAATTCGAATGGAATTGTGGACCAGAATATACTCCGTTTAATAATTGTATAATACAGTTTAGACAATCTGGTATTAGAATTAAAAGGCCAGACTCTTTCCCATCTTTAGTTGCTATAGTAAACACGCCAATAATTTGGGATGAAAAACTAGAATTGTTTAGATCGATTACTGTACGAGAAGCCGCAAACCTGCAGAGCTTTAGAGCTAATTTCAACTTTATATGCGACAAGCATATATCGTATAAACAACTTGGGAATTCAGTAAATGTCAAAGTCATCAAAATAATTGCCAAACAACTATTCAACTTGGCAATTGGAAACTGGGAGGACAAATAAATATGACACAAAAGAAATTAAATATTAGACCTACAACTGGAGTGTATGCAACTTATAAAAATCTGAGATATGAGCCATGGACTGCCCTTGCAGAATTCATAGACAACTCTACGCAAAGTTATTTTGATCACAAGGCAGAATTAAAAAAGCTTGATGATTTTAAGAAATTAACAATAGACATAAGTTATATTACAGATGATAACGGTGAAGATATACTAACTATCAAAGATAATGCTTATGGAATGGAGTCGGATGATTTTTTCCGCGCAATAGCACTAGATAAACCTCCCGTAATAACCACTGGTAGGAACGAGTTCGGGATGGGGTTAAAAACAGCGGCTTGCTGGTTTGGCTTATATTGGACAGTTGTCTCATCATGTTATGGTTCGGAATATGAGTATAAAGCAAGTGTCGATGTTGACGAGTTAAGTAAAACAAAAGAGGATTCTATTGACCAAGATATTAACGAGGTATCAAAAGATTCGCACTATACAATTATTGAAATTAGAAATTTAAACAAAAAAATAGTTGGATCAAGAACTATTGGTAAAGTTAGAAACTTTTTGAGCAGTATATATAGACAAGATATACGTAATAATGAAGTTGACATATATTACAATGGCGAATTACTTACGTATCAAGATCCAGAAATATATATAGATGAAGACCAGAAAGAATGGAAGCAAGAAATTGAATTTACAATCGAGCATAAGGGAAAGGAATTAAAGACAAGAGGTTTTATTGCGATAAGAAAAAAAGCAAGTGTATCTGGTGCGGGATTAACATTAATTCGTAGAGGCCGAGTAATTATAGGCGGTGCAGAAGAAAATTATAGGCCAAAAGATTTATTTGGTGATTCCAACTCATTTGCGTATCAAAGAGTATTTGGTGAATTACATATGGATAATTGGCCAGTTACTCAAGCAAAAGATAATTTTGATTGGAATGACGAAGCTTTAGAGGAAAAATTTATTGAAAAATTAAAACCTCTAATAAAACCAATAAAAGACAAAGCCGATGACATAAGAGTTAGAAAAATAGCAAGCCAAAAACAAGTTGTTGTAGATGCTGTCGAAAACTTGAAAACTTTTGGAGTAATCGATGCATCATCAATAGAATTTACAGACATCCCTACTCCAACCCAGGATACCAACGAAGAATCAGAAGAACTATTAGTTTCGATAAAAAATGGTGACAATTCAATAATTCTTAGTGAAAAAGCCATTTCTCATATCTCAATCACGAGAGGAAATAATCAGTATAATTTAGATCTGGAATACAATGATAACATCTCTCAATGGCTAAGTATTTCTAAATTAAACGATGAAGATAAGAATAAAAACATTTATTACGTAAAATTAAACATGACACATCCATTCTTTAGCAAATTGACAGCTAACAAGGATTTTATTGATGTAATGACGAGATTTGTTTTATGTCTTGTCATTGCTGAGGTGGAATCAAGCATAACAGCATCACAGGATGGAAAAGTTGAGGTTGATGCAATTAGGCTAAAAATGAATAAACTTTTGGAAGAATATTGCATTGAAAAATAAGGAGTTAAGATGGAAGATATAATAAAAATTACACCTATACAACAGAATCAAACATTAGTTCCAATCGTTTCAGATGGCGAATTTATACAAACTGTTTCAGAATATATGGCAAATAACGATTTCCCTCAAAACTCAATAAATAATATAGTCCAAAACAGTGTTGATGTGTTTTCACATTGTATAAAACCGATTGACGACAAAAGACAAAACACAGGTATAATTATTGGTAAAGTTCAAAGCGGAAAAACGTCTAATTTTATAACATTAATAGCCATGGCCTTTGACAATGGATACAATATTTCCATAGTGCTTGGCGGCAATAAAAACATCCTTCTGGAACAAAATAAACAGCGAATAAAAGAATCATTTGATGTGGATTCTGACAAATTGGTTGTATTAGATACAAATACAAATAAAGACATATTAAATGAACGTGAAATAGAAAGATTTATTAAAAGAGACGTTAAAGTAATCATTGTAGGATTAAAACATAATAAACATATTGACAAAATTACGGAAGTTTTTACTTCTTCGTTTTTAAAAAATCAACCTACGTTGATTATTGATGATGAAGGAGACCAGGCTACCCTAAATACGAAAAAATATTCAAAAACATCTGCCTTTCCAAGTGCTATATATAACGCAGTGAATAAATTAAGAGAAAGACTTAATAAACACACATTCGTGTCAGTAACAGCCACTCCTCAAGCAAATATGTTAATAGATAGTTTTGATGTTTTATCGCCAGATTTTGGTTATCTTGTAGAACCAAGCCAAGATTATTGTGGCTTGGCGGATTTTCATAGTTCAATTAATGAAGATAAATATGTTTTAGAAATTCCAGATGAAGAACCTAGTATATTTGACATTGCTGGCCTACCTGATAGTTATATTACAGCAATCGCCATGTTTTTTGTTTCTAATGGAATTAGAAAATATCGAGGAGATTTTGGAACTCACGCAATGCTTTTTCATCCAAGCGTTCAGATGACGGGACATGAAATTGTGCGAGAAAGAGTTCAATCATTATTAGATTATTGGCAACAAAGAGTAGAAATACCTAATGATCTTGCTTTCGAAAGGTTAAGAAAAATTTTAATAACAGCTTATAATATATATAAATCAAGCGACACAATTGTTCCTGGATATTTAGAGTTGGAACCGTTTATTATAAATTCAATAAAGGCCTGCTCTAGTGTTATGGTTTGTAACAGCAATACCGATGCTAGCGAAAATTCAAAACATTACAAAACAAATATTTTTGTTGGTGGCAACATGGTTGAACGAGGTTTAACAATAAAAGGATTAGCAATCACATACCTTATTAGAAGAGCCAAAGGCAAAAGTAATGTTGACAACACAGAACAAAGAGCCAGATGGTTTGGTTATAAAAGAAATTATTTGGATATTTGCAGAGTATTTACAACTAGTCAAATAAAAAAAGACTTTCATGATATTTATGAACATGATGAGGCTTTATGGGATACTATACAAAAAAACCTTAATGCTGGTAAGGAATTTAAGGATATTCCTAGGATATTTTTAAACAATAGTACGCTTCTTAGGTTAACACGACCAAATGTTGCAAAAGAAGAAAGATTGGAGTATGGTCAAATAAGACAACAAAATTCATTTATATTAAACAAGGATATTGAAACACAAAACTGTCTTTTGTTTGATAACTTAAAAGAATCGAATAAGAATAAATGCAATGTTAAAACATTTGGATCTTATAACCATCTATACATAGAAGACTTGCCCTATAGAGAATTATATCAAGATGTATTGTCTAAGTTTAGATTCCCTACAAAATGCAACTTTGACAATGATTTCTTTAATAATCTAGATCAAATCTTTATCCAAAGTAAAATATTCCCTTTGATAGATGTGGTATTCATAAGATACGACAATCTTAATGTAGGTAATCGTACTGTTGATGCAGATGGAAATATTGAGTCTGGTTTGATGATTGGTCATAGTTCTAAATATGTTGGAGACAGGAAAATACCTGATTATAAACCAGATATAATGCAACTGCAGGTTCATATGATAAAACCCAAAAATTCAGATTTAGACTATTATTCACCATGTTTTGCTTTTTATTTACCACCAAAATTATCAGAAGAAATCTCAAAATATGTTAAAAGATTGGAGGTAAAATAATGAAAGTTCAAGAAATTATTACAAGACTTAATCTACTAAACAATTGTGACAATAATTGTTATCAATGCTTTAACGCAGGAAATAATATGTATGGGAAAAATTCCCAAAACAATATTGTATTTATTGCCAACTCACAAAATTTTAGTCAATCGTCAATTCAGCAAACCAAGTATTTAGCATTAACTAGAAATGTGAGTTGTACAATTAAAATTGGAGAAATTGAAAAGAATGGTAGATTTGATATATTGACTTGTTTATCGGACAATCCAATCCATATTAAAGTTTTCATTGAATTAACAAATATGTATATCAACAATGATCTGAACGGTTCTATAACAGATTATTTTATTTGTTTAAAGGATTTATTCACAAATAAACAAAAAATATCAACAAAAGAGTTGCAAGGTATATATGCTGAATTATATGTTATGTATTATATGGCAGATTTTGGAATTGACTTATATTCTTTATGGCAATCTATAGATAAAATGAAGTTTGATTTTTCAGTAAGTGAAAACAAAAAGATAGAAGTAAAGTCAACGATTGGAGAAAATAGAATTCATAAATTCAGACATGAGCAATTGGTAACCGATATTTTTGATGTGTGGATAGTCTCAGTCCTATTAAGAAAAGATGATCAAGGGTTATCTCTGTATGATTTGGCGAATCTGGTTAAGAATGAATGTTCTCATAATATAAAAGTTTTTGCACATATAGAAAACCTTTTATTAAATTATAGTAAAGAAGACCTACAAAACATTAGGTTTAATAAAACTTACACTGATAAAAATATCGCTTTATATAAAGCAATTGATGTACCAAAATTTAAATCTAAACAACCTGATGGTGTAAGCAATACAGAATATGATTCAGATTTAAACAATATAGACAGTAGAACCATTAAAGAATTTATAGAATGGATAAAAAATTAGAACGGAACAAAATCCGTTCTTTTTTATTGCAATTCTGGAGTTTTGGAGTAAATTTTAGAAAAACATACCCACCTTTATAGAAAAAAATAAAAAAGAAATTATTTTTTTTGCTCACATGAGAGTACAAACGTATACTCCAAAAGCTCCAAAACTCCAAAAAATAAATAATAAATATTCAAACATAGATATAAGGTGTCACACGTATCACAAGGTGTCACACATAGGCAAAAATGCCGACAAATAAAGGGTTTTATCAATAAAATAAGTGTGATACCTTAAAAATCAAGGTGTCACAAGGTGTCACATCTAAAAATTCAAAAAAAGCGTCAAAAATACTTAAAGGTAAAAGGGGTTTAGGTGTATTTATACACTGGTATCACAAGTGTGACACGTGTGATACGTGTGACACCTTGCATATATAATCAATATTTTTTTTAGAGATACTTGCAAAAAGTGTCTCTTTTTTATGTCTACAAGTAAATAAATTTAAAAACTACAATTTTTTAAAAAATATTTTGGGCATATCAAATGATGATATACCCTAGCTAGTAAAATTTTGGCAATAAAAACAAAAAACTTTTTCCGCTGTCAAAGATGTGTTTACAACGTACATTGTAAAATTTTCTTAAAAATAATTTCCGCTAGGTCAAATGGTGAACTAGCGGGGTTGCTAAAATTACATCGAAAAGTAGTTAAAGGCTAAATGCTTCCATCTATTTTTCACTAAACCAGGTTTTATCGAAGGACTGCAGACTTCGTTAAAATATATGCTAAAGCAAAGAATTGATCAATCTTTGTGAATGCAAAAAATCTAAAACAAGGAGATAAAAATGAAAACAAAAATCATACAAAAGGAGCATGTGATCTATGCGACCAAAAATATTTAACTTTCCGCAAGAAACAGTGCTTAGACTGGGATTAAATCTTAAAGAGATCCTACTACTCGATTACATTGAACAATTTATTAGTAGTGGAAATATGAGAAGCAAAAGACTTGATGGAAAGTGGTATTTCAAACTAACTTACAAGAAGATAATGGATGACTTGCCAATACTAGGTATTAAGGAAAGGCAAATTAGAAATATCATAACAAAACTCGAAAAGCTTGGCGTCTTAAACAGGCTTTCCGAACTTAAAAGAGAAATGTATCTTGAAGTAGATTTTGATGTGTTATTCGGCAACAAGTTGCCTACTGGTTTTGACCTATCGGCAATTGGCTTCAAAGATACAGGCAATGGACTGCTGACAATAGATTATTATGATATTAAAAAAATTAAAATAATACATGATAACGCGCGCGTGAAAGATTTGGATAAAAACAATCTTTACAACACTCTTTTAGCTAAACTTAGAGCACACTTTGGAGAAACACTATATAGAGGTTTTATCGAAGATAAAGTGTTCATAGATGAAATTACAGATAAATATATCCTATTTGATGTAACTAACATTAGAATTCTTGCCAAAGAATATGGTCAAAAGTTCAAAAATGCTTTTGATGAAACAATTAAAGAACTTGTGGGCAAATAACCCCCAGGGGGGCGGTCAAATCTCAAGCCAAAGGTTCTTGATAAGCGGACAGGCAGTCGCACGCAAATTTTCGCATAATCAAAAATCAAAAAAGTTTTCAAAATTTTATTAAAAAGTTAGGAAAATAAAGGCTTTTTGCGTTTTTTGATTTAAAATATAAATCAAAAATAATCAAATCTAATTCAAAATAGTCCAAACATGTAATATTTCAGTCGGCAATTTTGTGAAAACATAAGCCGTCATTTCAAGTTTTAGGAGCGATAAATCTTGACTTGGATAAATTATCAAGTGGACTATCAAAGAATCAAAGAAGGCACGATTTTGACCAAAATAACAAGAATACAAAGACAAATAGAAACAAAGTAAAAAGAATTCAAAGATATAAGGTTTAATTTTGAATAAATTTTGCTGTTTCACTGGACTTGTGTACTCTTTTGCGGTACTTTTTGTTTCGCATAAGAATACAAGTCTAGGTAGTGACAGCAACTGGAGGAACAATGCAAAGAATAAGAACAATTAAAGAAACATTACAAATGATTAAACAAGAAGATCCAAACACTGGACTAAGTGAATTCTTAATAAGAAAGTTGGCAGATGGATACAAAATCAGGTCAATTAAAACTGGAAAGAAAGTGCTAATTGACTACGATTCACTGATTGCCTTCTTGCAGAGCAAAGATTATGAACTACCAATGGAACAAGTAATTATTAGATAAAAGGAGAAATAAAATGGCTTGCGTTAGAAAGAAAAAACTAAATGACGGATCAATATCGTATAGAATACAAGTAAAAGCAAAAGATCTAAGAACTGGACAATTCGTGGCGAAATCAATGTGTTGGAGAAAACCAAACGAATTAACAGAAATTCAAGCCAAGAAGGAGTTGCAAAGAGTTTGCTTGGATTTTGAAGATAAATTCAAAAAACAACTAAACGGTATGCTTGCAGTAGATAACGACATAACTTTTATAGATTATGCCAATAAGTGGCTAGAAAAGATTAAAAACACTAGATCGTTAAATTACTACATAAAAGGCAAAGATAATATTAGAAAGTTTGAGGCATACTTTGGAAATATTAAACTCAACCAAATAACACCAGTCATGGTGCAAGGTTTCCTAGATGAAATGATGGCAAAGAAATATGAACAAAGATATGCAATTCTCAAACGAGATTTAACTCAGTATCTAAAATCTCACTGCATAAAACTGGTTGATGCTACTAGAAATAGTGGCATCTCTAGATCAATTTATTATTCAGCCACAGTTGGCAACGGAATAAGGATTGATAGTGCCAAAACAATATGCAGTGCACTCAACTTAAACTTTGATGAGTGGTTTGATGTTAAAGTAAATAGTCGTCCGTATGCAAAAGAAACTATACTAAAACTTAAGCGAACATTGGCAACAATTCTAGCCGATGCAAAAAGGCAAAGATTGGTTGAGCACAACTTTGCATCTCGTGATTACATTGCGCCAATTCAAGGACATAAAAAAGAAGTCAAGATACTTAATGATAAAGAAGCAAAGCAACTAGCAGGGTATCTAGATAAACTAGACAATCCAAGATGGAAAATTGCCTTGCTGATAGCACTATTTATGGGTATAAGACGTGGTGAACTTGCAGGTCTTGAATGGAAAGATATTGACTTTGAAAACAAAACAATGACAATTGCAAGATCTGTGCAAGATATAGTTGGCTTTGGAATTATCACCAAAGAGCCAAAGACAGAGAATTCAAAACGCACAATATCCATGCCAGATAAATTGATTGAATACTTACACGAATACGAAACTTGGTGGCAAAATCAAAAGAAGTATCTTGGAGATAGACTTGGCGACACAGATAGACTCTTTTGCACAGAAGATGGCAAAGACATCTGCCCAGGGCTCTTACGAGTATGGCTACAAAAATCTCTTGCAAGAGCTGGACTACCAATCGTCACATTGCACTCACTTCGCCACACAAATATCACTTTACAACTAATGGCTGGTGTAGATATGAAAACGGTATCAGCCAGAGCTGGTCACAGCAAAGCTTCAACCACAAGTGACTTCTACAGTCACTTTCTAAAGAATAGTGACATTCATGCCAGTGAGATTATAAATAAAATATTTGAATAAAAAGATAAAAACCCTTCAAAGCATTAATTAATTGTGCTATAATAAAAATATGAAGCATAATTTATCTATGACATTTTTTGAAGACTCTATTTCGTATTATAATGCGGCCATTATTTTAAGTTCATGTGAACAAAGAAATGTTGATGACCAACTATTTTTGACTCCAATTCTTTATTTATATAGGCATTCTGCCGAGTTGGTAATCAAAGCAATAATACTAAGTTATTTAGAAAGATTTTCAACCGAAAATTCAATAAAAGATTTTTTTCTTTATTCTGAAGATGGTGAAAAAACCAAATTACAACTTATGAATTGTCATTCATTAAATTCTTTGTATTCTTGCTTGAAATATTTTGATAAGACTGAACGAATTGTAAGTGTGTTCGATGACAATGAGTTGGACTTTATAGATCGAGTAATTAAAGAAATTGAATTGATTGATAAGAACTCAGATTATTTTAGATATCCTATTGGTAAAAACAAAGAACAACACAAAAGAAAATTTTTAGCCGTGTCAGAAACGGATATAATGCCAGATTTAAGCAAAGTTTATCAAAATTTTATATATGAGGGACCTAATGACAAAGTGATAGCTTTTACATCAATTGAGCAAGAATATATAGAATTAAGTGAAAACATTAGAATTATGACAAATATTCTAATAAGAAAATACAAAAAAGACGACTAATTAAAGCCGTCTTTTTTTGAAAATTGGTGTGAATAGGCAGATTTGAACTGCCGACCTATCGCTTAGGAGAACTCACTCGTCCTGAGGGGCTTGAACAAAATATGTTATATCTTTCATTTTGTTCAGTAGTTTTTGAATGTTTAAAACTTGTTTTTAAGATTTCGTTCAATACCTTTTGTATCTTGCAATAATTTTCATAAAAAACTATTGATAAATTATTGATGAAATAGTTATTTGTCCTTTTAAAAATCAAAAAAAGAGGAGCAAAGATTATGAACAATCAACAAACTGAAAACACACAAGAAATAAAACTACCACACGAAAAAGCAAGAGATTACTTTATGTCAATACAAAAACAAAGCGGTGCAGCAATAAAACCTATTGGAGTGTTTCAATTCTTTTATAACTATATCACAACTATTTCAAAAAGCAAAATGAATAGAGTAAAAGCAAGAAATATAGCAGATGTTTATTGTGCACTACAAAACGAATTCTTTATAACTAATGGTAGTAAAAATCCACACGAATGGTTTTATATGACACAATCTCGTTGGGATAAATATGGACTTGGGCGAAAAGCAATTTACAATAGCATTAAGTTTTTAAGTGAAAATATGTTTATTGAAACCACTTTAAGAACACACCCATATATTCCACAAAATAAACTTAGATGGTATAAACTGGATTTGGAATGGCTTAAGTATATTGCAGATTATACTGAAAACAATAACCCTAAAAATTGGCGTTAGCAACAAGGAACAAGAAACTAGATTAGAACTTAGTTATTATTTGCACGCTACTTGTAGACACCTAGATTACAAATAATTGTTAAATGCACCTTGTAAGTAAAACAAGGTGCATAAAGAAAAAAAAGAAAATAGAAGTAATTACTTGCAAGCCTCTTGTTGAAAACAAGGGGCTTCTATACTTTGTCTATATGTTGTCTATACTCGTTAGAACTACAGATTTACTCGTTGCAACTCCATTGCAGTCACAAAATATATAGTTTTAATATACTCATCTACTAGTATATGCTACTACAATTGAACTACAGATTTAAATAAACAAAACATTTGTTCTATTAATTTGACTTTAAATTAAAAATATAGTATATTAAAAAAATAAAGGAGAAATGATAAAATGACAAGAGATGAAGCAAGCAACAAACTAAAGGAAGTTTTAAAGCAAATAGATAAAAAAGATAAAGAGCAATTTAAAAAAGACCTACAAGCAATAAATAAAAAAGCTGACAAATTGGACTCTATTTTTAAAAATATTGCTGATTGGTTTGGTTTGTTTTTTTCAGTTAGAATTGATAATAAAATAATTAAGATTATTAACGATATAGCTGAAAATATTGAAAATCCTAAACTTGATAGTTCGATTAAAGAAGAGATAGAAAATCTCATTTCCAAGTTTTTAGACAAAGGGACACCAGAAACTAAAAATTTAAATCTTTCAAATACCAATCAAGGAAAAAATTTATGGGAAGAGACAAAAAAGGTAAGAAAAGCCCTGTAATAAAAACTTTCAACAAAAAGACAATAATTGCATTTAAAGTTATAGCAGTTGTTTTAGCCCCAATAATTTACGAACTACTAGTTTTTGGAATAAGTAAACTAAGACTTGGCACAGCTTGGGAAGAAATGATGAAATTAAATTTAACCCCAAGTACTATGTGGCAATATTTAAATACAAACTTTTGGACATACTTTTCATTAGTTTTATGTAGAATTATAATTTATACATTGCCCGCCATCTTATTTTTTCCTTTTACTTTTATCAAGAGAGACAAACGCAAAAGCATATTCAAGACTTTTTTAAAATGCTTAAATTTACAATTCTTAGGATATTTAATCTATCAAGGTATAGCAGTCATACTTGCTCTTGATTATTTGATTGGGCTTGAGCCATTTTCAAACATAGCAATTTTTATGTCAATGTTTGGTTATATTGCAACAATATCAAGAAATAAGAATAACGATGTAGAATTTGGCAAAATCAACGATAATGAATTTTAAACATTGTAAATTCCTACAATGTTTATTTTTTAATTGTATGTTTTCTTGACTTTTTAAATAAGAAAGTGTTATTATAAAATTGCGACACAATTCTGAATATTTTTCCTACCGAATGGGAAGAACTTTTTTGCCATCAAAGCAAATGCTTCCACCTATTCGGTTAGGAATTGTGTCGCAACAATGGAAGGTTTGTTTTTGATAGGACTGTGCCTTCCGTTTGGGAGGCACTTTTATTTTTATGAAATGCCTTCACTAAAAGGCGGTGATAAATGAAAAAATGTCCAAAGTGTGAATTAAACTGGATACAAGATAATGAAGATATATGTTATCTATGCGAGCCACAAATTCCACAGCACAAAGAAAAAGCAATCACTTTCTATGATTTAGGCTTAAAAGTTGGAGATTACATAATTTTTACGAAAGATGAAAAGTATAAAGCCAAAATTATAAGTGATAAAACAATCTTATTTGAAAACGAAGAATACCGCATAACCCCACTCGGTCAACTTTTACTTAAAAGAATTGGAAACCCCAAGTATATGCAACTGACAAGTGGTTTTGGTGTTTTTAAGTTTGATAACCAAGACAAAAATCTTGTTTACAGATATTTACGACTAAATAACAAAGACACCTAATGCCCCTATTGTTTGAACTCGTTGCAAACACTTTGCAAACGAACAAACAAATCAATTAATAAAATATACCAATGAATAGAAAAGTCATTGCTAAATAAAGATTTTTGAAATATAAAAAGTTTAGGTTATAAGGCTTTACAGCAAAAATTTGCTTTTTTATAATAAACAAAAAAGGAGAATAAAATTATGAAATGGTTAAAATGGTTAAATCTTGCTCAAACAATTTTACTTGCTATTGTAGGTATTTTACTTGCAAACTTTCAAACTATCACACAAGCAGGAATGATAGTTTTTGAAATCTTTGTCATAATCTCTCTTGCAATATCAATAATAATGTTTGTTATTCAAGTAAAGAAAAGCAAGAAACAAAAGAAAGAAGAAATAGCAAACCAAGATAAATAAAGTTATGATTTTTTAGGTCGCTGCACTTTACTTTGTAAAATGCTTATATTACAATAATGCTATGAAACAAGCAATTTCACAAATGATAGCTATTCAAGATTTTAGTCAAAAAGGCATTCTCTTAAGGAATGTCTTTTTTAGTTCTCAAAAAAAATTAAAAAATCTTTATCAAAATGATTGCTTTTTGTTAAAAGTGTGCTATAATGTTCCCAACATTAGCAAAGCCAACAGGCAGCTTCAGTTTTTTATAAATAGCATCAGCTCAGTCAACAGACAGCTAAAGCAAGTATTTAATATTTTTATAGTAATTAAATCGAAAGCTTTTAGCTGTCTTTTTCTTTCGTGCGTGAGTGCAACCAAAAAGAAGCCCAAATTAAATTTAAAAGGAGGGTTTCTTTTTATGCGTTCATTTACAGATTTAACCATAAAGAAACAAAACGAAACACAAAATTGCGATACTCCAAAGATAAATGAAAACTCTGCAAGATATAGAACAATCAATGCCACGATAAAAGAATTAAAGGAGATAGACCCAAACACTTGCCTATCTACCTATTTTATTCGCTGTCTTTGTAGTTCTAAAAAAGTCATTTCTCTAACTGCTGGAAACAAAGTTTTAGTCAACTTTGATGACCTTCTAAATTACTTACAAAAAGGAGAAAGATAAAATGGCAAGCATACCTAAAAAACCAAGAATAAAAAAAGATGGAACAGAAGTTTACGACATTCAAGTGTTTGTTAATGATTCAAAACAAAAGATATTTTACAAAACATATACTCGTGAAAAAGGTATAACCGAAAATGAAAACAAACGCAGATTAAATGCTTTTGCTAGCAACTTTGAGAACGAAGTAAGAAATAAAATTGCAGAACAAAAACAAGCATTTCTTCGCAATAAGCAAGAAATTACTTTTAAAGAATTCTCTTTAAAATGGTTAAGAAGAAGCGAACAAAAGGACTCAAAAACATCAGTTGTAAGAAACACAAAAATTGTGGAAGATTTAAATGTTTTAATAGGCAACCTTAAAATGAAAGAAATTCAGCCACTCGATATTCAAGAAATTCTAGACTATTTAAACAGCAAGAAAATCATAAAAGAAACAGCAGTTTTGAAGAAATCACTTGATGAGATAATAAAACACACAAATGTTGACAAACTTTGCAGAGAAAATGATATTAGCACTTATACAGTTTTTTATGCTAAAAAAGGTAAGACAATTCAATGGATAAATGCAATTAAGATTTGCAATGCTTTAAAACTCAATGCAAACGAATACTTTACAAAGAAAGTAGAAGAACGACCATATTCCAAAGGTAGTAAACTTGTTTATCGCAAAGTTTTAAACGCAATTTTCAACTTTGCAATAGAAACTGATTTGATAGATAAAAACCCTTGTAAGTTTGTTTTAAAACCAAACAATCTAAGCGGTGAAATAAAAGAGAAAGACATCTTATCACTTGAAGAAACAAAACAATTACAAAACACTTTAAAATCAATGAATAATGTTGAAGATTTAAAAAAGAAAACAGTGGTGGCAATGTTTTTAGCACTAGGTCTAAGACAAGGTGAACTTGTTGGGCTTCAATGGAAAGATATAAATTGGGATACGAAAAAGATTACAATCAACAGAAGTTCAACCTATACTGGCTCAAAATATGGCATAGTCACCAAAACACCTAAAACAAAAACATCTATAAGAACACTCCCTATTCCACAAAGTTTAATGGAAATCATACTTGAATACAAAAATTGGTATGACAACGAACACAATAGGCTTTATGAAATATGGGATAATGAAAATGAATGGATTTTTGTAAAAATAACAGGGCAACAATTATTCCCACGAACAACAACCCAATGGCTTGACTATGTTTTAAATAAAGGTGGTATTAGACATATTGGTTGTCATTCATTAAGACATACCTTTATTACAACATTACTAAGAGAAAAAGTACCAGTTAAAGTTGTGGCAAAATTTGCTGGACACGCAAACCCAAATGTGACTTTATCAACTTATGCCCATTTCTTAGACGAAGATAATGATGAAGCTTCACAGGTTATGGACAAGTTTTTGAAATAATCATACTAAAACCATACTGAATAGATATGTTGTCTTTTAATGTTAAGTTTAGAAAAAGGAGTAAAATATGATTTACTATAGAAAAAGACCACCTTAAATGGTGGTCAGTTTGGTGTTCCCGGCGGTAATCGAAACCACATCTAGAGCTTAGGAGGCTCTTGTTCTATCCGTTGAACTACGAGAACATAATAAATTTTAGGATTTCACACTATATTTAGGACAAAACTATTGATAAAATTATTGATGCTTTCAAAAATTCAATCATAAACCCACGAAAACCCCGTAATTAAAGGATATAAATTCCCTATTACATACTCTTAGGAGGCGATTGCTCTATCCAGCTGAGCTACGGCTGCGCATTTGTGGATTTCAACAAGGCAATTATATCACGAAAGTTATTGTTTTTCAAATACTTTTTATCATTACTAACAATATTTCAAAAATACTTTTTACTAACATAATTTACAAAAAATTTTTCACCGAAAAGTTAAAGAAAGGCATTGTGTTTTTTTTATATTTATCTTCGAAAGAGGAGATATATGTGGAGAAAGAGAGTGTTTGCAAGGTTCAAATCTAAGTTGAAGAGAAGAGGGCTTTGCGAATTGACTGGCTTGCAGCTTTTTGTTGAGATGCGAGATTTTAAGCAAAAAAGCTGTGATAATACAAAGAAAAATTTGTTTGGGAGATGGAGGAAGGGAAGTTGAATTTGATAATTTGAAGAAGTGAGATAAATTTGCGTGAGGGAACACAAGAAATTGAGGAACAAAAAAATATATTAATCCGAAGACTAATATATTTTTGAATTAAATATAATAAATAATCCCGAAAGTCAGCTTGTTTGAAATGCCACAAAACATTATTGACTTTGCTCTTCTTCTTTAGGTTTTTTGCCTGGACGTGGAGGAGTTTTTGCTTTTTTTGGAAGCAATTCTGCGTTAGGCTTTTGAACAGGGCGACGTGGTGGATTTTTTGGTTGTGATGGGGCAGGTTGTGAAATTGTTTGTTCTTGGACTTGAGCATTGGAAGATTGGTCGTCTTGCTGGGTTTCTTGGGCTTGGTGTTCAACCTCCGAAGTAATTTCTTCTTTATATTTTTCAACTATTTTTTGAGCGATTGCGTTTTTGGATTTTTCATATTTTTTAACAAAAGTTTGCTTGTCTAATTTTTCTATATTTTTGCCTAAAAGATAATTTTTAATGCCCGAAGCCAGTTTTGCAATTCCAAATCCCAATGTTATTCCTGCACCTGCACAAATTGTGCCTGTCATTGCATATTCAACTATTCCAATTGTGTAAGGCAACCAAAGAGGAAGTGTTGCTGCAACAAGCCCTCCTGCGATTAGAATCAGAACTCCGCCCAGGAGTGAATTAAATTTTCCTTTTGCTTTAAGTTCTTTTGAAACTTTTTGTTCGTCCATGAAAATACCTCCATTTTGCAGTTATTATATCATTTTAAAGATGATTTGTAAATAGAAAAACAAAAAAACTGCAAAATTGCAGTTTTAAGCTATTCCAAAAATTGAAACGAATTGAGATGGGAACACACTCGAGAAAATGTAGAACGCAAGCAAAATTAAAAATAGCACAAGCATGATGATTTTTATTATGCTTTTTCCAATCAAATTCACAACAACAAGTGCTCCAACAATGGTTAATGCACCATAGTTAGTTATGTATTTTACAAGTCCTGGCGCTTTTGCAATGACCGAGTCCATAAAATGCAAGTGCGTGTTAAGAGAAATTAAGAAGAGGCCAATCAAAAGCAAAAATCCTGCAACTGCAACAATCCAATTTAAAACTTTTTTTAACATATTTCCTCCTTTGATAGAAATATTTTATCATATAAATTAATATAATGCAATAATTAATTTTAAATATGCTATAATGAGAACATGGAAATTACAAATTCAGAATTTTTGACAAGTGTTGCAAAAAAAGAATCAATTTTGGACCTTGGTGCAAAAGAATTTGCTTTTGTTGGAAGAAGTAATTGTGGGAAAAGTTCGCTCATTAATTTTTTGACCAACAAAAAAAATCTTGCAAAAACATCTTCAACTCCTGGTCACACAAAACTTATCAATTATTTTTGGGTTAATAAAAACAAAGATAGCAAATTTGTTCTTGTTGATTTGCCCGGCTATGGCTTTTCTAAAGCGGGGAAGAGAACAAATGAATCTTGGTCGGAACTTATTGAAAGTTATCTGCTAGGTTCAAAAAATTTGAGCAGAGTTTTTGTTCTTGTGGATATCAGACACGAGCCGAGCACATTGGACAAACTTATGGTTGAATTTTTGTATTACAATCAAATTCCATTCACTGTTTTGGCAACAAAAGCTGATAAAATTCCTAAAAGCAAAATTCCGCAATATGTTAGGGTGGTGGCAAGTGGCTTAAAAATTGCAGTGGGGAATGTTCTGTTCACCAGCAGTTTGGATAAGACTGGGCGTGAAAAAATTTTGGAAAGAATTGAAGAGGACTTAAAATAAAAAGCACGTGAGGTGCTTTTTATTTAGATTCTCTGCCTTCTGATGGGAGCATTGAAGAATTCTTATATATTTCCTGAATTAAAGTTTCTATTGTGCCAGTTGTTACAAGTTCACTTTCTTTTCTACTTGATGCGCTGTCTCTTAATATTGTTCTTATTTTTCCCTTTAAAGGCGTTTCTTCATGCTTTTGTATATAAACACATAAACTCTTTTTCAATTCATTTTCTATTTGCTTGGTGTATTTTTTCTTTTCGTTTTCATAGTTGTTAAATTTTTCAATTTCTTCAGCAGTTTCTGACTTTGCCGTTAATAATTTACATTTTTCTTTGTTTTCTCTAAATGTTTTTATTGTGTTTTTCATATCTTCAATGCTTTGAGCATGTTTTTTTTCAGTGTAGTTGAGAAAGTTTTCTGCTTTTTTATAGGACATGCCTTGAACAGGATTTTCTTTGCTAAAAATTATAAAATTTTCTTTTTCAGCCACTTTTTCAGCAGGCCAACGAACTTTTTCAACTTCTAAGTCAAAAACAACATCACTGTATGAGCAAGTTTTACATTTTATTGCGCTAATTTTTCTATCATTTTCATCGCCAATAGCTTGGAAATGACAGTTAGCATCGTAAGAACTATAATTATTCAAAACGCGAATCCTTTCTTTTAAAAGGCCGATTTGAATATCTTCATAAATTGCGAAGTTTTTTATTTTTTTATAGTGTTCTTTCAAAATCTCATTTTCATCCTCAAGTTTGTTTGCTTGGCCACGTGCAGTTGAATGATAAACATTGAGCAAATTTTTGTATCTTTTTTTAAAGTCATTCAATTTTCTAATGATATCACTTTCGTTTGCTTCGGCGTTTCTTATAACAATTTTTTTTGCTTCTTCATTTAATAATCTTGGATTTTCGTACATATTAACTCCTTTTTTCGGAGTGTATCATGACTTAAAAAAAAGTCAAGTATTTTGTTTTAATGGTTGATTATTTGGTTTTTATGTGTTAAACTACAACATATAGGAGCAAGATAATGAAAAAAATTAATAAAGGTTTTGTTTTTTACTTATTAGTGCTTTTGGGGATTTTGTTTGTGGGGTTTCTCGTTTGCGTCTGCATTTTGATTTTTAGCCCAGGAACAAGCATATTCGGTCTTAAATATTACAAAGTGGAAAAAGAAACGCTTTTTGACACTGCTCAAATCTACACGGCTTCAACCGAAGATTACACGAGAACAGGGGAAGGTTATTTCAAAAGCTTAGACATTGAAAATTTGGTCATATCGTCAAATGCGCATTCAATCAAAGTTTTTACGGCAAACGATGGAATGAAAAATCACACTGAGTTCCATGTAACTTTCAAAAATTCGTGCACAGGTTTCACAACTGATGAAATCATAAATCCAACCATGCGATGCAACTATTACAAGGATACAAAAACTTTGGAGTTAGTTGCAAAAGTTCCTCAAGGTTTTTGGAACACTGGCAACACCAGTTCAATTGAAGTTAAACTTCCTTTCAATAGATATGATGAACCTCACAAAACCATGCTTCCACACCTCCATGACAAATTCAATTTGATAATCAATGCTGGAAGTGGCAGTGTTACAATTGGTGATTCGAAAACGGACAGTAACCTTGGAGCAAGAAATCTATATGTGAAATCGCTCAACGTCAAAACAACAGGTTCTGTTGGCATAACCGATTTTGGGCACGTTGGAACAGCTTCCGACAAAGGCAAATGCGTGGTGGATGCGAAATCTGTTTCGTGCGCAACAACAATGTATGCAACAGATTTGAAAATCAAGTCAGGGAACATATTCTTTGGTGCTGAAAATTCAATTGTTGCGTCGGGAGATGTTAACATTGACACTGAAAATTCAACTGCAAATTATGGAAACATTTCAGCCACAAATTTGCTCTTGAAGAACATTTATGGAAGCCAAAAATTCAACAATGTAACAGCAAATGTTTTGATAAACAATTCAAGCAAAAAATGTGATTACAATTTCAACAGCATAAGTGGAAAACTTTCTGCTGGAGAAAAAGCTTATGGCGGATTCAAAGAAATTGTTGTTGACAACTGCAACATAACTGTTGCGGGAATCTTAACAGAGAGAGATGTGCACACAAGTGGGAAATTTGTTTTTGGGAATCAGAAAGTTTCATATTCAAAAACTTTGGAAGTTTCAAAAAACTCATTAAGTGTTAGCATAGAAAACATTGATTATGAATTGAAGGTTAATGTCGACACTGAAAATAATACTGTAACTTTCTCCATTGTTGGCGACGGCGGAAGTTTGGAAAAAACCATCACAAAAGATGAAAGCTATGAAAGCCTTGAAGACAAGACAACAAAAATGTCTGGGAAAATTAGAGGAGTGAAATTTGAAGTGTCAATCTCAGAAGATGGAAAAACTTGGACAGTTTCTGCAAATGGAACAAGAAAATAAATAATCCAATGCAATTTTATGAAAGTAAATTTTCGAGCAAGTTCTCGGAAGTTGTGATAAATTAAAAGCAAAACATGATTGTTTTGCTTTTTTCTTTTGAAAAATATTGTTATAATCTGTTCGGAGAATACAAATGAAAACTTATGATTTAATTATTGTGGGAATGGGGCCTAGCGGAATTTTTTGCGCTTATGAACTTATCAAACATAACAAAGCAAGCAACATTCTTTTGATTGAACAGGGAAAACGCATTGAAAACAGAATGTGTCCTATGGAAAAACTTGGAAAATGTGTGAAATGCAAACCTTTTTGCAACATAACTTGCGGATTTTCTGGGGCAGGTGCATTTTCAGATGGAAAACTCAATTCTTATCACCTTTCCTTGCACAATCAAAATGGAGATTTCTATCTTGGTGGAAATGGTGGAGGTTACATTAAAAAATACATGCAAACACAAGATATTAAAGACCTTCTTGCCTACACAGATAATATATATTTGGAATTTGGTGCAGATAAACATTTGCATGGGATTATGCATAGAGATGAAATTTTGAAGCTTCAAAGCAAGGCAAAACAAAACGGGCTGGACCTTGTTGATTTTCCGATTCGTCATCTTGGAACAGAAAAGGCACATATTCTCTACACAAAGATAGAAAAATTTTTGGAAGATAACAATGTTAACATGCTTTTTAACACAGAGGTTCAGGATCTTATCATAGAGGAAGGAACAATTGAAGGTGTTAAAGTAAAGAACGTTTTAAACGGCGAAGAAGAAATTATACGTGGGAAAGATGTTGTTTTGGGTGTTGGTCGAAAGGGGGCAGGCTGGCTGAGTGAAATATGCCGAAAGCATGGAATAGAAACTCAAGTTGGCAGTGTGGACTTGGGCATTAGATATGAATTGCCCGACAGCGTGATGAAAGAAGTTAATAAATATATGTATGAAGGGAAATTCATTGGTCGTCCAAAGCCATTTGAAGATAGGGTTAGAACATTCTGTCAAAATCCAAGTGGATTTGTGTCGGCAGAAGTTTATGACAACGGGCTGACACTGGTGAACGGTCACTCATACAAAGATAGAAAGAGCGACAACACAAATTTGTCTATTTTGGTTTCTCACAACTTCAATTATCCATTCAATAAACCAATTGAATATGGTCAAAACATTGCCGAAAATGTTAACAGATTGGCGGCGGGTGGTGTGCTTGTTCAAAGATTTGGGGATATATTGAGTGGAAAGCGAACATGGGAAAAGGACCTTGAATTAAATTCGGTTGTTCCAACATTAAAAGGTGCTGTTGCTGGTGACATCACGTATGCAATTGGCTATCGAACAATGACAGACATAATCAACTTCATAAAACAAGTTGACAAAGTGGTGCCAGGTTTTGCTGGAAAAGACAATTTGCTTTATGCTCCGGAGATAAAATTCTATTCGAACATTGTTGTGGTTGATAAAAATTTTGAAACAAACATAAAAAATCTTTTTTGTATCGGCGATGGTGGAGGACTTACAACTGGACTTATGATGGCAAGTGCAAGCGGGGTTCAAGTTGCAAGAAATTTAATTGCAAAAAATTAACAGAAACAAAAGTTTCTGTTTTTTTGTTTTCTTTGCAATTTTAGTTTGCGTTTTTTCTTCAAGATTGTTATACTGAAAATATGTATCAAGCACTTTACAGAAAATATCGTCCACAAACTTTTTCTGAAGTTGTTGGCCAATCTCACATAACAAAAACACTTTCAAATCAAATTAAGAAAGGTGAAATTTCTCATGCCTATCTTTTCTCTGGAAGCAGAGGAACTGGGAAAACAAGTGTTGCAAGAATTTTTGCTCGTGCCATAAATTGCTTGTCGCCAGTTGACGGCTCGCCTTGTTATAAATGTGACGTTTGCAAAGCGCTTTCAAGTTCAAACAACATGGACATTGTTGAAATTGATGCTGCTTCTAACAATCGTGTTGATGAAATTCGTGAAATTCGTGAAAAAGTTAAATTTCTTCCAACAAATGGGAAATTCAAAGTTTATATAATCGACGAAGTTCATATGCTCACCGACAGCGCATTTAATGCACTTTTGAAAACACTTGAAGAACCTCCAGCTCACGTTGTGTTTATCCTTGGAACAACTGAACCTCACAAACTTCCACAAACAATTTTGTCCAGATGCTTGAGATTTGATTTTAAACTTATTTCTCCAGAAGATTTGAAAAAACAATTGATTTCAATTTTTGACAAGGAAAATATAAAATATGAAGACCCAGCAATTGATTTGATTGTTTCTTCTGCTCAAGGAAGTGACCGTGATATGTTGTCGATTGCTGACGCCGTTGTTTCGCTTGGTGACGGAGTTGCAAGTTATGCAAATGCGCTCAGCATGCTTGGAGCAACAAGCCAGCAAAAATTGTTTGATTTTGCTGACGCAATATTTGAAGGGAACACAGCAAAGGCGCTTGAAATTATCGACAGTGCCGTTAAAGGTGGAATTAACATAAGTGTTTTTGCAAAAGATTTGACTGTTCATTTTAGAAACCTTCTTGTTGTTAAAGCGTCGAAGAAGGCAAATGAAATTTTGAGTATGCCAGAAGAAACAATTCAAAAGCTTTCAGCTCAAGCAGAAAATGTTTCAGAAGAACAACTTATGTTCCTTATGAAAAATTTCAGCGAAATTGAAGCAGAATTGAAATTTGCATTGAGTCCTCGAACACTTGTTGAAGTTGCAACAGTTAAAGCGATTATGGGGGATGATGGCTCAAAAAAAAACTGAAAATTCAGAAACAACTTCCGCCAGTTAAACAAATTTGGGGAAAGTTATTAACAAGACTTCGCGAAAGCGGAGAACCAGCATTGTTTGTTGCTTGCGGAGAAATTTCGGAAATGGAAATTGTTGAAAACAAATTAATTGCAAAAACCGACAAAGATTATTTGTTTAATTTGATTTCCACAAACGAAAATAAACTTGTTATAAAAAGAACACTGAGATTTTTGGGGTTTGAATTGGATTTTGATATGGTGAAAATTCAGCCTAAAGATGCCGATGCTTTAAGCGATATTGAAAGTTTAAAAGAAAAATTTGGTGAAAAATTAGTTGTTGAATAGTGTTGATTTTTCTATCGGAATGATGTATAATAAAAAAGTGAGGTGAATATGCAAAAACTTAGAAAATTTGGACCTATTATTTTAGGAATAGTTTTGGCAGTGATTATGATTCCACTTGCATTCCTTTTGACAGGTTGCGGAAATGGAGAAAAAACTTTTGAATCAAAAACAATTTACAGATATTTAAAGGCGGGCGAGGCAATTGGTTCAACAGAATGGCAAGTTGAAAAAGAAATTAAAGACAAAGACAACAACGTTGTTGGAACTGTTTATAAATTTGTGTCAACTAAAAAGATTTTAAAAAATAAGTTAACAGTTCGTGATGGAGGAACGGGAACTCTTTATTTAACTCAGACCGAAACACTCAGCAGCAGTGGTTTCAAAGAAAATGTTAAAGATTCAACAACCTCAACAAGAAAAATTGAATGTTCAGCAACAAAATATCACAATGGCTACATTTTGGGAATAAAAGAAACTGAAGAAACTGCCTATTTTGTTTACGCTGAAACAACTGGTGACGTTCTCAATGTTATGAGCAACGGAACTCATGCCTACAAAACAATGGACGAAATCAAAAAATATATTAATGAATACAAAGAAAGCAAAAAGGAATTTGTTTGTTTCTTTGGAGATAATTTAGGTCAAATTTAAACCTTGCAAACCTGCAGGGTTTTTTTGAGAAAAAATGTTTGATTAATTTTTAAATATATGTTAAATTATTCCTAATGATTTAAGGAGGCTTTATTATGGGCGGTTACAGAGGCGGATTTGGAAACATGGGCGGATTTGGAGGCGGATTTAACATGCAACAACTTGTTAAACAAGCTCAAAAGATGCAAGAAGATATGGAAAAAGCAAAGCAAGAACTTGTTGAAACCGAATTTTCGGCAAAGGCAGGTGGAGGAATGGTTGAAGTTGTTATGACTGGCGACAAAAAGATTAAATCCATAACAATTAAACCAGAAATTGTTGACCCAGATGACATCGAAATGCTTCAAGACCTTATCATTGCTGGTGTTAACGATGCAATTAGTCAAATTGAAAAAGTTGAAAAAGAAAACACTCCAAGTGTTCCAGGACTGATGTAATGAATCAAATTGAGGCGTTAGAAAAACTTGTTTGTGCTTTTAGAAGTCTTCCAGGTGTTGGCCTGAAAACAGCACAACGTTATGCATACAAAATTATCAATTCCGACAAATCTTATGCGGAAGATTTTTCTGATGCCATTTTGCAAGCAAAAGAAAAAATTGGATACTGCAAAGAATGTGGAGATTTCACCGACAAAGAAATCTGTGACATTTGTTCAAACAGGAATCCAAACATAATTTGCGTTGTTAAAGAACCAAAAGATGTTGTTGCAATTGAAAAATCCAAAAGTTTTTCTGGAGTGTATCACGTTTTGCATGGAACAATCAGTCCGCTTGAGAATCGTGGACCAAACGACATAAGAATCAAAGAATTGCTTGAAAGAATTCAAAAACATTCCACAAAAGAGGTTATCATGGCAACAAATCCAGATGTTGAAGGCGATGCAACAGCCATGTATATTGCAAAACTTTTGAAACCTCTTGGTGTTAAAGTAACACGTCTTGCCCAAGGAGTGTCCATGGGAAGCGAACTTGAATATGCAGATGAAGTTACGCTTGCGCGTGCTCTTGAAGCAAGAAGAGAAATTTAGGACGAGAGAATGAAATTTTTAGAAAAGATTGAAAATTTAATTAACGAAAGAATAATAAAGTTAGGGGCAGACGAAAAGGTTAACCTTTCTTTTTCTGACCGTCCAGAACTTTCAGATTTTCAAACCAACGTTGCTTTTTCACTGTCAAAAACTTTGAGAAAAGCACCCATATCAATTGCAAATGAAATTGCGCAAGATTTGGAAACGGATGAATTCGAAATCTTTGCTGTTGCTCCAGGATTTGTTAACGTTAAACTCAAAGATAAAATGTTTTCGAGCATTTTGAAAGAACTTTTTTATGACCAAAGATGCGGAATTGAAAAAGTTGAAAAGAAGAACATTTTCATCGACTATGGTGGACCTAACATTGCAAAACCTCTGCATGTTGGACATCTTAGAAGTGCAATTATTGGCGAAACTTTGAAACGACTTTGCAAATTTGTTGGCAACGATGTGACAAGTGATGTTCACCTTGGCGATTGGGGTCTTCAAATGGGGCTTGTTATTGCTGGAATTTTGGAAAAGTATGACTGCACATATTTCTTCACAGGCGAAGGGGAGAAACCTTGTTTCAATTTTGAAGAACTTGCGGGAATTTATCCTGAAAGTTCTGCGCGTTCGAAAGTTGATGAACAATTCAAATTGAAAGCAAAAGAGATAACAGTTAAACTTCAAAATAAAGAAAAAGGATACTATGACCTTTGGGAAGAAATGAGAAAAATTTCGATTGAAGACATAAAAAAGATTTACAAAGTGTTGAAAATTGACTTTGATTTATGGAAGGGTGAAAGTGACAGTGAACCTTACGTCGAAAAGGTTTTTGAAATCTTAAATCGAAACAACCTAATCGAAAAAAGCGAAGGGGCAGAAATTGTTAAAGTTGAAAAGGAAACAGACACAAGCCCAATGCCTCCGCTTATTGTTCGCTCGAGCGCTGGGGCAGAACTTTATGCAACAACTGAACTTGCAACAATAATTTCGCGTATAGAAAACTATAATCCTCAGCAAATTGTTTATTTAACAGATAATCGCCAAAGTTTGCATTTCAATCAAGTTTTCAGAGCGTGTGAACTTGCAAAGATTGGTGAAACCACAAAATTCACTCACATAACTTTTGGAACTGTCAACGGTCAAGATGGAAAACCTTTTAAAACTCGTGATGGTGGAATTATGTGTCTTTCGGATTTGATTAACCTTGTTAAAGACGCATGCCGAAACAAACTTTTGGAAAGTCAAAAAATTGAAAAAAACCAAATTGAACTTCTTGCCGAGCAAATTGGAGTTTCTGCATTAAAATTTGGAGATATGATAAATTATCCTGCAAAAGATTATGTTTTTGATGTTCCTAAGTTTTGCAGTTTTGAAGGCAAGACAGGGCCATATATGCAATATTCAATTGTTCGAATCAACTCCATTTTAGAAAAGGCAGGAAACTTCGAACCTAGCTTTGAAATTTTTGGAGATGAAAGTCGTGAAGTTATTATAAATCTCATGAAATTTGCAAAAGATGTTGTTGGAGCCTACAAAGAATTTGCGCCAAACATATTTGTTCAAAGCGCATTTAATCTTGCTTCAAGTTTTAGTTCGTTATATAACAAAACAAAAATTTTAACTGAAATTGACGAAAACAAGCGCAATTCTCTGTTAACTTTGATTAAAACTGTTGGAAATTCGCTTGAAATATTCGCAAATTTGCTTGCCATTGACATTCCAAATAAAATGTAAAAATTTTTGAAAAGACTATTTACATTTTTAAAATTATGTGTTATCATATAGTCGTAAAGTGAGGAGATAAGATGAAAGAGATATATAATCCAGAAAATTTTATTAAAAGAAAAGGATATGCAAAAGATACATTCATTGCAGGAGTTCAAGCAGTTACTGCAGTTGGAATCATTTCAAAAGAAACAATTCGTGAAAGAACTCAAGCATCACTTGAAGAAATGCTGAAAGCAAAAGATTCTTCATTTGATGCAAAGAAACTTGCTGCTTTAGTCAGTGGAGTTGTTGGTGTTACAGAAGACCAATCCAAAAATAAATGTGAAGAAAAATAACGGCATCAGCCGTTTTTTTTATTTAATGAAAAATTAATATGTTAAAATAGATAGATAAAAAAAAGAGCATTATGCTCTTTTTCTTGCTCTTTTTCTAGCTGCTTCTTGTTTCTTTTTCTTTTTTACGCTTGGCTTAAGATATGCTTCTTTTTTTCTGATATCTCCAATTATTCCGTCGCGTTGACATTTACGTTTGAAACGTTTGAGGGCGCTGTCTAAACTTTCGTTTTCGCCAACTTTAACCATTGTCATTCTGATTCACCACCTTTTAGGTTTTAACTTCGGAATTCAGTATAGCAAAAATATAAAAAAAGTCAACTAAAAATTTCAGTTTTATTTGAAATTATGTTATTATATTTTTGTGAGCACAAAAGTCATTGTTGGAAATTCACTTGCAAAAGTGACAAAAGCAGTTTTGAAAGAAATTGAAATTTCGAGTTCGTTCGAACTTGAAAATTTTGTTGTTGTTCCCGACAGATTTTCCCTGTTTGCCGAAAAACAAATTTTTGAAAATTTGGGAATTAATTCTTCTTTTAACATAAAGGTTTTGGGAATTTCGAAACTTGCAAAATATTTTTTGTCTAAGCAAGACCTTCTTTCAAAAGACCAAAGTGTGCTTGAAATATATTTAATCTTGAAAAACGCAAATTTTGTTTCTTTTGCAAATCCAACTTTGGAACTTGCAGAAGAAATTTTTGCAATAATTTCTCAACTTAAATCCAGCAACATCACTTGCGAAGAATTTTCTGAAAAAGCAAGCAATCAAAAACTTGTTGACCTTGCAAACATTTTTGCTTTGTATCAGTCCACAAAATCCAAACCAGACCAAAGTGATTTGTTGTTCAATTTGGCAACTTATCTCGACACTGAAAAGGTTTCAAAGGCAAATTTCTTTTTTGCGGGCTTCGACAGTTTAACAGAGCAAGGCTTTAAGGTTTTGGAAAAACTTATTGTTAATGCAAAGAAGGTTGTTGTTGGAGCAACAAGACCTGAAAATCAGAAAAATAGAAGCGTGTATGACGAAGATATTTTATTTAAAATTGAAAAAATAAAAAAAGAAAATAAGATTGAAATTGAAAAAGTTGAACTTAACGAAAATATTCCCGATTTTTCCGAGCACATTTTGAAAAATCTTTTTGCCTATTCAAAAAACAAAATGGAAACAAACAAAGTTCATTTGTTGGAATTTGAAACTCCAACTGACGAACTGACAGAAGTTGCAAAGACAATAAATTTTTATGTTCAAAATAGAGAATTTAGATATAAAGATTTTAACATTCTTTGCGGAAATTTGGATGAAGAAAAAGACCGAATTGAAAACATTTTTCTTGCAAGAAACATTCCTGTGTTTTTTGATGTTTCAACAAAAGTTTCTTCTCTGCCAATTTTTTCATTTTTTAAAACAATCTTTGAATTTTTGCAAACAAAAGATTACACATCTTTGTTATGTGTTCTTTCTAATATCTATTCTGAAGTTTCGAAAGAAGAACTTTCGGATTTTCAAAATTATGTGAATGCAAAAGGATATTTTGATTTCGAATTTTGTTCTAAATTTGAAACCATCAAAATTTTGCTGGAGAAACTTACAAGATTAGACAACGAACTTTCGCACTGCGTGAGCATCAATGACTTTTCCAAAGTTTTGAAAAATTTTTATGATGAATATTTGATTTGTGAAAAAACACAAAACATTGCTGAAAAATTAAAGCAAGAAGATTGCAAAAAAGAAAAAGTTTTTGTGCAAATTGATGACGTTTTTGTGGCAACAATAAAGACACTCACAAACGAATATGAAATTGAAAAAGAAAGTTATTTGGACATTTTCTTAAAAATATTTGGCGACAAGGAAATTTCATCTGCAGGACTTTCTGTTGACTGTGTTTATGTGGGCAGTCAAAAATCCTTTTTTGAAAGAAGAAAAGTTTTGTTTGTAACATCTGCAAAACAAGGTTTAATTCCACAAACAACAAAAGATTTGGGATTACTTTCCGATGGCGATATATCAAAAGTTTCGCTTCCAATTCAGCCAACAATAAATATAATTAACAAGCGCAACAAGCAAAAACTTTTGTTCGATTTGACTCTTGGCGAAGAAATTTTTGTGTCATTTTCAGAAAATGAGTTGGGTGATAAAACTGAGAAATCCATACTTTTTGATGAATTGAAAAAAATGTTTACACATAATGGAAATGAGCTTCAAATTTTAAGCAAATTTAACGAAAAGTTTGTTGGAGATAAGTTGGACAAATTTAACTTTCAAACACAAAATGATTTTGACGAATTTGTTGTGAACTTAAAATCCGAAAACAAAATTTCTCAAGAAGATTATATAAATCTTGTTGGAGAACATTCTTGTTTGGAAGAGAAAATATCGAAAGCGGAAGAATTGTTTGGGCGCAAATTTTCTCCAACGCAGATTGAAAAATTTTATGAGTGTCCATTGAAACATTTTCTGTTATATGGACTGAGGATAAAGGAAAATTCTGTTGGAAAATTTGACGGAAGAGATTATGGAAATTTCTTTCACATTTATGCAAAAAATTTTGTTAATCGAAATTTGAAAAAACTTGGAAGCATGAATGAAAGTGACATCGAAAGTGAACTTGCAAAAATTTTTGAAATCATCAAACAAGACGAAAGATTTGGCCAACTTTTAAGCAACAAAGAAAATATTCATGTTTTTGAAGTTTTGAAAAAAGAAGCAAAAATGCTTCTTTCTCACATTGATTATGAGCAAAAATATTCTAACTTTTTTGCAAAATTTGTTGAAAAGTATTTTGAACTTGCAATTGACGATTTTATCGTTTCAGGGTTTGTTGACCGAATTGACAAGTCCGAAAATTATTTTAGAGTGATTGACTATAAATCGGGTGAAACAAAGCGAAGTTTATGTGCATTTTACAATGGCCTTGAACTGCAACTTTTCTTGTATCTTTTTGCCATTCGTGAAATTTATGGCTACAAACCTGCTGGTGGATTTTATATGCCAATAGGAGGAGATTTTGCAAAAGACAAAGACACAAAAAAGTTTGTTTTGGACGGATTTGTTTTGAAAAATTATGAAGTTATAAAAGATCTTGACAGACGATTTGGAAACAAATTTTCAAGCGACATTGTTTCTCTCAAACTCGCAAAATCGTCAACAATAAAGAATTTTGTTCTGTCAACTTCCAAAAACACTTTCAGTGAAAGAGGATTTGAAAGTGCTTTTGAATATTTGAAGAGATTATTGAAAAGTTTCAGAGAAGAAGTTATGTGCGGAAAAATTTCTGCTGTTCCAACGGGTGACCTTGCTTGCAAAAATTGTCCGCTTTATGGAATTTGTTCTTTCAATCAAAATCTGGAACAAGAGCCTCGACAGTTGGGACGCGAAATATCCGAAGAAATTTTAATTGGGATTGTTGAAAATGGAGAAAGAATTTAAAAGAATCGAAGAACAAGAAAAGGTGCTTGATGTGAAATCAAGTGCCATTGTTTCTGCGTCTGCGGGAAGTGGAAAAACCAGCGTCATGATTAGAAAAATTATGAAATATATTTTGGCTGGCCAGTGCACAACGCAAAACATCCTTGCATTAACTTTCACAAATTTGTCTGCTGGAGAAATGAAAATTAGGCTTGCAAAAGAGCTTGAAAAAGAAGTTGAAAAAAATGGGAATGTTGAGCTATTAAATCAAATTGATTATCTTCCTCAAGCTGACATCTCAACATTTCACTCGTTTTATGAAAAGATTGTTAAAAAATATTTTTACGTTGCAAACATTTCTCCAAGTTTTGAAATTGCAACCGAAGAAACTCTCAAACAGTTCAAAGAACTTGCATTCCAAAAAGCAATTGACACATTGAAAAAGACGATGCCTGGGAAATATTTTGAGCTTCATGATGTGCTTGGGAAAAAACGAAATGACAATGCAATCAAACAAAGAATCTTCTTGATTGACAATTTTTTATCTTCTCAATTTAACCCAGAAAAATGGCTTGACGAAGTTGCTTTGTCGATGGAAACCAACAAAGAAGAAACTCTTTCAAGTTTCTTTTCAGAGATTTTTGCAAACATTAACCATGCAAAAAAGAAATTTGACGAACTGAGTTTTCTGGCAGAACAAAATGGAGAAGCGAAACTTGTTGAGCATATCAACGCTTGTCAAAGTTTGCTTTCTTCGCTTCAAATTGAAAATTATAAAGACCTTTACGAAACCTTAACATCAAATTTTTCTTTTCCTCAACTCAGGAGCAGTTCTGCTATGCCAAAAACTGAAAATTTTTTGAAAGTTAAATCTATTAAAGAAAATTTTATGGCGCAAGTAAAATCTCTTCGAGAAGCAAATTTTGGAACATTTGAAACAATTCTTTCGTCGTTCTCTTCATGCAGAGAAAATCTTGAGATTTTGATTGAATTATTCAGAAGTTTCGAATTTGAACTTTTGAAAATTAAAAAAGAAAAATCTCAATATGATTTTTCTGACCTTGAACAATTTTGTTATGAAATTTTGAAAAATGATGAAGTGAATTCGGAAGTAAAAAATTCTTATAAACAAATCTTTGTTGATGAGTTTCAAGACATAAATCCCATGCAAGCGGAGATTTTGAAACTTGTTCAAAACAACAATGTTTTTTATGTTGGCGACGCAAAGCAAAGCATATATTCATTCCGTCAATCCGACGTTGAAATATTTATTGACAAGTGCAAAGAATTTGCAATTAAAGAAGAATTTGAAGAATTGAAACTCAATTCAAATTTCAGAACTAACAAAAAAATATTGGACTTTGACAACAAGGTGTTCAGCAATTTAATGACAGAAAATTCGTGTGGAATTGACTATCGAGGAACCTCTCAATTTGTGGGCGAAAGTGAAAATTTTTGCGACGGGGCGAGTGTTCGCATTGTTGGGATAAAAGAAAATGAGCAGGAATATGTTGCACCAAAAAGTGTGAGAAAAGTTTTTGAAAATTGCAATGATAATGCTTGCGATTTGGAAGCCAAAGTTATTGCATGTGAAATTGGAAAACTGCTCAAACAAAACATAGGTGAAGGGTTGCAGAAAAAACAAATCAATTTTGGTGACATTTGCATCTTGCTTCGAAACAGGTCAAAACTTTTGAGCCAACTTGAAATGATTTTCAAAGAATTTGAAATTCCTTTTTCTGTTAACAGTGAATTTAATTTATTAATTTCAAAAGAAGTTAGGAATTTAATTTCAATTTTAAATCTTTCAATAAATGAAAAAGATGACACAAATTTTGTTCCAATTTTGCTTTCAGAATTTGGAGAATTTTCTTATGACGAATTAGTTGAAATAAAACTTAATTCGGAAGGGGAGTTTTTCCATGAAAGATGCAAAAATTATTTGGAAAAATTTGACGATGTAATTTCCAATAAATTAAAAAATATTTACAATTTAATTGACGCTTTAAGATTTGAAACAAACATTTTTGGAGTTAAATTGGCTCTTGAAAATTTGATGATTAAAACGAAATTCTATAACAAAGTTTTGTTCAAAGAAAATGGTCAACAAAAAATAAATTATATAAAACAATTCTTGAAACACATTGAAGAAACAAATTTGAATTTTGATATAATTAATTTATTAAAATATCTAAACGATGTTGGAGAAATCAAAGTTTCTTCCATTCAAAAAAAGACCGACAATTGTGTTCAGATAACAACAATTCATTCAAGCAAAGGCTTGGAATATCCAGTTGTTATCTTGGCGGACACAGGCAGAAATTTTTTGAAGAAAAAAGTGCAATCTGGCGACCTGGAAATTGATAAAAAATTTGGAATGGCAATAAAACATTATGACAAAAACGAAAGAAAAATATATAACTCCATTTTCAACGAAATGATAAAAAGGGCAGAGAAGAAAAAAGAAATTGCAGAAAGTTTAAGGCTTTTGTATGTGGCATTAACTCGTGCAAAGAACAAACTTTTAATAACAGGCAAATTGCCAAAGCAAATTGGGCGAATCGATTTTAACGAAGACTGTTTTTCATGTGAATCGACATATTTAAACTATATTCTTGGAGCCATCGACGGAGAAAAAATTGAAGGAACAGAAATTGAATTTGCTTCGCAAGACGATTTTGAAAATGAAAATTTCGAAAGAGAAAAACTTGATGTTTCGCGTTTTTTCAATTTGAAATTTGAAGAATACAAATATCCTTTTGAACATGAAAAAGACCTTTCAATTAAAACTTCTGTAAGTCAAATATCTTTTGATAATGACGGATATGACACGGTGAATTTTTCTCCAATCAACTTCAAAACAAGCGAACATTTTAGCGAAAAAATCAGTCCAGAACAAGGAATCATTTTGCATGAAGTTTTGGAAAAAATAAATTTTGAAAGTTCAAACATCGAAAAAGATTTAAAAGAATTAATTGAAAATATTCCAAATGATGTTTTTGACAAAGACGAATTATTTAATGTTTCAATTCAAAACATTAATTTAATTAAAAAAATAATCCCAGAAAATAATATCTGTTACAAAGAAAAAGAATTTATGGTGTATGCAAGCCAAAAAGAAATTTTTGGAGAAGGCGACGAATCAAAACTTTTGATTCAAGGAAAAATTGATTTATTTTCTTCTGGTGAAAAAAATATTTTAATTGATTATAAATACACAAACATTTCGTCAGATGAAAAGATAATTCAGAAATATAAAAAACAACTTTTTGCCTACAAATTTGCAATCGAAAAATCCATTGGAAAGCAAATTGATGAAATTTATATTTTAAACTTGAAAAAAATAAAAATTATAAAAATATGAAAAATATTATAAATTTATTAGTTATTTATTTTTTAATGTGATATACTAATGCCATAAAAATGGAGGAAATTATGAAATATTTAGGAGCAGATTTATTCCAAAACATTGTCGTATTTTTCCAATCGGCAAGAGAAAGTATTTCGCTTGAATATCTTTTGTATATTTTTATTGCCATTGAAGTATTAACGATTTTAGTTTTTAGTTTTATTGTACACAATGTATATGAACTTAAATTGGTTCGTGCAGTTGACAAAATAAATGCATATTTATATGAAGTTAAATATATCAATGAAAATAATTTGATTGAATTTAACAACATGATGAAACGTGTTCCAAAAACACTTAGATATCATTGGCAACAATATATGCTCAATCGTGAAAAAAATCCAAGTTATTATATGTCAGTTGAAAACTGTGTTGATCGCCCACTCAAAACAAGCACCTTTTCAACCACAATAAAAACTTTCAAATATCTTGGATTTGCTTATGCAATTGTTGCGTTTATAATAAGTTGTGGATGGGCAACTGGGCTTGCAACTGTTGCTCCAGATTATTTCATCCTTGTGTTTGCAATTCCACTTGTTGTTTTGCTTTTGACATATATATTCGTTATCATTTTGAACATCAGAAAAACTTCGAATGCAAATGAACTCTATCAAACATTCCAAATTTTCAACAGATTCATCGATAAGGCTGTTTCAACAATGCCAGATTATGTTGACTTTGAAGTTTTGTTCACTCAACAAGAAATTCAAAGAGGAATTCCTGTTTTGAACGAATATATCGAAAAACGTCAACTCCAAGAACAAGAAGAAATGAAACGTGCACGTGAAAATGCAATTCAACACGAAAATTACAATTTTGAGTCGGCGGGAGAAAAAGGTGAACTTGTTCTTGAAAGAGCAATGAAAGAAACTGAACTTTTTGTTAGTTTGAGAAGCAGACTTGAAGCTGAAATTCAACAACTTGAAGGTGAAATTGAAAGTTTAAAACGTAACTTTGATAACACCACAAAGGACTATCAAAAGAAACTTCAAGCAAGCAAAGAAAACAGTGAACGTTTGAGAGAACAACAAGAAGCAACAACAAACAGAATTGAAAACAACTATATAAGAAAACAACAAGCTGATGAAATCAGAAAACAAGAGCAAATTGAAAAAGACCAAGAAGATGCTCAACTTAGATTTAATCAAGAAATTAACAACCTTGCAACAGAAATTCAAAAACGAAAAGAAGAACTAGAGGAAGCAAGAGTTAACGTTGAAAAATCTATGCTTGCTGAATATAAAACTTTTGCAAATAAAATTTACAAAGAAATTCGCGACACTGTTAACGAGCAAGTTAAAGAAGAAAGAGAAGAATTGATTGGCTCTCGTGAAGAAGTTGCACGTGAACTTGAAGCAACTCTTGCAAAACTTGACAAAATAGAAAAAGAAAACAAAGTTTTGGTTGACAAAGCTGATGAACGTGATGCAAAGGTTAGAGCGGAAATTGAAACAGAAAAAAATGCTTTGAAAAAAGAACTTGAGCAAAAAGAAGAATTGTTGAATAAAAAGAACAAAGAAATCAATTTAATGGCTGAAGATTATGCTCAAAAACTTAAAAAAGCAGAAAAAAAGCCTGAAGAAAAAACTGAAGACGGAAGTTATGATGCTGACGGGAATTATAGATATAACAACGGAAGCTTTTATGACAAAGACGGAAATTTCCATGACGTAAATGGAAACGTGTTTGACATTGATGGAAGAAAAGTTGAAATTCTTGAAGAAACACCAGCAGAAGAAATTGTTGACAAGCCAGTTGAGTTTGAAGAAGATTCTTTTGATGCATTCAATGCTGAGCCTGACAAAAAGCAAAAAATAGAATTTAATGATTTCTTCGAAGAAGATTTGTTTGGAGGAGATGACAACTCTTTGGTCATCGAGCCAAAAAAAGTTGCAAAACGTGGAAGACCAAAAAAGACTGAAACTGTTGCGCAAGCAAAGCCAGCTGGCAAACGTGGAAGACCTAGAAAAGAAGCGACTGCTGAAAAGAAAGAAGTCAAACATGTTGGTCGTCCAAGAAAAACAGATTCACAGCCTGCGAAAAAACCTGTTGGCCGTCCAAGAAAAAGTAAAATTGATTTGGATGAAAATTTACGTTCGATAGAAAATCGTTTGAGAGAACAAAATGAACTTCTTAAACAACAACAAAAAGCACTTGACATAACAATTAAAAATGTCATCAAGCCAAAGAAATAATAAAAACTGCCTTGGGCAGTTTTTTATTTTTTGTAAATAAATTTCCATAATTAAACCAAAAAGTTTGTCATATAATAATTTTGTGATAGAATTGGGTGAATGAAAAAGTTACTTGCCGTTTTGATGATTTTGTTTTGTTCTTTGCCTTTGGTTGGGTGCACTTCCGCACGCAATCTTTCTTCTGTTAACACAAAAATTTCTTCGCTCTATCTTGTTGCAGATTTGTCGGAATCTAAACTTTCTTCCATGACTAGCGAAGAAAAATCTGCAGTTAAATCGGCCTTCGAAACTCAATCTAACAAATATTTGCTCGAATTGAAAACTAGATATTATAATGCTCTTGAAGAGCAAGCGGATTTGGGCAAGATAACGTCAAACGAAAAAGTTTTGCTTAAAAATCACATGTCAGACTATGTTAGATGGGACGAAAATAAATTTATTATTGAGCTCAAATTTTATTCAACTTTTGCTTCAAAAATTTTCCTTGAAAGTGGAGCAGGTTTTCAAATTGAAAACAAGGAAGAAATGTTTTGCACAAAAACATATGTTTCCTATGGCCAAATTTTTTCAAAGACGCCAAATAATATAATAACAACAAATATTGAGGATTTTTTTAATAACAAGATTAAAGACAATTTGGCAACATTGGGCGATAGCAAACTTGAAAACATAAACTATTACAATTTGATTGTTTCTGAGAGTCCGATTATTCATGCAACTGGAACGACGGATGAAGTGTCTGTGGGCGATAAATCTGTGTTTTGCTACGATTCAAGCAAAGAACTCTTCGATTTCTATGTTGTTCAAGCAAACACACTTGTATATTATCTCTTGGCGCTTGCCATAACATTTGTGTTCATTTCAACATATTTAGTTGTGATATATTTCAAAAAAGATAAAAAAGAAGACGAGAATTTTGAAATAGAATGATTTTTCGAGCAATGAAAGTTAAACAATTGACTTTCATTGTTTTTGTTGATAGAATAGTTTCGATGCAAAGTTCTGAAAAAAGAAAAATGAAATCTAGTTTGAAAAGAAGAACAATCGAACTTCTCAGCACGATTCCTGTTGGAGTTGGCTTTGCGGTGCTTTTTTGGAAGATTGGGCTTTATGTTTCGCTTCAACTTTTTTTGACGATTGTTTGTTGGGGAGCAGTTTTTGTTATTATTGATATTGTTGTTATGTTGATTCAAAAAAAGATTGCAGAGAAACAAAGCAAAAAACCGAAACGAAAAGACCCGTTTGCGGATTAGGAGAATTTTATGGACAAGAAAAAAGATTATAAAACCATGCCTCATAGCATTGAAGCAGAGCAATCTGTGCTTGGCTCGATGTTAATTAATAACGAAGCACCGCTAACAATTTTGTCTGCACTTTGTGCTGACGATTTTTATTCAAACGCAAATAAGATTATTTTTTCGAAAATGCAAGAGTTGTATCGTGCAAACACACCTATAGATTTTGTCACATTGACTGACATTTTGGATAAGTGTGGTGAACTTGAAAATGTTGGCGGAATTGATTACATAACAACTTTGACAAACATTTTGCCATCGGCAACAAACTTTCAATATTATGTTGATATTGTTAAGCGCGATTCGCTTTTCAGAAAATTGATACAAAGCGGTCAAAAAATAATTGAAAATGCCTATGAAGCAACCGATGACAAAAGTGCATTGAAATTTGCCGAAAAAGAAATTTTTGATATTTCCGAACAACAGGACTTTTCGTCACTTGAACACATCGACGGCGCCCTTAAAGAAGTTATGGAAAAACTTAATAAAATTGCAAAAGACCCAAATTCTTTGCGTGGACTTTCAACAGGGTTAACAGACCTTGACGCAATAACTAACGGTCTTCAAAATTCTGATTTGATTTTGCTTGCAGCTCGTCCTGGTGTTGGAAAAACATCACTTGCGATGAATCTTGTTAATAATGTTGCCATTCAGGGAAAGAAAAGCTGTGCAATTTTCTCTCTTGAGATGCCTAGAACTCAAATTGCGCAACGTTCAATGTGTTCAATTGGCGGAGTGAGCATGGAAAAAGCGTTGAAAGGGCAACTTTCTGTTGACGAATGGACAGCGCTTGTTAAAGCCAGCAGAAAACTTTCTGAAGCAAAAATATATATTGACGATTCCAGTTTGAACGACCCAAATGACATTCTTTCGAAATGCCGAAGAATAAAAAGAGAACACGGGCTTGATTTGGTTATGATTGACTATCTTCAACTTATGCGTGCAGACAAAAATTCAAATTATGACAATAAAGTTTTGGAAGTTGGTGAAATAACCCGTTCCTTGAAGATTGCAGCAAGGGAACTTGATGTTCCAATTATTTTGCTTTCACAGTTATCTCGTGCTGTTGAATCTAGAAAAGGTGACCATAGACCAGTTCTTTCGGACCTTAGAGATAGCGGTTCAATTGAACAAGATGCAGATATTGTTATGTTTATCTATAAACCAGATATGTACAATGACGTTGTGAGCGAAGAACCAGACATTGCAGAATTGATTATTGCAAAGCACAGAAATGGTCCACTTGGAACAGTCAAACTTAAATGGGTGGGGGAAACCACAAGTTTTGAAAATTACAGCAAAAGTTATGTGCCAAAAACTGTCGTTGCTCAACCAACAGATGACCAAATTGAAGCACCTTTGAGCGAAGATGAACTTAATGAAATTAAAGATTTATTTTAAATAGTCCTGTTAAAAGGGCTATTTTTTATTATCTTTTTTTTGATATTTCGACATAAATTCTTAAAATTTAAGCACGAATTTGATAATTTTTGGAATATATTTTGGTTAAAATGTACAAAAATGTCTAAAATTGTCGAATTTTGTAAAAAATAGTTTTGTTTTTTTACAAAAAAGTTATACAATAGTGGCAGACGTTGTTGACTTGAGAAAATCATCAATTCTATAATTTTATTGTTTATTAATTTTTAATAGGCATAATTTTTAAGGCAAAGGAGAAAAAATGGAACTTAAAGTTTGGGCAAAAACTATGTTGACGGTTCAAAGACATCTTGGAAAGGTCACCAAGGCGCTAGATCACGTGATTTACAAAAAGGCAATTGCTTCGATGTTTGTCAATTCAAAAAATCTTCACGAAAACAGCGGTGAGGCAGTTAGTAAATTTATTATTAATTTGATGGACAGCAAAATTAATTTAATCAATCTCAACACTATTTGTGTTAACGGACTTAAAAAAATTGATAAAACTTGCGCTAAAATTTTGATTTTAAAACATATTGATGGGAGAACTAGCAACGACATTGCAAAATTGCTCGGCTTGAGCGACAGAACTTATTTCAGACGCCTTAACAAAGCATATGAAGAATTTGAAAATTATTTAAGGGAGAATAATTTTACAGATGAATATTTTATAAAACGTTATTCATCTGAAGGTTGGATAATGGAAGTTCATGACAAATGTTTGGAATTTTTTGAAAGTGGAAATTCTGAAAATGAAATTTTTTCTTCAAATTTTGATTGTTTAAGAATTATAAAAAATATAAAAAAATCCATTCATTCGTCATATTCATAATAATCTTGATGTCGCAGTTTTTTCTTTCTTTTGCGAGGTTTGGATTCTGCTTCTTCCAAAGCGCGTGCGGTGATTTTCGTTGGTTTGAAAAGAAGATAGATAATCACAACGCATGGCAAACAAACTGCAACAATTATTATTATTTGAGTTGTTGATGGAAGAGAACTGAGTCCACTTTCTTCAACTTGATTTGCTGGTGCTTGGGTTGGAACGGTGAAGTCGGGTTCTTCAATTTCTTCAAGAAGTTCGGTGTTTGAAGGAATTGTGGTTAATAGGTCGCAAAACGCGCCATAAACGTATCCAAAAACTTCGCTTCCGTTTCTGATATATTTACAATAAAACCAAGTTGATGATTTGTGTGAAATTGCTTCTTCGCCGTCAATAGTTCCATAATATCTCAAATTTGTTTCGAGAAATGGCAATGTTTCGATTGTGTTAAGACCTTCCGATTGCGACGGGCTTGAACGAAGTGCAGTGCCTCCTGGAATGAAAACTCGGAAACTTGCATTTGCAAATGGTGTTTGAGGCACTCCTTTAACGCATTTTACTTCACTTTTTTTCACGTAACCAGTTTTATCTAAATATCTTGCCGTGAAAAAATTGGAATTTTCACAACTTGAAATTTCAACAAAATATGTTTGAGGGATGACAAAAAAAATGTTTGAAACTTCTTCACTTCCGTTGGTTGATCGATATAGTTTTACGTTTGATGAAACAATTTGGGCATAGTAAACCTGTGACACAGCGCACACATAAGATGGTTTTGATTTTGGAAGCAAAAGCACAGCGACAAGAAAAATTGATATTAAAAAAACAGTTGTTTTCTTAAATATTTTTGCGGTCATGCAAAAAGTATATCAGCATTTTTTTAATTCACCTTAAGAGAAATATGTCTAAAAATAATGAAATTACGGAGATATTATGACAAAAACTGAAATTTTGAAAATGATATATTCAATCGATAAACAACTGAAAATAAAAAGTTCTCATAATGCAATTGACAAATACAATTCTGGCAACAAAAAACATTTGAAACAACTTGAATTTCACAAATGTTCCAAAAGAAACAGATGGGTGTTTGGTGGAAACAGAAGTGGAAAAACTGAATGCGGAGCAGTTGAAACTGTTTGGCTTGCAAGAGGAATTCACCCTTACAGACAAAACAAAGATAATATTTCGATTTGGGTTGTTTCTCTTTCAAAACAAGTTCAACGTGATGTTGCGCAAAACAAAGTTTTTCATTATTTAAAGCCAGAATGGATTGAAGACGTTGTTATGGAAAGTGGCAGTAAAGATTTCCCTGAAAGCGGAATTGTGGATTATTTGCTGATAAAAAATATTTTTGGAGGCTACAGCCGAATTGGGTTCAAAAGTTGTGACCAAGGTCGAGAAAAATTTCAAGGAACTTCGCTTAATTATGTGTGGTTTGACGAAGAGCCTCCGCAAGATATATACAAAGAATGCAAAATGAGGGTTATTGACCGACAGGGCGAAATTTATGGCACCATGACTCCACTCAAAGGATTGACGTGGGTGTATGACGAAATTTATCTGAATGAAAAAATGGACGATGAAGTTTGGTCGATTTGCATGAGTTGGGATGATAATCCATATTTAAACGAAGATGAGATAAAAAGTTTGAAAGCGTCAATGAGTGAAAGCGAACTTGAAACAAGATGCTATGGAAAGTTCACTGCAGTTGGCGGACTTGTCTATCCTGAATTCGACCCAGACGTGCACGTCATAGACCCGTTCGATGTTCCAAAAGAATGGTTTGACAAAATTTCTATTGACCCAGGTTTGAACAACCCGCTTTCAGCTCACTGGTACGCCGTGGACTTTGATGGGAATGTCTATGTGATTGCGGAACATTATCAGGCGGGGAAAGATATAATTTATCATTCAAATGAAATCAAGCGCATATGCGAAAGTCTTGGTTGGGGAAAAGGCTTTGGAGGAAAATATGAAGCGATTATCGATTCGGCTGCAAATCAAAGAACTCTTGCAGGTGTTAAAAGTGTGACCGAACTATTTTTGGAAAATGGAATCTATGTTTCGCCGAAGGTTAATAAAGACCTTTTTTCTGGAATTAACAGAGTAAAATCCTATCTTAGAAATGCCGAGGGAAAATCTCGACTTTTCATTTTCAGAAACTGTGTGAATTTAATTCGTGAAATAAAAGGATATTTTTGGGGGAACAATGATGCTCCAACAAAAAAAGATGACCACTCGCTTGACGAACTCAGATATTATATAATGTCACGGCCTGATATTCCCAAAATGGACGTCAAAAAGACCGAAATTGAGCGAGATAAAGAAAAACTTATCAGAAAACTTGATTTTGCTAAAAAATCTCAAGGATTTAAAAAGTTTAAATAATGGAATAATTATATAATGCTAGACAGAAAAGAAAAATTGGTTATGGGATATATCTTTGACAATTGCGAAAGCGGAAAAACAAGACTTTTCCCTTCGCAGGAGTTGATTGATTTTCTCGTGCAAAAAAAGAACGTCATTTCCACAAGTGAACTTGACGAAATTATGATTTCTTTGTCTAAAGAAGGATTAATCGATTTTGTTTCTAGCGACAGCAAAAATGGGGCGGTGTATTGTGTGAGTTTGAAAAACAAAGGACTTCTTTTCAAAAAAGACCTTCAAAAAGAAAAGCGCCATGCTTCATGGGTGATTCTTCGAACTGCGCTTCTTGCAATTTTCAGTTTTGTTATTGGGCTTTTGCTTAGAGCAATTTTTTAAATCAACTGATTTTCAGTTGATTTTTTTTTATTAAAAGGTTATATTTATATTGAAGCGAGGGAAAATGATTCTCATTAAAAATTTATGTTTAAAATTCACAAAAGAATTCTATGCACTTTATGACGTTAATCTTGAAATAAAAAAGGGCGAATCTGTTTCGTTTTTGGGAGAAGACCACAGCGGGAAAACAACTCTCTTGCGTGTTCTTTGCAAACTTGAAAATGATTATTCGGGCGAGGTTTATTTAAAAAACATTCCATTAAAAAAAGTGGATTTTTCTGCGGACATTGACATGGGATACATTCCTGCAACTCCAATTTTTCTTGAGAAAAAAACTGTATATCAAAACTTGCAACACATCTTGAAAGTGAGAAAAATTTCAAAACGCGAATGTGAAGACAAAATCAATAATCTCTTAATTGATTTCAACCTTGAAAAATATCGCGATGAAAAAGTAAAGAATTTGACTCTTTACGAAAAGTACATGCTTTCGTTTGCGCGTTTGTCCCTTCGCAATGTTGAGCTTGTTTTGATAGATAACATTTTTGAAAATCTTTCCCAAGAAGAATATGAAAAAATTTCGGCAACAATAAAAAAACAATTTCTTCAAAATAAGACAACAACCATCGTTGCAACAACCTCTTCTTCCATTGCAAAAGACTTGACAAAACGCATAATTAAGTTTAAACTTGGCTCAATAGAAGAATAGCAAAAGATGACACACTGAACTTGGAGAGCAAAAATGAAAACAAAAACCGCTGTTTTTTCAAATCTTTGTAATAGAGAATTATTTATGCCAGAAAATGTTGTGGGGCAAAAATTGAAAATCCCTGCATACAAAAGAATTTTTAAGGATGAAAATTTGATAAAAATTCTTGAAAATGAGTCAATTAATCAAACCGTTGACGCATTCATAAAAAATGGTCTTAATCTTTCTCTTGCATCGGCAAATTCCTATCTGCATAGGAACACGCTTATTTATAGAATTGAAAAAGTTAACAAAATGATTGGACTTGATTTGAAAAAATTCGAAGATTGCATGATTTATGTTAATATGCGACAAATTTATTCTATGGTGGTAAAAAAATAACATGATGTTTAAGAATTCAACTAAATTATTAGTTGCCAACTTCTCGATTGTTTGGAAGTTGATTCTTTATTATATCATTGTTTTTGGAATCACAATTGGCCTCATCGCTCCTTTCTTCACTCAAATTGGTGAAGCTTTTAATGGAGCAGGGCTTTTGGATGAAATTGGATCTTTGCTAACAAATTTTAATGTTTCGGTCAATCCTTTCAAATTGGTCGTTAATCTTAATGATGCGTTCACAAACATCTTCAGCTTGTTGCTAGGATTTTTGAAATCTAACACTGTTGTAGCGCTTTATGTTTGCTTTGTTGCTTTATATTTGTTCCCATTCCTTTTAAGTCTTGCCGATTTGCCAGTTGGTCAAGTTCTTTTTGGCTACATGTCTAGTCTAACAAAATATTCTTTCACAGGCTCATATCTCAAATATCTTTCACGTTCTGTTAGATATCAACTTTTGAAACAACTTCTTTTGTTGCCTTTCAACATTTTGATTGTTCTTGCATTTGTCTATGCTTTGCGCCTTGTGACGCTCGCTTCATGGATGATATATATCATGCCTCTTATTCTTGTGACCATAATTGTCACATTGAGCGGACTTAAGAAGACCATTTTTTCTGGATGGACACCAGCAATTGTTGTTTATGATTGCAACATGTTCAAAGGATTTAAAAAAGGGATTAAAGCAGTTTCAAGAAGATTTTTGAAAGTCTTTTCAACTTCACTTATGATAATGTTAATTGGCATTGCTGTGACATATTTGTTTGGGACTTTCGTGTTCCCAATAATTTTCCCATTCTTTGCATCATTCTTCTATGTTTTTGAAATGGTCATGTTCTATGGAAGCCAAGGAATGAGATATTATGTTGACTTGGACACAATACTTTCTCCAAAACGACTTGAAGAAAATGACCCATATAAAAAAGTTAGATATATAATTTAATAAATTTGTTATTAAACAACTTTGTGTTGTTAAAAATATAAAAAGGAAAAAATAAAATGAACGAAAATGAAAATTTATTGCATCAAGAAGGTGCAAATTCTGAAGTTGTGCCTTCAGAAATTAAGCACGAAAAAAAGCACATAAAACAATTTGCAATTCGCAAAAAACCTACAAAAAGTGCACCTCAAAATGCAACTGAAAGCCAGCAAAACTCGAATGAATTGAGCGAAACAAAAATTGTTAAATCCTCACAACCAAAATCCAAAAAATCTTTGAAGGTAACTTTCCTTGGCGGAGTTGGAGAAATTGGAAAAAACATGACCGCAATTGAATACGACAATGAAATAATTGTTATTGATGGCGGACTTTCTTTTCCAACTGGCGAATTCCCTGGGATTGACCTTGTTGTGCCTGACATTTCATATTTGCTTGCTAACAAATCAAAGGTTAAAGCAATTGTTTTGACTCACGGACATGAAGACCACATCGGCGGGCTTCCATATATTTTGAATGAACTCAAAGTTCCAGTTTATGGCTCTGCAATGACTCTTGCACTTCTCGACAACAAAATGCAAGAACATAGGCTTGAATATAGGGGAATTAGGGTTAAACCAAAAAATCTTTTGAAATTGGGCAATTTCCAAATTGAGTTTATCAACGTGAGCCATTCAATCGCTGGCGCTCTTGCGCTTGCAATCACAACTCCAGTTGGAACTCTTGTTCACACCGGCGACCTTAAAATTGATTTCACTCCAGTTGACGGAGTTATAACGGATCTGACAAGATTTGGCGAACTTGGAAAAAAAGGTGTTAAACTTCTTCTTTGCGAAAGCACCAATGTTTGCAGAAAAGGCTATTCCATGAGTGAAGCAAAAGTTGGACAAACTTTGGAACAATTGTTTGAAAAATTTGTTGGGAAAAGACTTTTTGTTGCAACATTTGCATCCAATGTTCACAGACTGCAACAACTTCTTCGCCTTGCCGAAAAATTTAAACGTAAGGTGATATTTGCGGGAAGAAGCATGGTGAATGTCACAGAAGCGGCAGCAAAAATTGGTGAAATTTCCTATAACAAAGAAAATATCGTTGAGATGGACAAAATTGACAAGTTTGCTGACGGAGAAATCTTGGTGCTTTGCACTGGAAGTCAAGGCGAACCTTTGAGCGCTCTTACTAGAATGGCGCATGGAGAATTTCCAAAAGTGAAACTTGGCGAAGGAGATGTTATTATTTTCTCTGCGTCACCAATTCCTGGAAATGAAAAAGCAGTTTATGGTGTTATAAACGAATTGTTCAAAAAAGGCGCAGATGTCATCTATGACGAACTTGCCGACGTTCATGCTTCTGGCCACGCTTGTCAAGAAGAACTTAAAACAATTCATGCATTAACAAACCCAAGATTTTTCATTCCTGTACACGGGGAATATCGTCATCTCAAACAACACAAAGAACTTGCAATGGCAATGGGCATGAATGCAAGAGATATCATTTTGCCTGAACTTGGAATGCAAGTTGAAGTTGGCGAAAATTTCATCCGTCAGGCTGGATATGTTTCGGCGGGAATACGCCTTGTTGATGGATATGGGCTTGGCGACCTTGGAAGTTCTGTTTTGAAAGAAAGAAAACAACTTTCTGAAGAAGGTTTCTGTGTTGCTGTTATAAATATGAGTTCGCTTTCGGGTGAAGCAGGATTTGAACCTTTCATAATCACTCGTGGGGTGGTTTATGAAAAAGAGTCCGAGGCGTTCACTCAAGATGCAAGAGCAGTCATTTCGAAGGCTTTGAAAGAACAAGACTTAAGAGCGTTTGACCCAAATGAAATTAAAGCAAACATAAAAAAAGTTCTTTCGAACTTTATCTACAAACGCACAAAAAGAAGACCAATGATTATCGCAATTTTGCTTATGGCTTAATTCCCAATTTGTTTGTTTTGGGCGCGGAAATCGTATGTTGAAGTCACGGGATTGTTAACTCCATAAAGTTCAACCAAAATTGTGTCTTCGCCAATTTTACAAACTTGAGAAAAAGGAATAAAAAGGTCATTTCCACCTTTTAAAAATCCAAAGATTGATTTGTTCCCCGGAACAACAATTCCACTGATTTGCCCAGTTGCAAGCGTGATGACAATGTCGACAATGTGCCCGAGGCGCGTTCCGTCGACAATGTTAACAACTTCTTTGCAACGTAAATCTAAAAATGAGGATTCCAAATTATCTTCCTTTTACAAATTATATATGCAACAAAAGTTTAAAAAATCACAAAATCTGACAAAAAACTCCAAACTTTCATTTGGAGTTTTATTTTTATAATGTTTGCAAAAAACTAATCAAATTTGACACATCTTCAAATTTTCTATAAACGCAAGCAAATCTGATGTAGGCAATTTCGTCAACTTCTTTCAATTTTTCCATTATCATTTCGCCAATTTGGCTTGATTTCACTTCTTGATTTAGTGAATTTGAAAGTGTTTTTTCAATGTCCGAAACAATTTCTTCAATTTGCCCCAAACTGACAGGTCGTTTTTCGCATGCCTTTATTATGCCTTTTTTAACTTTCTCTTTGTCAAAAGTTTGTCTGCTTCCATCATTTTTTATCACAAGAATTGGAGTTGTTTCAACAGTTTCATAAGTTGTAAATCTCTTTCCACAATTCAAGCATTCACGGCGACGTCTTATCGAATTTGATTCGTCTGTTGCTCTTGAATCGATAACTTTGCTGTCAAAATATCCACAATATATGCATTTCATTTCCACACCTCTTCCAATATTTAGATATAATTTACCACAATATAAACCTTTTTACAAGTTTTTTTTATAAATTTTCATTTTATTTTTTTATTGTCATAAATTTAATATTATGAACGATAAAACTCTTAACAATTGCCTGAAAGACCACGATTATTTCATAACAGGAATTTCCTTGGAAAACAAAAATGTGGCAAGAAGACTGAGCGAACTTGGATTTTATCAAGGCGCAAGTTTTAGGGTGATTGGAATTTCTGCACTTAAAAAAACTTTTTTGATTCAAATTGGTGGCTACACCTTGTCGCTTAGGGCAAGTGTTGGTCAGCTTGTTTCTGTGAGGGAAAAATGAATATTAGAAAGATTGAACCATTCAAAATTTTTAAGTCTAATTCAAAAAGGGTGAAATCTCTTGATGCAAAGACCAAATTTTTGCTTGTTGGCAATCCAAACACAGGCAAGACAACACTTTTCAATTCTTTAACAAAATCCAACGAACATGTTGGAAATTGGCATGGAGTTACTGTTAGCGAAAAAGAAAAAGTTTTTGATATTGAAGGCAAGGAATGTGTGCTTGTTGACTTGCCTGGGTTGTATTCCTTAACTCCGCTTAGTTTTGAAGAAGAAGTTGCAAGTGAATATATTTTTGGCAATCCGTCTTGCCCGGTGATAAACATTTGTGATATAAACAATTTAAGACGAAATTTGTTTTTGACATTGCAACTTAAAAAAATTGCTAACGATTTTTTGCTTTTTGTTAACACTTTCAAAAGTTCAAAAAAAGATAAAGTTTTGAAAGAAAAAATTGATGAAGCGGAAAAAGTGCTTAAAAAACTTGGAGTCAAGTTTTTTATTGGTGATGCATCAAACAAAAAGGATATCAAAAAATTTAAAATCCAACTTTCAAAAACTGCTTTTGAAGAAAAATCTGTTGGGTCTGTTAAAAACGAGTTTTCTAAAAATCGTGAAGATTTTTTGGAAGTTAATGGAAAAGCATTCAAAGAAATTTCGAAATTATTTGAAGATAAAATTGAAACAAAAAAAGTTTATGGAACTTCAAAACTAGACAAAATTTTATTGAACAAGTATCTTGCGCTTCCGGTGTTTTTTTGCATACTTTTTTTGATTTTTTATTTGACCTTTTTCTCGCTTGGAGCATGTCTTTCAAACCTGATGAGGGAACTTATTCAGGATGTGATTGGAAGCAAAATTGTTGGACTTGTTAAAGGTGCAACAAACGTTGCGTGGGTGATTGACCTTGTTGAAACTGGAATTATTGGCGGAGTGGGGAGTGTGCTTGCTTTTCTTCCGCAAGTTATTTTGTTGTTTTTCTTTTTGTCACTTATTGAAGACAGTGGATATTTGGCACGAGTTGCTTTCTTGTTCGAAGACATTTTTTCCAAAGTTGGATTGAGCGGGAAAAGTGTTTACACTCTTTTGATGGGTTTTGGTTGTTCAACAACTGCTGCATTAACTGCGCGAAACATGGAAGACAAAAATGCAAAAATAAAAACAGCACTTTTAACACCCTATATGAGTTGCTCGGCAAAACTGCCAATATATGCCGTGATTGGAGGAGCATTTTTTGGCGCAAGCAACATCTTCATAATTTTTGGACTGTATATGCTTGGAGTTTTGGTGGCTGTTCTTCTCAGCAGTGTGCTTGAACAAAAAGTTTTGAAAAGCAAATCGCAATCTTTTATCCTTGAATTTCCCGCCTACAGAATTCCTTCTATGAAACGTGTCTTTAACATTCTTTGGGAAAACGTTAAATTGTTTTTGATTAGAATTGGAACAATCATTTTTGCACTTAACATTGTTGTGTGGGTTTTGCAAAGTTTTTCTTTCACATTCAAGTTTGTTCAGACAGATGGTGGAACAAGCATGCTTGCATCAATTGGGTCTTTTCTTGCACCTGTTTTTGTGCCACTTGGATTTGGAAATTGGGGAGCAGTTTCGGCACTTGTTGCTGGGCTTGTTGCAAAAGAAGTTATTGTCAGTTCAATTGCCATGTTCAATGGGGTTAACGTGTCGGGCGACAGTTTGAAATCTCAAACTATGCGGTCCATTCTCGACCCACTTGCAGTTGTTTCGTTCACTCCTGCAAGCGCTTTATCTTTCATGATTTTCTGTCTTCTCTATTCGCCATGTTTAGCAACAATTTCGGTCTTTAAAAAAGAAATTGGAACTAGATGGACGGTCATTTCAATTGTGGTACAACTTATGATTGCATATCTAATTTCGTTTTTTGTGTTCAATTTGTACAAACTTATCGAACTGATTGGCGTGGGAAATGGAATTGCGGTTTTGATTGCAATTGTTGCAATTTCAATTTCAGTGATTGCACTTATTGGGAGATTAAAAAAGAAAAGAAAATGCAATGGATGTTGTGGAAATTGCGAAAAATGCCAAAAATAAACACTTTTTGTTTCGTTAATTAATTGTTTTATGATATAAATTACTTAATTAGAAATAATAACATAGGAGAAAACTTATGTCGATTTTTAAGAATAGCAAATTTTTGTGCATTGTTTTGTTTGTTGTTCCAATTTTTGTTCTTGCCCTTGCAATCGGATTAACAGTTGGGCTGGGGAATGCAAACAAAAAAACAATTAGTTTTGAAACAAGTGAAAATGGGGGAATTTATATTGTTGGAAACGTGGCAACGAAAAATTCTGACGGAACTTATTCGATAAAGAAATATTCAGATTTTGAGATTGTTGTGGTGCCAAAAAACGGTTACAAAATTTCCAAAATTTTTGTTAATGAAAAGGAAATTGAAGTTTCAACTGCCGATGGTGACAGGCAATATGTTCAAATCGACCGTCTTTCAGACGACCTGAAAGTGAGTGCGCAATATGAACTTAGGTCTTATGAAATTTCGACTTCTGCTGGAGAAAATGGAACAATAACAGAAACATTCCACGCCAAGTTTGGCGAAACAAAAACTGTTTTGGTAACCCCAAATTCAAATTACAAAATTTCAAAGATAACAGTTGATGGGCAAGACGTTGAGGTGACGGCAGGTGACGGCGAAAGTCAAATTGTTACGTTAGAAAATATTTCAAGCAAACATAACATTTCTGCTTCGTTTAGTCCAATTGAATTTGAAATTGCAAATAATGTGATAAATCCAGAAGGTGGGGTTGTTGATGTCCAAACAAAAAGTGCGTTTGGCGAACAAGTTTTGGTGATAGTTTCAAAGAATGCTGGCTATAACATCAAATCAGTTGTTGTTAAAGCAAATGGCATAACAGTTCCTGTTTCATCGCAAACAGAACTCTCGGGAATTTACGTTTTCACAATGCCAGCGGGAAATGTTGTGGTTGAAGTTGAATTTGAAAAAATCCAATATTCAATTCAAAAAGAAACAGAAGAATCAACATATTCTGTTTCAAAAACAACAGGTGTTGTTGGAGAAGAGATAACAATAACAACAAGTCCTCAAGAGGGTTACATGGTTGACCAAATTGTGGTTAAAAGTGGAGAATTGGCAATTGTTGTTGCCGAAGGCAAGTTCATTATGCCAGCGGGAAATGTGACCGTTAAGGTGACCTTTAAAAAGATAGATTATTCAATTTCTAAAGTTGAAGCGGAAAACGGAACATTCAGCGTTCCAACAACTGCTCAAATAAACGATGTTGTTGAAATCATCATTAACCCAAGTGCAGGATTTGTTCTTGGAACAATTTCTGTTAAAAAGGGCGACGAAACAATTGCTGTTTCTGCGGAGAACAAGTTTATTATGCCGGCAGGAGATGTTCAAGTCACAGTCACATTTGTTGCTGAATAGATATTGACAAATAGTTATTTTTTGTTTATAATAATGAAAAAAGGAGATATGTTATGTACAAAAACGGAAAACCAGTTGAAAATAAAAAAAGCAAAATTGACCCAAACACTTTTTTGCCAATTGAAGAAAAGAAAGAAGTTGGTGTTAAATCGGACAGAAGAAAAATTGGAAAAGAAAAATTGACAAAACAAGAACAAAGAGAATTAGATTTTTAATGTTGGGTGAAAAATGAAAAACGAAAACAAAATAACAGAACAAAAAATGAGGAACAACGATTTGATTCTCAAAGGACCTTGGAGAGTGTGTCCAGATTGCGGAAAGGCGCTTTTCCCAACTGCTGGAGATAAGGGCAAAGTTTATAAACATGTTTTTGACCCAATTGGAACAACAAAAGATGGAACAGAAGTTTATAAATACAACTGTTTTTACAAAGAAGACGAAAACGAAAATGTCTTGGACAGCAATGAATTAAGACGCAAAAATGCTGAAATAAGCATGTAACAAAAAAATAAAAAAATTTTTAAAAACTTGGCACAATTTAGTTGACAAGTTTTTTTTTAGTGTTATAATGGTGCTAGCAGTCTAGGAAATGGAGTGCTAGCAATATTTTAAGTTTAATTGCATATTATATTTTTGTTAAAAGGAGATGACGGTTGAAACTCAGTGAGCGAAAACATGAAATTCTGATTGCAACGGTTGAAGACTACATCAAACAAGCAAGCCCAATAACAAGCAGCAGTGTCAAAGAAAGACATCTGAAAAATTTGTCGAGTGCAACTTTGAGAGTTGAACTTAATGCCTTGGAAGCGATGGGTTTTTTGAAACAACTTCACACTTCAAGTGGACGCATTCCAACAAGCGAAGGGTACAGATATTATGTTGAATGGCTTTTGAAAGATTTCAAACTTGAACCTGCAAAAATTGAGCGAGTTGGAGAAATTTTGAGTGAAAGAACAAAATCCGTTTCTGAACTTGTTTCTGAACTTGCAAAAGTTATCAGCGAAACAACAAATTGTCCAACAGTGGTCATGATGAACAGTTTTAACAATTTGGTTATTGAAGAAATAAAAATTGTTCCTCTTGTTGGCGAAAGTGCGTTGCTTTTGATAAAAACTCCAAGCGGGTTTGTGAACAGCACAATCAAAACAGTGGCGAATGTGAAATCGTGCGACGACGCAGGTCGATTGCTTTCCAAAAAATTTTATGGACAAACAATTGGGTATCTGGCAGAAAACATTTCACAGGTTGAAAAAGAAATCAACAAAGAAGTTGCCGATTACAAGCTTTTGGTTGGAAGTTTGCTTGACGGCTTGAAACAACTTTCAGAGAAACGAACTGTTGGAGTTAAGGGCAGTGTTAAACTTCTTGAGAGCAAAGAAGAAATTAATGTGGCAAAGAAAACTTATGAAATTCTTGAGGATGAAGAAAAATTGGAAACAATTTTGGAAACCAATGACGACGAACTTTCGTTTGGGTTCTCCGATGAAAATGACGAACTTGGAGGAGTTGCGGTTGTTAAAGCACCGCTTGTCATTTCCGGGAAACAAGTTGGCTCGATAGGCGTTCTTGGACCTGAAAGAATGGATTATATGCTGATTGCATCGGCAATTAAATTTTTGACAAATGAGCTTGAAAACATAGATATGTTGGAGGATAAGAAATGAGCAAAAGCAACTGCGAAAAAAAATTGGAAAAAGAAAATGTTTGCACTTGTGAAGATTGTGCTTGCGAATGCCAAAAAGAAGACAAAAATGAATATTTAGAGATGGCGCAACGAATCCAAGCAGAATTTGACAACTATCGCAAACGCTCATCCGACATCGTTCGAACTGCAAGAAACGATGGGATTATCGATGCAGTGACAAGATTTCTGCCGTCACTGGACGCGATCAAAAAAGCAAAACAAATGATAACAGATGAAAAAACGCTTGAAGGAATTAAACTTATCGACAAAGAGTTCACAAATTCTCTAAAAGCGCTTGGAATTGAAGAAATTGAGGCACTTGGCCAACATTTCAATCCATCTTTTCACAATGTTATTGCAGTGAAAACAGATAATTCGCTTGAAGATGGAACAATAACTGACGTCTTTCAAGCTGGTTATAAAATTGGGGAGAGAGTGATTCGCTATTCCCAAGTAATCATAAACAAAATTGAAAATAAAAAGGAGATATAATATTATGAGTAAAATTATAGGAATTGATTTAGGAACAACAAATTCATGTGTCGCTGTTATGGAAGGTGGGCAACCAACTGTCATTCCAAACGCTGAAGGCGACAGAACAACCCCTTCGGTTGTTGCCATCAACAAAGATGGTGAAAGACTTGTTGGACAAGTTGCAAAACGTCAAGCCGTTGCAAATCACGAAAACACAATTTCATCAATTAAAAGAGAAATGGGAACGGACCACAAAGTCACACTTGGTGGAAAATCTTACACTGCACCAGAAATTTCTGCAATGATTCTTTCAAAACTTAAAGCAGACGCTGAAAGCTATCTTGGCGAAAAAGTCACTCAAGCAGTTATCACTGTCCCAGCTTACTTTAACGACAGCCAACGTCAAGCAACAAAAGATGCAGGAAAAATTGCTGGTCTTGAAGTTTTGAGAATCATCAACGAACCAACAGCTGCCTCTCTTGCTTATGGCCTTGATAAAGGTGAAAACAAAAACCAAAAAATCTTGGTTTACGATTTGGGTGGAGGAACATTCGATGTTTCCATTCTAGAAATTGGAGATGGAGTTTTTGAAGTTCTTTCAACAAATGGTGACACACATCTTGGAGGCGATGATTTTGATAACAAAATTATCAACCTTCTTGTTGAAGAATTTAAAGCAAAAGAAGGAATTGACCTTTCAAAAGACAAACTTGCAATGCAAAGACTTAAAGAAGCGGCTGAAAAAGCAAAAATTGAACTTTCTGCTTCAACAAAAACAACAATCAGTCTTCCTTTCATAACAGCCGATGCAACAGGTCCAAAACATCTTGAATTTGACCTTTCACGTGCAAAATTTGACAGCATGACAAGTGATTTGATTGAAAGAACAATTGCATGCACAAAGAAAGCTATGCAAGATGCAAAAGTTTCTTATTCCGACATCAATAAAGTTATCTTAGTTGGTGGCTCAACAAGAATTCCTGCAGTTTTCGAAGCTGTTAAAAATCAAACTGGAAAAGAACCTTACAAGGGAATTAACCCTGATGAATGCGTTGCTGTTGGTGCTGCAATTCAAGCTGGTGTTCTTGGCGGGGATGTTAAAGATGTTCTTCTTCTTGATGTCACACCACTTTCACTTGGAATTGAAACTCTTGGCGGTGTTTTCACAAAATTGATTGATAGAAACACAACCATTCCAACAAAAAAATCTCAAATTTTCTCAACTGCAACAGACAATCAACCTGGGGTAGACATTCACGTTCTTCAAGGGGAAAGAGAATTTGCTGCTCAAAACAAATCTCTTGGTCGTTTCCAATTGACAGACATTCCACCTGCACCTCGTGGTGTTCCACAAATTGAAGTTACGTTCGATATTGACGCAAACGGAATTGTTAATGTTTCGGCAAAAGATTTGGGAACAAACAAAGAACAAAAAATCACTATCACAGCTTCATCAAATCTTTCAGAAGAAGAAATCAACAAAGCCATCAAAGAAGCTGAAGCACATGCTGAAGAAGATAAAAAACGTAAAGAATTTATCGACACAAAAAATCAAGCCGACCAAATGGTTTATCAACTTGAAAAAATGTTGAAAGACAATGGTGACAAACTTTCTGAAGAAGACAAAAAATCTTTGGAAAGCGCAATTGAAAAAGCAAAGAAAGATTTTGAAAGTGAAGACCTTGACACAATTAAAAAAGGTTTGGAAGATTTGACAAAAGTTTCAAATGACGTTTTCACAAAAATGTATCAAAATGCAAGCGCATCAAATGCAAATGCAGGTGAAAATGCAAATGGTCAAAACAACAATAACAACGACAATCCAGACGAAGTTATTATTGACTAAAAATTTTCTTAAGGTGACAAATGGCAAACAAAAACTATTATGAAACATTGGGAGTTGACAAAAACGCTAGCGCCGACGATATAAAGTCGGCGTATCGTCGTCTTGCAAAGAAATATCATCCTGATTTGAACAAAGACAACAAAGAAGCCGCAGAAAAATTCAAAGAAATCAACGAAGCTTATGAAGTTTTGGGCGATGAGAAAAAACGTTCCAACTACGACCAATTTGGCTCGGCAGAAGGTCAGCCAAACTTTGGAGATTTCTTTGGTGGGAATGGCGGATTTTCGTCAGGTGGATTTTCTGAAGGATTTGGCGGATTTGGTGACCTCTTTGGCGACCTTTTTGGAGCATTTGGCGGAAGAGGAAAAACCATTGAAAGAGGCGAAGATATTGAACTTCAAATGAACCTTTCGTTTGAAGAGGCAGTTTTTGGGGTTGAAAAAGATATCACAATTTCAAAAATTGAAAAATGTTTGACTTGCAAGGGAACAGGTGCAAAAAATGGAACTCAGTTCACAACTTGTTCAACTTGCCATGGAACGGGACGTGTTCGCTACACTCAACAAACACTTTTTGGAACAGCAATTCAAGATGGTCCTTGCAGAGCATGTAATGGAACAGGAAAAATTGTCAAAGAGAAATGTGATGAATGTGGTGGAAAGGGCTACAAGAAAGTTGTTAAAACAATCAAGATAAAAATCCCAGCCGGAATAAACGATGGGCAAACAATCACCATGCGTGGCGAAGGAAACGCACCTTTGAAAGAGGGTGTTTCGGGGGATTTAAGAATATATATCCGAGTTATGCCACACAAAGTTCTTGTGAGAAACGGCTTTGACCTTAATCTTGAATTGTATGTTCCATACACTCTTGCGCTTCTTGGAGGGAAAGTTAAAATTCCAACATTAAATGGGGATTATAACCTTGAAATAAAACCTCTCACTCAAAGCGGAACAATCATGCGCCTCAAAGGAAAAGGTGTTAAGATTTTGAACAAAAGCTCCTATGGTGACCTTATTGTTACAGTTAAAATTGAACTTCCAAAATCACTCGACAAAAAATCTTTGCAGTTGGTCCAAGAACTTGAAAAACTTGGAAGCGAAAAAACATATGCTAAATATAGCGCATATTTAGACAAAACAAAAAACTAGGCAAGATATAACAATTTGATGCTAGCAAAATCAAGCCAAAAACACTTTATTTAGGTAAATAAAGTGTTTTTTTAAATTGTTTCTTCTTTAATTATGTGCCTTTCCAAGGCATAAAAGTAGCATAAAAAAGAGAACTAGATTTATTACTAATTCTCTTAATTATTGCACTAGCTATATGTTATTTCAATGGGGGATTACTCTCTTTCTTGTTCTGGTTCTGGCTTTTGTTTTGGCGGATTAGGAAAGGCTCTCATTAAAGTTTCTGTTACTATTCCTTCATATGCCACAATAGTTTCATGTTTGTATTTTTGAGGATGGACTAACATATAGTTGTATAAATATATATTTTTAATATCTTGAGTATGAAGTGGCAAAATATAATTAAGTTTTTGAATTGTGTCATTTATATAAAGAGTATGTGTTTGCGCTTCATCTAGCTCCTCGGCAGAAAAATTATTTCCATAAGATTTGATAAGTGAAGCAACTGCAGTTGTGGAAGTTTTTCGTGCAAAATTTCCTATGGGATTATGAAGACTAAGATAATACATAAGTTCTTCCTGATACTGTTCAGACATTATGTATCCAGCAAGATAACGTTTAAATTCTGTGCTCAATTTAGTCCAGAAAATTGGATGAAATTTATTTTCAATTAGACAACGTTGACATGCCATTTCCACGTTAAGGAGCATCAAATTATCCAGCCCACTTCCTGATGTTATAGAGTCTAAACTTAAGATTGCTTTAGGACCCCTTGGCTGTGAAAATACCGTTCCGTTAGAAGGGGTAGACAAACGATTGAAAAGGTTATTAAAAAATTTAGATGATAGACCAATTCCAGCTTTTTTCGCAATCTTGTCAGCTTTTAAAATAACAAGATTTATACGTTGTTCAAGATTAAGATTTTGCCAAACATCTTTGGTAAAACCCAATTCGCAGTTCTCAGGTTTTGTATATTTTATATATTCTAAATGTTCCATGGTTACATTATATATGCTTTTCGGAGAAATGTCAATACCTTTTAAAAAATCTTCATCAACTCACATTTGACAATAAATCGTATGCTAGTCCACCATGTTAGTTTTTTTTAATTCATGTAACAATCATAATCGTTTTGTTGACTCAATGTGAAGAATTTTTTCAAACTTTCTGTGACTTTGTTTTCGCAACGGTTAATTTCTGTGAATCGGTACTGTTCTGGATGAATCAACATTTCGTTAAATATGTATATATCCTCAATTTGTTTGTTGTTAAGACTCAAGTGACCTACAACTTTATTTTCAAGATTCTTATTGTATGCAATTGACTGTTGAGCCATAAACAATTCGTCATTAGAAAAATAATTTCCATAAAAATTGAGAAAATTCTTGGCATTATCATCGGAATAATCTCTGGCACTTTGTTCGATAGGATTAAGATAATAAATGTCAAACATGATTTGTTTCTTCAGGTTTTCATCTTTAATGTGACTATCAAGATATGATTTAAAGTTTGAATCTAAATTATTCCAATAATATGAAGGAATATATTGATTATAAATTTTGTCAATAACATGTTTCATTTCGTGGCAAAGAGTCATAAAATTTTCCACACCACTTCTTTTTTCAAGAGCATCCAAACTCAAAATCATTTTGCAATCTTCTCGTGTTGTGAATGCCGTTCCGCGAACATCTTCAGACAAACTTTTGTTGAGGTCAGTGAAGAATCCGACCGTTGAAAGTTTGTCTTCAACATCAACAAATCTTGCCAGCTTTTTGGCGGTCATTAAAAGAAGTTTTCCGCGTTGTTCAATTTCAAGACTTTGCCAAATGTTTTCAACAAAACCCAATTCGCAGTTTTCCATCGTTAAAAAGTCCATTCTATGTTCGCTTTTTTGATAGTTTATTGGATTAATAATCAAAGGTCTAACTTTTGTGAAAACAAAGAAGTTTGATATTTCATTAAGTTGAGTCATGTTCGCCATTCTCAACATTTTAGTGAAATCGTTTTTTATATATCCTCTTTCTGCATCAATGCAGTGATTTTGAAATACTTTAAGATACATGGTTAAATTATATATGTTTTTTTGGAAAATGTCAACATTGTTTAAAGATTTGACATTTTTAGACAAAAAGTTTAAACTGTTTTCATGAAAATTGTAATTCACACTCTTGGTTGCAAAGTTAATCAATATGAAAGCGACTCAATTGCGCTTGGGCTGATGAACAAAGGTCACCAAGTTTCGTCAAACCTTGAAAAAGCTGATGCATATATAATTAACACTTGCGCAGTAACAAATGAAGCAGAAAAGAAATCGCGACAAGTTTTGGCTAAGGTTCACAGGTTGAATCCAAATGCCAAAATTTATGTTTGTGGGTGTGCCAGTCAAAAAGATGCATCAAAGTTTTTGAAAAATAAAAATGTTATTTTTGTGAGCGGAGTTGCGAACAAACTGAAGCTTATTGACCAAATTGACAAAAAACGCAGGCAACAAAAAGTTGAAGTTGACCGTCTTCCAAAAGATTACAATGAAACATACATTTCAAAACCTTCAAAAACAAGGGCATACATAAAAATTCAAGATGGATGCAACAATTTTTGTTCCTATTGCATTATTCCTTATTTAAGAGGAAGAAGCAGGTCGAGAAATGTTGTTGAAATTTTGAATGAAATTGAAATTCTTCAAGAATCGGCAAAAGAAATTGTTCTAACGGGAATCGACATTTCGGACTATAAGATTGACGGCAAGCCAGCACTTGGCAAGTTGCTCAAAATGCTTGGTGATTACAACATAAGAATTCGTCTTGGGTCGCTTGAACAGGGAGTTATAACTGACGAGTTTTTGCAAGTTGCAAGTGAAATGAAAAACCTTTGCCCGCATTTCCATCTATCACTTCAAAGTGGGAGCGACAGTATTTTGAAAATGATGAACAGGCACTACACAACTGAACAATTCTATCAAACTGTTGTTGCTCTTAGAAAAATATTTGTTAATCCTTCCATAACAACAGATATTATTGTTGGATTTCCAGGAGAAACAGACGAAGACTTTAAACAAACAATTGATTTTGTTAAAAAAGTTAAATTTTCGTCCATTCACGTTTTCCCATATTCAAAACGTGAAGGAACAGTTGCTTCGCGATTTAAAGATTTGGATGGAGAAACAAAAAATAAACGAGTTTTGATTTTGGAAAAAATTAAAGAAAAACTTCAAAAAGATTATCTAAAACTTTCAAGAAAAACTCCACATTCTGTTTTGATTGAACAAAAAGAAGGGAATTATTTTGTTGGGCACAGCGAAAATTATATAAAATGTTACATCAAAGCAAAGGATTTGGAGCTGAACTCTTTTGTTAATGTAAAAATTAAAAAACCATATATCGATGGCGCAATTGCCAAAATTTGTAAGAGGTAGGAAACTATGTGTGTATTTTGTAGTATAATTGAAGGAGAAATTCCTTCAGAAAAAGTGTATGAAGATGAAAGTTGCATAATAATTAAGGACATTGAGCCAATTGCTCCAATTCATCTTTTGATGATTCCAAAAAAACATTATGCAAGACTTGAAGAAGCAACTGTCAGCCAAGCAATGGAACTTTCGTTCATGCTGAACAAATTAGGTCAAATAAAAGACGAGCTTGGTCTTCAAAATGGCTATAGAATTGTTATTAATCAAGGCAAAGATGGCGGTCAAACAGTTGAACATTTGCACATCCATATTTTGGGTGGCAGACCACTCACATGGCAGGCATAAAATTGAGTGTTGACTTTTGGGGGTAAAAATAGTAGAATTAATGATAATTAAGGGAGTTTTATATGGCAAAAAAAAGATACTTGTATGCTCACAAAAAGTCATTAAAAAATTTACAAGAAGACGATTTTAACTATTTTTATTCCCCAAAATATGCAAAAATTATTGCAGAAAGATATGGAATGAATAATAATGGCGTTGAAGATGCTTTTAAAATGTATTTTGATGCGTTAAAAGATTTTGGGCTTATAGAACATATAAACAAGCACATGTTCAGAAGGAACGTGGAAAGTGTGTTTTTTCAAAAATATCGCACTTTTGGAGAGAATATGGCATGTGTTGGGGCTGCAACATCATTTGAAAATGAAATTTCAATTAGGAATTCTTTCAGAAAGGGTAATTTTTCAGATTTATTTCATGAATTTAATCATCTAATTTTGATGCAAGAAGAAAAACTTGCACATAACAAATTTGCTTTTTCAACAGGTTTTAATGAAGAAATAGTTCAAGAAATTAGAAATGATGATAGTAAAAAAATAACGCAAGATGAAGATAGGATAATTTATCAAGAAATTAACAGATTTATGGGATTTAATGAAGGCGTGACAGAATTGCTTGCAAATATGTTAGTTTCAAAAATTCAAAAAAAACCAGTTGTTTCAAAAGCCTATTTTGACGGTGTTGGTAATGTAAAAATGTTATATAACATAGTTGGACCAGCGCTGTTCAAGGCCTATGTTCAAGGAAATTTTGATGTCCTCGAAAGGTCCGGGGGGGGGATTACAAGCGACCAGTTCAAGGCGCTTGCGGATTTGTTTGACCCGGAAGAAGAATTCGAAAATCCAGAAGATTATTTTGACAATGATTTTGAAATCAAGCTTGAATTAATACAAATGTTGCAAACAAAGATAAAAAATGATGCAAAAAATGTTCATTTTGAAAGTTATGAAGAACTTGAAAAAGCAATTGGCAAGGCATACACAATTTTTGCAGGTTCAGCAAGATTTTCAGACAAAAGAAACTCGGTTGAAACACTAAGAAACAAGCCAGATTTCTTAGACGAGTTAACGGAGAGTTTTGTTAATACGGTTGTGGAAATTTCAGAAGACAAAGGAATAGAAGTTGAATTGGATGACGAAAGAATTGATTCATATTTCGAAACTTTCAAATTTTATAACGAAAACGAATATTTCTTGGTGTATGCAAACGAACCATATTTAGATTTGGAAAAATTTAAAAATGAACAATGCATATATGCAACAAACTCTGGAAAAGCAGACTACATAAGAAAGAAAGGAAAAATTGATTACGGAATAGACTACAACATTTTAGAGCAAGCAAATTTTTAGGAGGTAAATATGACTGTGATACCATACGACCCAAAAGATTGGTGGAGAATGAACATAAAATCAACTCCACATGCACCTGGTGGGGTGGTCCCATACAACGAAGAAGAATGGTATAACTCAAAGTTGAGAGTTCTTTACAAAAACGTTTTGAAAAGAATTGGCATCGATGAAAACAAATATTATGCGCCCTACACAATTGCCGAAAGATTGGGAATTATGTGTGTTGAGGGCGAATGTGAAGAAGGAACAATTGGCTTCTACACTGTTCATTGTGACGAAGAAACGTCGGAATTGGAAAAGGTTGCAATTTTTCCAAAAGAAGTTTTTCATGACATGAAAGAATTTAACAAAAGTTTGTCTTTCATGCTTGCGGTTGATTTTATTAACTTGGTTGAATTGAAGAACGATTTTGAAACTCAAAAAGCAGTTGAAAAGCTTTTCAAAAAGGCAAAAGAAGTTGCCAAAAAGATCGATCCAAACTTTGTTCTTTCTGATGAAAAGAAAAAAGAGCTTGAAAGCATATATATTTCTCAGCAAAGTGAAATGAGCGTCAATGTTCCTGTTGACTATGAAACTTTGCTTAACGAATATTCAAGTGTTTCAGCTTTGATTGATATAATCAACAAATATGGGCAAAAAGACGAACAAAAAATATTTTAAAGACTGAATTTTCAGTCTTTTTTTGTCAAAACACGTTTTTATGCTTTAAAAATGTTGATTTTTTCAAAAATTGTGTTATAATCATCATGCTAGAACATTTTGGGAAGGTGAGCCGAGAGGCTCACTTTCTTAAAAATTGGAGCAAATTTAAAAGGAGAATTCAAATTGGCTAAAGTTCTTGACATTGTTGAAGAAAAAATCAATCCCATAATCGAAAAACTTGGATATGAAGTTGTTGAAGTTGAATATGGGAAAAAGGTTGATGGAATGAATATGACATTCTACATCGACAAAAAGGGAGGAATCACTCTTGACGATTGCGAGATTGTTCACAAAGCAATTGACGCACCGCTTGATGAAATAAATCCAACGGGTGATGAGAAATATATTTTGAATGTTAGTTCTTGCGGGCTTGACAGACCTCTGAAATCCGACAAAGATTTGGCAAGAAACATTGGCAACGAAGTTGACCTGAAACTCTACAAAGCAATTAACAAACAAAAAGAGTTCACTGGCAAACTTGAAGCGTTTGACGAAAACACGGTCACAATTTCGGGATTTGAACCTTTTGAAAAAAAAGCGATTGCTAACATCGTTTTACACTTGGAATTTTAGAAAATAAGGAGAAAATAAAATGATTAACAAAGATTTCTTTTTGGCACTTGAAGAATTAGAAATGCAAAAAAAGATTAACAAAGAACAATTTATCGAAACACTTGAAAGTGCGCTCACATCGGCATACAAGAAAATGTATGGTGAAGCAAAAAATGCACTTGTAAAATTGATTCCAGAAAAAAACACCATCAAAATTTACAGTTACAAAACTGTTGTTGAAGAACCAGAAGATTTGGACAAAGAAATTTCTTTGCAAGATGCAAGAGCAATCAAAAAATCGTATCAAATTGGCGACAGCATTGTTGAAGAAGAATCTACAAAAGATTTTGGACGAATTGCTGCTCAAACTGCAAAGCAAGTTGTTATGCAAAAACTTAAAGACATGGAACGTCAAATTGCATTAAGCGAACTTAGCGAAAAAGAAGACGAACTTTTGACAACTGTTGTTAAGAGAATTGAAAACGGAGTTGTTTACGTTCAAATTGCGGGTTCACACAGCGAAGGTGTTATGCTTGAATCTGACCAAATTCCTGGCGAAAAATTCCATGAAGGTGACAGAATAAAAGTTTATGTCAAAAAAATAAAAGATTCATTCCGTGGACCTCAAATTCAAGTTTCAAGAAGCAACATTGGATTTGTTAGAAAACTGTTTGAGTTGGAAGTTCCTGAAATTGAAAATGGAGATGTCGTTATCAAAAACATTGCACGTGACCCAGGAAACAGAACAAAAGTTGCAGTCTATTCAGACAAACCAAACGTTGATGCTCTTGGAGCATGTGTTGGAAACAGGGGAATTAGAATTAACACCATTGTTTCTGAACTTAACGGCGAAAAAATTGACTTGGTGCTTTATTCCGATGACCCACTTGAATATATCGCAAGAGCACTTAGCCCTGCGCAAATTTTGAGTGTTGAAACAAACGACAGTTTAAAAGCATCAAGAGTTATTGTTCCGAACGACAAACTTTCGCTTGCTATTGGAAAGAGCGGTCAAAACGTTCGTCTTGCAGCGCGACTCACAGGTTGGAAAATTGATGTTAAACCTGAAAGTGAAATTACAAAACAAGAACAACAAGCAGATGTTGAATATGAACTCACAGACATTTCTGACGACAACTCTAATTTTGATTTTGAAGGCTTTGATGATTTGGAAGAAATTGATGCTGAATAGGAGAAAAAATGGAACATCTTAGAATGTGCACAGTTTGCAGAGAAATGAAGCCTAAAGAAAGCCTGACTAGGATTGTTAAAACAAACAGCGGTGAAATTTTCATTGACCCAACAAAAAAGGCAGATGGGCGAGGCGCATATATTTGTGACAATTGTTGCACAGACAAATTAAAAAAAATAAAACCTCTAAACAAAGCATTCAAATGCGTTGTTCCAGATGAAATTTATGATAAACTTATAACCAAGGAGAATTAATGACACAACAACAAAATAAAAATGGTGGTTTTGTAAACTTAAAAAAGATTCACGACATTCAAGTTGGCGGGTCTGTTCAAGCGTTGATTCGTGACCTCCGTTCAACAAGAATCCAACTTGATCATATTGTCTCGGAAGCAAAAAATCTTCTGCAATCGAAACGTGTGAAAGTTGTTGAAAAAGAAGTTGAAAAACCAATTGAACAAAAGGTTGAAGAAAAAGTGGTGGCAAAACCTGTTTATGAAAATAGACAGAATTTTTCTCCAAGAGAAACAAGATTTGAAAAACGTGACTTTGAAAAACGTGACTTTAAAAAACAACCTTTTTCAAAAGACCAACCTCGTCAGTTTGGGCAAGGCGGAAAATCGTTTGAAAAGAAACCTTTTGGCAACCAACAGTTCAACAAACCTTTCAACAGGGATGGACAAAAACAAGGCGCAGGATTTGCTTCCAGCAAAGGGAACAATTTCCGTTCTTTTGCCGCTCCAGACATTGTTATTCCTGAAACAAATCGCAGATTTGACAATAACAAAAACAAAACACAAACTCGCGATTTAGATGAAAGAAAACAACCAACAAAACGCAATCAACAACAATCGTACAAAAATGTTTTGGTCAACGATTCTGATGGTTTTGAAGAAATGAGAATGGGTTCAAGAAAACTTATCAAAACAAAAAAGGAAAAGCAAGAAACTTTTGTTGCGCCTGTTATCGACCATGCTGTTGTGACAAGCGAAAACATTTCAGTTAAAACATTGTCCGAAAAAACAGGAAAACCAGCAACAGAAATAATCAAAAAACTTATGATTCTTGGAATTATGTCAAACATCAACAGCACAATCGATTATGAAACTGCCGAACTTGTTGCAAGCGAACTTGGAATCACTCTTGAACTTAAACTTGAAAAATCGTTTGAAGAAAAACTTCTTGAACAAACAACAACCGAATCAAGCGAAAATCTTGTTGTTCGCCCACCAGTTGTGACTGTTATGGGTCACGTTGACCACGGAAAAACTTCGCTTCTTGACGCAATCAGAAAAACAAACGTTGTTTCGGGAGAAGCGGGTGGAATCACTCAAAAAATTGGTGCATATTCCATTGTTGCAAATGGTCAAAAAATCACATTCATCGACACTCCTGGCCATGCTGCGTTCACGAGCATGAGAGCAAGAGGTGCAAAAATAACCGACATTGCAATTCTTGTTGTGGCAGCCGACGACGGGCTTATGCCTCAAACAGAAGAAGCAATCAACCACATCAAAGCGGCAAATGTGCCTATGATTGTTGCGATCAACAAAATGGACAAACCTGAAGCAAATCCAGAAAGAGTCAAACAACAACTTGCCGAAAAAGGAATTTTGCCGGAAGAATGGGGTGGTGACACAATTTTCGTTCCTATTTCAGCAAAACAAGGAACAGGAATTGACAAACTTCTTGAAACAATATTGCTTGTTGCAGAAGTTCAAGAACTTAAGGCAGATCCTTCAAGAATGGCAACTGGCGTTGTTATTGAAGCAGAGCTTGACAAAAATCGCGGACCTGTTGCATCTGTGCTTGTTCAAAATGGAACATTGCGCGTTGGAGATAACGTTGTTTGCGGTCTGACCTATGGAAAAGTTCGTGCTCTCTACGATGAAAAAGGAAAGGCCGTTAAAGAAGCTGGACCATCAATTTGTGTTTCTGTTCTTGGATTCAACGAAGTTCCAAGTTCTGGCGACGCAGTTGTTGCAATTGATGAGAAATTCTCAAAACAAGTTATTGAAGAAAGAAAGGCAAAAATTAAACTCGAAAAAGCAAGTGCAACATCAGGAGTTTCTCTTGACGACTTCATGAGCAAAGTTAACGAGGGAAAACTTAAAGCGCTAAACATCATCATAAAAGCGGACGTTCAAGGCTCGGTTGAAGCATTGCGTCAAACATTAACAACAATCCGAAACGACGAAGTCAAAGTTGTTTGCATTCACAGCGGTGTTGGATTTGTCACAGAATCTGACGTTATTTTGGCAAAGGCATCTGACGCAGTTATCATTGCATTCAATGTCAAAACTGGACCAAAAGCAAGCCAACTTGCAAAAACCGAAAAAGTTGAAATAAAAGATTACAGCATCATCTATGAAGTTGTTGACGATTTGACAGCAGCAATCACAGGAATGCAAACAATCAAATATCAACAAGTTGTTATCGGTCACGGGGAAGTTAGAGCAATGTTCAAACTTTCAACAAGTGGTTACATTGTTGGAACCTATGTTACTGATGGAAAAGTCACAAGAAATTCTTTTGTTAGAGTTTATCGTGGTGATGAACTTGTTTGCGAAAATCAACTTGAAAGCTTGAAAATTGCAAAAGATGACAAATCAGAGGTTCAAAAAGGCTATGAATGTGGAATTAAGATTGGTGACGCAAATCTTGTTAAAGTTGATGATAGACTTGAATTCTATGTTAATGAGCCAATAAAAAACAAGTAGGAGATAAGATGAATTTTCGAATGGAACGCGTTAATTTGGAAATTAAAAACAGTTTGTCTGAAATAATTTCCAACATGAATAACTCAAAAATTTCAAATCAGTTTGTCACAATTGCTGACGTTGAAACTTCGCCAGATTTATATTCAAGCAAAGTTTTGATTTCATGTTTGTCTAATGATGAAAAAAATTGCGAAGAAATCGTTGAAATCTTGAATTCTTCCAAGGGTTTTATAAAACGTGAACTTGCAAAAAAAATTAAGATAAAACGAATTCCAGACATTTATTTTGTTGCAGATTATTTTGAAAAACACGCACAAAGAATTGACGATTTATTAAAACAAATTAAGAAAGATTAAACAAAGCAATTATGCTTTGTTTTTTTGTTATGAATATAAAAAACTATTTTCCAAAAACTACGTCTATGGAAACAGTTAAAAAAGAAAACAAATTTGCAAAAGGTGCAATTATTTTGCTTTTGAGTGCACTTGTTTGCAAAGTCATCGGAGCATTATATCGAATTCCGCTGTCAAACATTTTGGGAGCTGAAGGAATTGGCTTGTATCAACTTATTTTTCCTGTATATTCATTGTTTTTGATTTTTTCAAGCGGAGGAATTCCTGTTGCTCTTTCCAAACTTGTTGCATCGTGCAGAGCCAAAGGCAAAGAAAAACGAGCAAAAAGATTTCTCTTTCAATCAATTATTTTGTTGCTTTCAATATCAGTTGTTTTTGCACTCATGTTCATTTTTCTTGGAAAACAAATTGCTTCATTCCAGGGAAATGTTCAGGCAAGGCTGGGCTATGTGGCAGTTGGAATTGCAATTGTTTTTGCAAGTGTTCTGACTGGACTCAGGGGATATTTTCAAGGCTATCAAAACATGACGCCAACGGCAATATCTCAAATTATTGAACAATTTTTGAAACTTATTTTGGGCTTGACTTTTGCATTTCTGTTGATGCCAAAAGGAACAACTTATGGAGTTTTTGGAGCAATCATGGGCGTTGCAGTTAGCGAACTTGTTGCTTTTGTTTATCTGGCTTTGTCATTCCTTTTCAAAAGAAAAAAGGCAGATGTCTTGTCGATTGAAACGTCAACAAAATTTTCGGAAGATTTCAAAACACTTTTGAAATTGGCGTTTCCAATCACATTAAGTTCCTCAATTTTTCCTCTCATTTTGGCAGTGGACAGTTTTTTGATTGTTAACTTGCTTTTGTCAAATGGCATGACAAGTTTGGAAAGCACGCAAGTGTTTGGTGTTTATTCAGGGATGGTGAATTCGCTTGTCAATTTTCCAACTGTTGTTTCAATGGCACTTGCTGTGAGTTTGATTCCGGAAATTTCTTATGCTGAAGAACGTGGAGAAAAGGCAAATTTGGGAGCAATTTTTAAAATTGTGTTTTTTATTTCAATTCCTTGTGTTTTTATTTATTTTGCATTTTCGCGAGAAATAATTGCTGTGTTGTATCCAAATGCAACAAATCCAGCACTTTTAAATCTTGGGTCGTCACTTTTGAGAATCATGGCAATCAACATTTTCTACATTTCGCTTCTGCAACTTTCAACATCAATCCTCCAAGCAAAAAATAAAAGTTTGACATCACTTATGAATCTGACAGTTGCGGGCGTCACCAAAGTTCTTTTGACAGTTGTTTTTGTTTCATCACCTTTGGGAATTTATGGAGCAGGAGTTGCGTCAATCATGTGCTATGCAATTGCTTGTGGACTTAATGTTGTTGCTCTTCGGGGAGAAATAGATTTTGGCATTGATTTGAAACAAACGGCTTTGGTGTTTTTGAATTCATTTTTTGCACTTGGAATTGCAATTGGGTTCAATTATCTTTTCAATCTTGTTTTTTCAGGTTTTGTTTCAATTCTGCTTTCACTTTGCATTGCTGGAATTTTCTATGTGTTTATGTCACTTTTGTTGCCAATATTTTCAAAAGAAGAACTTCAAAAAATACCTTTTGGCTCCAAAATTTGCGTGATAAGAGAAAAATTTGTTGCAAAATTTAAAATCAAAAAAAAGAGTTAATTTTAAATTTTTAGGCAAAAATCTTTTTATGAACAAAAATGAACTGATTGAATTTGCATCAAGAAAAGCAAAACTAACAAAAAAGGAATGTCTAAATTGCCTCAACGCAATAACAGAACTTATTGGGGAAGTTGTTAAACGAGGTGGCGAGGTGAAAATTTGTGGGTTCGGGAAATTCGAGCCTAAAATCCGTCATGAAAGAAAAGGCATTAACCCTCAAACCCTTGAAGAAATTGTCATCAAACAAAAACTTTCGCTTGGATTCAAAAGTTCAAGCAAGTTTGATGAAAAGATTAAATAAGTTGACTTTTAAATTTTAATAATCTACAATCTTCTCTATGAGAATTGGAAACATTGAACTTAAAAATAACATTTTTCTTGCGCCAATGGCAGGTGTTAATGACGTGGGCTTTCGCGCTTTGGCAAGTTTTTTTGGTGCGGAAATTGCATACACCGAAATGGTCAGTGCAAAAGGGCTTATCTATGGTGAAGGAAAAGCGCTTCACACTCCATTAAATCCAAATTTTGCCAAGGAAAACGAAAAGTTTGCTTCCAACAAATCTTCGTGGCTTTTGCTAACGGAGGATGTTGAAAAAATCAAAGCTGTTCAAATTTTTGGCGCAGACCCAAAATATATGGCGAGGGCTTGCAAACTTGATTATTTAAAAAAATTCGACATTATTGACATAAACATGGGTTGCCCAGCTCCAAAAATTGTTAGAAATGGTGAGGGAAGTGCACTCATGGAAAATATGGCGCTTGCAAAACAAGTCATTGAAGAATGCGTGAAAGTTTCTGACAAACCAATCACTGTTAAATTCCGAAAAGGTTACAAAATTAACAATGCAGTTGAGTTCGCAAAAATGTGTGAGCAAGCAGGAGCAAGTGCAATTTCTGTTCACACACGTTTTGCAAATCAGGGTTACAGCGGGATAGTTGATTATGATTTGATTAAAGAAATTAAACAATCTGTCAAAATTCCAGTCATCGGGAGCGGGGATATTGAAGATGAAGAAACGTATCGTAAAATGCTTGAAACAGGTGTTGACGGAATTATGGTTGGGCGAGCAAGTTTTGGAAATCCAATGATTTTTAAAGCGCTTTGTGAACTTAAATCTGGAATAAAAGTTCCAATGCATGAATATATTTTGAAAGACAATTTTTTTGCTGATGTTTTGGAAAAAGATGACATCAATCTTTTGAAAGAAAATGAAAACTACATCAAATATCTTTGTGCAAAAAAACATATAAAAATTTTGAGAAAATATTTTGCCGAAAACTTTTTGATTAAGTATATGAGAAAGCATATGTTGTGGTATGCAAATGGTTTGAAAAACAATCCAGAATTAAAACAAAAAATTGCGCTAAGCAACGACCTTGATTTATCGCTTGAAATGCTTAAAGAAATGATTTTGTGAAACTGTTCTAATTGAACAGTTTTTTTAATATAAATATATAAGAAACGGAGGAAACATGAAAATCAAAGCACTAAAATTTAAATCACCAAAAATCAAGATGCCAAAAAATCGCGAAGTTTCAGAACAAGACAGCCCAAAAGCTTGGCTCACAGTTTTGAAGGGGAGTTTGGTCGCACTTTCAATTTCACTTGTTTCAATTTTGATTTTTGCATTTTTCATAAAATATGTTGCTGTGCCAACCAATGCAATAAAACCTATAAATCAAGTTATCAAAGGTTTAAGTTTGCTCATAGGAACATTTGTTGCACTAAAGAAAGTTGACAAAATGGGGCTTATCAACGGGCTTCTGATTGGGCTTGCCTACACAGTTTTGGCTTTTGTTGTTTTCTCAATTTTAGACGGACATTTTGAGTTCACAAAATCTCTTGTTAATGACCTTTTGTTTGGGGGATTGATTGGAGGAATTTGCGGAGTTATTGCTGTTAATTTCAGACGAAAAACAAATTGACTTTCTAAAGGAAGTCTTTTTTCTTTGTAAAATTGAAAATTTGGATTAAACTATATTCATGATTAACATAGCAATTGACGGAACTGCGGGAAGTGGGAAAGGAACAATTTCAGAACTTCTTGCAAAAAAATTGGGTTATTATCACCTTGACACAGGGGCAATTTATCGCAGTTTGACATACTTCTTAATTCAAGAAAAAATTGACTTAAACGATGAAAAAGAGATTTGCAAAACGCTGGAAAAAATTGATTTCAAAGTTCAGTTTGAGAAAGATAAAGATGGAAATCAAGTTCAAAAAAATTTGTTGTTTGGAGAGGACCTAAAAAATAAAATTCGAACGGAAGAAATAAGCGTTTCAACGTCAAGAATTTCAAAGTTTGATTGTGTCAGGAAATTTGCAACAAAAATTCAGCACGAACTTGCCTCAAAATATGACCTTATCATTGAAGGAAGAGATATTGGAACTGTTGTTTTGCTCAACGCAGATTACAAGTTTTTCCTAACTGCAAAGCCAGAAATTCGGGCAAAACGAAGAGCGGAGCAACTTAATCAACCGCAAAACTATAACAAAATTTTGAAGGATATCATTGAAAGAGATGAGGCTGACATGAAAAGAAAATCATCTCCTCTAAAACGAGCAGATGATGCAATTTTGATTGATAATTCATTTCAAACCGCATTTCAAACGCTTTCTGAAATGATTTCTTATATCAAATGAACCCACCGTCAACAACAAGAGTTTGACCAGTGATATAATCTGACGAAGCCAAAAAGAATATTGCGTCTGCAACTTCTTTTGGTTTTCCCATTCGACCAAGCGAAATTGAATCTTCAAGTTCGCTTTTTTCTTTTTGAGTCAAGTTTTTGTTCATGTCGGTGTCGATGACTCCAGGGGCAACACAATTAACTTTTATATTTGAACTTCCAAGTTCTTTTGACAGTGCTTTTGAAAGACCAATTAGTCCTGCTTTTGTTGCGGAGTAGAGCGCCTCACATGAACCTCCAGAAACTCCCCAAACAGATGACACACAAACAATGCTTCCGTTTTTGTTGGAAATCATGTTGGAAATTGCGGACAAAATCATATTGTGCGCACCTTTAAGATTGGTTCCAATCAGTGTGTCAAAATCTTTAGGACAGGTGTCAATTATAAGTTTGTTTTGAGCAATTCCTGCATTGAGAACAAGGCAATCAATTTTGCCAAAAATTGACAGAGCGTAGTTGACCATTTTTTTGCATTCTTCATATTTTGAAACGTCACACTTATAAATTTCAGCAATAACGTCAGGAAAACATTTGTTGATTTCTTTTTTAATTTCAAGCGCAGAAGATTGAGAAGAGTTGTAGTTTATTAAAACATTGTAACCTTCTTTTGCAAATTTTTTTGCTGTTTCGGCACCAATTCCTTTTGATGCACCTGTTATAATCACATTTTTTCTCATAAAAGAATTATAACATATTTATTTCAATAACACAACATTTCCACTTATCCATGCATCAAAATAATTTTTTAAATTTGTTTTTGAAGTTTTCTCAAAAGAGGCAATTAAGTTGTCCGGCGTGACATTTTGAAATCTGTATTCTTCAAAATAATTCTGGATGCATTTTTGGAATTTTTTTGGTCCAATAATTTCTCTCAGCGAATCGAAAAGTAACATTCCTTTAACATAAGCAACATAAACATATTCTTGGTCGGAATTATAGTCGCAAAGGTCACGTGACATTGAAGTGTCAACTTTTCCGTTAACTTTTTCAGCAAGTGAAACAAACAGATTGTAACTAGAATAGGCATTTGAAATTATTGTGTCTTTCTTTATGTTGTATTCAGGGTGATGCTCATAGAAAAGGGCAGTTGAATATTCTGTCAAACCTTCGTCAAGCCAACCATACGAATAGGCACTGCTTCCAACCATGTTATACCACCATTGGTGAGCAATTTCATGAATAATAACTTGTTGATAGGTGTCCACATTTGTCACATCATCAGAGATGTAAACAAGGTTTGGAAATTCCATTCCACCGTGTACAAAATTTGCTTGAACAACGCTCAAAGTTTTGTAGGGATAATTGCCAATGTAATTGCTGAAAAATTTCAATGCTTTTGTTGCAGTTTCCAAAGATAAAGCAGAATTTTCGTCGCTGTAATAGAAGTATTTAACTTGGGTTTCTCCAACTGTTTCAGACATAATTTTGAATTCTTTCGACATAACAATTGCAAAATCTCTAACAACTTTTGCCTCAATATTTAAAAGATTTTTATTGTCAATTTCATCTTTGGAAACAACATTTCCTGTGTTTGAAACAACGTAACTTTTTGACACTTTTAGGTTAACAAAATAGTTTGCCATGTCGGAATAGAATGGGTCACCATTTGAATTATACAAAGATTTGTCAAAATCTCCGTTGTTAAACACACAAGCTATTGGATAGAAATTTGCAATGTTAACCGTGTTGTTGCCATAGCCAAAACGATGATTTATGTTTGGAAGTGTAACAGTGAAATTGATTTTTATGTCAACCTTTTCATTTGGATAGAGGGGAGTTTTCAAAATGACATACAAAATATTTTCATCTTCACCCCCAACAAAATATTGATTTTCATCAATTGGCGAAGTGTTCAATGTTTTTGCAATTTCACTATATGTTGGTTGTTCTATGCTAAAAATATTAGCAGATGTTGCGGTACTATTCAAAACAGACACATTTTCTATTTTTATGTTGCCATAACTTTTCCCGTTTGGATATGCTTTAATAAAATCGGAAAGTGAAACAACCGATGCTTTTGCTCCTTCACGAAAAGCATTTGGATAAAGATGAAAACAAAGATGATTCAGTGCGGTGTTGGTTTTGTTCACGTACAAAACGTTTTCAGAGCATGAAAGAGTTTTTTCTTCGTCGTTAAAATCTATGTCTATGGTGTATGATGAAAGTTTGCTTTCTTCCTTATCAAGGTCGCTTGCGCATCCTGTTAAAAGAACAATAAGCAAAGCGACAATGCTTAAAAGACAAACTAAAATTAAAATTTTTGTTGCAATTTTTTTTATTTTCATTTGGTCTCCTTTTCAAATATTTATATGTTTGAAATGTTTGCTATATTATTGAAATTGATTTATAATAATTCCGTGAAAATAGATATTTTAACTTTGTTCCCTAACATGTTTAATCCTCTTTTTGAAAGCATAATTGGACGTGCTGGAGAAAATGGGAAATTGGATATAAATGTTGTTGACATAAGGGAATTTTCCAAAGATAAACACAAGAAATGTGATGACACTCCTTTCGGTGGCGGAGCAGGAATGGTTATGACCGCTCAGCCAATTTTTGATGCAATAAAAAGTGTTATGACCGAAAACTCAAAACTCGTCTATCTTTCTCCAAAGGGTGAAGTTTTCAGGCAACAAAAAGCAATTGAACTTTCCAAAGAAAATCACCTCATTTTTCTTTGCGGACATTATGAAGGGATTGACGAAAGAATTTTGGAAATTTTCAAGCCTCTTGAAATTTCAATTGGAGATTATGTTTTGACTGGTGGAGAACTTCCTGCAATGGTGATTGTTGATGCAATTGCAAGAAATGTTGAAGGGGTTTTGTCAAGTGACTCACTCAGTGAAGAAAGTCATTCGAACGGGCTTTTGGAATATCCTCAATACACAAGACCTCAAGTTTTTGAAGGTCTTGAAGTGCCTGCAGTTTTGCTGAGCGGAAATCATGAAGAAATTCGCAAATGGCGCCAACAAAAATCCATTGAAATAACAAAACAAAGAAGAGGAGATATGTTGAAATGCAAAAGATAAATTGGTTCCCTGGGCACATGCAAAAAGCGCTTAGGATGATGCAAGAAGAGGTCAAAAATGTTGATGCTTTGATTTATGTCCTTGATGGACGAGCACCTGTTGCTTGTTTGAATCCTGAGTTTGTTTCCCTTGCCAAAGAAAAACCAATTTTGTTTGTCATTAACAAAATTGACCTTGCCGATGAAAAGAAAATTGAAAAAATCAAACAAATGTTGAAGGGTGAAAACAATGCAATTTTGGAACTTAACAGCACAGCTTCTGGAGCAATAAAATCTGTTGAAAACGCCTTGAACACTTTATGTAAAAAAATTATTGAAAAGTTCAAAAACAAAGGTGTGAACTATTTTGTTAGAGCAATGGTGGTGGGCGTTCCAAACTCTGGCAAATCAACATTGGTCAACAATCTTTGCGGAAACGCAAGGGCAATCACTGGTGACAAACCAGGGGTCACAAAAGGAAAACAATGGGTCAAACTTTCAAACAACATTGAAATTTTGGACACACCAGGAACTTTGTGGCCAAATTTGATTGATGAACAAAATGCAAGGAAACTTGCTTTCATTGGTTCAATTAAAGATGAAATAATTTCTTCTGAAGAACTGTCGCTCTTTTTGATAGAAGAACTATGCGAAAACTATCCAAAAGAATTTTGCAACAGATTTGGTGTTGAAATTGAAAATTTGTCGCCAGTTGAAATTTTGGAAGCTGTTGCAGTTTCTCGAAAATATTTGATTAAAGGTGGAGAAATTGATTATGAAAGAACTGCAAAAGCAATTATTGATGATTTTAGAAAAGGAAGAATTGGGAGAATAACACTTTGAACAGCAAAATTTTGGGTGACGTGGGAGAGTCAAAAGTTTTTGTTTATCTGAGGGAACACGGATACATTCTTGTTGAAAAAAATTATGTGTGTCCTATTGGTGAAATAGACATCATTGCAAAACATGACGGAATGATTGTGTTTGTTGAAGTTAAAACTCGAAGTTCAAAAAAATTTGGACTTCCTCGTGAAGCAGTTGGCTTTCGAAAACAACAAAAATTGAGAAATTTGGCAATGTATTATTTGAAAGCAACAAAGAATTTCAACACACAATGTCGTTTTGATGTTGCAGAAGTTTTGGGTGATGAAATAACTTTGATTCAAAATGCGTTCTAAAGAAAAAGAAGCGAAAGCAAAAGGCAAATCACAAATGTTATGATTGCGTGAGTGGTTTTTTGAAGAAAGAAAAGTTTTTTTGAAATTTTAAATTCGTTCAGGAATGCAAATGCTTGAAAGGAGATTGCAAGTCCTCCAAAAGATATGAGAAGAGCGCATACTGAGGTTTTTATTGCAAGGTTGGCTGTTGAAGCAGACACAAGCAAACAACCTTTTGTCATTTCAAACATTCCTGTTATGATTCCGTTTGAAAGAGAGGCTTCAATGCCAATTTTGCCAAGCAAATTTGTGAAAGGAACGAATGCACCAAGTGAAGAAAGAACTTCTGTTATTATGAAAAATATAACAATATATCCTCCAACAAGAAGAGAAGATGTGACTGCTGACATCATGGTTTCGGTCAAAACGTCTTCACTTTTTTTGTTTTGAAAAACTTTTTTGTTTGGAAGTTCAAAAGTTGTGTATTTTCGATATATAAGTCCATTCAAAAGGGCGGAGAGTATGTGAGAAATCAAAATGATATATCCCGCAAGCGGACAAACCAACATTCCAACTCCAACTGTTCCAACAATGAACATAGGACCTGAATTTGAAGTGAAACAACAAATTCTGTGCGCCTCGGCACGAGTGATTTTGTTTTGGCTGTAGAGGTCTGCGGTCAGTTTTGCTCCAAGTGGATATCCAGACAAGATGCTCATAAGGAAAACATAAGAAGAAATTGCAGGGGAGTTATATAATTTTTTTGTTATTGGAGAAAATAGTCGTGAACTTTTTTCAACATAGCCAGTGGCAGTCAAAAGCCTTGTGAAAATCATGAAAGGAAAAAGGGCAGGCAAAACGTTTGTTGCCCAAACAAGAATTGCATTCAATGCAACAGAAATGTATTTGTCTGGCGAAACAACAATCGACACAATTATCACAACAAGAAAAATTGCAAGAAACAAATTTGCCTTTTTAAAAGGATTAATTTTTGCAAAAAAAGTGTTTAATTTGCTATTTACGTTTGACAAAAATTTTCTATTCATTTAAAATATTTTTACGTTGAAACACAAGTTTGTATGAAACATTGGAGAAAAATATGTTTAGTGAAAAAAAATTGATAAAACTTGCAAAACAAAAACAAAAAACAATTGTGCTCCCTGAAGCGGGCTACAGTGACCGCATTGTTGAGGCGGGATATATTTTGAATAAAAAGAAAATTGCCAAAGTTGTTCTTTTGGGTGATGAAAGTTCACTTGTTCTAAGATACAAAGATAAACTTAAGGGTCTGACAATTATCAATCCAAAAACATCGGCACTGTTTGACGAACTTTTGAAAATTCTTTTGGAGAAACGAAAAAACAAGGGTCTTGACCAAAAGCAAGCAGAAAAATTGCTTCTAAATCCTCTGTATTTTGGAACTCTTCTTGTTGAAGCTGGATATGCCGATGGAATGGTTGCTGGCGCAGAAGAACCAAGTTCAAATGTTATTCGTCCTGCACTTCAGATACTAAAATCTAAAGACGAAAAAGAAATTGTGTCTTCTTTCATGATTTTTTATGGAAAAGGAAAAATATTCAAAAAACGAAAAGTAATTTTTGGGTCGGATTGCGGGCTTAATGTCAGTCCATCTGCGGAAGAACTTTCTCAAATCGCAACTCAAACAGCAAAAAGTTTTGAACTTTTGACAAAAGAAAAAGCCAAAATTGCAATGCTATCCTATTCAACAAATGGCTCGGCAACTGGCGAAAGTGTTGACAAAGTTAAAACTGCAACAGCGCTAGTTAACCGCAAAAAATTTGAAGTGTTTGGCGAAATTCAGCTTGACAGTGCAATTTCAAAACACGTTTGTAAGCTCAAATGTCCGTCGTGCAATCTTGATGGAAACGCAAATGTGCTTGTTTTTCCAGACCTTAATTCAGGAAACATAAGTTATAAAGCAATTCAATATTTTGGAAATTGCAGAGCAATTGGACCTATTATGCAAAATTTGAAAAAACCAGTTAATGATTTATCTAGAGGATGTTCGGTGCATGACATTGTTGTTGTTTCAGCAATAACTGCACTCCAAGCGTAAAAGTTTATGTACTATGAAAGAATGAAAGAAAAATATGAAAAACTGCGAACAAAAGTAACTGTCCGCATTCTTTCCATAGAATCTTCTTGTGACGAAACAAGCATTGCCATCATCGAAAATGGAAGAAAAATTCTTTCGAACATTGTTGCATCACAAATTGAAATTCACAAACGATTTGGCGGAGTGGTTCCAGAAATTGCATCCAGGAATCACATTCTTGCAATTTCGTCGCTCTACAAACAAGCACTTGAACAAGCAAACATTTCTCAAGAAGAAATTGACGCTGTTGCTGTGACCTATGGCGCTGGTTTGGTGGGAGCGCTGTTGGTTGGGGTCAATTTTGCAAAATCGTTGGCATTTGCACTTGACGTTCCTTTAATTGCTGTCAGTCACATAAAAGGTCACATTGCAGCAAATTATTTGACTTCGCAAACGTTAGTTCCTCCTTTTGTTTGTTTGATGGTTAGCGGGGGGCACACGGCAATTTTGAACGTCACAGATTATAACTCGCATGAACTGATTGGCTCAACTGTTGACGATGCAGTTGGCGAAGCATTTGACAAAGTTGCAAGAGTTCTTGGGCTTTCGTATCCGGGCGGACCTAATGTTGACAAATTTGCCAAAGAGGGCAAAGCATCAATCAAGTTTGTTTCTCACAGTCCAATGCAAGGAACATTAAATTTCAGTTTCAGTGGTCTAAAAACAGCAGTTATCAATTATGTTCACAAACTTTCACAAAATGGCGAAACAGTTTCAATCCCAGATGTTTGTGCAAGTTTCCAAGACGAAGCAACAAACGAACTTGTTTCAAAAACAATTGACGCTTGCAAAAATCTTTCAGCAAAAAAACTTGTGGTGGCTGGCGGAGTGTCGGCAAACTCAGAATTGAAACGAAAATTTGAACTTGAAACAAAAAAACTCGGAATTGAACTTTACATGCCTGGGCTTGAACTTTGCACCGACAATGGTGCAATGATTGGAAGCGCAGGATACTTTTTGATGAAAGACGGAATGGGGCTTTCAGACCTGTCGCTAACTGCTAAAGCAACAGTTGCGTTATAAAAATTTGATTATTTGAGAAGATATAAATATGGAAAGTTTATATCTTCTTTTTCTTGCTGTGCCAATATTGATTGTTGTTTTTCCGCTTCCAATCAACATCAAATTTTATGTTGATATGACAAAAAATCAGGGCGCTTTTTCAATTTATATTTGGAAAATAAAAATTATTGTTGCCAAGGCTGAAATAAAAGGAAAAGACATTCTTTTGAAAACAAAACGACGCAACACCGAAGTTGACGTTGAAATTGGCGAGGAACAACTGCGTTTTTTGAACTTTTTCAAAGATGAAGTTGCAAACAAAGTCAAAATTCGTGAAATGAATGTGTATTCTGTGTTGGGACTGAGCGACCCTTTTAAGTCGTCACTTTTTTCCGCTTTTGTTTCGAATTTAATTCTGATTCTACTAACAAAATTGAAAATGTGGCAACCAACAGCAAGTTTCAATTTGAACAATAAAACCGATTTTTATGAAACGCATTTTTCTTTTGCACTGAGTGGCAAAGTTGCGCTTTCTGTGTTTGATATTCTTTACAGTTTCATAATTTCAATTTTAAGGTCAAAACAAGACCGTATTTTTCAAGAAATGTTGGAAAACTGATAATAAAAATTTTTAAGTCGCGCAAAATATTTTTCGAGGTGAAAAATGAAAATCTATGAAAGAACGAGTACTTTGGATAATTTAATTGAAAAAACACTTTCTTCTCTTCAATCAATTTCCACAACTAAAACAATTTTTGGTGAACCAACAATTCTTCCAGATGGCACTTCGATTGTTCCTGTTTCAAAAGTTACAATCGGTTTTGTTGTTGGTGGTGGCGAATATTCTGACCTTTCAACAAGACGCGTTGCAACTCACTATCCAATGGCTGGCGGAAGCGGTGGAGGAGTTATGTTGACCCCAATTGGATTTCTGGTGACTTCAGGTGGTGAAGTTAAATATGTTTCAACAATGGCAGAACAAAATTTCCAAAAAATTATGGAAATGCTTGCAAAAGCATCTCAAAAAATTGCAAAAACAATGTCTAAGAAAGGAGAAGAAAAATGAAATCGAAAAAAAATATAAAATCGATTGCTTTTGTTTTGCTGGCTCTTATGTTGGGCATAAGTTTCGTTATTGGCGCAGTTGTTTCGTCAAGGTTTGGAAGTTTGAAAGCGGAAACTTCCGATTTTGATGCAAAAGACGAAACGTCAACTTATGCAAAGGCAATGGCAGTTATTGAGGCAGACAGCGGAAGACTTTTATATCAAAAAAATTGCAATGAGCAATTGGCAATGGCTTCAACAACAAAAATTATGACCGCACTTGTTGCAGTTAACAGTGGATTGGATTTTGATGAAGTTTTCAAGGTTGACCCCAAAAGTGTTGGAATTGAAGGAACAAGTTTGTATCTTCGAAAAAATGAAGAAAAGACACTTAAAGAACTTTTATATGGACTCATGCTTCCATCTGGGAATGATGCTGCCGTGGCAATTGCTTGCAGAGTTGCAGGAAGCGAAGAAGAGTTTGTTAAACTCATGAACAAACAAGCAAAAGACCTTGGACTGAAAAACACAAGTTTTGCAAATCCACATGGACTTGATGCCGAAAATCATTACACAAGCGCCTATGACCTTGCAATTATTACAGCAGAGGCCATGAAAAACGATTTATTTCGCGAGATTGTTTCCACCAAAAATGTTCGTGTTAGCGGAAATGATGAAATTCAAGCAAAATTGCTAAAAAACAAAAATAAATTGCTTTGGAATTTGGATGGGTGTGAGGGGGTTAAAACCGGATTCACCGACAATGCAAAAAGATGCTTTGTTTCTTCAACAAAACGAGATAATATGCGTGTTATTTGTGTTGTTTTAAATTGTGGACCTATGTTTGAAGAAGCTGCAAGACTTACAAATATGGCTTTCGAAAATTACAAAAATTATAATCTTCTTGGCTCTTACACGCCGTCAAACGATGTTAAAGTTGAAAAAGGCGTGAAAGATAGTGTTGAAACTTTTTCGATTCGTCATTTTTCCTTTCCATTAACTTATGAAGAATATAACAAAGTTGAATATAAACTTGATTTGCCTTCGTCAATTGAGGCGCCTGTTGAAAAGGAGCAAAAACTGGGAAAAATTGAAATTTCTTTGGACGGAAAAGTGTTGTTCACAGAAGATGTCTACGCAACAGAAGAAGTTAAATCAACGAAATTTTTCGACAAAATTGAACAAATTGTGGACTATTGGAATCTTTAAAAATAACAGCGTGTATCGCTGTTTTTTTTAACATCCTATCAATTTTTGCATATTATGAATTAGATTTTGCATTTTGGAGCACATATGTCAAAAATTATCAATCAATCACAAGTCAGTTCAAAATACACTTTGCCCGATTCAACATCAAAGACCTATCAAGTTATGAGCAATGTGTCGGAAACAGAATACATGACAGATTCTTTTCTAAAAGTCAGGTCTTCATCAAAATTATATGTCATTCCAAGTGAAGAAATTGAACAAACTTTGATGCTAACAAACAACAGCGAAGCTGAAATTGAAAACGTTGTGATAAGGGACACAATTGGAGAAGGAGCAAATTTTAAAGCAGGCAGTTTGACAATCAATGGTCAGCCCTATGTCAATTTGGAACCGAACCAATTCACTCTTCCAACCTCAATTATGCCACAAGATGCTGTCACAGTTAAATATGTCATTGTGATTGACGACGCTCCAACAGTGACAAAATTCGCCACCATATCGAACATAAATTACACTGTTGATGAAGTTGACAATTTGAATGAAAATTCTAATAGTGTGGAAATAAATATTTCAAACAACGTGATAACAATTGACAAAACTTCCGACAAATCTGCAGTTGTGTCTGGGCAAATTTTAACTTTCCAAAATGTCATCACAAACAAAGGCGCTCTAAAAAACACCGAAATCACTTTCAAAGATGAGTTGCCAGATGGAACAAATTTTGTGGAAGGAAGCGTTGAAATTGATGGTGTTTCTCAGCCAACTTTTGATCCAGTTGCTGGATTCATGATAAAAGATTTGAATGTCGGAGATGAGGTAACAGTGTCATTCAAAGTCATGGTGGACTAATGAAAAAGCAACTAATTTTTAAGTCTAAAATAATTACCAAGGCTAACGGAGTTGAATATGAGTTTGTTAGCAACGAACTTATCATTACAGTTGAACCTGCAATCCCTCAGAGCTCTGAAATTATAAATGTCTACACCTTTGACAAATATAAAAGACTTTGCTTAAACGGGTGTTGCTCAAAATATCCAAAAAATATAAATACAAAATGCAAAAGGTTCAGAGATGTCTGAACCTTTTTTCACCAATCTTGCTTCTTGTTTGTATGCGATTTTATGTCGTCATAAAAATCAAAATATTTTTCTTTGAATTCTTTTGTTTTGCGACTATCTTTGTTCATTTCATAAAATTCCTGAGGAGTGTAGTCGCTGAAACTGAAATCTTCATCAAAATTTTCTATATATCGAAGAGCATTTGCCTTTGAAAACTTACATTTTTCATCCATAAAATTATTATATCATAAATTTCATTATATTAAAAATGTTTTGAAAAAGTTATTTTTTGTTATAAAATACAAATATGGACTACAAAGATATTATTTACAGAATTGGTTATTTTAGAAACAAAAAACGCATTTCCGCATACGAATTAGGGCAAAGATTGGGGCATGCCAAAACATATTTCTATCGAATTGAGAGTGGCGAAATTATGTTGGACATGGAAACTTTTTTGGATATTTTAACCATCTTAGAAGTTCCAGTTGAAGAGTTCTTTTATCCAAATTTGAACGAATTTAAGGATGACAAAGAAAGACTTTCATTTGTTAAATCGTTAAATAAAGAAGAAATTGAAGTGTTATCAAAATTGTTAAGAAGAAATTAATGTTAATTTCTTTTTTTAATTTGTTTCAATTGATTTAATTAATTTTTTTAGTATTAATCTATGAGTTTCCTCATCGGACAAAATTGCCGAAAGAAGCATTTTTATCTGTTGATTTTCAACTTTCGAAATGGCAAGTTTATAGTCAATTATTGCTTTTTCTTTTGCTTCCAAGTTTGCGTGAAGAATTTGTTTGATGTCTTTTATATAATCAATTTGCCTGCCGCCAACCCATTTTCCTTGCGTTGTTGCATAAATTGGATTTCCATAGGTCATCTCAATGGCGTTTGACAAAAGTTGTTGATGTTTTAAATCGGTCAAAGAGATTTCAGTCAAAATTTCTGAGATTTTTGGATTGTAATTTTTAAGAATATTTGAATGATATTGAAGTTGCATAAACAAAACAACTTCACCTTCGGACCCAGCAAAAAGATTTTGCAAAATTCCACTATAATACGAATTTCTGCAAAAATTTTTTATTTCAGGATATTCTCTGTTCAAGATATCTTTATAATCTTCCAAATTTGCCTCTGGGTTTATATATGAAAGACAAAAATAAAGTGTTAAAAAAAAGGCTTTCGCCTTTTATGAATACATTTTTGAAACAATCCATTCAACAAATCTGTTTGGAAGAAGTTTTGCAATGAAAAGCAAAAATTTGTAGGGAACACCAATTGTTTTTGTGAGTGGGGGACGTTTTTTGTTTGCAACTTTGAAAATAACATTTGCAACGTAACTGCTTGACATTCCGTTTTGTTCATCTTTTTCCATTTTTTCGATGGATGAAACGTATCTTTTTTGATAAACTCCATCATCTTGTTTAACACGATTTGCTGTGAAAGATGTTTTTGTGTCGCCAGGAGAAACGTTTGTTATCTTAACCCCAAAAGGCTTTGTTTCTGCACGCATAACAGCCGAAATTGCATCGATTGATGCTTTTGTTGCCGAGTAAAAACCTTGGAATGGAATGAAAAACTTGCTTGCAACTGACGAAACGTTAATGATTCGACCTTTTGATTGTCTTAAATATGGCAAAGCAGATTTGCACATAAAAAATGTTCCAAAAAAGTTAATGTCATAAATCTTTCTTGCATCTTCTTCGCTTGTGTTTTCAATTGAACCTGAAATTCCCATTCCAGCATTGTTTATGACCAAATCAATCCTTTTTTCTTTTTCAACAATTTGACTGATTGCATTTTTGCAATCTTCAAGTTTTGAAACATCGCAAATTATGTGATTTAATCCGTCAAGAGCAAATTCATGGCGACTTGCTCCATAAACAATGTCACCTTTTTTTATAAATTTCTTTGCAAGTTCCAATCCAATTCCCGATGAAACGCCCGTTATCAAAACAACTCGTTTTTTCATGTTTCTCCTTAATTTAGCCATGTTGGTTTAATTTCAAAGTTTAAATTGTTTAAGTATTTCAAATCTTTGTCTTTGAAATTAAAAACCAATTTAAAAGCCGTCAATTTTTGTGTTTTCGATTTGAATTTTCTGTTGTCTGTGTTTTTCCCATATTTTCCATCACCAACAATTGGATATCCAATGTGAGCGAGTTGAGCACGAATTTGGTGAGTTTTTCCATTGTGGATTTCGGCAATCAAAACAGAAGTTCCGCCAGACGAACGACTCACAACGCTTAAGTTGGTTTCAATTTTCACGCTGTCTTTTCTTGGGCTGTCAAAAATTTTAACTGCACTTTTTTCCTCGTCTTTTTGCAGAAATGAAACAACATTTTTATTTTCAAAGTTTGGTGTTCCAACAACTTCGAGAAGATAATATTTTTCAATTTCACCGTTTTTCATTGCTTTTTTCAGTTTTTCAAAAAAATCTTTTGTTTTTCCAAAAATAACAAGACCTTCGGTGTTTCTGTCAAGACGATTTAGAGGAAAAACTTTTTTCTCTTTCAAAAGAATTTTTTCAATTGAATTTTCAACTGGGGAAGTGACTTCAATTCCTTTTTGTTTGTTGATAATCAATATGTTTTCATCTTCATAAACAATTTCGAAAAATTTCTTTTCATTCATCAAAAATTCTTCTGGCATAAACACAGTTATTTTTTGCCCAGGATAAACAACTATGTTTTCGTTTATCTTAACATTATCAACGCGGATGTCTTTTTTTCTCAAAAGTTTGTTTGCGTTTGAATAACTTATTTCATTCTTAGACACAATGTTCAACACTTTGTCTTGTTTTTGGCATGTAAATTCTTTTTTTATCATAAATAGAATTTTACTTTAAAAAAATCAAAAAGTAAAATGTTTTTGTTAAATAAATTTTTTATTTGAATTTTAACTTGATTTGTGATAAAATATTTTCGCTATGGAAATTTTCGAAGACGACAACAAAATCCCCGGTCAAATGTGCTATGACGAACTTGAACCCATAACAGAAGAGGAAAAGCCACAACAAAATGAGATAATCGACGGGCAGATTGGTTTAGAGGAAATAAATTTGAAAAACGGAAATAATATCGAAAGAGGAAACGAAATGATTAATGAAGAAGACAAAAACAACGAAATTTTGGACGAAATAAACGGCGAAAACGTTATGAATGAAGAAAATGACACAAAAAGTGTTTTGGACGAAATAAACACCGACAAAGAAACAAGTGTTCCAAAAAACAATGTTCGAAAAGAACGCGCCAAGCAAATAAAACTTGACCTTTCAGAAGCAGACGGAAGCGGAATTATTCTCACAACATTGGAAGCAGTTTTGCATAATTCCATGATTCCATACACAGAACACGTTGTTTTGGACCGTGCTCTTCCACGTGTTGAGGATGGACTCAAACCTGTTCAAAGAAGAATTTTGTACACCATGCTTGAACTTGGCCTTCAGCCAGACAAACAGTTCAGAAAATCTGCCAGAATTGTTGGTGACTGCATGGGTAAATATCACCCTCACGGCGACAGTTCTGTTTATGACGCAATGGTTAGAATGGCTCAACCATATCTTCTTCGTGAACCTTTGGTTCATGGCCATGGAAACTTTGGGTCAATTGATGGTGACAGTGCAGCAGCAATGAGATACACCGAAGCAAAATTAACACCTCTTGCCATGGAACTCTTGAGAGATTTGGACAAAAACACCATTCGCTGGATGCTGAACTTTGATGATACTTTGAAAGAGCCAACAATGCTTCCAGGCAGATTTCCAAATTTGCTTGTTAATGGAGCATACGGAATTGCAGTTGGACTCGCAACAAACATTCCACCTCACAATCTTGCAGAAGTTATTGAAGGTGTTGTTGCATATATTGATAATCCAAAGATTTCACTTGATGAAATGATGAAAATAATAAAAGGTCCAGATTTTCCTACTGGAGGAATCATCATTGCTGGCGACGAACTTAAAGAAGCTTACAGAACTGGAAAAGGCAAAATTTTGATTCGCGCAAAAACTCATATCGAAGAAAAAGGCGACAAAAAATCAATTGTCATAACAGAAGTTCCTTATCAAACAAACAAGGCAACAATTTTGCAAAAAATTGCAGAACTTCGCGAAGAAAACAAAAATATCCTTTCAGGAATAATTGAAATTCGAGATGAGTCCGATAGAACTGGAATGAGAGCAGTTATTCGACTCAAAAAAGAAGCAAACGAAAACTTTATTTTGGAACATTTGTTCAAACAAACTCAACTTCAAGTCACTTTTGGAATTAATATGGTTGCAATTGCTGGCGGAAAACCAAAGCAAATGGGACTGATGGAAATCATTTCATACTATGTTGAATATCAACGAGAAATCATTTTCCGCAGAACAAAATTTGAACTTGACCAAGCAAAAGACCGCGCGCACATTTTGGAAGGTCTTTTGATTGCCATAAAAAATATTGATGAAGTCATCAAAATAATAAAAACTTCTGCATCTGTTAGCGAAGCAAAACTTCGTCTTCGTTCAAAATTTGTTTTAAGCGAAAAGCAAGCGCAAGCAATTTTGGATATGCGTCTTGCTCGTCTTGTTAACCTTGAAGTTAACAAACTTAAAGAAGAACTTGAACAGCTTAAAATCAGAATTGCCGAGTTAACAAAAATTTATGAAAGCAAACGCCTTCAACTTGCTGTTGTGAAATCGGAGCTTGGAGAAATTAAACGCAAATTCAAAAACCCAAGAAAAAGCACTTTTGACAAAAAATTGCAAGTAGAAGATGTCAAAACAAAAGTCAAAGCTGAACCTATTATCGTGGAAAGTGAAGTTGTGCTTGGAATAACTGCAAGTGGAAATGTGAAATCGATTCCTCTGAAAAATTATAGCCTTGCTCAAAAAGAAATTTCCGACACAACAACAATTGAACATATACACACTCAACTTTTGAAAGTTAAAAACACGCAAAAGATTTTGATTTTCACAAACAAAGGAAATTGTTACAAAACTGTTGCAGGAAATCTTCCAGAAATAAAATGGAAAGAAAAAGGTTGTGTTTTGAAAAATGTTGACAAAAAGATTGGAAGTGATGAGAAAGCGATAAAAATCTTTGTTCTTCCAGAAAAACTAGACGGCAAAGAACTTGTTTTCTTCACCACAGACGGCATGGTTAAACGCTCGAAATTTGAAGAATATGACATTGCAAAAGCATATTTCCAAGCAATCAAATTGAAAGATGGCGAAGAGGTTGTGGATGTTCAAGAACATCAAGACAAAGGCTCGCTTCTGTTTGTTTCGCAAATGTCCATGGTTCTTAACTTTGAAAAATCCGACATCCCTGTACAGGGCAGAGTTTCGGGAGGGGTTAGAGGAATGAACCTTGACCAAGGCGACAAAATCATCTATGCAACTCAGGTTGACAAAGCAGGCTTTTTGACAATCCTCACAGATAAAGGTGATGGAAAACGAGTTTCTGTTGCTGAGTTTGGACTTTCCGCACGATACAGAAAGGGTTTAAGAAGCATTTCACTTGGCGGAAAAGGAAAGCTGATTTATGCAGAATATGACTACGAAAAACCTTCTGTTGCAGTTTGTGCAAACGAAAAATTCAAACAAATTTCTGATGCACCAGTTTTAAGCAGAATCAGTGAAGGGAAACGCATTGTTGCTGGAAAAATTTCTGGTGCCTATAAATATTCAATTTAACAGGAGATAAAATGAACATAAGTTCAGATTCAACGGTCAATAAATTAATTTTGCTTTTTGTGCTTGAAAAAATTGAGATTCCTCTTGCGGAAAACTCAATTTTAGATATGTGCTCAAGTCGAAATAATTGGATAAATTACATGGAATGTAAAGAGATTTTGTATTCTCTTTTGGAAGTGGGATTTATCTATAACATAGACCAAAACGGGGAAGAACCAAGATATAACATAACTTATGAAGGAAGAAATTGCCTTTCACATTTCTACAGACGCATTCCACTTGCCTTGCGTGAAGAAATAACTGAGTTCACAAAGCAAAATCGTCTTTTGTTCAAACGTTCTCAAGAGTATCTTGCCGACTATGAAAAACTTGAAGATGGTTCGTATAACTTGAAATTGAGAATTCGTTCGCCTTTCGACAGCGAGCCAATGTTTAATATTGAGTTCAGAGCTCCTTCACGTTCAAGTGCAATAAATGCAGTGCATTTGTGGCGCGAAAAGGCGCCGATGATTTATGAATCAGTTTATGAAGCATTGATTGAAGAAGAGTAAAATAAAACAAGTGAAAAAACACTTGTTTTTTTTGTTTGTGTTTGATATAATACAAAACGTAGAAAGAAATGCCCTCATGGTCAAGCGGTTAAGACGTCGCCCTCTCACGGCGGAATCTGGGGTTCGATTCCCCATGAGGGTACCATAGTAGAAAACGAAAGAAAGTGTAATACTTTCTTTTTTTTGATTGATATGCAAAAAGGGGAATCGAACTAAGCGTTAAGAAAAACAATCCGGGGGATTGTTTTTTAGCGCCGGCGTGAAAGCGAGCCCAGCAAGAGGCGAAGACAGGCGAAGCGGAGCGATTCCCCATGAGGGTACCATAGTAGAAAACGAAAGAAAGTGTAATACTTTCTTTTTTTTGATTGATATGCAAAAAGGGGAATCGAACTAAGCGTTAAGAAAAACAATCCGGGGGATTGTTTTTTAGCGCCGGCGTGAAAGCGAGCCCAGCAAGAGGCGAAGACAGGCGAAGCGGAGCGATTCCCCATGAGGGTACCATAGTAGAAAACGAAAGAAAGTGTAATACTTTCTTTTTTTGATTGATAAGCAAAGAGGGGAATCGAACTAAGCGTTAAGAAAAACAATCCGGGGGATTGTTATAATATTTTTTCTTTTGAGAAAAATAAGTTTATGTTAGATAAACGTTGCGAAGAACTTTTGCGAATTGTCAATAAAGAATGCCAAGAAGGGTCATACAAAGTTTTGGAAGTTGATGACTTAATTCGTTTAATGCCAAAAAAATTTAAAGTTGATTATGAAACAATAAATCAACTTATGGGATATTTAAAAGCGGGGGAATATGTTTCCGTCAAGTACAGCGACAAGGAAGTTTTTTGCGTTTCTCCACTCCCACGAGGCAGGCGAATATTTGAAGTTGAAATTGAAGAAAAAAGAAATAAGAAAAAAAGCAAGTTCAAAAGTTTCTTGCTTTTAACGTTTTATTTGTTACTGATTTTTGGAGTGTCGCTGGGTGCATCATACATTTCGAGAATTATTTAACGTCAACTTGACCTTTATCTTTTGATGCTTCCATAAATAAATTATATTTTATAATCATCATTTCCAAATTATATTTCTTTTGGAATGGACGATCAACATTTAATTCATATTTTTCTATAAATGACCAAAATTTTTTCGCGGAAGAAGAAATTTTTGAAAGAGAAAGATTGTCACATTTGTGATACTTGCTGTTTTCTTTTTCAAATTTTCTTTTATTTTCAAAATTTGTTCTAAGAAGTTTGAGCCAATTGCTTTTGATGTTTTTTACGAGGTCTTCTTTCGATTGTTCTGAATCATAATTTTCAATAATTTGATTTAATTGTGCTTTTTTGTTAGGGTCACAGTACACATTTCCTGTGTATTTTTCAAGGTGAGATTCTTCTTGCATGTCTGAAGAATTGTCTATTTTGTCATCTTCATTGTTTTGAGCAATGTTGTTTTCTGGATGAGAAATAGATTCGTGGAAAGTTTGTATAACAAACACATCCTCTTTTGTTAGATATTCATATTTACTATCATTAATCATTAGTTTTTTCCTTAAATTGATTTACGGCAAATGCCGTTGTTGCACAAATTGCTTTGTTGAATAATTCTAACGAGCCAATATGAATTTTTGCTCCACCAAAGTTTCCTTAAATCACTTGTTTAGGTCTGCTTAATGATGCTTCCGTCAGGACCTGACATGGTTCACAGTTAAACAATGCTTAAGACCTTGATTTCAACACAAAAATCATATCTCATACCGAGAAAATTATTCACCGCAACCAATCGTTCAGTCTTGCTGTAGCGGATTGCAAGTTCAGGGCACCGCTGGCTCCCCACCTAGTGCAACAAAAACATTATACCATAAAACAGCAAAAAATCAACTATATTTTTCAAAAGATATTTCGTCGAGTTTTGTCGGCAATAATAAAAACCCACGTGGGTGGGTTTTAGTCTATATTTTCTTCAGAGATTTCCAAAACTTCAGATTCTTCTTCTTTTTGTTTTAAGGAAGATTTTAAACTTTGTTCTTTGATTGGAAGAGTAACTGAAAAATTGTTTGCTTGATTTTGGGAATAGATAATTTTGCTGTCGCCGTTTTTGCTTTCAACTTTTCCTTCAATTTGTGCATCAATTTTGGAGTTGCCCATAAGCAGGTCAATGTTTCCGTTGTTTTGGCTACAAATTTTTGTTTGGTCGCATACTTTTCCAATTGTTCCATTGTTGATTGTGCCAACAACAGATTTGTTCAGCAAATGTTCAATTGTGCCATTCATTATTGTTGTTATTTTTGCATTGTCTTCAAGAGCGAATATTTCGCCATCAATAAGTGTGCCAATTTTTGCGTTGTTTCTGATGTACAAAATTTTTCCACTGTTAAAAGTTGTCACTTTCGATTTGTCGTCCATGAACTTAATGCTTCCAGAATTGAAGGTTCCAATTTTGGATTTGTTCTTTAAATAATCAATTTCAGCATTATTAACTGTTGTTAGTTTTGCTTTGCCTTCAACATTTGTTATCGTTCCAGTTTTAAGCATTCCAACTGTTGCTTTTCCTTTCAAAAGTTTGATTGAGCCACTGTTAAAAACATGAACAACGGCTTTGCCCGAAATTTCGTCGAAGTTTGAATTTGTTGTTTCAAGAACAACAACTTTTCCAGTTGCCACAACATTGTTGCAGTTGTCCAAAAAATGTTTGCCTTCTTTTAAAACCAGGTCGTTTTCACCTTTATGGAACACTGGTTCTTCATCTTTTTTCTTAATAAAAAGTGCCATATTTTTTCTCCTTTGTTAATTATATTACCATAAATGAAAAAATAAACAAAAAATTTATCAAACATTTATCAAATTGTTTTATGAAAAATTTAATTTATGTAGAAAATTTTGTGAAAGAAAAACGCACTTTTTGTACCTTTTTGTTGGAAAAATTTTAATGTTTTTTCCTTTCGATATATTCATTTATTAACCCTTATTTTTCGACTTTTTAAACTCTTTTTCTCTTACTTTTTGACCTTTAATTTCCTATATACTGACCCCGCAAATACAAATGAATTTGAGGAGGAAAATTATGGAAAAAAATTACAATTGTGATGCACTAAAAAGACTTGCAAGGCAAGCGAAAAACAGGTTGAGTAACCACAAATATTTAAACGGGAAAGGTGAATACAACGTGAAAAACGGAGAATACTTGGCTGAGTACAAACTCATGCTTCTTAGTTCAAAAGAAGACGAAAAACTTTACTCAAAAGTGTGCCAAATTTTGAGTGAGAACAGAGATGTCATAAATCCACTTGGAAAGCTTGTTGACAAAACCAAATTCAGCACTTTGTCCGACAAAGACAAAGAAAGATACATATTTAATTTGGCAGACAAATATAGGCAAATGAAACAACGTTTCGAAAAAGAAAATGAATTTTCAGAGGTTGTTTAGTTTGATTTTTGTTATATCTGTGATATATTATTTTCGTGGATATTTTAGAAGACCTTAACAGTGAGCAACAAAAAGCGCTCCTTCAAACCGAAGGGGCTGTTTTGGTTGTTGCCGGCGCAGGAAGTGGCAAAACGCGCCTTTTGACTCATAGAATTGCATATTTGATAAAAGAAAAGCACGTTTCGCCATATAACATTTTGGCAATTACTTTCACCAATAAAGCGTCCAGAGAAATGAAACAACGTTGCGACCAAATCATCGGAGAAGAAGGAAATGTTTGGATTTCAACATTCCATTCAATGTGCGCCAGAATCTTAAGAATGGACATTGAAGAATTGGGAGATTACACAAAAAATTTCACCATTTATTCCGACCAAGATAGTGACAAAGTTTTTAAGAATATTTTTTCAACATTGAAAATTGACAAAGATGAAACAAAAAAAAGTGTGATGTTTCACATTTCAAATTTGAAAAATAATAATATGACAATTCAAGAATATGAGAATTTATATTCTTATGTTTCAAATTTTGATAATATCAAAAAAGCATATTTCATGTATGAAAGTGAACTGAAAAAAGCAAATGCGCTGGACTTTAATGACCTTTTGAACAAAACATATGAACTTTTGAAAAAATGTCCAAACGTTCTTGAAAAATATCAAGAAAGATTTAAATATATTTTGGTCGATGAATTTCAGGACACAAACAAAATTCAATATGACCTTGTCAAACTTTTGGCTGGGAAATATAAAAATATATTTGTTGTTGGCGATGAAGACCAATGCATTTACACTTGGCGTGGAGCAAATTACACAAATATATTTGATTTTCAAAAAGATTTCGAAAATGTGAAAGTTTTCAAACTTGAACAAAACTATCGTTCAACAAAAAATATACTAAATCTTGCAAATGCTTTGATAAAGAAAAACAAATCTAGAATTGACAAAAATCTTTGGACAGAAAGAACTGAAGGCAAAAAACCCGAAGTCCGTCTTGTTTATGATGAACGAGAAGAGGCAGAAATTGTTGCAAGAGAAATTGTTGATTTGGTGCAAAACGAAGGATATTCCTACAGTGATTTTGCCGTGCTTGTGAGATTGAATGCTTTGACATTTCCGTTTGAAGAAAAGTTTTTGACATATAACATTTCTCACAGAATTTTTGGTGGATTTAAGTTTTATGAAAGAGCAGAAATCAAAAATTTAATTTCTTATCTTCGCTTGTTTTTAAATCCACGCGATGATATATCGTTTTTGCGAATTATAAATTTCCCAAAACGAGGAATTGGTGAAAGTGCAATAAAAACCTTAACAACAGTTGCAAACGAAAATGAAACGAGTTTGATGATTGTTGTTTTGCAAAGTGAAAAATTTGACCTTGGAGGCCTTGCAAAAAAAATTGAAAATTTCAAAAAAACTTATGTGTCACTTTTGGCAAGCTATGAGGATTTGACTTTGTCGAATTTTGTTGAAAATGTCATAAAACAGTTTGATATCAAGAGTGCATATTCAAGCGGGAGTGAGGAAGACCTTGAACGTCAACTTAACATAAACACTTTTGTTTCGGCTGTGCAAGAATTTGAAAAAAACAATCCAAGCGGAACACTTTTGGATTTCTTGGAAAGCGTCACTCTTGTTTCGGACATTGACACCATGGACGATTCAAACAACGCGGTCACAATTGCCACAATCCATTCGGTCAAAGGTCTTGAATTTAGATATGTGTTCATTGTTGGATTGGAAGAGAAAATTTTTCCAATTTCAAGAGCCTATGGCAAAGATGAAGACATGGAAGAAGAAAGACGTCTGATGTATGTTGCCATAACGCGCGCGAAAGAAAACTTGATGCTAACTCGCTGTCGAACACGTTTTTTGTATGGTCGCCGAGAATTTGAAATTGATTCCAGATTCTTAAAAGAACTTGGACTTTCAGGTCAAGAAAAAATGAGCCCACAACTTAGCGTTGACAAGTTGCCAAAAGTTTATTTCAGTGAGGCAATTAATGTTGCCGAAAAACCTGAAACAAAATATTCTTACAATCCTTTTGCGCAAAAAACAAAATACGAAGAATATATTGAAAAATCTGAAAAGAAAGAAAAGAATTATGTTGCAGGGCAAACTGTTTCTCATCCAAAATTTGGAACAGGAAAAGTTTTGAAATGCGATGACATGTTTGTTGACATAGAATTTGAGAAACTTGGAATTAAGACGCTTGTTAAGGAAATTGCGCCTTTGGAAATAGTTGAATAGGAGGAGAATATGGGACTTTTCAAAAAGATTGCAACTGCGCTGAAAAAAACACGCGAGGCAATTTCGCGAAAATTTGACGCACTTTTGAGCGGAGGAGAACTTACTGATGAATTTTATGAAGAACTTGAAGACATTCTGATTTCTTCAGACATTGGCGCTCGTGCAAGCATGGAAATTGTGGATGAACTTAGAATTTATTCCCGTAAAAACAAAATAAGAAATGGTGAAGATGTTAAGAAAGCATTGAAGGAAATTCTTGCAAACATTTTTGAAGAGATAAAGCCTGAAAAAACTGAAGAAGGTTTTTTCAAATCTCCAGCTGTGATTTCTGTTATTGGCGTTAACGGGGTGGGGAAAACAACATCTCTTGGAAAACTTGCTGGGAAACTGAAAGAACAAGGAAAAGAGGTTTGCCTTGTTGCGGGTGACACTTTTCGTGCGGCCGCTTCCGACCAACTGACTGAATGGGCAAATCGCGTCAAAGTGAGAATCATAAAGCATGCAGAGGGTGCAGATGCAGGTGCAGTTGTGTTTGATGGAATTTCAAGTGCAAAGGCAAAACACACTGATGCGCTTTTGATTGACACAGCAGGCCGTTTGCACACAAAAGGCAATTTGATGAACGAACTTGCGAAAATTGACCGTATAATAAAAAAAGAATACCCTGAAGCCAATCGATACAACTTGATTGTGATCGATGCAACAACAGGGCAAAATGCGATTAATCAGATAGAAAGTTTTAATGAGTTTGTCAAACTCGACGGCATTATTTTAACAAAACTCGATGGAACGGCAAAGGGTGGAATTGTGATTTCAATTGCCAAAACCTTAAAAATTCCAGTTTATTATGTTGGAGTTGGCGAAGGAGTTGGCGACATTGAAGAATTTGACCCAGCTGAGTTCGTTCAAAACTTGTTCTAATCTTCGTTATCTAAATCAACAATTTGTTTGGATTTTTCTTCATTATCAATTTGGTCAACATTGCGCCAAATTGATTTTTTCTTTGTCACAGTTTCTTCTTCCTTGGGCTCGTCAGCGAAAAAATATGGAGCCATGCTTTCTTTGAAGAAAGGACCATTTTTGTTGCCGGTTGGAACAATGGTCACAAATTTAGGTTTGTTTATTTTTGTTTCACTTGGATTTTTCACTTGCCATTCTTCAAAGCTTTGACCGCCAAAAATTCCTGTTCCACTTGGTGCATCAACATTGGAAAGCGCGGAGGCGATTTTTGCTGGGAACTTTGTTTCTGTTAAGTCAATTTTTATGATTTCAATGCCAATTTCGGAAAGATAATTTGATAATTTGTTATATATGGTTTTCAAAAGTGTTTCATCTTTTAAATATAACTTTCTTGCACTTGGATTTTCTTTTTCAATGATTCTTGCAATCTTTTCGCTTATAACTCGTGCAATTGTTTTTTGTGTTTCTGTTGAACTAACAATTCCCATTAATGGAATCAAAAATTCAAGCAATTTTTTTGAATTAGCCACTTTGAAAGTTGTGTTTCCATAACATCTGACGGAGTATACTCCAAATTCTTTGTCTTCAAGTTCAATTGGGGAAGTTTCAAAAACAAATTTTTCAAATATGTTTCTGTTAACAAAATATGTTTCTGCGTCAAAAAACTTTGGCGTTTTTCCATTGTTAAGTTTGTAAAGTTTTAATCCTTGTGTTGCTTCAGGAATGTTCTTTGGTGAAATAACAAAATCTTCTGTGAGTTCGTCAAAAACTTTTCCATCTTTCGTTATCACAAACGAAAAATTTCTTGGAACAGTGACTGGAGTTCCAAAGTAGATTCTATTTCTTTTAAATTCTTGATAAAAAACAAGTTCTTTTGATGTTATGTTCAAGTTAGGTTTAACAAATTTCGTTTTTCCAAAACACATAAAAACCTCCAATTTCTATTTATATATTATCACAACAAGTTGTAAATTGCAACAGGTTGGAATAAATTAGACGCTTTTATAATAAATTAGATTAAGACTCTTGTCGGAGGGAAATAATGCATAAAATTTCGGAAATAATTTCCAAACCTGTTTTTACCCTTTATGAAGGAATTAATATTGGCACAGTAAAAAGCTTTTTATATAACGAAAAGACAAAAAAAATAAAAGGTTTTTTTATTTTTGACGACGAAACAGAAACCCATGACCATTTTATTTTATCTAGCAAAATTTTTTCAATTGGAGAAAATTGCCTTATCGTAAAAAATATGAAAGCCATGACTCCTCAAATTGATATAGGCGAAAACGGAATCATGAACTTGCCGGCAATCTCAGCTGATGGGCTTAGCTTGGGAAAAATTTCTGATGTCTTTTTTGACGATAATTATGATATAAAAGCATTTTTAACCACGAAAAATATAGTTGTTCCATCTGAAAAATTGATTAATTTTGGGCGAGATGCCATGATTTTTGACTTTAAGGAAAGCCCATTGAAAGTTGCTCGTTTTAAACCGCAAAATAGAATAGCAGTTCTTGATTTGCCAGAGATAAAAGTTTCCATTTTGGATACGCAACAAAAATCCGAAATTATCAGCAAAAATTTTAAACAAAGTGATTTTAATTCGGATAACAAAATTGAAAGCCAAACAAATGTCAAACAGGATGTTGTGTTGCCAAAAAAACTTGTTGCAAAGCCAGAAACCATAATAGGCAAACGAGCTAACAAAACAATCTATGGATTGAATGGCGAAGTTGTTGTTAAAGATATGCAGGTCATAACAGACAAAATTTATGAGAGAGCAAAAAAACATTCCAAATTGTTTGAGTTAAAGAACTCAGTTGAATAAAAGCGACCAAGTTCGCTCGTAAGTTCCCAAATGTAAGCAAAAAAGAAAACACCCGAAAGGGTGTTTTTCAAACGAAAAAGGTGAGTGGTGCTTAACCTTTTTTAGATTTTTTCATTTTGATTGTTTGTAATTTTGTGTGCAGTATTTTGTGCTGAAGTCATTGCTT
>CAKVGZ010000004.1 GCA_934747765.1 uncultured Clostridia bacterium
TACCTGACAAGGAATTTCGCTACCTTAGGACCGTTATAGTTACGGCCGCCGTTCACTGGGGCTTAAATTCAAAGCTTTGCTTGCGCTAACTTCTCCTCTTAACCTTCCAGCACCGGGCAGGCGTCAGCTCCTATACTTCATCTTGCGATTTAGCAGAAACCTGTGTTTTTGATAAACAGTCGCTTGGGCCGATTAACTGCGACCTCCTCGCGGAGGCACCCCTTATTCCGAAGTTACGGGGTCATTTTGCCGAGTTCCTTAACAAGGGTTATCCCGTTCGTCTTATGATTCTCTCATCGTCTACCTGTGTCGGATTGCGGTACGGGCACCTATTGTCTACCTAGCAGCTTTTCTCGCCAGTGTGAATTCACGAACTTCATTACTAATTTTCACTCCCCATCATCACCTAGGGTGCGCTCTAAACGTACTTCACAATTTAGACCCCTCATGATTTGGCCGCAGATTTCCATTACCGCGGATTCGCTATCCTCCTGTGTCACTGCATCAGCTCTTTATCGACAATCGGTGGTACAGGAATATCTACCTGTTGGTCATCGCCTACGCCTTTCGGCCTCAGCTTAGATCCCGACTTACCCTGGGCGGACAAACCTTCCCCAGGAAACCTCAGACTTTCGACGGCGTGGATTCTCGCCACGCTCTCGCTACTCATGCCGGCATTCTCTCTTGTTTACAGTCCACAACTCCTTTCGGTACTGCTTCAGCCCGTAAACATTGCTCCTCTACCGATTAAGATTGCTCTTAATCCCTAAACTTCGGTGTTAGGTTTTAGCCCCGTTTATCTTCGGCGCACTACTACTCGACCAGTGAGCTATTACGCACTCTTTAAATGAATGGCTGCTTCTAAGCCAACATCCTGGTTGTTTTAGCGGTGACACATCCTTTTCCACTTAACCTAAACTTTGGGACCTTAGTTGTAGATCTCGGCTGTTTCCGTTTCGACAATGAAACTTATCTCACACTGTCTGACTCCCTGCTAGCAATTATCTGGTATTCGAAGTTTGATAAGGTTCGGTAACCCGCGAAGGCCCCTAGCCCATTCAGTGCTCTACCCCCAGTAATCTCATAATGCAGAGGCTAGCCCTAAAGCTATTTCGAGGAGAACCAGCTATATCCAGATTCGATTGGAATTTCTCCGCTATCCACAAGTCATCACCGACTATTTCAACAGGCGTGTGTTCGGACCTCCACAGTGTGTTACCACTGCTTCATCCTGCTCATGGATAGATCATCTGGTTTCGGGTCTACGACATGCAACTATTCGCCATTTTCAGACTCGCTTTCGCTTCGGCTCCGCAACTGAATTGCTTAACCTCGCTACACATCGTAACTCGCCGGCCCATTCTACAAAAGGTACGAGATCACACTGGACAAGTCCATAGTGCTCTCTCTGCTTGTAAGCATACGGTTTCAGATTCTATTTCACTCCCCTCTCGGGGTTCTTTTCACCTTTCCCTCACGGTACTATACGCTATCGGTCACTAGGTCGTATTTAGCCTTAGGAGATGGTCCTCCCGCATTCACACCGGATTTCACGTGTCCTGTGCTACTCTGGAACACCCTAGGTTTAATTTCGGTTTCGGTTACGAGACTATAACTCTGTTTCGTCCAACTTTCCAGTTGTGTTCACCTACCAATTTTAATACCACATTGGGGTCCGAACCCCTAAGCCATTTCTGCCTTAGGTTTGGGCTCTTGCAATTTCGCTCGCCACTACTTTCGCAATCGTTGTTTTACTTTCTTTTCCTCCAGGTACTTAGATGTTTCAGTTCCCTGGGTTCCCCTCATAACATTATTTTATTCATGTTATGATACTAACTCATTACAGTTAGTGCGTTTCCGCATTCGGACATCTGCGGGTCATAGTTCATTTGCAACTTACCGCAGCTTTTCGCAGCTTATCACGTCCTTCGTCGGCGCCTAGTGCCAAGGCATCCACCATACGCTCTTTGTAGCTTAATCTATATTACGTTTGGATTTCTTAGCATTTTCACTAATTTTAATCTTAGATTTGTTAAAGATAAAAACTCAGCGTAAATTTACAGTATATCTTGTATTTGAAGATTTTACATATTACACTTTATTTTGTTACTGATATTTGACTCGAATATAATAATATAAATATTATCACATTTGATTCTATACTATTCAATTGTCAATGTTCTTGTTTCGCACAAACATGTGCGCCCCACGTTTCAAGGTCTTTTTCAAGGTTCCTCTTCACACGCGGTGACATTAATATACAACTTCAAAACACAAAAGTCAACAGTTTTTTACAACTTTTTTTAACTTTTTTTAACTTTTTTTTAGCATTTTTTCGACAAAAAACCAACACCTCGCCGTGTGTTTGCGAAATCAATGCTTTGTGTCATATTTTTGTTATAGATTTAATAAAAAACACGCCAAAATTCGGCGTGAAGTTTTGCTTATAGTTCAATATTATTTAGTTTGTTGTAGTTAACAAATTTCTTATATGCCTTTGTGAACAGGTCATTTTCAATTTCGGTTGCAAGAGTTTTGTTGAATATTGCGATTCTGGTTGCAAGCATATTCACGTTGGTCACCGAAGCATAATAGACATAGCCCTCTCCAAGCATTCTCCCTATTTCGATTTTTTCTTTCATGTCACAGATGTCAACAGTATATTTTATTCCTTCAGAACTTGCTTCTTTTATTAGAACAACGGTGTGCTCTTTGGCAAGTTGGTTGCAAAGATAATGAGAGAACTTATTTACAGGCAATGAAGGAATAAATTGATTTTCGTAAAAATATCTTAATTCATTCATTTTTTTGTAGGCTTTTATGTTTGTTTTTGTTTCAGGCTGGTCAACTTTGTTTTCAAGAAGTCTTGCAGTTAACATATCTTTTGTGATGTAATAATTTTTATAGAATTCATTTTTAGTAATCATAAATATTCTCCTAATATATGTTTATGAGTTAATAATTGAAATATGTTTACATAACCCTACAGAGCAAACAAGAAAGCACGGCAGCAACCAAAGAAGCAACGAGCGCACAAGGGATTGCATATAAAAGTTTTTTTACTTTTGTTTGCGAGAAATACACAGTTGCAACATAGAACACGGTTTCACTGCTCCCCATGATAACTGAAGCGCATCTTGCAACATAGCTGTCTGGGCCATATTGAGCATAGATGTCGTTAAGTAATGCAAAACTTCCGCTTCCAGTGAAAGGACGAAGCAACACAAGTTCACTGACCTCGCTTGGAATTCCAAGAAAATTAAAAATTGGAGAAACAAGTTTGGTCAACAAGTCGGTTAATCCGCTGGTGCGCATAAGGGCAACAGAAATCATAATTGCAACTATATAGGGAAAAATTGAAACCACAAGGTCAATTGCACCTTTTGCGCCTTTAACAAAAATGTTATATGTATTCAAGTTTTTGTAACTTGCATATAACAAAACCAAAATTATGAAAACGGGAACAACATAAACGCTCAAAAAGGCTCCTTAAAAAAGTCCGAAAAACAGAGAGAAAACAACTGCGCACAAACTGAAAACCAAAAGTCCAACTTTTCTTTTGATAAAGAAGAAAATTATTAAACTACAAATGATAACAACAACTGCACTAAACATTACGTTTTTTTCCTTTTAAATATTTTTCCACAAAGAAGCACCAAACAGATTCCGGTTAAACATGTGACAAAAGTTGCAATTAATGTTGGAAGAATGATGTCTGCTGGGCTAGAACTTCCGGCCGCCGCCCTAAGACCAATTGTGGTTGTGGGCAACAGCTGAATTGAAGTTGCATTCAGCACCATAAGCATTATCATAGGTTGTGTTGCAACTCCACTTCCGTCATCCATTTTTTTCATTGCACTTATTCCATAAGGCGTTGCCGCATTTCCAAGCCCCAACATGTTTGCCGACATGTTAATTGCAATGTCTTTATGTACGTTTTCATTTGCTCCCTTAAATAAACGTTTTATTATGGGTCTAAGCAGTTTTGCAAGTTTGTCTGACAAACCGCTTGCATCCAAAATTTCCAAAAGTCCAAGCCAAACTGCATATATCCCGCAAAGGCTGATGCAAAGGTCCACAGCGCCACTCGAAGCATCAAGCATGCTTGAAACAGTTGCTCCGGGGTTAACAATTAACAGCGCCGCAGTTCCAAGCATCATCATGATGACCCAAATTTTGTTCATAATTTATATATATGCACGAAGAAAAAATAATGAGCAAAAAAACCGATTATTAATATGTATATAATTTCTTTATATATATTTATATATAGTATAAATTTTATTTTTCAATTTAGTTTAAACAATTGCTTTTAAAATTTTTTTGGTGTATTATTGTTTCATTATTAGGAGACTAAAAATGGAAGCAAATATTTATAGAACCCACCACTGCGGACAGCTCCGTATGTCGGATGTTGGAAAAGACGTGACTCTTTCAGGTTGGGTTAACTCAATTAGAAAACTGGGCGGAATAACATTCGCAACACTTCGCGACAATTATGGAATAACACAAATTCTTGTTCGCGATGAAAGCAAAATGGAAAACATTTGCAAAGAAACCGTTATAAAAGTAACTGGAAAAGTTGTTGAACGCGAAAGTAAAAATCCTAAAATGCCAACTGGAGATATTGAAATTTTGGCAGATGAAATTGAAATTCTTGGAAAATGCGCCCCTGTTCTTCCTTTCGAAATTGCCGACAGCAATTCAACAAAAGAAGAATTAAGATTGAAATATAGATACTTGGATTTGCGCAACCCAGAAGTTCATGAAAACATTTTGCTCAGAAGCAAGGTTATGTCATTTGTTAGAAACAAAATGATTGAACTTGGTTTCAACGAGTTCCACACTCCAATCTTAACCAGCTCATCGCCAGAAGGCGCAAGAGATTTCCTCGTTCCAAGCAGACTTAATCCTGGAAAGTTCTATGCCCTTCCTCAAAGTCCACAACAATTTAAACAATTGTTGATGATTGCTGGATTTGACAAATATTTCCAAATTGCTCCTTGTTTCCGTGATGAAGATGCAAGAGCCGACAGAAGTCCTGGCGAATTTTATCAAGTTGATTTGGAAATGAGTTTTGCAACACAAGAAGATGTTTTCAAGGTTATGGAAGATGTTTTATATTCAACTTTCAAAGAATTTGCTCCTGACAAAGAAATAACACCTCCACCTTTTGAAAGAATTAACTATAAAGATTCGATGGAAAAATATTGTTCAGATAAGCCAGACCTGAGAAATCCATTAACAGTTCAAGACGCAACAGAGCTTTTTTCGCAAACAACAATCACACCTTTGATTGAAAAATCCATCAAGATGATTATTTGCGAAACTGGCGACAAGCCAAGAAGTTTCTACGACAATTTGAACAAATTTGTTCAATCGTATGAAGGGAAAGGTCTTTTCTGGTTGAAGCGAAACGAGGCCGGTGAACTTTCAGGTTCAATTGCAAAAGGATTGAACGACAAAGAGAAAAATTTCTTTGACCAAAATCTCAAAGCGGGCTCGAGTGCCTTCATTTTGGCTGACACAAAAACAAACGTCATCAAACTTATGGGAATTTTAAGAAACAAGCTTGGTGAAGAATTAAATCTTATAAACAAAAACAAATTTCATTTCTGCTGGGTTGTTAATTTCCCATTCTTTGAAGAAGGTGAAGAAGAAGGTTCAATTGCTTTCTCCCACAATCCTTTCTCAATGCCACAAGGCGGGCTTAACGCACTCTTAAATCAAAATCCATTCGACATCCTTGCATATCAATATGATGTAGTATTAAATGGCGTTGAAATGGCAAGCGGTGCTGTTAGAAATCACAATCCAGAAATAATGGTGAAAGCTTTCGAAATGGCAGGCTACAACAAAAGTGTTGTTGAAAGCAAATTCCCAGCACTGTTCAATGCGTTCTCCTATGGCGCTCCACCCCATGCTGGAGCAGCATTTGGATTTGACCGCGTTGTTATGTTCCTTGCAGGAACTGAAATGATTCGTGATGTCATTGCATTCCCATTTAACAAGAATGCTCAAGACTTGCTAATGAGCGCACCAAACGAAGTTTCGGAAAAACAATTAAAAGATGTTTCAATCAAATTAGATTTAAAATAGAGGAAATATGAAAAGAACACAAATTTCACAACTAAACAAAGAATATTCCAGCTTTGACGGAAAACTTGTTAAAGTTTGCGGATGGGCAAGAACAATTCGCGATTCGAAAAACATAGCATTTCTTGAATTGAATGATGGAAGTTTCAAAGGATGCCAGGTTATTTTGGAAAAAGACAAGGTTGAAAACTTTTCTGAAATAATAAAACAAATAACAGGCAGTTCATTTGAAATTGAAGGCACAGTGGTTTTAACTCCAAATGCAAAACAACCTTTTGAAATTAATGCCCAAAAAGTTGAAATTTCAGGAAAATGTGATGCCGACTATCCTATGCAAAAAAAAGGCCACACTCTTGAGTTTATGAGAGAACACGCCGACCTTCGCCCAAGAACAAACACATTTAATGCAGTATTCAGAATTCGTTCAACCGCCGCCTTTGCAATTCACAAGTTCTTCAACGAAAAAGGATTTGTTTATGTGAACACTCCAATCATAACTGCAAGTGACTGCGAAGGCGCAGGCTCAATGTTCCAAGTGACAACTCTTGACCTCAACAAGATTGCTTCTAGTGGCAAAGTTGATTATTCTAAAGATTTCTTTGGAAGAAAAGTTTTCATGACTGTTTCGGGACAAATTGACGAGGAACCTTTGACACATGCTTTTTGCAACACCTACACTTTTGGACCAACTTTCCGTGCCGAAAATTCAAACACATCAAGACATGCAGCAGAATTTTGGATGATGGAGCCAGAAATGTGTTTTGCAGACCTTTCTGATGTTATGGACAACGAAGAGGAAATGCTTAAATATGTCATTAATTATGTCATTGAAAATTGCAAAGACGAACTTGAATTTTTGAATAAGTTCATCGACAACAAACTTCTTGAAAGATTGAACTCGATTGTTTCAAGCGAATTTGTTCGACTGGACTACACAAAAGCAATTGAAATTCTTGAAAAAGTTAAAGACCGTTTTCAATTCCCTGTTTATTGGGGAGTTGACCTTCAAAGTGAGCATGAAAGATATCTCACAGAAGAGGTTTACAAAAAACCTGTTTTCCTCATGAATTATCCAAAAGACATAAAAGCTTTTTATATGCGTCAAAACGATGACGGAAAAACTGTTGGCGCTGTTGACCTTCTTGTTCCCGGAGTTGGCGAGCTTATGGGTGGAAGTCAAAGAGAAGAACGCCTTGACAAATTGCTTCAAAGAATGGATGAACTTGGTCTTAAACTTGAAGATTACAAACCTTACATCGACACACGCCGTTATGGAGCCACAAAACATGGCGGATATGGACTAGGATTTGAACGCCTCATTATGTATATAACTGGAATGTCGAACATTCGTGACGTTGAATTTTATCCAAGAACAGTTGGAAACATTTAGCTAGGTTTTTGAGAATTGGAGCGGAAATTGTTCCAATTCTTTTTTGTTGCCACATTTCCATGATTTGAAAAAAAATAAATTTTCTGCTTGCAAATTGAAGAGAATGTGATATATTTTAAAGAGGAATTTTTTATGAAATTATATCATGTTTCAACAACACCTAATTTAAAAATTTTACAGCCTCATCTTTCTTCACACGGCAAGCCTTATGTGTATGCAACCACAAATTTAGATTTTGCCTTATTCTTTGGTGGAAAAAACAGTGATGGAGATTTTGATGGAATAACTGGGATAAAACAAGGTGTGCCCTATTTCTTTGAGGCTTATGAGGGAGCACTAAAAAAGAGATTTGAAGAATCCAAATGCTATATTTATGAAGTGGAAGCTTCATCATTTTCCAGAGCCACATCTTTCAGAGGTGAAGTTGTTAGCGAAAAGCCTGTTAAAGTGCTAAATTGTGAAGAAATTAATGACTTATATCAATATTTGGTGCAACAAAATGCAAACGGCAAATTGGAATTACATTTCTTTGAAAACTCAAAAGAATACAAAGAGATGATAAACAATCACATATCAGACAGAATTATCAGATATGGCATCTTAAACAAAAAAAACAGCAACATTTATAAATTTTGCGAAACACATTTTCCTGATGTTCTGGAAAATTTGAATAAATCTCATTGCAAATAAGAAAAAAAATCGAACTTTGTGTTCGATTTTATTTTAATATGTGAATTCTCCAATTCTATTGCCCCGTTTTGCTCTTTCGGATTCTATATATTCTTGAAGCATTGCACGAACTTTGTAAGGGTCTTTTATTCTTATCAAACTAACAGTTGGTTGATTGTTGGCATTGCAATGCAAAACAATTGTTCCAGTGCCAAACATTCTGTTTGAAAGGGTTGTTTGAACAGACATATCATAAACACGATATAAATTAAGTTCTTCGCTTTGGACGTTGAGCCAGCCAACAAAACTGAAGAGTTTGAGCCAACTTCCCTTCTTCTCAACAAGATAGTAATTCGTGAAAGACCAAGGCAACCCGCACCAACGTTTTTTGTCTTTCCAAATGATATTCGTTCCTTTTCCAAAATATGGTTCTTTCATAATCTATCCTTTTTTTAATTATACAACACGTCAAATTATTTGACAATATTTTTCCTTGCATTTTTGAAAAATTCTTTCAATAGTTTTGCGCTATCTTCTTCCAAAACTCCGCTCTCAATTTCCAAGTTATGATTCAAACTGTTGTTTTTGCTAAGCAAAAATTCTTTTGTGCAACTTTTGTTGTCGCTTGCTCCAAAAACAAGTTTTTTTATTCTGGAATTTATTATTGCTCCCAAACACATAAGGCAAGGTTCAAGGGTGACATAAATTTCACAATCGTCCAATCTCCAACTTCTCAGTTTTTTGCACGCCTTTTCAATCGCCACAATTTCTGCATGCATGATTGCATTTTGAGTTTTTTCGCGCTTGTTGAAGCCCTTGGAAATTATCTTTCCATTTCTAACAATAACAGCGCCAATTGGAACTTCTCCTTTCTTGTTTGCTTTTTGCGCCAATTTCAGCGCTTCTTCCATAAATTTATTTTCCATATTCTTATTATACATATTTTGAAAAATATTTAAAATTTCTTGACATAATTTTTTTACGTGTTAAACTCTTTTCTATAAAACTTAAGGAGAGAAACATGAAACAACTTTTAGCATCGTCATTCGACGAATTTATGTCTGGAAATGGAATTTGGATTGTGATTGGAGTTTTGGCAGGAGCGCTTATCATAACAACTGTATTTTTAATTTTGAACATTTTGAAAGAAAAGAAAAGCAAAGAAGTCGAGCACAAAGCAGAATTTCCAAATGACGAACCTAAAACAGAAAATATTCTTGAAAGCAAAACAAAAAACACAGTTGAAATTGAGAAAGAAACTGTGGAACAAACAGAAACAAAGCCTTCGAACAAGAAAGGTTCAAAAGTAAACGCAGAAAAAAAGACAGAGAAAAAGGTGGCAAAGCCAAAAACAGAAAAGGTTGAATCAGAAGCAAAACCTGAAAAAGAACAAAAAGTGTCTTATGGCGTCACATACGACAAAGAAAACAGAGAATGGGTGGTTAGAAAAAGCGGAAGTTCAAGAGCATCAAAAAGATGTGCCACAAAAGAGGAAGCGCTTGCAGTGGCAGAAAAACTTTCAAAACAGAACAATGCAACTTTGCGAGTACATAAGAAAAACGGAAAATTTCAAAAACAATAAAAGACATCAATCGATGTCTTTTTATATTTTATAAAAACTTTCAATAACACCACCACCATAGCATCTTTCGTCTTCATCATAAAGAACAACAAATTGCCCTGGAGTTATTGCACGTTGTTTTTGGTCGAAATCCACTTTGATTCGATTGTCATCCAAAATTGTGACAACCACTTTTTGGTCTGGTTGGCGGTATCTAAATTTTGCAAAACATGAGAACGTTTTGTCTTTTGGAATTTCAGGAATCCAGTTAAATTCTTTGGCATAAAGCCCGTCTGAAAAAAGCAAATCATCTTCACCTTGTGAAACCACAAGAACATTGTTTTTGAGGTCCTTTTCAAGAACAAACCATCTTCCGCCATTGCCTCCGGCTTTCCCCCCAATGTTAAGTCCGCGTCTTTGTCCCAAGGTGTAATACATCAAACCTTCATGTTCTCCAACAACTTCTCCAGAAGTTGTTTTTATCAACCCTGGCTTTGCTGGCAAAAAGTTTTTAAGGAAGTTTCTAAAGTTTCTTTCTCCAATGAAACACACACCAGTTGAATCTTTTTTCTTTGCGTTTGACAAGTCTAACTCGGCAGCAATTTTTCTCACTTCAGTTTTTTCAATTTCGGCAAGAGGGAAAATCACACTTCCAAGTTGCTTTTGAGAAAGTTGATTCAAGAAATATGATTGGTCTTTGTTTTTATCTTTGGACTTGTACAAATAGAATTTGCCATCTTTCTCAACAACTTTAGCATAGTGGCCTGTTGCAATTTTTTGCGCGCCAATTCGATTTGCAAATTCCAAAAAAGGTCCAAATTTTATTTCACGATTACACAAAACATCTGGATTTGGTGTTCGGCCTTCGGAATACTCCTTCAAAAAATATTCAAAAACTCTGTCATAATATTCTTTCGCATAATTTACAGTGTAATATGGAATTCCAATTTTTGCACAAACGCGTTTGACGTCTTCATAGTCAGCCTCGCTTGTGCACACACCGTCGTTTTCTTCTTCCCAGTTAACCATGAACACAGCAATAACATTTTTGCCTTGTTGCTTCAAAAGATGAGCGCTGACTGCACTATCAACGCCTCCGCTCATTCCCACAACAACAGTTTCTTTATTTTCCATTCTTCATCTCGCTTTGTGTACTTTCAGAAATTATTATTTCTTTTTTTTCGTCTTTTTTATTAATTTTTTTTGATTTTTTTATTGTTTTTTCGATATTTTCGTCGTTTTTTACGTTTTTATTGATTTTATTTTTATTTTTTTTGTTTGTTTTTTTATTTATTTTATTTCCGTCACTTTTAATTTTTTCAAGTTCTTCACCCAAAACTTTATTTTTTAAGTTCATCAAGTTTTCGTCAATTGCAACTGGAATTTTATATCTTTCAAAAAGTATTGTTAAAAAATCCGAAATCCAAAATATTAACACACAACATCCTGGAATGACCACCAAAAGCCAGAGCACGTTCCAAGTTGTTGTTCCATAAATTTGGTCATTTAGAACAACCATAATAACAGACAATATCAGTCCAAAAAGCGAAACTGCCCCTTTAAAAAATCTTCCAAGATAGAAGTTATGCGCCCCAGTGAAGCCCAAAAACCCGCAGAGCAAAAGTGCGGTTGATTTTTTTGCATCGTAAGGCCAATCACTGGTTCTTATTGTGTCTTTTCTATTTCCTTTGAGAATTAGTTTTTTTGCAGTCTTGTTGGAAGTGTAGTTTAATCTATCAAAAATAAGGCCACATTCGTGACAAGCCTTTTCATGTGCAAAACATTTTTCTTTGCATCTAGGACATTTTTTAAACATTGAGTTAGTTTTCACGAACTCAGTTTATATTATAGAACTTCAAAAGTCAATTTATTTCATAAATGTCGGCAATTTTTTCGCCATCAACATTCCCGCCAAAAACCTTTGCTTCAGTTTCATAAAACAACACAACTGCAGGAACATCATAATAATTTACTATGCAACAATCTTCATATTCACCAAAAAAGTTTTTAATTTTTTCTTTAGAAAGCACGTTTGCCAAGTTTGCAGTGAGTAAATTCCCAACATATAAAAAATCACTTGCAAGAACAGACTGAAAGAAATCCAAAAGTTTCAGTTCTCCATCAACTTCATTTTGTTGTTTGTTGACATAAACAAAATATTCTTCTTTTTTGTCGATTGAGTTTTCTGAAGACACAAAAACGTCAACTCTTGCTCTGCCAGCAATGTCGTTCATGAAACTCAATCGTTTTATGTTTTCTCCGTCCAACTCAACTTTGTTGCCCACAATTTTGTTTTCAAGTGACAAAGGAAAAAGTTTTAATATATAGTTTTCTTCAGGCAACTGATAAAGTTTTATCAATTTGCTGTTTGTTTTGAAATCTGCTGTTATTTCTGCAGAATATGATAAGTATTCTTTTTCGTGGGGATAGATGTAAACAGAAAAATTTTCTGGATTTTCTATTTTCAAATTGATTTCGTCACCCAAACATTCCGTTGTTGAAACGCAAAATATTTCGTTATTTTCACAAAAAAACTTGATTGTGGCAGGAAATGTTTTTAAAATATGCAAAATTTTCATAATAATAAATATATGAAAATTCAAAATAAAATATAATAAATTATTTAATAAATTATTTAAAATGTTTAATTAATTTTTTAATGTCAATAATTTTTCCAAAAGGAGAAATTATGGAAAAATCTAAATGGTCTAACAGCGAAGTTAAAAAGCTCTTTCAAACAGTTGAAAAATATAAAAATGAAAACAAATGTCTTCTTGACGCATTCAAAGACTATGCAAAAAAAACAAACCGCAAACCAAACAGTGTTAGGAACTATTACTATGCAGAAATAAAAGACCTTTTTGTCGACAAAGCTCGCAAACAAAAATTAGGAATTAACTTGGAAAAACATTCTGTAAATTTTTCTGACAAATTCACTGGCGACGAAACAAAAAATTTGATAAAAGAAATTTTGCGTCAAAAATGCATGGGCGTTTCTGTGAGAAAATCATGCCTCAATTTGGCGCATGGCGATTTGTCAAAAATGGTCAGATATCAAAACAAGTTTCGAAATGTTTCGGCAACTAACAGAAAACTTTACGACCAATGCCTTTGCGAACTTAAAAATGAAGGACTTGGCATAAAGGAAGAAAAAAGAAATATAGTCTACATGAAGCCTCAAGAACGAAAACTTAGCGATGAGGACGTTAACAGTCTTTTTCTTGGTCTGATAAATCTGGTTAAAAAAACTGCTGTTGAAAAAGTTGAAAAAGACCTTGTTTCTGAAACAGAATTTGCAAATTCAACACTTCGCCAAACACTTTCAAAACTTTCAAACGCCGAAAAAACAATTTCTTCTCTGTCAAGCGAACTAAACGCTCTCAAAGATGAAAACAAAAAAATAAGAGAAGAAAACATTCTTCTCAAAACAAAAATTGCAAGATACATGAGTCAAGAAATTGTTAAGACAAACAAAAACAAAAGTCTTGCAAAATATCTTCGCGAAATGAAAGCAAGCGGAAATGAAGTTCGAACAAAAATTTAGTTGTTTATGAACAACACTCCCAAACAATTTTTCCCGCAATGACTTGCTATTGTGGACCCTGCATCATTGAAAATTATTTCTTCGAAGCCTTTTGCTTCGAGTTTTTCTTTTATGGATTTGTTAATTTCATCTGTTGAAGTTGTGTATGTGACATAAACTCTTTTCTTAACTGGATTAGGATTATCGTTTAACAAATCGTCAACATATTTGTCAATAACCGCATCAAGTTTGCCCATGTATTTTTTGTCAACTCCCATTTTTCCTTCAGAAAGTTTTATTTTTGGTTTAATTCGCAAAATGTTAGCACCAAAAACAGAAAGCGCCGAGCATCTTCCACCTTTATAAAGATATTTTAAATCATTAAGAATGAATGATGCTTGGACTTTTTCAACTTCTTCCAAGATGAGTTTTACTGTTTCTTCAAAAGTTTTTCCTTCATCAATTTTGTCAACTGCAGAAAGAGCCAAAAGCCCACTTCCGCTTGAAAGAGAACGAGAATCTATGACCGCAATTCTTTCATCGTCCATTGATGCAATTTTTGCATTTTGATACGAAGATGATATTTCATTTGAAAGAGAAATGTGAATAACTCTGTCTGCGCCAAATTTTTTTATTGCATTTTCAAAAAATTCTTTATATTGCTCCGGACTTCGCGCTGCGGTTTTAGGCAAAACATTTTGCTTTTCAACAAATTCAAAAATGTCTTTGTTTGTTATGTTTTCTCCATCCAAAAATTCATCTTCCCCAAGATTAACAGTCAGTGGCATGACTGAAATTTCGTATTTTTTTTGAAATTCTTTTGAAATATCCGATGTGCTGTCTGTTGTAACTATGATTTTCATATTAACCCCTTATCCAAAAATTTTGTGCCAAAAATATAAGAAAATGTAACTGAAATTGTTTTCGCTTCCTTTGACTATTATGTCAACACGGCCAACGCATTTTGATTTTTTGTAAGCTCCATACTCCGAACAATCAGTGCTGTTTGACCGGTTGTCGCCCAGATAGAAAATTTCATCTTCCTCAACCATCAAAAAATGACAGTCTTGACCGTTGTAGGTTATTGTTTCAAATTTGTCTTCATGGCCCACATATTGTTTTTCAATGTTTGGTTCTCTGTATGCTTTAAATTTAATATATGTCGTGTTAAGTGAAGCATCTTTTGCTAAATAATTCTCTTGAAGTTCTTCAATTATGTTTGTGTCTTTCTTAATCAAAAGAATTTTGTAGTCACTTCCAATTGGCTCGATTGCAATTTTGTCACCGCCTTTGGCAATCAATCTTTTTATAACATAGTCGCCATTATGACTCTGTTTGTTAACAACAATTATATCTCCGTAGGTTGGAGTTGCAAAACGATTTATGTAAACAGAATCTGGCTTGTTCCCAGAAACTTCTTTTGTCCCCACATATTCGCATTGAGCGTTTATTGTTGGCTGCATTGATGCTCCATCAACTGGAGTGCAAATATAAATGAATGAAAAGACAGCAACAAAAGCACAACAAATTAAGAAGGTAATAAAAATTGCTTTTAGAAGCATACTTGCCCAAATTGGCATCCTTCCCTTGTAGATATTGACTTGTTTTATGTAATTTATGTCTTTCATTCGTTTATATAAGTATATTATTTAGGACGCAAAAAGTCAAATAATAGCAAATTTAATTCGATTTCCTCAAAAAGTTTACGACAAAAAATTGTAATTATAGCTCTTTTTGTCTAAAATTTTTACTTTTGCGTTGGCGAATAACTTCAAACATAGAAATTCCACCTGCAACAGAAACATTTAATGAATTTATGCTTCCAAACATTGGAATGGTGACAATTCCGTCGCAGTTTTCCTTAACAAGTCGCGAAACGCCCGAGCCTTCGCTTCCAAGAACAAGTGCAATTGGACCTTTCAAATTGGCTTCAAACAAATTTTCTCCACCCACTTCAACAGCATAAACCCAAACTCCGTCTTTTTTCAGTCTTTCGATTGCCTGATTCAAATTGTTTACTCTTGAGATTAACACATTTGAAATGGCTCCTGCGCTTGTTTTTATCACTGTTTCGTTGATTGCACAAGCCCTGCGCTCTGGGATTATTATTCCACTGACGCCGGCACATTCTGCGCTTCGCACCAAAGCACCCAAATTGTGAGTGTCTTCAATGCCGTCGAGAACAAGTATAAAAGGGTCTTCACCAACATTCTTTGCTTTTTCAAAAATATCTTCTATTTCGCAATATGAAAATTCAACTGTTTCTCCAATCACACCTTGATGGTTGATTTTCTGATTGCCAACCTTGATTCCCTGTGCTTTTCGTTCAATTGCATCTCTGGAAACAAAATCTATCTTCACGCCATTGTCTCTTGCCAAATTGATGATTTCTTGCAATGTTTTGTCGTGCGACGACTTGTCAATTAAAAGTTTGTTAAATGTTTTGTCACTTCTAAGCGCCTCAAGCACTGCAATTTTTCCATATATATACATAGTTTTTCCTTTTAATCAATGAATGAACATTCCAAAATTTCTTGCAGTCGATTTGTCCTTTTTAATAAATATAGATATCCAATGACTGCTTCAAAAGCAGTTGCTTTTTTGTAATCTTGAGGGCTAGAATTTTTTGCATTGTGGCTTTTGTGGTTTCTCGCCCGCAAAGCAACGGCTCTTTCATCTTCTTCTAGCATTTCAAAAATCTTGTCAAACGCTTTGCTTTGATAACTTGCTCGGCAATATTTTGACGATTCAATATGCAGATTGAAATGAGAAAGATTTGTTTGTCTTATCAATTTTTCTCTAACAAAAAGTGTGTGGACGCCGTCACCAACAAGAGCCAAAGAAATTGGACTGTATTCAATTATATTCTTTTCATTTATTTCATTCATCGAAGCAATTATACTATTTCTTTTAAAAAAAACAAAATAACTTATAATCTTTTATTCTTATCTTTTTTTTGCACGAATTTGTTAATGAGGCAATGAATACAATACTTTGTAAACAAAAAGTTATCCACATATCCACAAATAAATAATTATTCATGGGTGTTTATATTTATAAATTTTTTGTAATTTTTTAAGAAAAATGACGTTTTGGTCAAAAGTTATCCACATTGTTTTTGCAATAAATTTGTCTTTTGCCCTATTTATGGGGCTTGTAGCAGTTTGAAAATTGTTGACAACTTTTTCGTTAAAAATTGTTTTATTTTGTTGCCTATTTTTTACAAAATCTTTTTTGTATTTAAGTCAAGATTTTGGGGCTTGACTTTTTTTGCACACGAAATCTTGAATGAATATTATTCATTTTTCAAAGAAAAAGCCAAGGCAACAGCCTTGGTTTATCTTTTCTTTGTTTTAATTTCCTCATTAATTCTTTCAACGAAAGCATCTATTGAAAGACCCGACACATTTTCATTTCCTCTTCCGCGGATTGAAATTGTTTTTGTTTCAACCTCATTATCTCCAACGATAATCATATAAGGAATTTTTTGAAGTTGAGCTTCACGTATCTTATAGCCAATTTTTTCATTCCTATTGTCAAGTTCAGCTCTTATTCCACTATCAAGAAGTTTTTCCTCAATTTCTTTTGCATAGCCAAGAGAACTGTCTGAAATGTTCATAACTTTAACCTGAACTGGGCAAAGCCAAAGTGGGAACACTCCTGCAAAATGTTCTGTCAGAATGCCTATAAATCTTTCAAATGAACCCAAAATTGCACGGTGAATCATTATTGGAGTTTTCTTTTCATTATCTTTATCGATGTATGAAAGTTCAAATCTTCCTGGAAGTTGGAAATCCAATTGAATTGTGCCCATTTGCCATTCTCTTCCCAAACAATCTTTCATTTTGATATCAATCTTTGGACCATAGAACGCGCCATCACCTTCGTTAATTCTGTAATTGCCTTCTCCGCAAATTTCATTAAGAACATTTTTAAGGTCAGCTTCTGCTTTGTTCCATGTTTCAATTTCTCCCATAAAGTCATCTGGGCGAGTTGAAAGAGTCAGTTTATATGGCAAGCCAAAAACCCCATACATTTCATCAGCTATTTCCAAAATGGATTTTATTTCACTTGCAATTTGGTCTTCCGACACATAGTTATGCGAATCATCTTGGCGGAACATTCTCACTCTGAACAAGCCGTTAAGTTGCCCCGATTTTTCGTTTCTATGGATAACGTCAACATCACTAAAGCGCAATGGCAAATCTTTGTAGCTTCTCATTTTGCTGTCAAAGATTTTGATGGAATTTGGACAATTCATTGGTTTCAACGCTTGTTCCTTTCCATCGGCATCTTCCAAAACAAACATGTCTTCTTTGTAATGGTCCCAATGTCCAGATGTTTTCCAAAGAACACTACTGTTTAGTTGAGGCCCAGAAAATTCTTGATAGCCACGTTTTTTATGCTCTTCTCTCCAGTATTCAATCAATGTGTTAAGCATTGTGAAACCTTTTGGAAGCCAGTATGCCATCCCTGGAGCTGTTTCATCAAAGAAGAAAAGTTCTTGCTCTTTCCCAATTTTTCTGTGGTCACGTTTCTTTGCTTCTTCAAGCATGTTTAGATATTCGTTCAGTTTTTTCTTATCTTTAAATGCATAAACATAAATTCTTTGAAGCATTTTGTTTTTTTCATTTCCTCTCCAATATGCTCCGTTGACTTTTGCAACTTTAAATCCATAGTTTTGAAGTTTTGTTGCATTTTCAACATGAGGGCCACGGCACAAGTCAACAAAATCATCGCCCAAGTAGTAGATTGAAATTTCTTCATTTTCAGGAAGTTCGTTAATGAGTTCAACTTTATATTTGTTATTTTTGAAAAGTTCTAACGCTTCTGCTTTTGAAACAATTTCTTTTCTAAAATTTTCACCTTTGTTTATGATTGCGGTCATTTCTTTTTCAATTTTTTTCATGTCTTCCGCTGTGAAAGGTGTTTGAACGTCAAAATCATAATAAAGGCCGTCAGCAATTGCTGGGCCGATTGTTAATTTTGCATCAGGGAATAACTTCAAAACTGCTTTTGCAAGAACATGCGCAAGCGAGTGTCTTCCCATCAGTTCATTTTGATCTAAAATTTCTTCTGACATGTTTACCTCGTTATAATAAGATACTACAACTTAAAAACATTGTCAAATATTTATGAAAAAAAGATGGAGAGCCATCTTTTATCTTGCTGGCAAAATTGAAATTCTATTTTCAAAAATTTGAGAAATTAAGGTCAATGTTGGACTATTTTCAAAAGCATTGCAATAGACGTTAATTTTTTTAGGTGAAAGGGCAATCAATGACGTTATTAAATTTATTTCTCCTCCATCATCAATTTCTTCCAGACAAGAAAGAGGACAATCTGATTTTGAAATTTCATTGAAATTTTCATCGCATAATTTATATCTTTCCTCTTCTTTCACAACATTAACAAGACCACGAGATATTTCAATGTTGTCAATCAAAAATTTCAAAAGGTCAACAAAAGTGTCGTTGCAAAGCAAATAACTGGCATTGTCATTTGCAAGTTTTATAATCTCTTGCCACTTGCTTCGAAGCGACTTAAGGCGAAAATTGTAAAGAGCATCCAAATTAACTTCACGTTCGAATTTCAGCACTCTGGTTATTATATATTTGTCTGTTTCACGGTCGAAAGCAACAAGCGCTTTTTTAAAAGCTGAAATGTTAACAACATTGCTGATTGGCACACGCAAATTTTCGTCGATATATTCCATTTTGTAAAATGTTGAAATGGCATCTGAAATTATGTCACCCAAAATAAAATTCAGGCGTGGCTTTTCAATTTCGTCACAACCCACAACAACAAAAATTTTGTTATGCTCTGAATATGAAGTAACAACCATTTTCAAGTCGTCTGAAACTTTTTTTAAATCCAAAAAAATTTGTTTTGCAACCTTTGCATTGTCTTCTGATACTGAAACTTGAAATTCAAACATGTTAAATTCTTTTTATTGCAAAATTTGGAAAGCCCAGCAAATAAAAATCCCTCGCATTGTATTTTATGCAAGGGATTAAATTTTAACCGTTAATTTATTAAACCGCTTCTATTGTTTTTACAACTGTGTTAACAAGGTCACTGACAAACCTAAAATTTTCTATAGCACTTTCAAATGGACGAGCAATGTCCACTTTTGGAATCGAAGTTCCAAAGCAAACCAAGTTCCTGTCAAGTTTAACAAAAAGTTGCAAAGAAAAGCTTTTTCCAACATTTGTCACAATTTCCATTATGTTAACAAAAACATTCTTTCCATAAATTTTGACTGCTTTATGATAGATAGGTTTCATGCTTGAAGTTTCTGTCACAGCATAGTCTGAAGCATTTTCTTTGATGTAATCATTTATTCCGCCAACTGCTTTATTATCTTCTTCAAGTTTGTTAAGTTCATCATTGAGTTCCGAAATAAATTCTCCTGAACTTTCACCATAATCGAACATGCTAACAACATCAAACCCTTGATTTCTTTGAATTGCAAAGCCGTAAAGACAAGGTACAAGGTCTGTTGAAAGAATTGAAAATTCTTTATACATTTCAGGTTTAATTATTCTCCAACCTTCTGGTTTAGTGAATTGATATTTCTTTTCTGCCATAAAAACTCCTTTATTTGTTTATAGTATGCCACAAAAAATTCGAAACACAAAACAATTTTACGATTTTCTTCTCTATTTCTCACATAATGCTAAGTTTTTATATGAAGGCAAAAGATAATTCCTTGGGAAATATGTGACAACGTCCTTTATTATTTGAAATCTATTTACGTTCAAATTGTTGACTTAGAAAAAAGAATGTGCTAAAATGCTTTTGCAATGGAGAAGTACCCAAGTGGTCGAAGGTCGCTTCGCGCCCGTCGCAAATTACAAATTTGCTCCCGCTTTGGCTAAAAACTTGCCACTGGCAACTTTTCTTAACGCGTCGCGCCCCTGCTTCGGAACCTTAGCAGAGTCGCCCCACAAACTATAAGGTCCAAACAATTAACAAAACATGGAGAAGTACCCAAGTGGTCGAAGGGGCTCCCCTGCTAAGGGAGTAGGCTTGTAACAGGGCGCGAGGGTTCAAATCCCTCCTTCTCCGCCAGAAAAAGGAAAGATATTTTGCTTTCCTTTTTTTATATGATTTCTATAAAAAATCTTCGCATCTGACGATATTGTTCTCTTAATGCAAGCAAAAGAAATGTCAAAACTTTTTATTTGACTGTGACACTGAATTCCACAACAATTTGCTCTTCAGGCAAAAGGTCTTTCAAGGCAAATCCAGCCGATGGGTCATATCCTCCTTTTACTTCCCCATCTATTTTGACGCTGTTTTCCACAAAAGTTGCGTTTTGTGGAATTTCATCTTTGAAAATCATCTCTGTGTTTGTTAATTTCCCAGAATTGGAAATTGTGATTGTGTATGTGAGAGTTTCCCCAGAAACAACGGCATTTGCGTTTGCAGTTTTTAACAGCGACACATCATTATGCAGAACGGTTATTGACAATTCATTAGATTGCAAATCAAAAGTTTGCCCGTCATATTGTACGCCCAGTTTCGTCATATCTGTTATTACATCGACAGCAAGATAATCGTCGACGACAATTTCGTATGTCATGACCATTTCGCCACCATTGGCACCAATCGTCACTGAAGGAGTGAAGCCCGTTATTGGATTGTATTCTTCAAAAGATTGATTCCCAATTTTAACACTTCCATCAACAAAAGACGCTCCCTGGCTCAGCACGCTTGTGATGGCGACATCTGAGATGCTATTTTCTGTGTTATTAACAATTGTGGTTGTAATCAACAATTTATCTTTTGGAATTGTCCATTCTTTGTTTGCTGTTTTTGTTATAACAATGTCTGTGTTCATAATGTATGCTTTGTGAGTGTTGCTCTTGTTTTCAACTTGAACAAATTCACCTTCCTTTCCCGAAATTTTTGAAGTTAGGTTTGCAGTATTCAAAATTGCCATAAATCCTCCTTTATCAGTTTATTTTTAAAAGCAATAAAGGGTTAAAAAAAAGACACATCAAAGTGTCTTTTTTTATAATGGCAAATCTTTTTTGTTAAAACGCACCGCCCCAACCACATAGCAAACAACTCCAACTGCAATTAGAATTGCGAATTTCCATATAAAGGTTGTGGTTCCAGAAAGAATTGAAATGTCGTCGAAGAGCGAAATTATTGTGCAATAGTTAAAGAAATTCAGTGCATTCAGTCTGACAATGGAAGGCAAAACTTTTGAGCCAAAAAGTCCAAGCATTGTTGCGACAAGGAAGAACATGTTAAGTCCTCCACCAATGCTCATTGAATGTTTCGAGCGATTGAAACAACATGACGCCAAGAAAGATATTCCACTCATTGCAAAAAGTGTTATGAATGCACCAAGATTGAGAAGTGCAAAGTCGCCATAGGTCATGGTTACCATGTCACTCTTCAACGTTGCAAGGCAAATGAAACTTGTTATGGTTGTCATAAGAAACATTGCAAACAAAGAGCCAATCAAGAACATCGCTTGAGTGAACACAACCTGCTTTCGTTTTGTTGATGTTGACAAAACATATGCCATTGAACCTGAATCAACTTGTCCAGCAATAAGGTTATTTGAAGCCATGATGATGTAGATTATAGGAAGCAACAATCCTGCCATCTTGAAGAAAATTGAGCCCACAATCAAACTAAACAAGTCCATCGAACCAACTTCTCTTAAAGATGAAGAAACCTCTTCTGGAAGAGTTGAAAGAAAACTGGAAGAAATGTCCTTTGTGATTTCTGCAGAAATTTGGGATTCTTTTTGTGTAATTTGTTGCGGAGTCATTCCAGAAGTGTCAACTTTGCTCATTTCATTTTCAAGCCTTGCTCGAAAGGAAACGATTGCATTTTCTGAAATGTTTTTCATGTAAACATATCCGCTTTCACCTGTGTAACGTGAAACTTTTTTTGTTGTTTCTCCAACTTTTATTTCATAGGTCAATTTTTTGAAATCTTCTTTCGACACATTGAAACTGGAAAGTTGCTTTAACACTTTGTCAACATTTTCATCCGAAACCATGTTTCCTGCAAGAAACACAGAAGAAAACGATTTTGCATATTCTTTTCGTTCTTGTTCTCGATTTGGACTGGAAATTGTGGCAAGTGAATAAGGTTGGATGTCTTCTCCATAAGCGTCATAGAAATATTTAAAATCTCCCACTCCGTCCTGATTTATGTCTGGATTGAAAGGGCAAAGAAAAAGCCCCTGAATTTCTTTTGCTTCGTCTGAATCTGCATTGTAGCCAAGAGAACTTACTGTTGAATTCATTGCTTCCACAACTTTTCCAAATGCAGTTTGATAGGCCGTCGCAGATGCTTCCTCTGCGCTGGTTCCGCTTGCAATCAAAGCCGAGTAGGTTGCCAAGAACGTTGAGTCGAAAACATCTAAAGACTTATTCGACAAGTTGTAATAATTTATAGCTCGACTTTTGGTTGATGAGTCGATTGAACTTTCCATCATTGTGTTGGTTATTCCATTTCTAATTGTGCCAATGTTCCCATTTCCGGAAATTAGCATCACACAAGCCAGCATAATGCAAACAGCAACTGTTATTATTGCCCACATAATGCCGTTTGCTTTGCAAGATTGTTTGAAAAGTGCTTTACTAAACATTTTCCGCCTCCTTTGCCCTTTTTAAAACTTCTCTGAAATGTTTTTCCAAAGTATATTTGACTTCGGAAATAAATTTCACATCAAGTCCTTTCAAATCATTAAATAACTTATTTATATCTTCATTTTTAATGTTAACTGTGACTTGATTATATTGTTTTTGGTCACGAATTATTTTATATTTTAGTTTTTTAAACTGTTTATAATCTTTTTCGTTATTAAATTCAATTTTAAAATCTTTTGTTGGTCGATTCCTAATGTCTTCCATGCTAACAATGTCTATGATTTTGCCTTTATCGATTAAGGCAACCCTGTCGCAAGTGTCTTCCATTTCGCCAAACATATGACTGCTCATAAGAATTGTTTTGCCCTTTTTATGCTCTTCCTTTATTATTTCGATAAAAGCATCTCTCATCAGCGGATCTAGTCCAGTTGTTGGTTCGTCAAGAACAAGTATCTCTGCGTTATTCATAAGAGCGGCAACAAGAGCGGTTTTTTGTTTCATGCCCTTACTCATTCGTTTCAAATTTGCACGAGGGTCAAGCTGAAGTTTCTTTATAAGTTCATCGGCATAAGAAAGGTCTTTTAGTCCAAAAAAACCTGCCTGACTTTTTAAAAACGCTGTTCCTGTGGGCAAATCAGGGAATCCGATTTCTCCCGGAACATATCCAATTTTGCTTGCAATTTCGCTGGAATGTTTCCAAGATTCTTTTCCAAGAACATAACATTCTCCACTTGTTGGTTTTATGTATCCCATCAGATTGCGAATGGTTGTTGTTTTGCCCGAGCCGTTTGTTCCAACAAACCCCAACATTTCGCCCTTTTTTATTGTGAGATTAATGTTGAAAACACCTCTTCCAAGACCATAATCTTTTGTTAAGTTTTTTATTTCGATTGGGTCCATAGTTGCCCTCCAAACTCTTTGTCTTCTTTATAGAATTTCATGAAATAGTCTTCCAAAGTTTCTTTTATGTTGGTGAATTCTTTTATTTCATAACTGCTCAAAAGTTCAACAACGCGATTTATGTTTTTGTCTTCGGTCATAACAGTTACTTTCAATTCTTGTTTATCAGAATTCAAAATGCTCAAAATTTTGCTTTTTTTGTTCTTGCTCAAAAATTGTTTGAAATCTTTTTCTTCCTTAAAAGTAATTGCATAAAACTTTGTTTTTGCATGCTTCAAATCGTTTGCAACAAATTCTGAAACAATTTTTCCGTCCTTAATTATTGCAATTCTGTCACAAGTTGCATCAACTTCAGTGAATATGTGGCTGGAAAGAAGGATTGTTTTCCCTCGCTCTTTTTCTTCTTTTATCAGATTTATGAACACTTCTTGCATAACTGGGTCCAGCCCACTTGTTGGCTCGTCAAGAATCAAAACTTCTGGGTCAGACATAAACGCAACAACAATTGCAAGTTTTCTTTTAACTCCCAAACTCATTCGTTTTGTTTCGCCTTTCAAAACGTTATCTTCAAGTTCAAAAAGTTTTAACATTTTATTCAGTTGCTGTTCATTGTGAACCTTTTGAAGATTTTGCATCATGCGAATAAATTCCCAACCTGTGAGCCCTTGAGGAAGAGCAATCTCGCCTGGAATGTAGCCAACTTTGTCTAAAATTTCGAAATATTTATCAAAAGTCTTTTTATCAAAAATTTTGGTTTCTCCAGATTGTGGTTTTGAAAAACCCATAAGATGACGAATTGTTGTTGATTTTCCAGCGCCATTTGGACCCAGAAATCCAAACACTTCGCCTTTTTCAATCTTGAATGACACATCAAAAACACCACGTCCAAAGCCATAATCTTTTGTTAGATGATTAACTTCTATGATGCTCATTTTCTCCCCCCAAATGAATTTCAATTTAATTATAACACAAATTTAATAAAACTGCACAAAAAACAAATATGAATTGAAAAATATTTTAGTGAAAATTGGTCAAAATAAGAAAATGAAAAAAGTTTTTATGCTGCTGTCAATCATGTTTGTTTTGTGTTTTTTGCCTGCGAGCAATTTTTCTTGCGTGGCTGAAACAAATGATGAAATCAAAATTGAACATTTCTTTTCTCATGAGCTTGTCTACAGCCCTGCCAAGGCTTACAATCCAACCAACTCGCTTCGAAAATGTTTTGACCGCGACCATATAACAACTTCTGAATTTAAAAAAATTTTGGAAGAACTCTACAACAACAACTTTTGTCTTATAAACATTGAAGACGGATATGAATTTAAAGACGGGAAATGGAAACAAAAAGAAAACTTGGATTTTGGAGGTAAAAAACCCATCATATTAAGTTTTGATGACATGACTTATGACACAAAAAATCGTGGAATTGTTGACAAAGTTGTTGCAAAAAACGGAGAGTTTTACGACTATTGTGAGTGCGAAGAGCAACAATATTCACAAGAGCGCGACATAGTTCCTATTCTTGAAAACTTCATAAAAACCCATCCAGATTTTTCATATAACGGTGCACGAGCAATTCTTTGCGTAACCGGATATAATGGAGCATTTGGTCATCGAGTTTTTGAAGGCTCATATCTTCCTGCAAGCGAGCTTGAAAGTTCAAAAGCGCAACTATCTGAACTCGTTAGTTTACTGAAAGAAAGGGGCTACAAACTTGGTTGCCACAGCTACAATCATTGCAATTGCATCTACACAAATCACAACAATTTTGTTAAGGATGTGAACAAATGGCAAAACGAAATTGGGTCGTACATTGGAAAAACAAACATCTATTGTTATCCTGGCGGACTTCACAAATGCAAAAGCCAAAACAACGAATATCTTAAATCCAATGGATTTGAAATCTTTCTTTGCACTGGAAAAGATTTTAAACAAGCAGAAGAAGACGACATCGGGGCAACATATTTCTATCGTCATCCGCTCGATGGCACAGCTCTGAGGCTTTGCAAAGAGGAATATAAAGAATTTTTTGACACTGAAAAAGTGTACGAAACTGCAAGATATGTTCCATTTTCTCTAAAGCGCGGATATGGCGCCTAATAAGAACAAAAAAAACACATTAAAATGTGTTTTTTTATTTGCTAATCTTTATGACATATCCAACTTTTGTTGTGTCATCAATTTTAACTTTTTCGCTGATTCCTGCACCAGCCACAACAAAAATCTCATTTCCACTTGCAAGCACTGGAACAAAATCTCTCAGTCGAAGCGGAATTTTCTTTTGAGAAAGATATGTTTTAAGTTTTTGAGTTCCTCCCCCAAATTTTGTGATAACATCTCCTTCATTTCTATATCTCCACACAGCATCGGAAGGAAGTTTTTTGCCGTCAATCAAAAGTTCGTCCTTAACAATATCAAAAGTCTTGGCTTTTGAAACTTTCACTTTGCCGAAATTTTCAACCTCGAAAGTTCCGCATTTAAATTTGTTATTTAAAACTTTTCTTTCCTTTTCTTCGTTGGAAATGGTTAAAAAGTCATAATCTTTATAAACTGAAACATCCATTGGCAATTTCAACTTGGATCCATTTTGCCCGTTGACTGCCAAATTTTTGATTAAATCGATATGTTTTTTCTCTATGTCTTTATTAACATTAATTGCCTTCATTGCTTTGAAAATCAATCTTGAAGTGAGTGATGGCGGATTTATGAAATATGCGCAAGGGATTCTGACAGTTTTTAGGTCATCAACAATCAAAAGGTCTGACACAACCAAGTTGGATATAAAATCATCATCTTCTTTGCAAGAATCCGCAAATGCGTTTAGGGCATCAATTGCATTTGGAAATCTTGAACTTATAAGTGGAATTATTTTGTTTCTTATGAAATTTCTTTGATAGACGTCTTCACTGTTTGTTTCATCTTCCACAAATGGAATTTCATAGTCATCTATATATCTGACAATATCGCTCTTTCTTGTTTGAAGCATTGGACGAATGTAAATATCTTTTTTCTTGATATCCATTCCCCTTGCTCCCGAAAGCCCTGAGCCTCTGAAAAGGTGAAGCAAAATTGTTTCCGCTTGGTCTTCGGCATGATGAGCCAAAGCAATTTTGTCAACAATTCCTTTCTTGATAAGCGACTCAAAAACTCCATATCTTGCTTCTCTTGCTTCGGTTTCAATTGAATTTCCAGATTTTTCAGCAAGCGCCTTCACATCAACTTTGAACTTGTATGCACGGATATGATTTTTCTTGCAATAATTCATCACAAAGAAAGCGTCTTGCGCGCTCGATGGTCTGAGAGAATGGTCAATGTGTATGGCAACAACTTCGAAATCCAAATCTAATTGCAAAGCCGAAAGGAAATGCAAAAGTGCCATGGAGTCCTTTCCTCCGCTGACTGCAACGCCTATTGTGTCCCCTTTTTTTATGAGGTTAAAATTTTTGATATTTTCTAAAACATGTTCCATTAAAATCCCCTATAACGTTTTATATTATAAATAATAAAAATAATATTTCAAGTTTATTTAAGTCATTTTTTAAAAATTTTTGTAAAATTAAAATATAATTTGATTTTTTGTTGGGATTTTTATGACAAAAAAAGAAAATTTGGAAATGTTTCGACATTTTTCTTTATTTAATTCCATTTTTCGATTTTATTTGCACAAGAATTTTTCTAAAAACATTAACTTTAAATTTCGTTTATGCTAACCTTTTAGTGTTAGCAAAAAAAACGAAATTAGGAGGCCACAAAGTGAGCGAAGAAAACATAAAAACAAAAATATTTATTGCAGATTGCAACTTGGAAATTAGAAAATCCATTTCTGAGTGTTTCAAAAGAGAAAAGAATTTTTCGATTCTTGGAGAAAGTGGAGATGGTTATGAAACCCTAGATCTAATCAAAAAACATTGCCCTGATGTCTTAATCATGGATGTTGTTTTGCCAGGACTTGACGGGTTTGCCCTCATAGAAAACATAATGAAAAGCAACGAAATTTTGAAAAAGCCAAAGATTGTTATAACTTCTTCTCTTTCGCACGAAGGATTCATCAATAAGGCCATGCAACTTGGAGTTAGCTATTTTATGATTAAACCTGTTAATGCAAATGTTTTGGTGGATAGGGTTAAAGAAATTTGCAATTCCAAAGATAAACCTGTTTCAACGATAATTTCAAAAGACGTGACTGTTGAAAATGCAAGCGGGAAATATAAGGCAAAAATCATTGAAGAAAAAATTACAAATATTTTTATCACAGTTGGAATTCCCGCACATATTAAAGGATATCAATTCTTGAGAGAAGCGATAAAACTTGCAATCGACAATCCTGAAATCATCAACTCAATAACAAAACAATTGTATCCAGCCATTGCAGAAAAATTTGAAACAAGTGCAAGCAAAGTTGAAAGAGCAATCAGACATGCAATTGAAGTTGCTTGGAATAGAGGCAAAATTGAAAACATAAATTCTGTTTTTGGACTACGTGTTTACAACAGCAATGAAAAACCAACAAATGGTGAATTTATTGCACTTGTTGCCGACAAAATGCTGATTGAAGGAGCTTGATGTTCTTTCATCTGGAAAACGGACAATCTCATATCAACAAATTAAAAAAAACAAATAACTGTTGTTATTTGTTTTCTTTTTTGTCTGCTTCTTCAGCTTCGTCAAGAAGTTGATAATATTTATCAAAAACTTTTATTGCTGTTGGTTCATCTTTTTCAATCACAAGAATTGAATTGCCCTCATCATCTTGTTCAACAACGAAAACAATTGCTTCATCATCTGCAACCCCTTCCATTTCATCAATCGGTTTTAAGATTGCATAAATTTTTTCGTTTTCTGGGATAATTGCAACTTGTTCAAATTTAACTTCCTTGTCATTTTCATCAAACAAACTTATAGGCTCGTCATTATCCTCGTCCAAAAGAATGTCTAAGATATCAATTTCTTCTTTTTCCATATTATTCTCCTTAATAAAATTTATATATTTATATAGATATTATAATCTATTTAAATAACTTTCCAAAATAAGTGACGCTGCAATTTTATCAATCACTTCTTTACGTTTTTCGCGCCTCATTCCGCTTTCAATTAGAATTTCTTCGGCTTCAACAGAGGTTAATCTTTCGTCAACATAAACAATTTCCAGCCCACTTTTTTCTTTTAACTTATCTCCAAATTCGCGAGTTTTTGATGCCCTGTCGCCCTCTGTTCCATCCATATTCAGAGGAAGCCCCATAACAATTTCTGAAACAAAATTTTCTTTAGCAAGGTCTGCAAGGTAGTCCAAATCTTTTTCAACAGATTTTCGTTTGTAGGTTTCAAACGGTGAGGCTATTGTTTGAAGCATATCAGTCATTGCAATTCCAATTCGAACTTCTCCATAATCAAGCGCCATTATTTTTCCTTGCTTCATGCCTAAATTATTGCACAAAAAAAACTTTTATGCAAATGAATTACATAAAAGTTTTTGTTATTAAACCAAAGAAGTAATTTGTGAAACACCATGTAGACCTTCTATTGATGTTAAATATGGCATTTCTTGTTTCTCTGCTGTCCAACCCGTTGTTGATGCAACATTGAATCCAAGTTGAACTAACGTGTCTTGTCCTTTATCCAAAAGTTCCTCATTTGTTAAATATTTAACAACTTGTCCTGCATAACTTACAACTGCTTTTGTTGATTTAATTTGTTCATTAACTTTTCCAGTTGGAGTTGTGTTGATTATAACTTTTGTTATGGTTCCAAGCCTTTGATCTTTGTTTGCCCATGATGTGACCCAGTTCATGAATCCTTCTCTTGTGTTTGTGAATGATTCATAATATTGATCTTTGGTGTCACCAGAGAAAGAAGAAGACATAACGCATTTTTCTATTTTTGCAGGATATCTCATATAAACTGAAAGCCCCGCCAAAATTGAATTTTCATTTATTGCTGTCAAACTTGCAGTTGTGTAGGCATCGCAAATATATCCACCTTTTTCACTAGCTTCACTTCTTGCCATGTGAACAGCAAATCCACCAACTTCTTTTCCTTTCAAAAGACCGCCAATATAACATTCTTTGACTGTCCCGAACAAGTAAGGGCTGAATCCACCTACTGTTCTGCATTCGATGTTAACATTTCCGAAAGATTGTGAAATTTTTGCTTCTTCTGTTAACACTCCAACTAACCCACCTGCAATTTGATTACCTTCTTCAAGCGATGCATAAATGCAAGTTGTTTGGTCTTTTGTTCCAGCGCTACATTTTGTTATTGTTCCTGAGTTTGCCCCAGCAATTCCGCCAAGATAGACAGCAACTGTTGAATAGTCATAGACATTTCCCGATTCAACATAACAATCTTCCAGAGTTCCGTAGTTATATCCTACAAGTCCGCCAAGGTATCTGACTGAGCCTTTGGTTGTTGCTGGTTCTGCCAAAATTTGGCTGGATCCTTCAAGTTTCACTTTTGAGATTGTTCCAAAGTTAAACCCTGCAATTCCTCCCGCATAAACTTTCTTGTTCACAACATTTGTTTTGATGTAAGGGGCAATTGTGCTTAAAAGCACTCTTGAAGCTGGAGAGGTTGTTGTTTCTGCATTTTCTCCTTCACCAACTGAAGTTTCAATTGTTTTTGTTGATGTTACAACTCCATAGTTAACACCAACAAAGAAACCAGTTGAGAGTGAATTGTTGAGTTTTGATTCTTTAACACAGCAGTCTGTTATTTTTCCGTAGTTGACGCCTGCGATTGTTCCTGTGTATTTTCCATAGTTGACTTCAAAGCCAACAATTGTCAAATCTTTTACTTCAGCATTTGGAGCAATTTGTCCAAAGAATCCAACAAGTTCAATATATTTTTCTTCAGTGTTCACAAATTTGACATTTTTGAAAGTTATTGTCTTGCCGTTTCCATCGAATGTCCCACTGAATGCAAATTGTTCTGCGCCAATAGGCATCCATTTTTCCATAACTGATGTGTCAATTACTAAATCTTTGTTAAGAACATAGTTTTGACGAAGCCAGTAACGTTTTACAGAATTTGTTGCAGATGTCATTTTTGAATAATATTTAATAAAATCTGAAACATCATTGATGGCATATTTATCTTGGTCAAAATTTACTGTTACAGACATTCCATAAGGATTTATTTCAGGAATTCCGTCACTTCTCATTATCCAAACTGAAAGTGTGTCACCAATGCTCCAGTATTCACCTTCTGAAGATTTGTATGTTCCAATTGCTTTCAGTTCATTTGCCGAAACGCTTGTTGTGGAACAAGCAAGACCTGAACCACCAAATTTAACAGAAGCATTTGCAGAATAGAAGTAGTTTCCAACAATTCTTTGCGCTGCAGGGGTTCCATCAAATTTGTCAACTTTTTGAACGTCAAGTGGAACATGCCCAACGATTCCGTTACTTGTTGTTGTTTTGTTATCAATTTGAACAAGTGCAAGGTTGTTTTTTACAATAGGATATATTGTTCCAATTTGTTTTGTTTTATCGTTTGGGTCAAAAATGTTTGAATTTCCCACAGCGCCAACAATTCCGCCAAGGTCGAAACAAACACCATTTTCTCCGCTTGAAATTCTGTTATATCCGTTTGCCAATGTTGCAACTGATTCATTCACGGAAAATTTCACGTCTGCTTTGTTATTGAAAATTGTTGCTCCTTTGTTAAATCCAGTTATTCCACCAAAATTGAAAATTGTATATTTACTAAGCCCAACAACTTCGTAGACATTGTCTGCTGTTGAAATTGTTCCTTGGAAAGTGCATGTTTCGATTGTTGCATTGTCATAAAGAACGATTGATTCATCCATTCCTGTGTAGGAGCCCATAACCGCCCCAACAATTCCTCCAACAAAACATGTTGATTGTTTTGCTTTAGGAAAATTTGTGTCAAATGGTGCAACTTTTATCGATGCGTTTTTAACTGTTATCATCGAAATTTTCGATGCTTTATTCATTGCTGAAACTATTCCAGCAAAGTCATATCTTCCGTTAATGACAGGATTTTTGAAAGTTATTGAATGAACTTCTGCAAGTTCTCCAATCATTGCAAAAAGACCAGCATAACGTCCTTCTTTTGTCATCTTAAAATTTGAAATTGTATGGAAATTTCCGTTCAAGGTGCCTGTGAAAGAATTTTCTGGACAAAGTGGTTTCCATTCACTCTCTTCATCCAATTCAATGTCTGAAACTATTGCATAATTTGCAGAGTTCGACCATGTTTTTTCAACTTCACCATATTTCCTGGTTCCACCAATTGCTTTAAGGTCTTCTATTGTTTTAATGTAATATGGTGACGAATTAGTTGCTCCATCGCCAACTTTTATTGTGAAGACAAAAGGTTTATAGTTTTCGTTTCCAGAAGTTATTGTAAGTTGTGTTTCCCCGCCATTTAATGCAACTATCTTTCCAGTTTTCATGTCGAATGCAACAACATTTTCTTCGGAAAGAGTATGGGACAATTCTGTCTTTTTAAGTGTGTGGGTTATTGAAAGAGTTGAACTTTCCCCAACGTTAAGATAGATGGCATCCATGTCGGAATATGCTTTTGGAGCATCGATGATGATTGTTTCGTTGTTCTTTATCATGTAATATGTTGTTAATCCAACGAAAAGACATCCGACCATAACTGCCAAATAAACCAATAATCTCTTCATATATTTCTCCTTGCCAAGATTATAACTCAGTGTGCGAAATATGTCAATAGATAATTTATTTCATTATTTCTTTAATTATCTATATAAGGTTAATAAAATCCTAATTATTTCGCTTGCAAAAATGCACAAATTAGTATAGACTTATTTCATCAAAAATAAAAGTGAGGAACTAAGAATGAACGAAGAGATGAAACAATACATCGACGCTTGCAAAGAAGACATGGAGAAAACAATTGCATATCTAAAAAATGAATATCAAATGGTTCGTGCGGGAAGAGCAAATCCACATATTTTGGACAAAATCACCGTAGAATACTATGGAGTTCCAACTCCAATAAATCAAATGGCGAACATTTCTGTTCCAGAGGCCAGAGTGCTTATGATTAGTGTTTGGGACAATTCTCAGCTTGTCAATGTTTCAAAAGCAATTTCCCAAGCAGACCTTGGAGTTAATCCAATTGACGACGGAAAAGTTATACGTTTGATTTTCCCTGCACTAACAGAGGAGCGAAGAAAGGAAATTGCCAAACAAGTTAAAGCTCTTTGTGAAAATGCAAAAATTTCTTTGCGTTCGGCAAGAAGAGATTGTCTTGACATTTTCAAACAAATGAAAAAAGACAGTTTAATTTCTGAAGACGATTTGGACGTTGCAGAAAAAGAAGTTCAAAAACTTGTTGACAAATATAATCAAGTTGCTGATGAAGTTTGCATGGCAAAAGAAAAAGAAATCATGGAAGTCTAATTCGAGAACATAAAATGAAAATTAACAACTTGCCAACACACATTGGAATTATTTTAGACGGAAACGGCAGATGGGCAACAAAACGTGCGTTGCCAAGACTTGTTGGTCACGAAGAAGGCGCAAAAGCAATCAAACGAATGCTTGTTGCATCAAAAAAACTTGGAATAAAAGCAGTGTCTGTTTTTGCGTTTTCAACTGAAAATTGGAAAAGACCAAAAGATGAAGTTGATGGAATATTCAAAATTCTTGAAAACACCATTGACGAAAACTTTGACGATTTTGTCAAAGATGGCTACAGACTTGAAATTTGCGGAAATTTGGAAAAACTAAAGAAGCCCCTTAAAGAGAAAATTGAAAAGTTGAAGGACGCTTCAAAAAACAACAATTCTTTGACTTTCAACGTTTGTTTAAACTATGGCGGAAGGGCAGAAATTGTTGATGCTTGCAACAAAGTTTTGAAATCTAAAAAGAAAAGTGTTGATGAAAAAACATTTGAAGAATTTCTTCAATCATCAATTCTTCCACCTTTAGATTTCGTTATCAGAACAAGCGGTGAACAACGAATAAGCAATTTTATGCTTTGGCAAATTGCCTATGCAGAATTGTATTTTCCAAAATTTTTTTGGCCACAATTTGATGAGAAAAAACTTGTTAAATGCCTAAAAGAATATTCAAAACGAAAAAGACGTTTTGGGGGGCTTACTCAGGAGAAAAAATGAAAAAAAGAATTTTAGTGGCACTGATTATGTTAACAGTGCTTGGTGGAGCATTTGCGCTTAGACTGATTGACACTTATGGTGTTTATTTCTTCGATTTTTTTGTTGCGTTCCTTTCAATTTTTTGCGCCTACGAATTTTCGAAACTTATAAGCCAAAACAAGACGCCAGCAAGTTCAATTGCCTCAGCATTGTTTCCCTCACTTATGTTTGCAGGTCATTCAGTCTTTTTTGTTTTTGATTTAGAGTTTTATTATTATGTCATAATTCAAGCGTCGATATTAGCATTCTCATTTTTGCTAACTCTCATCGTTTACGTTTGTCTTAACACAAAAGAAGCAATTGAATATCGCCAAAACAACAACTTGAGCAGATTTAATTTTGGAATAAGAATTGCATCGAAAACATTTCTAACATTTTTGTATCCATCAATGTTCTTTTTGACCCTTATGTTGCTTAACAGAATTGATGCTCTGCAAAGTGCAAACATTGCTCTCTTTGGCGGGAATTTGGGCTGGATTGTTTTGATTGTTGCTTTCACAATTCCAATCATAACCGATACTTTTGCCATGCTTGGAGGAATGACATTCAAAGGTCCTAAACTTTGCAAAAAAATAAGTCCAAACAAAACTATTTCTGGTGCAATCACTGCCCTTGTTTTGACAAGCGGAGTTACAATTGCAATGTTCTACATTTTCTCTGCTTTTGATGTTATTAAAAATGCATTTTTGACTTTGAACATTCAAGTTTGGCATTTTGCATTGCTGGGATTTTTTGGGGCAATAGTTTGCCAAGCGGGCGACATTTTTGAATCTTTCATAAAACGAAAAGCGGGAGTTAAAGACAGTGGAAATGTTTTCCCTGGGCACGGCGGATTTTTGGATAGGCTCGACAGCCACATTTTCAACGCCCCATACGTTTTGACATTTTTCTTGCTTTTGATATTGATTTAAGGAGTTTTTGTGGGTTTAAATTTTCTAGGAGCTTTTAACGGGATGACAGTGCTATATATTTTTATAGCAATTCTCGTTTTTTTGCTTATGATATTAATCCACGAACTTGGGCACTACACATTTGGAAGAATTTTCAAATTCAAAATTAATGAATTTTCGATTGGATTTGGAAAAGCCATTTTTCAAAAAACAAACAAGCGAGGGGAAAAGATTTCGATAAGGATTTTTCCGCTTGGAGGATATTGCGCATTTGAAGGAGAGAACGGCGAAGGCGACACAAAAAATCCTGAGGCATTTTGCAATCAAAAACCTTGGAAAAGAATGATTGTTTTGTTCGCTGGTGCATTTTTTAACTTTTTGTCGGCAATTCTTTTCAGTTTCATTTTGCTAGTTTCTTTTGGTTTTGACATATATCGCGTTTCAAACGACCCTTCACTTTACAATTCTGAACTTAAAAAAGGTGATATTATCTACGAAGTGAACGGAAAAAAAGTTTGCTTTGCAACAAACGGAACACTCACCAAACTTCTTTCTTCTCAAGGCAAAGAACAAGATTTCACCCTTAAAGTTAAAAGATTTAATAGTTCAACAAACAAAGATGAATTCGTCACCATAACTGTTCAACTGAAACAAAAATTCAAAAATGAAAAAGATGCTTCTTCTCTAAACGAAGAACAACTTGCCGACAAGAAAAATGCAAGAATATATGACATTGACGCGAAGGGAAACGCAACCTACACCTTGGGCGCAACATTAAATTTATATCGCCGACCTTTCTTCGAAGCTCTTGGCCAAGCATTTGTTCTTGCAGTGATGATGGCATGGGCAGTTTTAAAATCTCTCTGGATGCTTGTTTCTTTCAAATTGTCGGCTTCGGACGTTGGTGGTCCAATTGCAACAATTGGCTTGATTGCAACAAGCACTCAAACATCAATTGTCAATCTTTTTGTTCTTCTCCCACTCATTTCCGCCAATCTTGCAATGTTTAACCTACTTCCATTCCCCGCTTTGGATGGTGCGCAGATTGTGTTCACAGGAATTGAATGGATAAGGCGAAAACCAATCAATCAAAAAGTTCAAGGGATAATAAATCTTTGCGGTCTTGTGTTCCTGCTGGGATTGGTTGTGATTTTGGACATTCTTCATTTTGTTCTCTGACTAAAGTGGCTTTTGCCACTTTTTTTATGCTTGTGTTTTGTGGAAAAATATTGTAATATAATTGCATGGATTGGATTGTTTCAAAAATAAATGAAAAGTTTCAAGACAAATATAATTTTTTTAAGACATACAGCGTTGTTTACAATCAACAAAAAAAAACTTGCTGTGTGACTTTTTTGTATCCTGAAAACAAATTCCTTTCCGACGACGACAAAAATGTTTTGGCGCAGTATGTTGCTGAGGCGCTTTCTTTAAAAGGTGAAACAACTGTTAAATTCAAGAAAAGTTATTTGGACGAAGAATTAATAATCAAAGCATTCTTAAATTTTGTTAAAAATCAATTTCCTTCAATCTTGGGATTTATTGATAAAGACACAATCTCTGTGGAACGAAATTTTGCACAATCAATAATAAAAATCAAGGTTGACAGCGAGTTTTTAAATTTAATAAGCGAAGAAGAGATAAAAAAACAAACAAAAAAACAGCTTGAGAAACAATTTATAACAGAAATATTTTTGGAAATTGAAAAAGCAGAAATTGCCAAAGATATAGAGTTAAGACCAAAAGAAACTTTCAAGCCCAAAATTCCTAGATACGATGTGGAAGAAAAACGTAACCTTTTTGGTGGCGAAATTGCTCCTCACCCAGAATTTATTAAAAACATAAAAGGCGAAAAAAAATCTGTTATTCTGGCTGGCAAAATTGAAAACTTTGAAAAGAAAAGTTATGAAGTTAAAAAAGGGAAAAACGCTGGCAAACAAAAAAACTATTTTGCCTTCACTCTCTTTGACACAACTGCAAGAATTGATGTGAGATATTTCACAACAATTTCAAATGAAAAGCAAATGGACAAACTTCTTTCGGGCGACCAAGTTCTGATTATGGGAGATGTTGAAGAATTCAACCGCAAACTGACTCTTTACATAAAATCAATTTCTCGTTGTGTGTTGCCGGAAAAGATTGAGTTCAAGCAACCAATCTCAAAAGATTATGAAGTTGTGGAAATTGTTCCATATTCAATCCTGTCTCAAGAAAACATTTTCAAAAAGACAATCATTTTCAATCCATTTATTGAGCATGGCGATTTTGTTGTGTTTGACGTTGAAACCACTGGGCTGAACTATGAAACAGATGAACTTTTGGAAATTGGTGCAGTTAAAATTCACGACGGAAAAATTGTTTCAAAATTCCAATCTTTAATCAAACCACGAAATCCAATTCCTCCTTCTGCAACAGCAATCAACAACATAACAGATTCGATGGTTGCATCAAGTCCGCGCGCCGACGCAGTTGTTAGAGATTTTTACAGATACACAAGAGGTTGCGGGCTTGTTGGCTACAATGTTGGATTCGACCAAAAATTTGTTCTGCAAGAAGCAAAGCGACAAAACATAGTTTTCGACAATGAATTCATCGACCTTCTTCCAATTGCAAAATCTAAGTTGCGACTTCCTCACTACAAACTTTCTGACGTTGTTAAAAGGTTGGAAATAACCCTTGACGGAGCACATAGAGCCTATGCAGATGCTCTTGCAACAGCCGAAGCTTTTCTTAAACTTAACAGCGAAGAGTATGCCTAAATACCTGCAACAAAAAAACGACCAAATTGGTCGCTTTTTTTATTCTATTTCAATTTCTTTGCCATCGAAGAACACAATTTTTTCTGATTTTTCAAAAGGTTCAACAATATCTGAGTTTTGAGTTTTTAAAACCTCTTGGCTCACGCGGAGTTCTTTTGCAACATCCCAGAATGTTTTTCCTTGGTCTGCAAAGAAAATTTCAATTGCTCCATCGCGAGCGCCAAATTCTTCACCTTTTGTCATTTCTGTTATGATTGCAGTTTGAGTTTCGTTTGAAAGACTTACAGTTGTCAGGATTTTTCCGTCAACATACACATCGTGTCCACGTTTTACAGTTGCATCGATTTCAACAATTTGGCATGTTACAGTTGCATTTTCTGCGTCACCAATTTTTTCTTTGAATGAATATGGAACTTGAAGTTGAACTGCATCAATCTTATCTTCGTCACCAAGATATATAAGGTTAAGGTGAATTGTTCCATCAACATCCAATTGACCATCTTCGTAGTTTTGCGACTGAACTGTGAAATATGCTCCGTCAACTGCCAAAACTTTGTCGATACTTATTGCGTCTGCATCAAGGGTTATGTTTCCATCAAGTTTTGTGATGAAGTTTTCAGTCCCCTTAAATTCGGTGGAAACAAATGCTTCGGTCACAAGTTCCAAATCAGATTTTGTTGAATATGCGTCGGCTGTGACTGTAACATTTTCTGATTCGAAAAGGTCGTAACAAATTTTAACAGGAACAAGAACTTCAACAGTTTTGTTTTCTGAATCAACATTTTCTTCAATGTTGTTTGCAAGAATTGTTGCAAATCCTTTAACGGTGCTTTCACGTGTTGCATTTGTGTCTTCTACTTCTTCACGGAACATATCTTTGTTAATTAACGAAACAAGAAGTGGACGTTCGTCATCCGAAACATAAAGCATTCTTGTTGTGGCTTCGCCTTCAAACACCACTATTCCATCCAGAGCATCTGCTTTGTTAACAGCAACAACACTCGAAATGTTGAGAATGCGGGAAACTGGAAGTTTTGTTTCGAAAACTGAGTTAAGAGTGAAAGTTTGGCAGTTTCTTGAACAATGTTTGACAAGTTGAATTTCAGATTGTTTGACAAAAACATCTGCATCTTCGTTTTGGAAGATATTGATTTCTTGATTTTTAACAAGTGAAATTGTGTTTTCCAAAGACAATTTTACTTTGAAAGAATTGCCGTTCACTTTTTCAATTTCAACATCAACAACATTTGGCAAAATTTTAACAATTGATGATGGGTCGAAAGAAATGTCTTCGATTTTGAATGAAAAATCTTGGCAAGTTTTGTGATTTGAAACTGTTCCATCGTCCAACATATAAACAACATTTAGGCAAGCCACGCCTGAAACAGAAAGCTCTCCAAGAAGTGCTTCATATTTGTCAACAACGACACTTGCATTTACAGAAAGAATGTTTGACACATTTTCTTCTGGAAGCAAAACTGAAAGATCAATTTGTTCTCCTTTCGTTCCAAGTTCAATTTCTCTTGCGACTTCAACTTTTGTTTGAACTGCGTTACTGCTCATACCAATTTCCCTCCGAAATAAAGTTAATATATCTAATGATTGAAAAATTCACTTTATGACAAATTTTTGAAATTTTGTTCATATTTTTTTTGATGATTTATAGATATATATAAAGGAGTATATATGGAAAATAAATTATCATTAATTAATCAAACAAATTTGAGTGTCACAGGAATAAAAAAAGCAATTGTTGTGAGCGAAACAGCACTTGCTCTTGAGCTTGAAAACAAAACACTTCAAATAACAGGAAAAAACATGGAAGTCAAAAAACTTGACGTGGAAACTGGTGTTTTGGAAGTTGTTGGAGTGATTGACACAATAAAATATGTTGGTCAAAAAGAAAAACTTAGTCTTTTCAAAAGAATTTTCAAATAGGAGCAAAGCATGATTCTTTATGAAACAATTTCACAACCTTTAATATTCCTATATATTTTACTTATCGGAATTGGATGCGGACTTGTGTTTGATGCAAGAAATTATGTAACATTTCTTTGCAACCGAAACAAAGTTGTTGGAATAATTCTCGACTTTGTATGTGGAATTATTATTTCGGGAATATTTCTTTTGAGTGTTTTGTGGCTTAATTATGGTCAAATGCGATTCTATTTGATTCTTGGGTTTGGATTTGGAATTTTGCTTGAAAGATTTACTTTTGGAAATTTCATTGCAAAACTGAGTTTGAAGTGTTATAATGGCTTCAGAAATTTGGTGACACGAAAGAATGGAAAACACAAAGAAGAAATCAAAGAAGAAGCTGTTAATCGCTAAGATAGTCATTGTTTTGTCAATTGTTTTGTTGATAAGTCTTTTTTGTGTTGTGATTGCGCAAACAGTCAAAGTCAACAGGCTTTCGGAAGATTTGGAAAAGCAAAATCAAACATATAAATCAACAACAACTCAATCTACAATAAGTGAGGAATGATGAAAGGCAAAATAATTGTTATTGAAGGCACAGACGGAAGCGGAAAAAAAACACAAACAGAACTTTTGTTTGAGCGTTTGTCGAAAGAAAAAAATGTTATAACTCACAGTTTTCCATCATACAATCTTGCGTGCTCTGGCGGAGTTAAGATGTATCTTGGAGGCGAACTTGGGAACTTTGCCGACAGCGTTAATCCAAAACAAGCATCCGTTTTGTTTGCTTGTGACCGAGTTGCAACTTATTATGATTTGAAACTGGGGCTAAAAACCCACTATGAAAACGGCGGAATAATCATTTTTGACCGATATGTCCAATCGAATATGGTGCACCAAGCGTGCAAAATTCATGACGAAAAGGAAATGGAAGAATTTTTGGAATGGACCGACAAACTTGAATTTGACGACCTGTCACTTCCTAGAGCAGATTTGGTGTTGTTTTTGGATATGCCTCCTCAAACAAGCAAAACCTTGGCAAATTCTCGAGCAAACTTGAAAGCAGGAACAAACCAAGACATTCACGAAAAAGATTTGGAATATTTGAAACGAGCATATTGCACAGCAAAGTTTGTTGCCAAAAAGTTTGGTTGGAAAACAATTGCTTGCACCAGTGGAAAAGGAATAAAAACACGCGAAGAGATTTCTGACGAAATTTACAAAACTGTTAAAGACTTTTTGAGCAAGGACATTTAAAAACAGATATTAAATTTTAACGCATAAAAAAACCGACTGATTGTCGGCTTTTTTGTTCATCTAGCACTTTGTGCTTTTTGAACTGTTGGAGTTTCTTGCTGAGCAATTTTTTGTTCCGCTTGATTTAGAAGCGTTTTCTCTACTTGCTTCTACGTTAGAACGTGAACTTTTCTTAGCAGTTTTTGTTTTTTCTGCACTTTTCTTGCCAAACATATTTGCACCTCCTTGTTTTGTCAAAGCATTTGCTTTGCTAACTTTATTATGCGCAAATTTCGACAATTCATACTAGGCATTATTATTTAATAAATTTGATAAACTGTCTATTTCATCAATAAGATTTATATATGTGAATTTTATTTTTGAAGATAGCGAAACGTCGTTTTGTTGTTGATAATTTTTCAAATCATTAAGACTGTCAACAATTTCGTCAAAAGTGTTTTTTATCATTTGATAATATATTCCATCAACCGACGACGAACCTTTTGATGTTTTTTCAAGAGTTTTTTCCAAATTTCCTTTAACTCCAATAATTTCTATTTTTGCTTTTGCTTCGTCATAGGTTTTTGTGTCAAGAGAAACCGAAATGTCATAAAGCGAAACATAGGCACTTTTCAGCGCAAGAAGTGCAGACGAAAAAGCCTTTTTTTGCGCAGATGACGACACGGATGAGAAGTCCACTCCGTCAATTCCCATTTTTATGATTTTGCTTGAAATTCCACTTGAAGAAAGATTTTCTTGAACCAGTTTTGCATCATTTTCTTTTTCATAAACAGAAGCTAGAACATAATACATATTGCCTTTTTCATAAATAAACCCTGCTCCACCCTTTTTTGTTATGGACTCAGAAGATGTTTCTGCCTGGCTTTTTGAGGAATATTGCCCCAACGAAACAGCATAAACTTCAAATCCTTGAAATACTGTTGCTTGAGAAATTCCATTTCCGCTAACTGTTATCACAGAAGAAAGAAGTCGGGCAACAAAAGCGCACGCACACACGCAAACCACGGAAAATAATAAAACAAAAAATTTGCTTGCTTTTCTTTTCATAACTTCCTTTTTGGCAGACTTTGTTGATTTTTCATCTTTTGAAGACTTACCCTTTTTTTGTAATCTATGTTGAAAAAGAGTTTTATATGAAACTTTTTGGCATAAAAACATATAAATTAAAGGAGAAATATGAAAATTAAACCACTTTTTGACAGAGTTGTTATCGAACAACTGGAAGCAAAACAGCAAACGCAAAGCGGACTTTTTATTCCGTCATCAAGCCAAGAAAAGCCTCAAATGGCAAGAGTCATTTTTGTTGGCGAAGGCGGAATTATTGATGGAAAAGAAATAAAAATGTATGTTAAGCCTGGCGACGTTGTTTTTTACAGCAAATTTGCCGGCATGGAATATCATTTTAAAGACAAGGTTTACACAATAATTCGACAAGCAGATATACTTGGAATTTTGGAGGATGAAGAAAATGAGTAAGAAAATTTTGGAAGGAATTGAAGCAAGAAACTCACTTGAAAAAGGTGTTTCGATGGTTGCAGATTGTGTTAAAGTCACTCTTGGGCCAAAAGGAAGGAACGTTGTTTTGGACCGCAGTCCTCAGCCACCCTTAATAACCAATGACGGCGTTACAATTGCAAAAGAAATTGAACTTGAAGACCCTTTTGTTAACATGGGTGCAAATTTGATTAAAGAAGCAAGCATAAAAACTAACGACATTGCTGGCGACGGAACAACAACAGCCACAGTTTTGACACAAAGCATTGTGAAAGAAGGACTTAAAAATTCAACAGCTGGGGCAAATCCCATCATTTTGAGAAAAGGTATTTTCAAAGCAATTGACAACGTTGTTGAAACATTGAAATCTATAAGCCAAAAAGTTGAAACAACAGAGAAAATAAAACAAGTTGCAAGCATTTCTGCCGGCGATGAAGAAATTGGAAGTTTGATTGCCAAGGCAATTGAAAGAGTTGGAAAAGATGGAGTTATAACTGCTCAAGAATCAAGCAGTTTGAAAACAGAGTTGCAAGTTGTTGAAGGAATGCAATTCGAACGCGGATATCTTTCACCATACATGGCAACCGACATGGAAAAAATGGAAGCAATTTTGGAAAATCCCTTGATTTTGGTGACAGATGCCAAAATTCAAAATCTTTCTCAAATTTTGCCATTATTAGAAAAAGTTGCATCAAACAACGAAAAGCTTCTGATAATAGCCGACGAACTGGACGGCGATGCACTTGCAGGAATTGTTCTTAACAAACTTCGTGGGACACTTTCTTGCGCAGGAGTTCGCGCACCTTCTTTCGGAGAAAACAGGACAGAAATTTTGAAAGATATTGCAATTTTGACAGGTGCAACTTTTGTTTCGGAAAGCCTTGGACAAAAACTTGAAACAATTGAGCTTGCCTTGCTTGGACGAGCAAAAAAAGTTAAAATCACAAAAGACACAACAACAATCATTGAAGGATTTGGAGAGCCATCAAAAATTAAGGAAAGAGCTCAGCAAATTCGCGCTCAACTTACAAGCGAAAATTCTTTCGACAACGAAAAACTGACCGAACGTCTTGGAAAACTTTCAGGTGGAGTTGCGGTGATCAATGTTGGAGCAGCAACAGAAGTTGAAATGATGGAAAAGAAACTTCGAATTGAAGACGCCCTTTCGGCAAGCAAAGCGGCAACTCTCGAAGGTGTTGTTCCTGGAGGTGGTGTTGCACTTGTCAAAGCAATCAAATCTTTGGAAAGATACACCAAAACTTTGAAAGGTGACGAAAAAACAGGTGCCGAAATTGTTCTCCATTCTCTCTCTGAACCGCTAAAACAGATTGCCGAAAATGCAGGCATCTGTGGTGGAGTTGTTTTGGAAAAGGTTCTCAAAAACAAAAATCCCAACTATGGATTTGACGCCTATAACAACAAATTTGGAGATATGTTTAAATTTGGAATAATTGACCCAACAAAAGTAACTCGAAGCGCACTTCAAAATGCAGGAAGCATTGCTTCAACATTATTAACAACAGAATGCATTATTGCAGAAGATAAAAAGCCGAACTAACGTTCGACTTTTTTTATTTGGAAAAAGTTATTATTTGATATAAAATTATGGTTAAAATATAGATAGGAGAAAAATGTCTGTTATTGCAATTTTGATTTTAACCATTTTTTGCGTGAACATCTTGTGTGTGCTCACAATGATTTTTGTTGAAAGAAAAAAACCAGGAATGATTGTTTCGTGGTTTATGGTATTGAATTTTCTCCCAATCATTGGATTTATTATTTACATTCTTGTTGGAAGTGGGCTCAGCTACAAAACTAAAAGAATGCTGAAAAAAAAGCGTTTGCATGCAAAGGAATATGAAGAATTCATCAAGGAACAAAAACAACTTTTCACTTCAAGAAACATAACGGAAAAAGAAAGAGAATATTTAGATTTGATGTTGTTTAACTTAAATAATTCCAACTGTTCGTTTTTTAAAAACAATTTTGTAAGAGTTTTTCTCAATGGAGAAGACAAAATTGCATCGCTAAAAAAAGACCTTGAAAAGGCAAAACATTCCATCAATCTGCTCTACTACATTTTTGCTGATGACGAAGTGGGAAAAGAAATTATGGAAATCCTTGTTCGGAAGGCAAAGGAAGGAATAAAAGTTAAGTTGCTTATTGACTCAATTGGAAGCATGAAAGCAAAGCGAAGTTTTTTTAGGCAATTAACAAAAGTTGGTGGAGAGGTTGCGGAATTTTTCCCTCCATTGTTTGGCTTTAGACTTTTTAACTTTAAAGCTAACTATCGAAATCACAAAAAAATTGTTGTGATTGATGGAAAAATTGGCTACACAGGTGGAATTAACATCCGTGACGACCACATGGGCAGGTCGAAACGCCTTAGTCCTTGGCGCGACACACACGTGAAAATCATTGGAAATGCTGTTCATGATTTGCAAGTTGCCTTTTTCAATGATTGGCGCTATTGCAAAAACATAAGCGACAGCATGAACAATCTGGTTTCAGAAGGATATTTCCCAAAACTTGGAACTTATGGAACAGTTGGTTGTCAAATTATAACCAGTGGCCCTGATCTTTCAAACAGACCAATCAAAGCATCTCTTCTGAAGATGATTTTATCTGCAAAGGAAAGTATATATATTCAAACACCTTATTTTATTCCCGACGAAACAATGCTTTCGGCACTTAAAATTGCAAAACTCAGCGGAGTTAACATAAAAATTATGATTCCTTCCAAGCCAGACAAAAAGTTTGTTTACAGTGCCACACTTTCTTATGTTAAAGACCTATTGCCAAGCGGAATTGAATTCTATCGATATGACGGATTTCTACATTCCAAAACAGTCATCATCGACAACAAAGTTGTTTCCATTGGCTCTTGCAATTTTGACAATCGCTCTTTTGCACTTAACTTTGAACTCACAGTTTTCTTGTTCGACAAAGATTTTGTTGAACAGAATTTGAACTATTTCAATGTGGACTTGTCTTATTGCGACAAAATTGAAAAAAGTTTCTTCAAACGAAAAATCTATTTTAATAAGTTCACCCAAGCATTTGTTAGATTGTTTGCTCCACTTTTATAAATTTCTTATTTTTGTTTAGTTTTTTTTAAATTATTTGATATACTACAAAAAAGAGAGGTTAATATGCCAGAAAAAAAGCAAGTTAAAAAATCGAAAAAGACAGATGAAGTGAAAGTTCCATTTTTGACAATTTCGGATGAGAAATCTGAAAACACTGCTGAAGTTGAAGATGAAATTTTCGATATTGATTTCTCGCAAGATTTTAACAAATCTGAAATTTTTAATGTTAATTTATATCGTGACGTTTTCATGGAACTGAGAAGACAACTTGACGACTTGTCGGCAAGACGTGGAAAGTCGGACAAGACTTATGCTGAATATGATGACGCAGTTTATAACATCACAGCATCTTCAGCCACAAATCCTTCTGCACAAGATTTTTTGGGATATTGCTATAAAAAAGGTTTTTATGATTTCTGTTTGATGAATTATGAAAAGTATATGAAATGGACAATCTTGGCGGCGGCAAATGGAAACGCTTTCAGTTTGTCAAAACTTCAAATCTATCTCACAACTGCACTTGACACTTTGCTGTCCATTCCAGACATTTCTGACCTTCAAGATTTTATGGAATTGAAGGATGATAATTTTATCATTTTTCTTTCAAAAATGATTTGTGATGAAATTGTTAATATAATGGAAATTTCTGCCGAAAAACTCATTAAGATGCCTGAAAAATATCTTGAGCAAACAGAAGAAAATCAAAAAGAGTTCGATAGAGCAAAAGGTGAAGCAACAAAGAAGGTTTCACAAAAGATAAAGAAAGTTCTTGTTGAACTTGACAAAGAAGTGACTCGAATTATGGAAGAACAGCAAAATTCAGAGCAAGAAACTGAAACTACTGACGAAGAATCAGTTGAAACTCCAGTTATGGAAGAAGTCAGAAAGCAAAAACCTGAAAACGCAGGGAACAAATTTAAACGAAATTTAGACATCAAAAAGAAATTCAGATATTAAAATGCTTTGGAACAAGTGTTGCCAACAGAATTTATAAAAAAATAGCATAAGTTAAACACTGATGCTATTTTTTTTAATTATTATTTTTGCTCTTTTGTTTTCAGTTTTTTACGTTTTTTTCTTGTTGCCAAAACAATTGAAAGCACGATTGACCCAACGAGAACAAAGATAAAAACAATCAAAATTATTGTTCCGTTGAATCCTTCAACAAGAATATCTGACGTTTTGACATAACCGGTTAGAATTTCGCCGTTTTGCTCGAACATAATTTTGTGGAAAGCTTTGTTTTTGTCGTATCCATCGACAATTTTTATTTCTTGATATTGACTTAGTTCAACATTTTCTCCGCCAATTTTAAGGATATCTTTTGTTGAATTTGATTTGTACACCTTTGTTTTGCTGTTTAATATTTTTGCATTTGGGTCAAGTTTTTTTGTGAGCGAATTGTTTGAATCTGCCTTAACAACGTTTTCCACCAAAACATATCTTTCTCTATTTCCATATTTAACAAAGTAAAAAACTTTGTCACCTTCAATAATTTTTTCGCCTGCTTCCTTGCCAAGAGATTCATTTTTGATGAGCGTAAGTTCTGTTCCATATTCAACACGAATATTCTCTGAACAAGAATTCAGATTTGAAAGCTTATAATACAAATAGCAAAAATCCGAAACAACTTTGACTTTTTTTTCGTCTGTTGTTTCAGCTGAAACATTTGAAATTTTCAAACCGGGCACAATTGCCAAAATAAGCAAAAATAAAACCGCAAAAAATCTTTTCACGGTTTTAGTTTAACATATAACAAATTTTTAATCAAGTTTGATTATTCATTTTCTTCTTGAATTTCAGAGTTTTTTGGCAACACCACAACATATCTGTTAGGTTCTGTTCCCTTACTTGTTGTTGTCACAGTTTCGCTGGATTGAAGTTCGGTGTGGATTATTCTTCTTTCGTTGGCTGTCATTGGTTCAAGTTTTATTGCATGACCAGTTTTTCCAACTTTGATTTCCATTCTTCTTGCAAGTGCTTTTAATGTTTCTTCACGTCTTGTGCGATAATTTTCGATGTCCAAAACGAAACGTTTTCTTTTCCCTGAAAATTCATTTTCAACAACAGAAGCGATGTATTGAATTGCATTCAAGCACTCTCCACGATAGCCAATTAGGTCGCCACTGTTTCCGCCTTCAACTTTGACAAGAATTCTTTCTTCGTCTTCTTCTTTGAAAACATTGAAATTGTTTGCCAAAATTTCGAATAAACCTTTAACAAAATCTGTTCCAGAAATTTTTTGAGATGCTTTCTTTTCTTTTTTTATTTCTTCTTTTTCAGACTTCTTTTCTTCTTTTTCAATTTCTTTAACAAGTTTCTTTTCTTCCTTTTCAGCTTGTTTTTCATCTGAAAGAATGTCTTTAAACATTGATTTTACATCAAGTTCCAAATCGTCGTCATCTGAATCTTCAACTTGTTTTTTGTTATATTTTTCTGAACAATCATCTGAAATTGTAACCAAAACTTTTGCTTTTTTGAAAAGTCCGCCTTCTTCAAGAATTTTTATGTCAACATCTTCTCTCGAAGCATTCAATTCCAAAAGTGCGTTTTCGATTGCTTTTTCGATTGTTTTTCCAGTTGATTCACAACTTTTCATTTTTTTCTCCTTTTTAAAGGAAATTCCCTTTATCTTTTATAGGAAAGATTGTTGTCATCTTTTCCTTTTTTCGCTCTTCTTTTTTCAGCGATCTCGTCCCACTTTTTAATTCCAAAATTTATGAGAGGTGTTGTTGCAAGTCCAACAAGCGAACTTATGAAGATGTATAGAGCAAACACCGCGTTATATGATAATGTGATGTATCCCATTAATGCAGGAATCAAAACATACATCAAATAACTTCCAATTGGCTTTTTGGTTTTTTCTTCAGGTTGTTCTTTGTTTTTTCTCTTAAATTTGAGTTTTCCTTGAGTTGCAAGAAGCGACAAAACATTGACTGCAACTGCAAGAATTGGAATTATCAAATAACCATTAACTCTATTTTCACCTTCAATTGCCGACATAATTTGTTCATATTTTGCTTTGTCTTCAGCTTTTTTTGAACTTGGACGACTGTTGAAAGTTTCTGTTGTCACATCACTTGAATAGGTTATTCTTGCTAAACTGTTGTATTCGTCAAAAGAAGTTGCTGATTTCTTCCAAGGCACATCACTCTTCCAAATGTTGTCAATCCAAAGCCAACTGTTTTTAACATTTTTATAGGTGCTTAGAACTGCTGAATTGATTGGCGCCATTATTTCTTCAAGTGTTTTTCCGCCTGCGGCAGCTTCCATCTGCTCAATATTCTCTTGTTTTTTAACAGCCTCGTCGCCTGCTTTGGTTATTTCTTTGGCATTCTTTTCAACTGCATCTGTTCCAGCTTTTGTGACTGCAGATTTTTCTGCATCGCTTGCTTGAGTTTCAAAGTTCCAAGTTTCTTCGCCAGCATCTTTGTGAGATTTGATTATTTCTTCTTTCTTTGCATTTTCTGCGTTTGATTTTATTTCATTTCTCTTTGCTTCTTCGGCACTGTTTCTGATTTCTAATTCTTTTGCAAGATATTTTTCATAATCTGTTTCAGTTGCAGAGTCGGCATATGCAACATTGTCAAATGTTTTTTCAAGTGCTTGATATTGTTCACCAACCTTGTAAGCAGCCATTGTGTTAAGCCCAGCAAAAAGTGTTATGAAAATGAAGAGTGTGAGCCCCATGTAAACCAGCATAATCAAACACGAACCAGTGACATTGTAGTTATATTTTTTATACAACTCCATTGTTTTTTGATTCAGCATTTGTTTGTTATTGCCATATTTTTTTTGGAGTTTTTCAACTTCTGGTTGAACAAGCGCTTGAACTTTTGTGTTCTTTGCTGAAATTTTTCTGTTGAAAAAATCCAACGGAAGCATAACTATTTTCAAAACTAAAGTGAAAACAATAATCGCCCAAGCATAGTTTGGAATTCCGTTGTGGAACGCCATTATAATTTTTTCCCAAACCCCGGTTGGCTGTTTGATTGCAACTGACGCAAAAAGGTTTGAAAGTTTGCTTATAAAAGCCATTTTAATTCTCCTTTAATATTCAGAGGAATTGGGTCGAAACCCGTTTTCCCGCCTGGTCGACATCTCAAAATTCTTTTAACAGCCAATAATGTACCTTTAACAATCCCAAATTCTTTGATAGCTTGCTCTGCGTAGGTCGAACACGTGGGCGTGAAGCGACATGTTTTTGGCAGAAACGGACTTATACAAAATTTGTAGAATTTTATCAGTCCAATAAAAATAAGCCTAATTGGATAGGTCAAAATTTTCAGAAATGTTTTCATCTATATATTGCCTTTTGGCGAATTTTCAATGTAAAGTCCTGCTTTTTTTAGTAAAGCAACAATTTTTTCTCTGACAGAATTGAAGTTTTCTTGGTCTATCCCTTCGCGAGCAATGAAAATGTAGTTAAATCCTTCGTTGAAATGATTAAGTTCAATTCTGCATGCTTCTCTCAGCATTCTTTTAACTTTGCTACGAGTCACACTGTTTCCTATTTTTTTGCTGACAGTGAACCCAATTTTGTATGGATTGTATTTTGTTTTTATATAGCTCATCGAGAGCTTATTTTCATGTTTAACCTGACCGTGTTTGTAGATGTAACTGAATTGTTTGTTTTTTTTCAGACGGTTTTGTTTAGGTAGCATATTTTCGCCTCCCTACTATGCAGAAAGTTTTGCTCTGCCTCTGTTTCTACGTCTTTTGATTACGTTTCTTCCGCCTTGAGTTTTCATTCTTGCACGGAAACCATGAACTTTGCTTCTTTGACGTTTCTTTGGTTGATATGTTCTTTTCATTTTTCCCTCCTGTTAAAATCCCATAAAAAAGTTATAACTTTTCCACAAGTTGATTTATTATATATTAATAACAATTTAATGTCAAACTATTTTTCACAAAGAAAATTGTGGATAACTTGAAAAGTTGTTGCGCAATTTTGATTTTTTTGTGATATAATGTTTTTCGAGGTTAAAAAATGAAAGAACTACAAGATTTATGGAAACAAGTATTGAACAAAATTGAAATTATGGTCAGCGCCGTTTCGTTTGAACTATGGATTGAACCGCTTGAAGTTTTGGACTTTCCTAATTCGGAGAAATTGATTGTTGTTGCAAACACAGAATATGCAAAAAAACAACTTCTTAAACGTCATAACGAACAACTCCAAGAAGCCGTTCACGAAGTTTTTGGCGATGAAGTTTCTTTTGAAGTGTTGGACCCAATTGAGAAAAAAGAATATTTGAAAAAGAACAAGCCTGATGCAAACAAAACTGTTATCAGCAAAGAAGAAGAACATCAAAACACATTTAATCCAAAATACACTTTTGACAACTTTGTTGTTGGAAAATGCAATCAAATTGTTTATGCTGCCGCACACTCCGTTGCCGAAAATCCAGGGAAACGTTTCAATCCACTTTTCATATATGGTGGTGTTGGACTTGGAAAAACCCACCTTCTTCATGCAATTGGAAATTACATTGCAAGCGAAAATCCTGACCTGCAAATCAAATATGTCACTTGCGAACAATTCACAAATGACTACATCAATTCGCTTCATGGTTCCGCAAAAGAATTGAACATCAACAAATTCAGAGAAAAATATCGTTTGACTGATGTGTTGATGGTTGATGACATTCAGTTTATCAGCAACAAAAATGAAACCCAAGAAGAATTTTTCCACACGTTCAATGATTTGTTCCAAAACAACAAACAAATCATAATTGCATCTGACCGACCACCAAAAGACATTGCAACTTTGAGTGACCGTTTAAAATCGCGTTTTGCAAGTGGATTCATTCAGGACATGCAAATTCCAGACTTTGAAACACGTGTTGCAATTTTGAGAAAAAAAGCGCAACTGGAAAAATTTTCGATTGATGACGAAGTCATAAATTTCATCGCAGAAAAGGTTGACACCAACATCCGTGAAATGGAAGGACTTTTGACAAAAGTATATTTCTTTGCAACTTTGCTTGGCAAAAAAACTGCAACTTTGGAAGAAGCAAAAGAAGCATTCAAAGAAGACATGGACGAAAAACGTGATGACCTTTCGCCAGAAACAATTATTAATGCAGTTTGTAAATATTTTTCAGTTTCAAAAGCCGACCTTGTTGGCAAAAAGAAAAACAAAGAAATTGTTGAACCAAGAATGATTGCAATATATTTAACTTGTGAAATGTTGGATCTTCCACTTGTTGCAATTGGAAAAACTTTTGGTGGACGTGACCACACAACCATCATTCATGCGCGCGAAAAAATAACTGAACAAATTAAAGAAAATGGAAAAATAAAATCACTTGTTGGCGCTGTTAAAGAAATAATTAATAATGATAATAATTAAAAATTAATAAAATAAAAAAAGAATATAATTTTAATTAAATATATTCTTTTTTTTGTTAAATTAATGTTTTTTTTGTTAAAAATGTGATTTTTTTAGCAAAAATGCGTTTTTTTATTTAATTAAATCAATTAAATAATCAATTACTCTTTCCATTGCCTCATTTATTTTTTCTTTTTTTTCTTTTGTCACTTTTGAAAGAACATAGTCCACAAGTGGAATTCTTTCATCCCTGCCAATTCCAATTCTTATTCTTTTGAAGTTTTGAGATTTCAAAAGTTCAACAATATTTTTCAATCCATTGTGAGTTCCGCCACTTCCGTTTTCCCTATATCTATAAGTTCCTGCGTCAATGTCAATGTCATCTAAAACAATCAAAATTTCGTCAAGTGAAAACTTGTATTTTTTCACTAGTTCCAAAACTGCTTCACCACTCAAATTCATGTATGTTTGAGGCTTTGCAATTATAATTTTTTTCTTCACAATTTTAGGAATCATCTTTCCTGTTTTTGGGTCAATTTCAATTTCTTCTTTTTCAACAAAACCCTCTCCAGTCAAACTTTTGCATTCTTTCTTTTTAACCTTAATGTCAAGTTTTGCTGACAACTTATCAATGAAACAAAAACCTATATTATGATAGGTGTCAAAATATTTTTTTTCTGGATTTCCAAGCCCCACAATCAGTTTAATATCTTTCGAGTCTTTTTTCTCTTTTAACGGTTTTGTTTTTATGGAAATTTGTTCCCAAATATTAATTTTTGTTTCTTCAATTATCATATAAATATTATACACTTTAGCAGAAAAAATGTAAATCATAAAACAAAACTTTTTGGACAAAATAATCCAGGGAGGATTATATGGAAAAAGATACATGCAAAACAAACAAAGGTGTGTGCTGTGACGTTTGCGACTGTGTTCATAATCTTGACGGATGCAATTGCGAAATGGACACAATCAAAGTTACAAAAGGAAAAACTGATGAAGCACATTTCTGCAAAACTTATGCTTGTAAAGATTCTTGCGACTGTAAAAAATAAAAAGACGATTTTCGTCTTTTTTTATTAAAAAAAACTGGAAATTCATCCAGTTTTTTATCCTAATAAATCTTTTATCACACTTTGGTTTGGAGTTAAGTCAATGTCTTTCATAACTTCTTTTTCATATATATTTATTTTTTCTTCATATAATGAGTTATAATAGTCTTCAAAAATCAAATCGAAAAGTGTTTTATTCATTGTAAGTCCAAGTCTACATTGAGTCATTTTCACAAGTGAATAGAATTTTGCATTTCCATTGTTTGTTTCTTCGGCAAACAAATCATCTATTGTGAACTTATTATTATCGAAGCATTCAAACAAATTGTTTACTTTTCCAGCATACATCATAACTGAATATCCTGTGCTTCCAGATTGCAATTTATCTTTATTTTCTGAAGTTTTCCAGCTTTCCATTATTGTTGTGTCAACTTCTGTTATGTTTCCTTTTGAGAAAAGTTCACGTGCTTTTTCTGTGAACGATTTGACGAAACCGTTGTCGGTGTCTTTATCTCCCATTGCATACAAATACCAGTTTTCGCTTGTTGTTCCAAAGTAGGACTTTTGAATTTGAATTGTTCCTGTATCTTGACTATATTTATAGATATATTCGTTGAACTTGTCCGCTCTTTCGTTATTGAACGCCAATTCAAGTTCATCCAAAACCTGTTGACTTTTTCCTTCACTAACGGCTTTTGTTATGATTCCATCCTCTGTTGGAGTGTATTCTTTCCCATTGAGAGTTATTGCTGTTCCGCTTTGACCTTTATATTTAAGATAAATATCTGCAAGGTCTTTATACAGCGAAGCAATCATTTCCTGAACTGTCATAACATCTTTTGTTACATAACCTTCGGAATCTCTTTCGCTGACCATCAAAAGTTTTGAACCAATTATCGTTAACAGGTTTTCTTCATATTGTTCTTTTGTTATTGTTCCATTTTTTAATTTTTGTTGTTCATCAATTACTTTTGAAATTACACTTTCTGAAACATTTGGAACAATTTTATAGTATTCATTTAAATAGTAAGATTCATCTTTTCCGTTCGCTTCGCAGAATTCTTTGAGTTCATTGATTTTTTGAATTTGAATGTCTGTGAATTTAACAACTATGTGTGTTACATAGAAGAAATTTTCGGTTGTTTTTGGAACATAGAAAACATCTGAAATCGATTTTGATGGAGTTGAATAGTTTCCATACTGGTTTGCTGAACCCACAGTTTTTGTTAATTCATTAATAAATGCATCATCATCTTTAAAATATCTATCATAACTACCTTTAACTTTTGATAAATATAACTTCAAAAAGTCTTCTTCGCTGATGGTTATATCTTTTGTTTTATATTCATAGAGTTTTGTTATTAACATATTATCATACAAAATTCCATAAATGCGTTCAATTTCTCTTGTTAAAACATCTTTTTCGGATGTTGAAAGATTTTTTCCTTCTTCATTCTTTTTTAATTTTTCAATGTATCTTCTAACAGCTTCCTTCGATATTATTTTTGCTTCTTTTTCTTCATCTGTTAATGTTTCTTTGTCGCTGAAATATTTTTCTTTGTCTAATTTGTTATATATATATTCAATTTTGTAAACAGCAACTGAACTATCTGTGTATGATCCAATTTCACTTTCTGGAACATATTCATAGTTTTCTTTGCCATCTTTATCTTTTCTTATTAATATTTGTTTTACGATTTTAATTTCATATTGATTGGTTGTTTCATTAAATACAACTTCCGCTTTCTTTTCATAAGGAGTGTAGACAAACTGACTTTCTTGAGTTTTTTCTTCCGATTTATCTCCGTTTGTTTCTTCTTTATTTAGCAATTTCTTAACTTCTTTTTCGAATGATTCAATGTTAGAAATTAAGGAATTATATGTTGTGTTCCATAAGTAATTTTTTTCAGTGTTAGATAAAACAATTTTTCCTTCTTCAACAAGTTTTTTTGCATCTTCTATATATAATTTTTTTGCAACCAAATATTCAATCAAAGAACTTATTGCTTTGTTACTATCGCCATTTGATTGATTATAGAATGTGCTGTAATAATTGTTATAACCTTTAACAAATTCTTCTCTTGTTAAAGTTACCTTCTCTGACGAAATTACTTTTTGATTACTAATTGCATTTTTATTTTCCGGAAAAAGCCCGCATCCAGCAAAACAAAAGCAAACACAAAGTAACATAGCAAATATAGATAATATAGATTTTTTCACTTTTTCACACTCCAAACTAATTTTGCTCTCCAATTATACAACAATTATTTCCATTGTCAAAACAAAAAATATTACAATTCTAACAAAATTGTTGAATTGTTAATAACTTTTCTTTTTTCTCAACAAGTTGTTCACATTTTTCTATTTCTATTTTTCCCAACTTGTTGTGTTTTTTTCAATCTACTTTTTTTGTTTCACACTATTTATGGAATTTTTTTTACTTGTTCACATTTCCACATTCTTTATTAAGACTACTATTATTTAATAATATATAAATAAAAGAAAACTCCACCAAATTTTGTTTAATATATTTTGAAAATAAGTTGAAAAAATGTAAACAATTTGATATAATAAAAAAGATATATAAGGAGAGAAAACAAATGCAAATTGTATGTGATGGATTAGATTTAAGTGAAGCAATTATAAAAGTTTCAAGAGCAATTTCAAATAAATCGCCAAATCCAATTTTGGAAGGAATCAAACTTGTTGCCGACAACGATTGTTTGATTATCAGCGCAACAGACACTGAACTTGCGATTGAAAAGAAAATTAAGGCAGAAGTGAAAGTTGAAGGGGAAACAGTTGTTCCAGGAAAATTCTTTGTTGAATTTATTAAAAAACTTACAAAAGAAAAAATTGAACTTGTTTTAACAGAAAAAAATCAACTTAAAATCAAGTATACTGACAGTGAAGGTCTTGTTCAATGTTACAATCCAGCAGAATATCCAAGTTTCAACAAAATTGACTCAAACGACTATTTTGCTCTAAACCAAAATGATTTCAGAGATTTGATTAACAAAACAATTTTCTCTGTTGCAGTTGATGACAGTCGTCCAATTTTGAAAGGATGTTTGTTGGAAATTGATGAAGCATCAATAAATGCTGTTGCCCTTGATGGATACAGACTTGCTCTTTGCAAAAAAGAACTTAAACATTCAACAATAAAAACAAATGTTATTGTTCCAGCAAGAAGTTTGAACGAAATTTCAAAAATTTTGGGAGATAACGAAGAGATAATAAATGTTTACATTCAAAAGAATTTTATAATGGTTGATTTGAAAGACACAAAAATTATAACAAGACTTTTGGATGGCGAATTTTTGAATTATAAACAAATTATTCCAACAAGTTTTGACACCACAATTGTGATTAATAAAAATCAATTTGAGGACGCCTTAGACAGAGCTTCGCTTCTTTCTAAAGTTGGCCAAAATAACCTTGTTAAATTTGATATTAAAGAAAACAACATGCAAATAACATCAAATTCTGATATCGGAAACATTTCTGAAAATGTCAATGTTTCATTCAAAGGCAAGGATTTGAAAATTGCATTCAATGCAAGATATTTCACAGAATGTTCAAGAAACTTATCTGATGAGTTTGTTAAATTAAATTTCAATCTTTCAACAAATCCTTGTGTCATAACTCCAATTGAAGGAGATGGCTACAAATATTTGATTTTGCCTGTTAGAATGATAAATTAAAAAGACATATTTTTATTATGTCTTTTTTTATTATAGATTGATTATGAACTATCTGTTATCAAGTATATCGATTGATTTTTGTAGACCAGTGTTCCCGGTGGAGGAAGCTGAGCTGTTATGAATGCTCCATCTCCTTGAACTTCATAGCAAAGGCCAAGTTTTTTGAGGGTTGAACAAGCTTCTGCCAAACTCATTCCAACAAGATTTGGAAGGGTTATGTTGGCAACAGGAGCAACATATTCTTCTCCACTTTTTGAAATGTTTTTATATTCAAAAATTCCACTGAAAATTTCTTTGGCATATGGAGAAGCAACAACGCTTCCATAATATGCTCCTGTTCCAGGTTCATCAACAACAACCAAAACAATGTAGTCTGGGTTTGACGCAGGATAGGTTCCGATGAAACTTGAAACGTATTTGCCTGAAATTTTTCCATTTTCATATTTTTGACTTGTGCCTGTTTTGCCACCAATTTCATAGCCATCAACAAAAGTAAGTTTGCCTGGTTTTGAAACAACTTCTTCCAACATTTTGTTTATAATTGCCGAAGTTTCTTTTGAAATAACTTGGCGAACAACAGATTTTTTGTTTTCTGTTATAACAGTTCCATCTGCTGAAACGATGGATTTGACCATGCGTGGCTGAAGAAGATATCCACCATTAACACAAGCGGAAATTGCAGTTATGAGTTGCAGTGGAGTTACGGCAATTGCTTGACCAAAACCCATTCTTGCAAGGTCAACTGTTTTAATGTTATCTTTGTTCATTATAATTCCGCCAGATTCACCTAAGAAGTCGATTCCTGTTTGTTTGCCTAACCCGAATTTTTCGAAATAATTGTAGAAATTGTCAAGACCAAGAAGAAGGGCAAGTTTTGTGAAAACACAGTTGCATGAATTGCAAAGTCCATCTGTCAAATCTTCGCTTCCATGGCCTGTTGATTTCCAACACTTGATTTTTTGTCCATCTATAATTGTGTAGCCCGGGCAATAGAAATGGTCGGAAAGGTGGGCAACTTGCGATTCTAAGGCGCATGCCATAGTTAGAATTTTGAATGTTGAACCTGGTTCATAAACATCCACAATTGCCTGATTTTTCATTTGTTGAAGCATGTTTAAAATGTCGTCACGAGGAACGTTGTTAAGGTCGAAACTTGGCTTTGTTGACATGGCAAGAATTTCGCCAGTGTTTGGGTCCATAACAATTGCAGTTGCACTTTTTGCTTTTTGTTCCAGCATGAGTTTTTCAAGCGTTTGTTCAACTTTGAGTTGGATGTTAACATCAATTGTCATGTTGATTGAACACCCTGCCACTGAAGGAATGAATGATGTTAAACTGTTATACAATTCTTTTCCTTGCAAGTCACTTTGAACCAAAGAACAGCCTGCTATGCCTGAAAGAAGTTCGTTGTAATAGGCTTCAAGCCCTGCTTGACCAGTGTTGTCTATTGTGGTGAAACCCAAAAGTTGGGTCATCAAATTTCCATAGGGATAATATCTGCTGACATTTTCAGAAAGATATACACCACTTAAATTTTGATTAAAAATGTCGATGGCAGTTGCTTTGTCCACTTGCATTTTTATCAGAACTTCGCTGACAGAATTGTTTGACACCTTTTCAAAAGTTTGGTCTGCGTCAAGACCTAATTTTGAAGAAAGGACAGAAGCAACAGCATTTTTGTCTTTCACCTCGCGCGAACGAACATAGATGTTGTAGGTTGTGTATGAAACAGCAAGCGAAGAGCCATTTGTGTCATAGATTGTTCCACGTTCGGCTGCAATTGGAAGATCCCTGGTCCATTGTTCTGTGGCTCTTCCTTGAAGAATTCCACCTCTGAAAACTTGAACATATAAAAGACGACCAATTATTGCACAAAAAAGAAGTATCACTGCAATTGTGAAAACAAATATTCTCTTTTTAAAAAATTTCAAATTAAATTTATCTAACACAAAAAAACCTCTCTATAGTTTATTTTGAGAAGTTTTTGATTATGATTAATTAAATAAATTTGAAAGCCAATTGCAAAGTCTATCGAACCAATTGCTTTTAACACTATATTCAACTGGTTCTTTCAGCTTTTCTGGTGTTAATTTAATAACTTGTGCTTCGCCAAGTTTGTCAATGTTTGTTATGCTGTTTTCATCAACGAGGTCATCCGCCTTTGAAATGTTGCTGATGTGTTTGACAACATTGACGGAATATATTTTGTTGGCTTGTTCAAGTTCTTGGGTCAAAGTTTTTATTTCAACAGCATTTGAAATTGTCCAACCAATCATGCAAGCAAGAACAGAAACAAGTCCAAAAATCATAATTCCAAGTCTTGTTTTGAATTTTGCTCGCTTTAAACGTTTTTCTTCTTTTGGGGTTTCCTCTTGAATTTCGTTTGAAACATCTTCTTGAATGTCTTCTTGATTTTTGTTTTCAGTTTGAATTTCTTCAACTGGTTCAGGTTTAATTTCTATTTCTTGTTTTATTTCAGCTTCAGGTTCTTTTTTTATTTCTTCTTTTGTTTTTGGTTTTGCAAAAAAAGTTTCGGTTGCTTCAAACTGAATTTTTGGTGAAACAGGTTTTTGTTCAACTTTTTTTTCAGGTTTTGAAAAATTCTTTTTCAAGTTTTCCATGTAGGTTTCTGTTGAATTATTTTCAAAAAGAACTTTTTTTGCAGATTCTTTTTTAACTTCTTCTTTTGTTTCCACAACAAAATCTTCGGAAGGTTTTTCTTCCTTTTCCAAAATCAAAGTTCCAACGCGTGATTCTTTCAACGATTTCATCTAAATAAATAATATATCAATCAAAACAAAATATCAAGCATTTTATATTTTTTCTGCAATTCTAAGTTTGGCGCAAGTTGAACGTGAGTTTGCTTTTTGCTCCTCTTGGCTTGCAACAATTGGCTTGTGAGAAATGAGTTTTAGTGATGCCTTATGCCCGCAAACACATTTTGGAAAGTTTGGTGGGCAAATGCAGTTTGTTGCAAAGTCTTTGAAAACGTTTTTTATTATTCTATCTTCAAGTGAGTGGAAAGAAATCACACAAAACCTGCCATGTGGAGCTAAAAAACTGACAAGTTCTTCCACTGTTTCTTTTAACCTGTCAAGTTCTCCATTAACTTCAATTCTGAGCGCCTGAAACACTTTTTTTGAAGCACCGTTTCTGGAGTAAACAACTTTTTTTGGCATGCTGTTTTCAATTATCTCGTTAAGCTGAAGAGTGGTTTCAATTGGAGAAATTTGTCTTTGTTTGACAATATTTTTTGCAATTGAAACTGCAAATTCTTCTTCACCATAAACCTTCATCAATGTGATTAATTGTTCCTGCGAATATGAATTTACGATGTCCTTTGCAGTTAGGGTTTGAGATTGATCCATTCTCATGTCAAGGGGTGCATCTTTTTTAAAACTGAAACCTCTTTCGGCACAATCTAATTGAAATGAACTTACACCAAGGTCAATCAAAATTCCGTCAACTGTTGTTATTCCAATTTGACGGAGAACAGAAGGTGCGTTTTTGAAATCACTTTTGACAATTAAAGCACTTCGACTGTTTGTTTTTTCAAAGTTTTCTGGCGTGTATATTTTTGCAATTTTCGAAAGTCTGTTTGTGGATGCATCGATTGCATCTTGGTCTTTATCAAAACCAATCAACAATCCTGTTTTAAGTTTTTCCAAAATATGAAAAGAATGGCCCCCTCCGCCAAGGGTGAGGTCCAAATAGACCCCATTTGGGGAGATGTTAAGGCCATCTATCACTTCTTTTAAAAGAACTGGTGTGTGAGAAAATTCCATCTTTAGTTACCTTTAGTTTATGGCGAAAAGAGATTTAACGAGAGATCTAACTTCTGGATTTGCTGTCTTTGCATCAATTGCATTTGACAATGCTTCATTTCCGCCTGTTATTGAATTTGTTATAACAACTCCGCTTGAAACTGCGTGTGCAAGAACATAGGTTGCTCCATTGCAGAGGTCTGCCAGAGATTCATCCAAGTTAGCATCATTCAAACCAGTTGTCATAAGAACGCTTATTCTAGTACTTACAGTTTGTTCATTTGAAAGAGTTGTGGTGTTCACTGCCCCTGAAATATCTTTTCCTGTTGAATTTTTAACAGTTTCAATAATGTTTGTTGCATCTTCGTTTGTTATGTTTCCAAGAGAATCTGCAAGATTTTCGTAAGATTCAGCACTGGATGAATCGGTGTTTGCGAAAGAATCTTTTACGCTGTTTACTTTGTCGGCAGTTTCTTTTTCAACACCAATAACCTCCAACGCTTCGCCAATGTTGACGTCTGAATTTGTGTCGGAAACAATGTCTAGAATGTCACCTTTGCCACCTGAAATTTCTGAAAGTTTCTTTGCGGTTTTAAGGAAATTGATCCATTCAATTTCACCATAAGAAATTGTTGGAGAAACTTCATAACTTTCTTTAGCATAATCTATCATTGCCACATACAATTCGGCGAACATTCCACCGTTTTCTATGGTCTTGTTGTCGGCAGTTAACTTACAATTTGGATTTGGTTTTCCATCTGCATAATCATAAGCATTTTCTTTTAGAGCATTTAGGAAATTTCCAACAAGAACAATTTCGTCATCTGTCAATTTTTCAAGGTCAAAATCTTCTTTTGTCATAACGTCGAAACTTCTTGCAAGAGTTTCAAGAACATTGATTATGTCAGTTTTTTGGTCGTCGGTGATTTGTTCAAGTTTAATTTCTGAAATTTCCACCACATGAGTTAATGAAGAAATCACTTTTGAAATTCTTTCGTTAACAATGTTCAAAATATATGGCAATGCTTTTTTGAAAAGTTGACTTTGATATAATGTTGTGACAAGAGTATTAAGTGATGTTTCTTCTGGCTTTGTGTCAACAAGAGGAAGAAGTGCGTGTTTGAAAACTTTCGACACAAGAGTGTTGTTAATCACAATGTCTTTGTATCCAGTTGGATACAAAGTTGTTTTTATTGATTCTCCGTCTTGTTCTTTCTCTGCAATACTCAGCAGGATATTTAATAGTTCCAATTCTTTGTCCCAAGAGAAGTTTGGTTGTTTTGCAACTTCTGGTGACATAAGTTTGTTGAAACTTTCATTTTTTGAAAGAGCATCGAAAATTGAATTGTATGTTTTTTCTGTGAGAGATATCAATTTTATATTGTTTAATGCCTTTGCAATGTAGCTTGCTTTCACAACATCGTTAATGTCTTTGTCGTTGAAAGTGAAAACAGTTTCAAAAGCATTTTCTTTGAAGTTTTTGTAACCAAATGAACAAATTGCATCAATCAAACATTCGGCACTGCGAACTGTTTGAATTTTGTCTTGAGCGGAAAGATATGTGAAATTTGTTAAGTCAATTTCAACAACTTCTTTCCCTATTGACTCTCTTATGGAAGGAACAAGTTCGTTGAATTTTTCTAGACCGAATTTAATTGATTTTTGTGTTATCTTGGAATCTAGGACAGGAACAAGAATAACTTTTGTTGTTTGATATTCGCCAATTTTTTGTTGAAGTTTTGATGCAACATAGTCAACGTCAAGTTCTTCTTTGATTGCATGATGCAAAATTCCACTTTGTTTGAGAGCAACAATTGAAGGTTTCAAAAATTGAATTTCGGTTTCCAAATTGCTTGTTTTGATAACTCCTGCATCCACGAAATTTTTTAATGTTTCATGTGTTTGTGCATAATCCACCAACGCATTGAAACTGTTTATTTTTTGTCCAACGAAAAGTGGATTTGATTGAAGATAACCTGCTGTTTTTGAAATGTAATCAACAAGTTTTTCAAAATCGGCTGTTGAAAATTCTTTAGAAATAAGGATTGAGAAATCGGCAAAAACTTTGTCGGCATCATATTTGTTTATTGTGTCAAAAGCACTTAACAAAACTTTTGCTTCATCTGAGAAAGTTGAATTGAATTTTGACCAATCGACCTTGCTTTTGTCAAGTCTTCCAAGATTTACGTTTTCGCCAAGCTTCTTTTCCAAAATTTCAAGTGCAACGTTTCCGCCTTCAGTCACTAAAACTTTGGTTGCAGATTTTGAAAGCAAATTGCTTGTTATTGAATTCAAAAGCTCATAATTATTTTTCGATAGGCTGGACACAATGGTTTTGTAATCTCTTTTCCCGCCAACAATGTCATCAACAAGTCCAACTCGGCAAGCCGATTTTCCAACTTCAATGACTCCTCCAAACTGAGTTTTCAGCGCATCCACAAATCCATCTGGGTCTTTTTTAATTTCGTCAACAACTGCATTTGCAACAAACTTTATTTCAGTGTTGTATTCAAGATTTTTAAACATTTCTGTTTCATAAAGGTAGTTCAAGGCATAAGGCAAAGCATCAACAGCAACTGCTCGGAATGTGCCAATGTTGAACACTGCGTCAACAATGGCGTCCACTTTTTTGAAGTCTATTTTTGAATAGGAATCTAAAGTTCCAACTTCGTCAACAAGATAAACAACATTGTCGTAAATCTTTGCAACATTTTTTATGTCGGCGCGAATTGACACTTTTTGATTGTTAACTTTCAAAGATGTCACCGAATCAAAAATTAAGTCATCAAGTCCGCCAATTGTCAAAATTTTTCCAGCCACACTGTTTGAATAGGCGTTGACATAAGAAATGATTTCATCTCCCACATAATAACGAATGAGGTCTGAACTTGTTTCTGTCAAAACTTCAGATTCTGCACTGACGGAATCTTGTTTTGCAACGTCAGAAAAAGTTGATGTGATTGAAGTTATTGGAAGAAGAAGCAAGAAAATAAAGATGAATCCGTTAACAAGACCAACGCAAGCACCCCACCATCCATGTTTGTTTTGTTTTGGAACAAGAATTTGTTGAAGTTCAGGTTTTATGAGCTGACCTTTTGATTTTTTTGCAAGTTTCTTTTGTTTTTTTGCTTGTTTTTCAAGTTTGCTTTGTTTAAGTGATGTTTTTGCTATAATGATATAGATAATCCAACTAAGGAAAGATGTAAACAAAACAAGAATAAAAAATACAACTATGTCAAGAATAATCGATGGAAGAGAATCGATAAGTTTCATGACGGAGGGCATAGAATTTACAGCATCTAAAACTTTTTGATTTGAAAGAAGTAATCCTTTAAGTGCTTCGGATAAGGTTGAAGCAACTTTTCCTTCCACAACAATTCCAAATTTAGAAATGTCTATGTCAAGAAGCGTGCTGGAAATTGGTTTTGTTATAAGACCGGCAATAATCATGCACAGAACAAAAACTCCAAGTCTGATTGAACTTTTGACAAGACCACGCTTTAGACCAATCAAAAATCCAACAACCAAACTTAAAATTAGGACAATATATAAACTCAAAGTTATGATAAGACTAACATTCATAATAAACTCCAAAATAATTATACCCTAATTATAGACTTTTTAATGGGATTTTTCAATCTATTTTCCAACAATGACCGAGAAAAAAATAAAAAAAGGGCGAAATAACAAAGATTATTCGCCAAGAAGTTTTGCTTTTGATTCTAAATATTGCTTTTCGGAAATTTCGCCAGAATCCCTGAGCGCATTTAAGCGACGGATTTTTGTTATTAAATCCGTCCCGTCAAAATTATATTCTTGAAGTTCTGGAATGTTTTTTTCATTTATCGATGGCTTTAGAATTTGCTTTTTGCCAATTCCAAATCGAATTGTTCCAATAAATTGGAAAAGTAACACCATGAAAGAAAGAACAGAAATACAAATGAGTGGAATGTCAAAAACATCATTTACACACACAACAATGAAACTTGCCAAGAAGAATGCAAAGCACAGTGTTTCGGAGATGAGAAAATATATATGTATTCCAAATTTGTTATAATAACTTCCAGTTTCTTTTTTAGATTTAACAATGGTTATTATTCCAAAAATTAAAGATAGAATTCCAAGAAGTCCATAAACAGCAATAACTCCATAAAGTGAATAGATTATTAGAGCAATTGGGTCTTTTATAACAAGACTTAGTTCAAAAGCAAAAGATGAACTAATTCCTGCAACAAAATCTGGGAACACAAAAAACATAACAACAATTGAAATGAGAGCAATTCCTAGAATAATGTTAAGTGCGCCAGATAAAACAAAACAATTCTTTCCCTTTCTCATATTATCCTCCCTACATATACATTATATATGTTAATGATTTAAATATCAAGAATTTTTTTATTTTGGTTTATTTTCATAAAAAAAAATGATACTATAAGTTAAATGGTTGTGGCATCTCAAATTTTTTCAGTTATTTTCACAGTTCTGACGCGCCTTCAAAAAACAAAGTCAAAAGCGCTAATCTTTTTGTGTCTTTCAACAATTTCATCAATTGCAACATATTTTCTTTTGGACCAAGTTGCAGGAGTCTTTTTGGGAATTGCAACATTAATTAGGACGGCCATGTTTTTCTTGTATGACCATTTTAAATTGAAACCTAACATATTTGTTCTTTTGACCTTTGAAATTTCTTTTATTATAATTGCAGGTGTCACATGGCAAAGTCCAATAGATTCGTTTATATTGCTGAGCATTTTTATGTTCACTTTTGTTTCGTGGCAAGATGACATGTATGTTTTAAGAATAGGAATGCTTGTTGACCCAATCCTTCACATAATATACAATTCTTTGATTGGCGCATATATTTCAATTGTGGGTCAAGTTGTGAGTCTTATTACTGCTGTTATTGCCATAATTTATTATGACATATATAAAAGAACAACACCTATAATAAAAAGGTTGCTATACTATGTTAAGCCAAAACGAAAAAGAAGACGTCTTCGTGCAAAATTAAGAAAAAGACAAACATAAAAAAAATGGGAATGTGTATTCCCATTTTTTATGCCATTTTTTCTGGTGTTTTGCTTGAACTTTTGAGTTCAACACGATAGAGTGAAGTTTTTGTTGATTTGGTTGTGTCTTCAGCGAAGAAGTAGAAAAAGTCTTCATCTATGTCAAAAAAGTCGGTTTTGATTTTTAATGCTCCGCTGAGTTTAACTGCTTGTTCTGTGGTGTCGGTCAAACTACGTCTGTAGATGGCGCTGTTCTTAACATAATAAATATATCCGTTTCTTGCAGTTATGATTGAAGTTACATCACTTTCAAGACTTTCGCCGTCAGTTCCTTCGAGATTTTTTATGATAATTTTTTTTGACCCGTTGAGATATGCAAATCCAAGATTTTTTCCTTCTTTAATTCCAAGAGGAGCAATTGAAAGAGAGCTATCTGACAAATGTTTAATTTCTCCTGTTTCAAAAGTGTTTTCAATAGAATTTGAATAGATTGCTGATATGGAGATTGCGCCAATTAGTTCGGTTCTTGAATAGAACAGCCTGTTTCCCTCAAGAGAAAGAAGATTTATTGAGATTTTATCTTTTTCATAAACAGTAACAACATATCCTGATTTGATTTCAGCTTTATAAAGAGTGTTTCCGTTGCCAAGCCCGTTAACTTTGTCTTTTGTTTTTGTAAAATAAATATAGCAATTTATTGGAGTTGGATTTTCTTCATTATTAACAATGTTTGTTCTTGTTGGGAAAATTGCTTTTGTGACATCTTTTGCAATTGTTTTTGCAGTTCCGTTTTCTGAAACGGTTATGATTTCACTTCCTGTGTAAATCATTAAATAAACAGTTTTGTCTATCATAGTCATGGAATATTTTCCGCCACTAAATTTTTCTGTTTGATAGAGTTTCTTAACGTTGGACCCGTCAAGGTTGCAAGAATAGAATGTTAAAAGGTCATATCTAACTCCACTTTTGTCGGAATCGGTTGTTGGAGTTGCAAAATATAATTTATCTTTGAAAATATACAAACCACAATTTTCCGTTCCAACAGATTTTTTGACCATAAGTTTGATATCGGAAAGGACAGGTGTTTCAGCTTCTGCAATTTTTTTTGTTGTCATTTTTGCACGGTAAATTCCTGTTTCTGAAACATCGCCTGAAATTAGTGAAGATTTGGTGTCGGCACTTGCAGAAGAAACTTTAAAATATGCATCAGTGAAATAGACATAACTTCCTTTTGTCACAACATATCCACCATTGCCAGAAATTTCGTCTTCATATGCTGGACCACCAGTTAACACAATTTCGTTGTTGGAATTTCCGCATCCGGCAAACGTGAATCCAACAACAATCAAACATAAAACTAAAATTGAAGAAATAAATTTTTTCATAGTCCGTCCTTTTATACGCACCAATGTTATCATTTTTTATAATTTAAGTCAAACAATTATTCATTGATCCATTTGTCCAAAAAAGAAAGAAGTTTTTGTTGATATTTTTCTTTATTTTTTGCATAGCTTTGCACGTGACCAGCCCCTTCGGTGATGAAAAGTTCACATTTGCTTTTGTCACTAACTGCAAACATATCTTTTGACATGTGGCAAGGAACAAACCTGTCCTCGGAGCCATGAAAAAACAATATTGGCAAATTTGTTTTTCGAACAGCATCAATTGGTTTCACACGTTTAAGGTCAAACTTGGCAAAAATTTTGCAACAAACATTTGCAACAGGCAAAACCAAAAATGGAGGAATGTGCAACTTTTTTTTGCAAACATATTCAAGTTGATTGTAGGCATCTTTGTAGCCACTGTCTGCAACAACACATTTTACATTTTCAGGAAGGTTTTCTCCGCTTGCAAGAATGACCGTTGCCGCGCCCATGGAAATTCCCAAAAGAACAATTTTTGCAGATGCTCCAAAAATTTCTTTTGCTTTGATTGTCCAAGCAACAATGTCATCCTTTTCGAAAAATCCCATGGAAACATATTTCCCTGTTGTTTCGCCATGAGAACGAAGGTCAATTGCAAGAATGTTGTAGTCTTGCTCGTAAAGGAATTTTGCTTGAGGACTCATATCTTTATAAAATCCAAAAATTCCATGTACGCAAATGGCAACTTTGTTTGAACTTCTGCGAAGAATGACGCCAGACAATTTTTCTTTTCCACTTCTCACAACAATTTTTTCAGTTTTGACTTTGTCCCACCACGAATAGTCGATGTTGTATGATTCCAGTTTTTTTCGAAATCCGCCGTTGATGATTTTTCCTGCAAAACATCCCTTTCTCAGCGAAACAAAAAAAGTTATTGTGCCAATGAGAATCCACAAAAGAAACAGGCCAAACAAACATCCAAAAATAATCAAACAAATAGTCAAAGTTGACATAGTGCTCCTTTATTGAAAGTATAGTCAAAATTTTGTCTTTTACAAACAAAAAACCTTCTTTGAAAAAGAAGGTTAAATGATTATATCGCAAGAACTGCAATTGAAACCAGCGGAAGCACAAGATGAACGGAGAAAACAAACCTTTTTTCTTTAGACATCTTGATAATTTCAATAATAAGCCCTGCAAGAGCAACGGCAAAAGAAATGAAGAATAAAATTCCTGCAGTTAACAACGAACCCGTGCTTCCCAAAATAGGAAGGAACTTAACAAACATTGTTAAGAAGAAAGATATAATTGAAAGAGAAATTGGAAGAAAGTCGAAACTAAAAGCATTTTTAAAGAAATTGTTTCCGCTTTGTTTTTCCATTTTCAAAACTTTTTGTTTTTTGATTTTTTTTGGTTCGACAACAATTTCAGGTTCAACAGATTGTTCTTCGTCGTCAGACAAAATATCGTAATCGTTCATATAAATCTCCTTTTTGTGAAATAATTATAACACATCAATTTTTAAAATCAAGAAGAAATAAAAAATTTTTTATCATCTTATGTACAAAATTGTCGTTTTTTTTCTATTTATAAAACATTATATACATATATGAAAAGAAAGGAGTTTTTGTCAAAAAAATCCACCTGAGAAAGTGGATTATTTTTCTTCAAACAAATTTCTATTTAGGCCATAGGTTTCAAGGTCGTCTGCAAGATTAAACTTTATGTTTTCTATGTGACTTTCATATTTTTTAAATTCTTGTTTAAGGTTTTCATCAAGGTCGGCAGTGTTAGAAAGAACTTCATAGTGGTCGCAAATAAGTTCAATAAGTTTTTTTGATGAAAGTGACATTGTGATTAAACAAGAAATTTCTTTTTTGTCTTGATTCATTGCTTTTTCATAAGCATCAAATAGGTTTCCAATAAACAAGCAACTGCCCATATAATCGGAAAGTTGAGATTTTTCTTTTCCTTCTTCTTTTTGTCTGCGGATGATATTAAGCCTTCTGAACATTTCGTCAGTAAGACCGGATGCTTTGTAATACTTATCAATATTTTTTAAAATTTCAACATTTTTCAAATTCATAAAAACTCCTTGCATACATTCTACACTATCTCCCGCTTTTGTCAAGAAATAGTGTTAAAAAAAAGAAAACTTAAATGTAATCCTACGGATAAAACAGAAGTTCCCTTTTCTATTTGGCGGAGAGGGCGGGATTTGAACCCGCGGTTGCTTTCACAACACCGGTTTTCGAGACCAGCACATTCGACCACTCTGACACCTCTCCATTTCTTTGTGATTTCCACCACAAAGTTTAGCATATTAAGTTTTTGATTGCAAGAAAATTTTATTGCCCTTGTTCAGCATCTTTTTCAGCAGTTGCCTCAAAATTCTCTTTCTTTTGATCATTCAAACTTGGGAAAATCGAACAAAACAGTTTTGCAAAATTATCATTCAAATTTGATGACGAATTACTTTCTTTCATCTTTGTGTTTAAATCTTTTATATCCATAAATTTTCTCCTAAACGTTAAATCTAAAAAGCATTATGTCGCCATCTTCAACAACATAGTCTTTTCCTTCAATTCGAACTTTCCCTTTTTCTCTTGCAGAAAGATATGACCCGCAAGCAATTAAGTCGTCAAACTTCACAACTTCTGCTTTTATAAATCCCTTTTCGAAGTCTGTGTGGATTTTGCCCGCCGCCTGAGGCGCTTTGGAACCTTTTTTTATTGTCCATGCACGAACTTCTTTTTCTCCAGCAGTCAAAAAACTCATGAGCCCAAGAAGACTGTAACTTGCGGAAACAAGTTTTTCAAGACCACTTTCTTTTATGCCAAGTTCTTCTTTAAAAAGATTTCGGTCTTCTTCTGAAAGCGCTGAAAGTTCTTCTTCAATTTTTGCTGAAAGAGCAATAACTTCAGCATGCTCTTCTTTTGCAATTTCTTCAACAATTTTGACGTTGCTGTTTTCTTTTCCAATTTCATCTTCACCGATGTTTGCAACATATATAACTGGCTTTGACGAAAGCAGGAAGAAAGAATCGAGAATTTTCTTTTGGTCATCTGAAAGTTCAACACTTCTGGCGGGTTTCCCATTTTCGAGAGCGGGTTTTATTTTTTCCAGAACTTCAAATTCTTCTTTTGTTCCTTTTTCACCAACCTTCAAAAGTTTTTGTGTTTTTTCATATCTTTTGTTAACTGTTTCAAGGTCTGCAAGAACAAGTTCAAGATTGATGACTTCAATGTCCCTTCTTGGGTCCACTGAACCTGAAACGTGAATGATTTTTTCATTTTCGAAACATCTAACAACGTGAACAATTGCATCAACTTCACGAATGTGGCTGAGAAATTTGTTTCCCAATCCTTCGCCTTTGCTTGCCCCTGCAACAAGACCTGCAATGTCAACAAATTCGATTGTTGCGGGAACGATTTTGTTTGTGTTATAGAATTTTGCAAGAACATTCAATCTTTCGTCTGGAACGTCAACAACGCCCACGTTAGGCTCAATTGTGCAAAAAGGATAGTTTGCACTTTCTGCTCCTGCATTTGTTATTGCATTGAATAATGTGCTTTTGCCAACATTTGGAAGTCCAACAACGCCAATCTTCATTTTTTTCTCCTGTCACTAATAAAATTTGAATGTAAACATATATTAAAATAAAAAGGAGAAAATTGCAAGAAAAATGACGCTTTGGATTGCATTAATTTTGGGATTGGTTCAAGGTTTGACAGAATTTCTGCCCGTTTCGAGCAGTGGTCATTTGACTTTGCTGAACAAAATATTTGGCATAGAGGGAAACACCTTGCTTTTGACCATTCTTCTTCATGTTGCAACATTGTTTGCAGTTTTCTTTGTTTTGAGAAAAGAAATTTGGCAACTCATTCGCCATCCATTTTCGTTGGAAGCAAGAAATTTGTATATCGCCACAATTCCAACTGTGCTGATTGTGCTTCTTAGCAAAGGTTTTTTGGAAGACCAATTTTCAAGTGCGAAACTGCTTCCATATTGTTTTATCTTAACAGCAATTTTGCTGGCAGTCACCAATGTTATTGATGAAAGGAACAAAAAGAAAAATCTTTATTATCCAGACCAAGGGTTTAGGAACAACGTCAGAAGTTCGCTGGTTATGGGGATTGCACAAGGGCTTGCTGTGCTTCCGGGCATTTCTCGTTCTGGCTCAACCATTTGTGCTGGACTGCTTGCAGGAGAAAATCGCGAAAAAACTGCAAAGTTTTCTTTTCTTATGAGCATTCCAATAATACTGGGCTCGATGCTCTATGAAATTCTTAAAGGAGATTATGGAACGCTTGCTTCGACGTCTATGATTGCTCCGCTGATTGTTGCATTCTTGTCTGCTTTTCTTGTTGGAATTTTTTCCATCAAACTTATGCTAAGAGTTGTGCAAAATGCAAAATATTATTGGTTCTCAATTTATTTGGTGGGAGTTTCAATTCTTGCATTTTTCGTTGTTTAGAAAGTGATTTAAATGGAAATAATCCCATGAAAGGGGATTGTTATGAGAAGAAACACTATAAGTCTGGAAGAAGTCAAAAACAAAATTCGCGATCTTAAAGGTCAGTATATTTCAATGGCAATTAACAGAGGAAGAAAGAAAATCGATTATTTCAATGCTGTGATAGACAACATTTATCCAAGTGTGTTCACGGTTAAGGTGAACGCAGTGAACCAACTTGACACTCAAACGTTTTCATACTTTGATGTTCTTTGTGGCGATGTTGAGATTGAAAAAATTTCTGGGGCTTAATAAAACTTGTAGAAATTAGTTGTTTTTTGTCGAAAATAATATATAATATAGGTCGTGCATTGTACGACCAAAAGAAGATTATATAGAAAAATATTTCTTGCTTTTGTGTTGATAACATCATTTATGTTGTTATCAATATTTTTTGTTGCTTGCTCGAAAGAATCGAGTGGAAGCATCGGCTCTGCTGTGCTTGGAAAAACAGAAACGGAAGAAAATTATGAAGTTATTCCTCCTGCTGAAAATGACCCAATTGATGAACCGGAAACAAAAGAAGAGCCAAAGAAAGATGACAATGATTCAGGCGAAATTGACGAACCCGACGTTCCAGACCGCGAAGCAGAATCTGAAGATAACATTGAACCTTCGGTGCCAGATTGTGGAGAGGAAAAAGATTTAGAGGAAGAGGAAAAGCCCGAGCCAATTTCGGACAAGGTTGAAATATGTTTCCTTGGAAATCAACCTTGCAAATGCGGAGCATATAGAGATGGCTCTCATGAAATTTATACAATCAAGATAACTTCTTGTCGAAAATTGTCAATTGAGAATTATATAATTGAAAAGTCTGATAATATAATTGTTGTGGAAAATTCTCAAGTTTTAACGCAAACAGAAAAAGGAACTGAACTTTGTTTCAGTTTCTATTTCGTGCAAAATATAGAAAGTTACATGAAAGCAAGCTCCCTTGACGACAACAAAAATGTTGTTGCAGAGAGCGAAAAGATAACATTTGAACTTGAAGAAATAATAGATTTGCCAAGTTATTCGTTCGAATTTTCTTCCAGTGACAAAGTTGCAATTTACGATTTTGAAAATGATGTCATCGAAGTGGATTTTGCTTTATCTAAATCTGTTTACTTCGGAATAAGTCTTTTGAAAGATGGAAAATGTTTTGCCACATCAACTTTGACCGCAAAACTTTCAGATGAATCATTTGGAGTTTTCTCAACACCAATCTACAATCGAATATATTTGAAACTAAAAAAGACCGGTGAGTTTAGTTTAACAATAGCCGACGTAAAATATGAAATAAGTCGAACAATCAAAATTGTTGTCCGATAGTTTTTTCAAGGAGAAATTTATGGGAAACAAGACAATTTGTGCAATTTCAACACCTCTTGGCAACAGTGCAATTAATGTTATTAGAATGAGTGGAAAAGATAGTCTGGAGATTATAAAAAAATTTTTTGATTCGAAAAGTTTGAACTTTTCAAACATTGAACCAAGAAAAATGTATCTTGGAAACTTTAAGTGTGGGAACATAGACGAAAGATGTTTGATGGTGTATTTCAAAGGACCTATGTCGTTCACAGGCGAAGATATTGTTGAACTGCAAATTCATGGTGGCGAGTTTTTGGCGAAAGAAATTTTAGGTGTTCTTGCAAAAGAATGCTCTCTTGCAAGCCCTGGAGAATTTTCGAAACGTGCATTTTTCAATGGCAAAATGTCGCTTAGCGAAGCGGAAGGGCTTATTGACGTTATCAATGCCGAAAGCGAAGAAGAACTTAAAAGTGCATATTCTCTTTCAACAGGAAGATTTAACAAACAAATTGTCAGTTTCCAAAAAGAACTCACAGATGTTCTTGCACAAATTGAAGTTGCCCTCGACTATCCTGAACATGACGAAGAACTTATAACAACCGAAAATGCCAGAAAGGTGTTGTTGGAAATTTCAGAAAAACTTGGGGAGATAATAAAAAATTCAAGTAGTGGCGAAAAGTTGAAAAGCGGAGTTAACATTGCAATTGTGGGAAGCCCAAATGTTGGGAAGTCAAGTTTGCTGAATGCTTTGCTTGGAAAAGATAGAGCCATTGTCAGTTCAATTGCAGGAACAACAAGAGATACAATTTCAGAAACAATTTTGTATAAAGGCATAAAGTTCAACCTAACAGACACTGCAGGCATTCGCGCTGGCGGTGACGAAATTGAAAATATAGGAATTGAAAAAGCAAGAAAAGAAATTGAAGAAAGTGACCTTGTTCTTTTTGTTGTTGACTTGTCGCGAAAACTAAATGATGAAGAAAAGCAATTGTTGTCTTCTCTCGATAAATCAAAAACAATTATTGTCAAAAACAAATCCGACATAGAAAAATTGGACGAAATTTCAAATTTTGAAAGTGTGAAAATAAGTGCACTGAAAGAAGATAATTTGGAAGTGCTTTTGAAACGCATCTACGAAAAAACAATAGAAGAAAAAATTGACACTTCCAAAATGGTGTTGACAAACCTGCGACACGTAAATATATTAAAGGAAGCAAAAGAGATTTCCGATTCGACACTTGAAAGCCTTCAAATGTTGACGCTTGATGTTGTTGCATTCGAGATAAAAAGAATTTGGGAAACACTTGGGAAAATAACTGGCGAAACAGAGAATGAAAAAATAGTCGACCAAATTTTCTCAAAATTTTGTTTAGGGAAATAAAATGATAAAAGAATTTGATTCAGTTGTTATTGGTGCTGGACACGCAGGAGTTGAATCTGCGCTCGCGCTTGCAAGACTTGGCAAACGTGTTCTTTTAACTTGCCTCAATTTGGACTCTGTGGCATTTCTTGCTTGCAATCCTTCCATTGGAGGCACGGCAAAGGGTCATCTTGTTTGCGAAATTGACGCACTTGGCGGAGAAATGGGAATAAACGCAGACGAAACAGCAATTCAGATAAGGATGTTGAATGAAGGAAAAGGACCCGCTGTCCACAGTTTGCGTGCTCAGGTTGATAAAATAAATTATCACACAAGGATGAAAAAAGTTATTGAAGACTGCCCCAACATTTTTCTTAAACAAGCGGAAGTTGAAGAAATTTTGACAGAACAAGGAAAAGTTGTTGGAGTTAAAACCACCCTTGGGGAAATTTTTAGGTGTAAAACAGTTATTGTGTCCACGGGTGTTTATCTTAAGAGTAGAATAATTATTGGTCAGTTTTCTCAAGAAAGCGGTCCAAATGGGTTTGCAAGAGCAACTGGACTCACTCAAAGTTTGATTGATATGGGAATTGCAATCAGAAGATTTAAAACTGGAACACCAGCAAGGCTTAATGGAAGAACAATAGATTTTTCGGAACTTGAAAAACAAGCTGGGCAAGAAAACATAGGTTTTTCGCCATTGTCAAAAAACAAAACCAAAAATGTGGCTTATTGTTACGAAACATTCACAAATGAGAAAACTCATGAGGTTATAAGAAACAATCTTTCAAGGGCGCCAATGTTCAGCGGAGAAATAAAGGGAATAGGTCCACGCTACTGCCCTTCAATCGAAGACAAAATTGTGAGATTTCCAAATCGAGAACGTCATCAAATTTTCCTTGAACCAGAAGCGATGTCAACAAACGAAATATACGTTCAAGGGGTAAGTACTTCACTTCCTGCCGATGTTCAAAATGAAATGTATGCCACAATAAAAGGTCTTGAAAATGCAGAGATTATGAGAAACGCTTATGCAATTGAATATGATTGCATAGACAGTTTGGAATTGCTTCCTTCTCTTGAAAGTAAAAAGGTTTCAGGTCTGTTTTTTGCAGGGCAAGTGAATGGAACAAGTGGCTACGAAGAGGCGGCGGCTCAGGGTCTTATTGCGGGAATTAATGCAAGTTTGAAACAAGATGGGAAAGAACCTTTGATTTTGAAACGCAATGAGGCATATATTGGTGTTTTGATTGACGACCTTGTCACAAAAGGCACAAATGAACCTTATAGAATGATGACATCTCGTGCTGAGTTCCGCCTTGTTCTTCGCCAAGATAATGCGGACCGTCGTTTGACAGAAATTGGCAGAAAAATTGGTCTTGTTTCAGATGAACGTTGGAAGATATATAATGAGAAACTTCAAAAGTTTGAAAAAATGAGGCAGAAACTTCAAATGCTTCTCAAACTTGACGAAAAATTGGTTTCGTTCTTAAAGAGAAATGGCGAAAGTGTTCCTGTTAATTCAATGAAAGCCATAGATGTTTTAAAGCGAAATAATATTGATGTTTATAAACTAAACGAAGAATATAATTTGTTTGATGACTCCGAAAAACAGTTGCTTGAAACATTGAACACTGAAATAAAATATGAAGGTTACATCAAACAACAAAACGATGAAATTGAAAAACTAAAATCTCAAGAGGAAATTAAATTGCCACAGGACATTGACTATGCCTCAATTAAAGGTCTAAGAATTGAAGCTCAACAAAAACTTAACAAAGTTCGACCTTTAACCCTTGGTCATGCGTCAAGAATTTCAGGTGTTTCACCTGCCGACATAACTGTTTTGTCAATTTATTTAAAGTCAAGAAAATGAAATTAAAAACATTACTAGAAGAAAACAAAATTTGTTTGAGCGATGAGCAAATTGAACAACTGAAAAAGTTCAATTCTCTTTTGATGCACGCAAACGAACAATTTAATCTCACTCGAATAACAAGCGAAGATGAAGTGCACCGAAAGCATTTTCTCGACTCCTTGAAAGCAATTGATTTAATCCCTCAAAATGCAAAAGTTGTGGACATTGGTGCTGGCGGAGGCTTTCCATCTTTGCCAATCAAAATTGCACGCCCAGACATCAATCTCACAATGATTGATAGTGTTGAAAAGAAAGTTAATTTTTTGAACATGGTTTGTGAAGAGTTAAGCCTTAAAAATGCCATGGCCATTCATGAAAGAATTGAAGATTTTGCGCAAACGGAGAACCGCGAAAGTTTTGATGTTTGTGTGGCTCGCGCAGTTGCATCGCTTCCGACTTTGCTTGAATATGCTTTGCCATTAATAAAGGAAAATGGAATTTTGATAGCATACAAAGGAAGCGGTGTTTTTGAAGAAATTGAACAAGCAAAAAATGCTTTAAAAGTTTTGAATGCGTCAATTGAAAAGATTGTTGAATATGTAATTGAAGAAGACCGAAAAAACTATCTTCTTGTTGTGAAAAAGAAAGGGCGCACACCAAAACAATTTCCAAGGCGCAAAAATAAACCAAGAAAAGAACCTTTATAAAGCAAAAACGCAATTTTAGGATTGCGTTTTTTATTATATAATGTTATATTTATATATAATATATTAAGGAGATATATATGGGAAAAATCATTGCTTTTGCCAATCAAAAAGGTGGTGTTGGAAAAACAACAACTTGCGTTAATGTTGCCGCCTATATTGCTGCCATGGGGAAAAGAGTTTTGCTAATTGACCTTGACCCTCAAGGGAATGCGACCAGTGGTCTTGGGATTGAAAAAACTTCTCAAACAAAAACAATTTACAATGTTATAGATGGTGATGCCATCATTGATGAAGTTATTCTTCCAACCTACATAGAAGGTTTCGATTTTATTCCAGCAACAGTTGATCTTGCTGGAGCTGAAATAGACTTGGTTCAAATGCCAAATCGTGAAAATGTCATCAAGAATCGTTTGATGCGAATTAAAGACAAATATGACTATATTTTCATCGACTGCCCTCCTTCGCTCGGACTTTTGACGGTTAACGCTTTAACATGTTCGAATTCGATTATAATTCCAATTCAATGTGAATTCTATGCCCTTGAAGGCTTAACGCAACTTATGAACACAATTAAACTTGTGAAAAAACACTTAAATCCAGAAATTGACATCGAAGGTGTGGTTCTCACAATGAAAGATTCGAGAAGTAATCTTGTGACTCAGGTTGGAAACGAAATTCGCACTTTTTTCGGAAAAAAAGTTTTTGACACAACAATTCCACGAAACATTCGCCTTGCAGAAGCTCCAAGTCATGGAACCCCAATTGGCGTGTATGACGCATCTTCAAAAGGAGCAAAGGCATATTTGGAACTTGCCGAAGAAGTTTTGAACCGCAACAAGGCTAAATATAATAAGATAACCACTAAAATTAAAGTAGGAGGAACCAATGATTAAGAAAGGTTTAGGAAAAGGATTAAATGCTCTTCTCTCAATTTATGATGAAGAAGATGATTTGAATGAAAAAGACACTGCCACTGCAAAACCCCAAGGTGGAATTGAAGGAATTGACATTAATTTGATTTTTGCCAATCCAAATCAACCAAGAAAGAATTTTGACGAAACTGCCCTGAAAGAACTTTCAATGTCAATAAAAACACATGGCATTATTCAACCCATCGTGCTAAATCGCGAAGAAGAAGGAAAATACATGATTATTGCCGGCGAAAGACGTTGGCGCGCTGCAAAAATGGCTGGATTAACTCAAGTTCCGGCATTTGTTAGAAATTACACTCCAAAACAAATTAAAGAAATATCCATCATTGAAAACTTGCAACGTGAAGATTTAAATCCTATTGAGGCTGCAAAAGCCATAAAACAACTCATGGAAGAATATGATTTAACTCAAGAAGCTGTAGCAGATAGAATTGGAAAAAGTCGTCCAGCAATCGCAAACACATTGAGATTATTATCTCTTCCTGTTGATGTTGTTGAGCTGATAGAGAAAAACAAATTGTCGGCGGGTCACGCAAGATGTCTGATTGTTCTTCCAAATCCTTTAGACCAAACAAAAGTTGCTCAAGTTGCAGTTGACAAGAAGTTGTCTGTGAGAGAATTGGAAAAACTTGTTAAAAATCTCCTCAATCCTTCAAAAGAACGTCCAAAGTCGGAACAAAGCCTTGAACTTAAAGGAATGATTGATGATATGCAAAAGATTTTCTCAACAAAGGTTTCTGCAATAGGCAATGACAACAAGGGAAGAATTTACATAGACTATTACAGCAAGGATGATTTGGACAGAATATCTGAATTAATCCAATTAATCAATAAAAAGACACTAACGCTAAGAGATTTATCTCTAATAAACAAAAAATAATGTTTCACGTGAAACAAAACTGAAGACAAAAATGTTTCACGTGAAACAATAAAAGCAAAATGTTTCACGTGAAACATTTTCTTTATATAAAACTTATATTATAGTATTCATAGTGTAAAATAAACAAAATAAGAATTGATATGAAAATATTACTCTAAAAACAAAAAATCTTAATCCTAAGCGATTTTTAGGCAGATAAGTAATTAATCATTTTTAACAACAAAAATCGCTCTCGTTTAAGATTTTTTGGCATAAAAATACCTCTTTTAACTTGGTATTTTTGAATAAAAATGATAGAATATTTTTGGTTGATTAAGAAAACATATTATAAGGAGAGTTATGAAAGAAAAACCTAGATATGGAAAAATAATTTGGATCACTGTTTTGGTCTTGCTTGTTGTGTTGCTTATTTACTCCGCCTTTGCTGGAACAGGGTCTTATGGTGAAAAAATAGATATAAAATCATTTGAAAAAATGATTGACGATGATAAAGTAACCGACATTTATTATTATAATGGTGTCTATAGAATAAGGAAGAAAGATTCTCAAATAAAAGAGGAAAATTTTCCAACTTATTCCGACTATTATTGCGAAGTTGCAACAACTGCAAGTGTAACAGGAATAAAAACAAAATTGGATGCAAAACCAGACATTAAATATACTGAAGAACAAGCCAAAGCATCGTTGTTGTCGACGATTATGCCATACTTCAGTCTTATTATAATGATTATAATTGGATATTTCCTCTTGCGTGCAATATTAAAAGGAAATGCAGGAACCATGTCGTTTGGAAAAAGCAAAGCAAGAACAAACGACAATGTAAAAGTGCGATTTGATGATGTTGCAGGGGCAGACGAAGAAAAAGCCGAACTTCAAGAAGTTGTTGAGTTTTTGAAAAACCCACAAAAATTCACTGACCTTGGAGCAAGAATTCCAAAAGGCGTTTTGTTGGTTGGGCCTCCAGGAACAGGAAAAACATTGCTTGCAAAAGCGGTTGCGGGAGAAAGTAATGTGCCTTTTCTTTCAATAAGTGGTTCAGATTTTGTTGAAATGTTTGTTGGTGTGGGGGCATCTCGTGTTAGAGATTTGTTCGACCAAGCAAAGAAATCTCGACCATGCATAATCTTTATTGATGAAATTGATGCTGTTGGAAGACAACGTGGAACTGGTCTTGGTGGAGGCAATGATGAAAGGGAACAAACCTTAAATCAGCTTCTTGTTGAAATGGATGGATTTGAAGCAAACGAAGGTATAATTGTTCTTGCAGCAACAAACCGTAGTGATGTTCTTGACCCAGCACTTTTAAGACCAGGAAGATTTGATAGACAAATTTATGTACATGTTCCAGATGTTAAGGGCAGAGAAGCGATAATTAAGATTCATGCTCGAAACAAGCCTCTTGATGATGAAATTGACTATCAAACCTTAGCGCGTATCACAAGTGGATTTACCGGCGCAGACCTTGAAAACATGTTGAATGAAGCGTCTATATTGGCAGCAAGAAATAATAGACCAAAAATCATTATGTCAGATTTAACAGAAGGAATAAATAAAGTTATAATGGGTCCGCAGAAAAAGAGTTTGCTTGTGACACCTCGTGACAAAAAGATAACAACCTATCATGAATCGGGGCACGCAATCTTGGGCAAATTGTTGCCTAACTGCGATGAGGTTCAAGAAGTATCGATAATTCCTCGTGGAATGGCCGCAGGCTACACAATGAGTCGACCAAGTGAAGATGATAACCATGTAACATACAAAAAACTGCTCGACCAAATCTCAATGTGCATGGGTGGACGAATTGCCGAAGAATTGGTTTTTGGAGATATTTCAACAGGTGCTCAAAACGACATTCAACAAGCAACCGAAATTGCACGAAAAATGATAACCGAATGGGGAATGAGCAAGCAACTTGGATTCATTGGCTATGACACCACAAATCAACCATTCCTTGGCAGAGATTATCAAAATCAATATAAATATAGTGAAGAAACAGCTGCCACAATTGACGAAGAAATTCGTTCAATATTGAAACAGTGTTATGACAGAGCAACAAAGATTTTGAAAGAAAACAGAAAACTCATGGATGTTATGTCTGAAATCTTGCTACTAAAAGAAACAATCTACAAAGAAGAAGTAGATATGATTATGGAAGGCAAGAGTGTTGAAGAAATTGTTGCTGTTATGGATCAAAAAGCGGAACTTAGAAAGTTGAAAGAGGAAAAGGGTAGGCTTGACGGCGAGTTGTCAAAAAAAATAAATCAACTTGATGAAAAACTTAAAACCGCCGAAATGCTTGTTAAGGCAGGCGTTGTCACCGAATCGGAATTTGAACAACTCAAAAAAGCTAAGGAAGATTTGGAAAAACAATTGACCGAATCTCAGCCAAAAACAGAATCAGAAGATGAAAAAGCTGTTGAAGAAACAAAAACTGAAATAGAAAACAAGCCAGAAACTAAAGAAGAAAAACCAAAAAAGGTTGGAATAAAGAAATTGGTTGGCGAACTTAAAGAAACAAAGCCTAAAGCAGAAAAAAAGGTTGCTGTCAAAACTGCATCAAAAGATGGCAAAAATTCATCAAAAGAAAAAACAGAGCCAAAAGAAGTAAGTCAAAAAAAATCAAAAAAAGATGAAAATTCTGACAAATAAAAAAGAGCAATAGCTCTTTTTTTTATTAACTTTTGTGATATTCCCAAGTTCCTAAGTTGTTTATAAAATAATCGCCATTCATGCCTTCAATATATTCAAGGGCGTTTGGAATTTCAGTTTCTCCGTCTTGGACGGTATATTTTTCTGTTGTTGCATCATACAAAAGCGTTTTTTTGTAGACGTTATGTTTTCTTCTCATATAGACATTAATTGAACGGTCATCTTGCATAAAGGCATTAACCTGATTTCCCTTGCCAATGAAGAGTTGATAGGTTGCAAGTCTTCCATCAAAGAAATAAACTTCTCCAAGACTGTTTGTTGCAACATAGCAAGGTTGAATTTCTCCTGCAGGTCGGTCTTGCCAGTTCTTAACAAACACAACACAGTTTTCAACCCACATTCCTGTGATGTTTGTGCCATTGAGTTTCATTCTTTGGGTTTCAATCTTTGTTGGTGTTCCCAATCCATATCCCAAATAGCAATCGAGAGTTGTGTTGGCTGCGCCAATGTTTTGGAAATATAAAGAAGTTGATGTTGGCGGACCAACAGTGTATGAATATCCGTATGTGCAACCAATATAGGTTGTTCCAGAAGATGGATTTTGAACCCCGAAATACATTGTATTTTGGTTGCTATAGTAATAATAGAAACGTGGAGGCAATGTTGACAGTATGGTGTAACGCTCAGTTGTTGAATCGTAGGAAACGTCTGGCACGCAGGTGTAGCTGAAAGGGAGAAATTTGTCGTTGTTTTGCGCAGTTGTTCGGTCGATAACACTATCAATTTTTGTGAATTTTGAAGTTAATTTGCAATTGCTAACTGGTGCGATCAAATATTCGCCATAATCGCTTACGTTGCGAGTTATATAATAGTTTTCTTTGGTCAAAAAAACTTTAAAATCGTTGTTTCTTGTTATGATATTAACATCTTTTCCAATCACAGTTGCTTCATAACTGGTGATTCCGCTTGAACCAAGATTGAAGTTATCTGTTCCCGGATTTAATAGGAGCAAAAATGTGTTGTCTTCCTTAGTTGGATAAAAATCATATTCAAATTCAAATTTACGGTTCAATGTTCCTTGTTCTAGTTGGAATTTTTCTTCGTAAATTTTCCCCTTCGTAACGTTAATTGTGTTCAAGCAAATTCTTATGTAGGCGGTCAATGGCGAGGTTGAATTTGAAATGAAAAATAGGTCTGTTTTGATTTTAATTTTGGTTTTAACATAAGGTTTGCATGTAAAGAGAATTCGGTCATGTCTTACGTTATTCATTCCCCAACGCTTTGTGTATGTGTACCAAGAATCAAAGTCTTGCCCAGAATCAACCGAAAGTGAACTTATTGTTTGGTTTGTTAAAGCCAAATTGTTGTTTAATTCGTCAATTGCACTGGATTCAATGTTGATTTTTTTGTTTAGGGCATTAAGTCTTTTTTCAAGTTCTTCAATCTTAATTTGTTGATGCGAAAAATTATCCATAAAATCTCCTTTATGGACGATTATATTTGGATGAAAAACGAAAAAGCAAGAAAGTGTGCCAGAATATATTTTTGTTTTTTGAAGAAAATAAGATTATGATAACATTTATTTCTTTTTTAGTTGTTCTTTTTGGTAGCGTGAATTGGCTTAGTATTGGAATGTTGCAATATGACATTATTGCAGGTTTTTTTGGAACTCAGTCAAATATCTTCAGCAGAATAGTTTACATTTTGTTTGGATTTGCAGCAATTTGGTTAATTATTTCTGCCATACGCCAAAAAGGAAAAATCAACATAGTTAAAGACCGACTCGACGTTAAAGCAATGGAAGAAAAAGAAGATGAGTTGGCCGAAAAATTTGGTCAAAAAACAAAAAAATAATGGAATGAAGCCACCCTAAAATGGCTGTGTCTTAAACATCATCAACCATTTTTGATTTTATGATTGGTGACTGTTTCAATCAAATAGAGATGTAAAAAAATAACATTAGAGCATAGTCTAGTGTTATTTTTTAAAACATTTTCGAGTTAAATTTTTAAAATCTCTTGAACATCAATATTATCGTCATTACAGCAAAGTGCAAGATTAGATTGTTTTTTTGAAATCAAATCCATGGCACAAATTGCAAATTTTCTTGCCAGAATTCTATCTATAACTGATGGCTGGCATCCACGTTGAACGTATCCAATTTTGCATGCACGAGTTTCTATGTCTAGTTCATTTTGAATCTCTTTTGCAAGTTTAAAAACGTCCAAAATATTTTCACGGATTATGATTGATGGTGATTCTTCTCCGTTTTTAATTGCTGTTTTTAGGCAGGAAATTAGTTCTTTGAAATTGTAGTCAGATTTGTTTGTTATAAGGCAAGTTGAATCGGTTGCAAAGAATGTGTCAGTTGCAATGTCAGGGCAATGTCTTCCCATAACTTCGCAAATGAAAATTCGGTTTAGTGAAAGCATGGTTTGTTTGATTTTATCCACCGTGTCAACGCAAGCGTTAACTGCAGAATCAAAGCCCAAGGTGCGTTGTGTGTAAGAAAGGTCGTTGTCTATTGTGGTTGGAACAAAAATCACATCAATTCCATTTTTTGAAAGTTCTTTTGCTCCTTTCAAAGTTCCTTCTCCACCAAGAATAACAAGTGTGGAAATTTTGTTGAGTTTAAGATTTGTTATTGCTTTTGCTAAACCTTTCTTTGTCATAAATTCGCTACAACGCGAACTTTTGATTATTGAACCACCAAGATGAGAGCAGTTTAGAACTGTGTTTTTGTCTAGTTTAATTGTTGTGTTATCTATCAATCCCTGATAGCCAAATTTGAACGCAATTATCTTATCTTTTTGATTCAAATTTACAAATTTTGAAATAAAAGCGTTCATTCCAGGGGCGTCCCCGCCACTTGTTAAAATGCCTATGTTCATTTTTTCCTCCTTATCTAACAACAACATCGCTTTCGGATAAAACTCCCAAAAGCTCTCCAAGAAGATATTGATTTATTGAAACGTGTTTGTTCATTTTAAACGCATTTCCGCTCGAAGTTGATTTGACGATAACTTCGCTTTGACCAGGATATGTGCTCAAAATTTTGACAATTGTGTTGTATGAAACAACATTTTCCACGTCGAATTTAAGATACAGTTTTTCTTTCTTTTCTTCTTGGATTTCTTGTTTTTGAGTTTCTTTCCAAGGAATAATCTCGTCAACAATGATCGTTGGTTTTTCACCTTCGCGAAGATTCAATTTTCCTTTAATTGTTGCCATTGTGTCTTCGATTAACATATTTTTGAGATTTCTATATGCATTTGGGAAGAATGTCAGTTCAATTGTTCCATACAAATCTTCTAGTTTTGCAAATCCCATTTCCCGGTTTCCGTTTTTTGTCACGGTTTTTCGGATTTCTGTTATTATTCCACCGCAAACAACTTTCATATCATTCTCAACGTTTCCGCTGTAAGAGGTTTCTTCTTTTTCTTCAGAATCGTCGGTGTCTGTTTCCGATTCTTCAACTTCAAGCATGCTGGAATTGAGGTTGTAATTTTTGAATTTATCAATGTAATCATCAAGAGGATGCCCGGAAAGATAAATTCCAACAACTTCCTTTTCATATTTCAGCATTGCATCTTTCGAGAACTCTTTTATGTTTGGAATTTCAAGTTTGTCTTCAAGATGTTGTTCTTGTGTTCCAAAAGAATCAAAAAGCGAAAACTGACCAGATAACTGACTTTTATATTCAGACGCAATTCTGCTAACTGCGTTTTCATAAACGTTCATCAGTTGAGAACGATATAGCCCAAGAGAATCAAATGCTCCCGCAAGAATTAAACTTTCCAAACAACGTTTGTTCCTTGCTTGTTGGTCGACGCGTTTAACAAAATCCATAAAATCTTTGAATTCGCCGTTTTTGTTTCTTTCTTCAATGATGCTGTCAATGACCGAAATTCCAACATTTTTGATTGCTGCAAGGCCAAAACGCAAATTTCCGTCTTCAACAGAAAAGTATGTTTGACTTTTGTTTATGTCTGGAGGAAGAACTTTAAAGCCTTCTTCTTTAACATAGATAACATATTTTTTGATTTCATCCGAATTGGTTATTCTGTTGTTTAAAACAGCGCAAAGAAATTCAATCTCATGATAGCATTTTAAATATGCTGTTTGATAGGAAAGATAAGCGTATGCAGCGGCGTGAGATTTGTTAAACGCATATTGTGCAAACGATTCCATTTCTCCAAAAATTTGCTCGGCAACTTCTCGTGAAACGCCAAGTTTCAAGGCCCCCGGAATTGTTGCTCTGCCAGTTGGATCATCCCAACCTTCAATAAATTTTTTCTTTTCGGCAGGCATTTTTTCAACTTTCTTTTTCCCCATGATCCTTCGAACGTTGTCGGCCTGACCCATGTTATATCCGCCCATAACTTGGAAAATTTTCATAACTTGTTCTTGATAAACAATACATCCATAAGTGACATTCAAAATGGGTTCAAGACAAGGATGAGCATAAACAATTTCGTTTGGATTTTGTTTGTTTTTAATGTATCTAGGAATCGAATCCATTGGACCTGGTCGATAGAGTGAAACTCCAGCGATGATGTCTTCCAAACAATCTGGCTTCAAATCACGCATGAACTTCTTCATGCCTTCACTTTCAAGTTGAAAAATCGCTTCAGTTTTGCCCGAACTGATGAGGTCATAAACATTTTTATCGTCATAATCCATGGCGTAAAAATCTATGTCTATACCTTTGTCTTCTTTGACGTACTTAAGCGCTTTGTTTATGTCGGTCAAAGTTTTTAGGCCAAGAAAGTCCATTTTCAAAAGCCCAAGTTGTTCAAGCTCAACCATGTTGTATTGTGTTGAAATATCTTCACCACTTCGAGTCAGTGGAACATATGTATCAACACTTTCTGGAGCAATCAAAGTTCCGCAAGCATGTGTTGAAACATTTCGTGGAGTTCCTTCAAGTTTTATTGCAAGGTCGCAAACACGTTTTATGCTTGGGTCACTGTCATACAAAGCGCGAAGTTCAGGGATGATATATTTGTCGTTTTCTTCTTTGCCTGTTGTTCCAAAATAATATTTTAAAACAGGTGGTTTTTTTATTCCTGCAGGAAGCTTTGCTGGAATGAGTTTTGCAATTTTGTCTGCTTCTGAATATGGCATGTTCAAAGTTCTTGCAACGTCGCGAATGGCGTTCTTTGCTGCCATGGTTCCAAAAGTTGCAATCAACGCAACATGGTCATCTCCATATTTTCGTTTGACATATTCAATAACTTCTTCACGTCGGTCATAATCAAAGTCAACGTCAAAGTCGGGCATTGAAACACGTTCTTTGTTGATAAATCTTTCGAAAACAAGTGCATATTTTAATGGGTCAACAAGAGTTATTCCGCTGGCATAAGCAACCAAACTTCCAGCTCCTGAACCTCTTCCCGGCCCAACAGGAATTCCACTTTGGCGGGCATAGTTTATGTAATCCCAAACAATAAGAAAGTATTCAACGAAACCTTGAGAATGTATAACTTCCAATTCCATTTCGGCACGTGCCAAAATTTCCGGAGTCACTTCTTTATATTTTTTGTTAAGTCCTTCAAAAGTTAAATGACGAAGAAATTCGTATGGTGTCATTCCGTTTTCTGGAACATATTTTGGAATGTAGTTTTCGGTTGCAGGCATGACATATTTCGGGTCAATGCCAGCAATATCTCCATGTCCCTTTGAACGAATGAGCACATCGCATTTGTCGGCAATTTCAAGAGTTGTTACAAGCGATTCTTCCATTCCTGCCATCGCTTTCTTCATTTCGTCATAATCTTTATAGTAAAACTCATCTGTCGAAAATTTCATTCGGTCTGGGTCGTCAATTTTCTTTCCCATTTGCACGCACATAAGAACATCTTGCATCTCTGCGTCTTCTTTTGCTATGTAATGGCAGTCGTTTGTTGCAACAAGTTTTATTCCAAGTTTTTGTGAAAGTTTTTTCAGTTCTCGATTAACAATTTGTTGTTCTTCAAGACCATGATTTTGAACTTCCAAATAAAAATCTTCACCAAACAAACTTTTGTACCATTTTGCAAGCCTTTCTGCTTCTTCCATTTGCCCCAAAAGTATTGCTTGAGGAATTGGTCCAGCCAAACAAGCACTAAGGCAAATAAGCCCATCGTGATGTGCTTCAAGAGTTTTGAAATCTATTCTTGGCTTGTAATAAAACCCGTCTTTGAAAGCAATTGAATTTAATAGAAGAAGATTTTTGTATCCTTGGTTATTTTTTGCCAGCAAAATTTGGTGATATGCTTTGTGTTTTCCAACTTTATTAGTCAAATCGTCACAGATATAAAATTCTGTTCCAATGATGGGTTTGATTCCGTTTGCTAAACAACCAGAATAAAATTGAAGTGCACCATACATGTTTCCGTGGTCGGTTATTGCAACTGCAGGCCATCCACGTTCTTTTGTGACTTCAATCAATTTTTTTATTCGTGCCGCTCCGTCAAGAAGACTGTATTCGGTGTGGTTGTGAAGGTGAACAAATTTTTCCATGAAATAAGTTTACACCCTTTAAAAAGTTTTGACAAGAAAAAATTTACAGTTTGTCGGCCATTGAAACAATTTTTCTGAGGCGATGATTTAACCCACTTTTTGTCAAATTCATATTGCTGAGTTTAAGAAGAGTTGTTAGGGGTTCTTCGGGATTTGCAAGACGCATAAGGGCAACTTCTGCAAGGTCGGGTGGAAGATTTTCTATTCCAATTTTGTTGTCAATCTTCTTAATTGCTTCAAGTTGTTTCATGCTTGCTTCAACTGTTTTTGAGATGTTCCCGCTCAAGCAGTTTGTTTGTCTGTTAATTTTGTTTCTAAAATCTCTTTTTGCCATTTCGCTTTGAAGAGTGACAACGGCACCACTTGCTCCAATAAGGGCAAGGAGGTCGCAAACTTGCTCGGCATCTTTTAAGTATAAAACATAGTTGTTTTTACGTGAAATAAGTTTTGCAAAAATGTCAAATTGTGCAAGTAGGTGAGAATATTCGCGAAGCAAAAGTGAACTTTTTGAAGAAAATTCAAGGTGATATCCGCTTGAAGTTTTTTCATTTGCTCTTTGACTTATTTTGATGCTCGAAGTCCCGCAACCTAAAAACATTCCTTTCGAAAAGTTTTTTATGTTTTCTTGTGTTTTGGTTGCAATTTGCATGTTTTCTTCGATGTTTTGATCGTCCAAAATTCCACATTTCTCAAATAATTTTTTCAGAATGTTGTTTTTAAAAATGATTTTATGGAACTCTTTTTGACTAATTTTAAACGCTTCAGTTTCAACAATATCATCTTGGCACGTTTCAATTTCGTTGATTTTTGCAAGCCTCAAAGTGTTCCTTTTTACATAAGGAAAAAGTTCTTCAAGATCGGTGGTTATTTCCATGTTTCCTTCTTCGTCATAACTTCCCGATGAAACAAAAAGCGCAAATAAAAATGGAACGTCAAATTTTGCGTCCTGCGAAATTATTTCAAGTTTTGTGCTTTTTGAAAATGAATCCATTATTTCTCTCTTTTGAATGAAGGAAGTTTGTCTAAGTTCACAACAAGTTCATGAGGAATATTGAGCCTTGTGATTAAGTTTATTGCATTGTTCACTTCGCCAACTCTGTCTTTGCTGTGAGCATCAGAATTTATTATAAACTTAACTTTTGCTTTTGCCATGTCAAGCATTTCTTGATCGGTGAAACAAATTCTTTTTCCGTTAAGTTCAATCAGTGTTCCGTGTTTTTTCGCTTCCAACGCAACTTTCATAGTGTCAACTTTCATTCCGTAATTTAAATGTGTGATAACATCAATTTTGTATTTGTTAAGTGCGTTTAGGTACACCTGAGTGTTTTTTTGAATTTTCTTTTTCGAAACTGGAATGACTTTCGAGATGATATTTCTCCAAAAAAGTCCAAGTTGTTCTCCAAAACTTTTTGCTTTAACAAAATTGTGATGTCCAACCAGGAGAATGTCTAGTTTCGACAGTTCTTCGTCCGTCAGGTCAATTGTGCCGTCATACGAAATAAAATTTGCTTCAACGCCAAGCAAAACTTTAACCCCAGTTTTCTTTTCAGCTTCTATGCAATCTTTTCTTATGTCATCCAGTTTGCCTTTTTTAATTGCATAAAGTTTGTGATTGAATCCGTGGTCAGTGGTTGCAATGGCTTTGATTCCTTTTTCCTTTGCCACAGTTGCATTCTCAAGAACTGTTCCTGTTCCATGGCTGTAGGGTGTGTGGGTGTGAAAATCTCCTAAGATAACCATTTTGTGTTTCCTTTTAATATGATAATTTCTTCTTCCAAGTCAATGTCTGTTTCTTTTTTAACTTTGTTTTTAACAATTTTGATTAATTTTATAATGTCACTTTGTTTTGCACTGCCATTGTTAACGATAAATCCTGCGTGCTTGGTGCTTATCTGTGCATCTCCTATTTTAGCACCTTTTAACCCCAGTTTGTCAATAATTTTTGCAGGGAAAACTGTTTCACCGTTAATAAAACATCTTTTGAAAACACTTCCCGCCGATTTTTCTCCGTGTGGCTGAGTTTGCTTTCTCTTGTCAAAAAATTCTTTTTGCTTGGCTTCAATATTTTTTCTCTTGCCTTTGGCCAAGCTAAATTCAACAAACAACACAACAAAATTTTCTTTTTTCAGTGAACTGGTTCTGTACGAAAAATCAAAATCTTTTGTCCAATATGTTTTTTTGCCGTCGAACACCTTAACTTTGGACACATAGTTTCCTATTTCATCGCCGAAAGCCCCGGCATTCATAATAACGGCGCCTCCAACGCTTCCAGGAATTCCAAAGGTGAATTCAAGCCCAGCAAGACCTTTTTCTCTCAGCGCTCTGTTAAGCAGAAAAAGATTTGTGCTTGCTCCAGCAACAACTTTGTTCCCAGACACTTTAATTTTCGAAAAATTGGAACCCAGTTTGATGATTGTTCCATTATATTTGTTTGGGAAAACAATGTTTGTTCCGTTGCCAATAATATAAAAATTGTTTGTGCGTTTAACAATCGATTCAAGCGTCTTTGCACTGTTGGCAATAACAAAATACTTAGCTTTCCCGCCAACTCCAAAAGAGCAGTGTGTTTTCATTTCTTCGCCAAAAAGAATTGTTTCGCCTTTGTCGCGAAGTTGTTTCAAAAATTTTGTGTATTCCATTTTAATTTATATGAATGCAAATGTTAGATGTTTAACACTTCTTTGTAGATAACACTTTTTGAAACATTTCTTTCTTTTGCCACTTTTTTGATTGCGTCGTTTTTCGAAAGTCCCAAATTAATAAAAAATCTCACATGCTCGGGGATTGTCATGTTGTTTTCTTCTTCATTTTTTTCTGGTTTCGACACCACCATAACAAATTCGCCTTTGGGGTCGATAAAGTTTCCTTCTTTGTCTTTTTCAAAACAAATTTGGTCGCATAAATTAAATCTGTAAACCGTTTCGTGTATCTTTGTTATTTCTTTAACAAGAGCCACTTCTCTGTTGCCAAAAATGCTGTGAATGTCTGAAATGTCTTTTTGGAGATTGTGTGGGGCAACATAAAAAATTATGGTGGAGTCAATGAGTGAAAGCTTTGTTAGAGCGTCTTTTCTATCAACATTTTTTTCAGGCAGAAATCCATAAAAGAAAAACGACGATGCGTCGAGTCCACTTAAAACAAGAGCGCACAGTCCTGCATTGGCGCCAGGGATAACCGAAAACTCTATGTTGCGCTGGCGAAGAATTTTTGTTAGGCAATTGCCAGGGTCGGAAATGACGGGCATTCCAGCATCGGAAATGATTGCAACAATTTTTCCGTCTTCGCTCTCTTTAATTATTTTTTCTGACATTTCGTTTTCGTTGAATTTATGGAATGAAACAAGTTTTGATTTAATGTCGAATTTGGATAAAAGTTTCATGCTTGTTCTTGTGTCTTCGCAGGCAATAATGTCTGCGCTTTTAAGAATGCCCAGTGCGCGCAAAGTTATATCTTCCAAATTTCCAATTGGTGTTGCAACAAAATATATCATGCTAACATTTTAGGATTATTATCTCATTTTGTCAACTTAAAGTATTAACAATTAACACTTTGGGGAAAATCAAAGTGGAGAAAATTATGCCAGATTATGTAACAGTTCTTTTAAATGCACTTTACAGTTTTGTTGCTCTTTTTTTTGTGACAAAATTGCTTGGCAAAAAACAAATTGCTCAACTCAGTTTCACCGACTATGTGGTGGGAATTTCAATTGGGTCAATTTCTGCCGAATGGTCAACCGACGTCGAAACCCCGTGGTACTATTATTTTATCGCCATAGCATTTTATTTTTTGATTAGTTATCTAATAACTATTCTTGAGAGAACAACTCTTCCTCTTAAAAGATTTTTGAGAGGAAAACCTATCATGGTCATTTCCAATGGCAAAATAGATTATAAGGAACTGAAAAAATCAAAATTGGACATAAATGACCTCATAAGTTTGTGCCGAGAAAAAGGATTTTTCAATTTGAGTGATGTTGCTTATGCTATATTTGAAACAAATGGAAATCTAAGTGTGCTTCCTGTTTCAAATCAAAAACCAACTGTTGCTGAAGATTTTGACATTTCTCTTCCCAAGGCAAGCCTTCAAAAATTTGTTGTTAATGACGGGATGATTGATGAAAATTATTTGCGAGAACTGAAAAAAGATAAAGATTGGCTTTTTAAAAATTTGAAAATAAAAAACAAGAAAGACCTAAAAAACATTCTTGTTGCATTTTACGACATCAAAACAAACAAGTTTGACGTCCATTATAAAAAGAAACAACTTGATTTAAAAAAATAAAGTTGATATAATTGTCTTCGTGAGAGTAATCAATTTGTCCTCGGGAAGCGAAGGTAACATGACATACGTTGAAAGCAATCAAGCAAAAATTTTGGTTGATGCTGGTCTTTCATGCAAAGAAATCGAACTTCGATTGTCACTTTTGAACGTTAAAGGGGATGAAATTGATGCAATTTTGGTTTCCCACGAACATTCTGACCATATAAAGGGAATTGACGTGTTTGCAAGTAAATTCAAGACGAATGTCTATTGCCACGTTGATGGTTGGGGAGCGCTTTCAAAAAAACTTTATAAAATTCAAGATTTTCAAAAGCGATTGTTCACCAGCGCTCCTTTTCAAATAAAGGACATAACAGTGGTTGCTTTCAAGGTCCCTCACGATTCCGTTTGTTGCGTTGCTTATAACATTGAATCAGATGGCAAAAGAGTTTCAATTTGCACCGACCTTGGAGCAGTTTCGGAAAATACATTGGAAAATCTATATGGAAGCCAACTTGTTTTTCTTGAATCAAATCATGATGAAAATATGTTACAAAACAACATTCATTATCCTGCGAGCCTAAAACAAAGGATACTTTCTTCACGCGGACATTTGTCGAACGTGGCAAGCGCAAATGCAATTTCAAAACTTGCAAAACGAGGAACAAGGCAAGTTGTTCTTTCGCATCTTTCAAAAGAGAACAATAATCCTGTTCTTGCCTATGAAACAATAAAAGCAATTTTAAACAACAACGGAATTTCAGTTGGTCAAGACATCAATGTGGATGTTGCTTCAACCATGCCTGGAAAAATCTATAGGATTTCATGACATAAAAAAAGATTAGGGTTTACCCAATCTTTTAACAAACTTTATCAACGAGCCATGTAATAAACTGTTTATTGCTTGGAACTGGTCCTGCCCCACAAAGTATTCCGCGCCCGCTTATTTCATCGAAAAGTATTTTGTTTTTATTTCTTCTGGAAGCAATTGAAATTGCATTCCTAATATTTCTTTCTACGTTATTAACTTGTGTGTTGTATTTCATTGCAATTTTTGGATAAAGTTTTTTGTTAAAAGATTGTAGCATTCTTTTATCTGAAATTATATCAATAACAAGTTCCCTTATGTATTCATAGCCTAAATATTTTGTTGTTATTCCCAAATCGGCAAGCATTTTTGTTGTTTTGTTTCTTATATCTTCAATTTTGTCATTCGGCAAAGGTTTGCCAGACTTTTCATCAACTGATGACATAATCTCAACAATCTTTTCGGTGAAATTTCTTTTGTCAACAACCGAAATGTTTGTCCCTTCATACTCTATATCTTTTTCGGGGTCTGGTGAAAGTAAAACAACTTTTGGCATATAAAATAGTTTCGTGTCTATAAAATCCTTGTATGTTGAAAACGGAAAATGTGAACTTTCAACATCAAAAAATAAAATTTCCGGATTTGTGTTAATCATATTATGTAGAATTTCTGGGAAATTTAAACAGTATGTTAAATTAACTTTGTTTTCTCTACAAACGTATCTTAATCCGTCGGCTAGTGAATAGTCTCTTTTTGAAAATAGAATTGCATTTTTTGTCATATTTTTCTCCTTTTTTGTTTGTCACGAACATAATAATACCACAATTTTCCAAAAAAACAAACGATATTGTAAAGAAATTATGTAAAATTTTGTAAAGAAACGTCCTTTTTTTAAAAATGTCGAAATATGTTGCTTTTTATGGACCTGCCATTGCGTTTGAAAACATTTGCCATCATTTATTAAGTGTGATATTATTACTTTTGTGAAAGAAACTAGCGAAATTAGGATGGTTCATGCATATTTGTTTTTGTCGCCAGATGAAACGACAAATTTCTATCATGCCCTTTGTTTTGCAGAAAAACTTTTGTGCGAAAACAATTGTTCGTGTGAGCAGTGCGGAGAATGTAAAAAAATTTTGGCAAAGACCAATCCAGACCTCTTGATATATCCAAGCGGAAAAAACATTGTTGTTGATGATGTTGCTGGGATAATTGAAAAAGCTTATGAAAGCCCGATGAACGGAAGAATAAAAGTTTTTATTTTAAAAAACATAGACAATGCAACTGTTCAGGCTCAAAACAAAATTTTGAAGACTCTTGAAGAGCCTCAAAGTCATTCAATTTTTTTGCTAACAGCAACAAACGAAAACAAAATTCTTCAAACAATAATTTCTCGAACAAGAAAAGAATATCTTGTTCCACTAGAGAAGAATGAATTAGAATCATTTCTGCTAAATCCATCAAATCTTTTTAAGGCCTATTTCGATTTTAACAAAAAATATTTAATAACCGAAGTTGAAACTGCAGTTGCAAATGGCGATGGATGGCTTGGAAAAACTGTTGATGCTCTTGAGTCAAACACTCTTTCTGGCAAATTAAAGCTCTCAAAAGAGCTTGCGGAAGATTTTTCTTCCAGCAAGAATCTTGCAGAATATTCAGCCAAAGTTCTTGGTTTCAAAGATGAATTGAAAAGTTTATTTGAAATCTTCCAATCTGAGCTTAGAAAAAAACTTGTTTCGGTGGAAGGGGAAAAATCTTTGGCATATTGTGAAATGATTGAACTAATCAACAACTCATGTTTGGAGCTTGAGCGAAATGTGTCTGCAAATCTTGTTGTCGACAATTTATTAATGAAGATATTAGAGATAAAATATAATTATAGTATAATATAAGGAGAAATATGAAATTAGTTAAGGTTGCCTTGGATGGAAGCCCTGTTAACTACATGGCTGAAATTGATGGTGATGAAAAAGTTGAAAAAGGAAAATTTGTTGTTGTTGAAACTTCGCGTGGGCTTGAAGTTGCAAAAACTCTTTGTGAAAGTTTTGATGTTAACGACCCAGAAAAAGAAGTTTCTTTTGAAGATGAAGCAATGAAAGAAGAAGAGCAAGAGAAATTCAAATTCATAAAAATTGCAACACCAAAAGAAATTGAAACAAACAACGAGAACAAATTCTTTGCAGATAAAGTCAAACAAGAAACAAAAAAATTGATAAAAAAATATGAACTTGAAATGAAGGTTAGTGACGTGAAAGTCACACTGGATAAAAGTAAAGTTGCAATTTTTTTCACTTCTGAAAACCGTGTGGATTTCCGCGATCTTGTTAAAGAACTTGCAGGAATTTTTAAGACAAGAATTGAACTGCGTCAAATTGGCTCTCGTGATGAAACCAGGGCAATGGGTGGATTTGGACCTTGCGGAAAAGAATGTTGTTGCAAACAATTTTTGAACGATTTTGAACACGTTTCAATCAAAATGGCAAAAACTCAAAACCTTTCTTTAAATCCTCAAAAAATAAGCGGACTTTGCGGAAGGCTTCTGTGTTGCCTTGGATACGAAAATGAACATTATGCCGAAACAAACAAGTTAATGCCAAAAGTTGGCAGTATGGTGGAAACTCCAAATGGAGTGGGCAAAGTTGTTTATAATGACCTCTTGAAACGAATTGTTCAAGTAAAACTTGGCGATGAAACAAGTTGTGAAATAAAAAACTTTGATTTGACCGAAATAAAGCAAAAGAAGGACGCAAATGGATTTAAAGGAAAATGAGCGACTTGATGACCTTCAAATTGGAGGCCTAAAAATTATTCAAGACAAAACAAAATATTGTTTCACAAGCGATTCTGCAATTTTGGCAAATTTTGTTTCAGCAAAGAAATCAGACAAAGTTTGCGAAATTGGAACAGGGACGGGTGTGATTTCAATTCTCTTAACACACAAACAAAATCCAGAAAAAATATATGCATTCGAAGTTCAAAAGGAAACGGCAGAACTTGCAAAACGAAATGTGGACCTCAACCTTCTCAATGACAAAATTGAAATAATCAATTCGCCAATTCAGGATTTTGAAAAATACGTTAAACGAGAAAGTTTCGATGTGGTTGTTTCAAATCCACCTTACAGGAAAGTTAATAAAAAGAGTTTGATTTCGCTTCGCGAAGAAGAAGCAATTTCCAAACATGAAGTGAAATTGAATTTAGATGAGCTTGTTTTGTGTGCAAAAAATTTGCTTAAATTTGGTGGGAAATTCTTTCTTGTGTATGATGCAACAAGAACTGCAGAATTGATTTACAAATTGAAACAAAACAATTTGGAACCAAAAATAATGTTCTTCACTTCTCCTTCACCAACCAAAAACCCTGTGCTTGTTTTGATTGAAGCGGTCAAAGGAGGCAAAGAGCAAGTTAATGTTCTCCCAACTCTTATAACAAACGACAAAGATGGCAATTATATTTACACAATCCAAAATTTGTATGGAAAAATATAGTATTGACACTTTGGCAATTTCTTGTTATCATAAGGTTAATACAAGGGAGGAAATTTATGACATTCATCGACAGAATAAAAGCATCTGGAAAGGATTTTAACACTTTCAAAACCGCAATTCAAGATAAATGCTATGAAGGAGTTTATGTTAACGTTGACATGAAAAATGGCTTGCCATACATTGAAATTTCAACTCATCACAGATTTAGAATTTATGATTTTCACGTTGAAATGGCAAATGTAAACGATGAAAACTATGCTGGAAAATATGAAAACATTTGCTCAAGAATTTTAAGTTCAATTTTCGAAGATTATGCTGATAAGAAAGCGCAATATGACCAGTTGAGAGATCAAGTTAAATCTATTGACAAAGAAACCTACAAGAAATTTTGGCATAAATATGAAGCTATGAATGATGAAAAAAAGAACAAATGCAAAGAGATTCTTGAAAATCATATAGCGCCAAAACTTGTGAAAAGTTTGGAAGTTGGAATTATAACAATAGACGAAACAGGAATCAACATTCCAGTTTCAAACGGTTCAATGAGCAATTCAGGAGCACTAAGCACAGCATTTGAAACAAAAGCAATGAAATACATTTTCAGAGGCTCTGAGCCAGAACGTTTTTGCAAAAGTGCAGTTCATGAACTTTTGAAAAAAGTGCTTGGAAACGAATATATTGAAAACTTGAAGAAATATAATAGTTGTATCAGTGCTTGCAAACAAATGGAAGGAAGCGCAAAACAGGGGGAGTTATGCGAGAAAGAAAATCAGATATAAAACATGTGTACTGTGAAGGGGACTTTATAAAAATTTTGGACGTTGCTGAAATCCCTTACAGATTAAAGATTCATGGATATCACGTCACAGGTTGCGACAAAATAGAAAGCAAAGACAATGCTTTTGTTAAAATCAGAATTAACAAAAATGAAGAGCATTCTGTTCACACTTTGTTCTTTGGCGATTTTGGACTTATACATGAAGATTTCTATGCCACAAAAAATCACAACATGCTAAACGCAGAATGGCAAAAATTTATGGCAAACAAGTTTGGAGAGAAATATAAAAATGAACTTGTCAAACATCTTGCAAAAACAAAAACTAGAGAAATGTAACAAATTTAGTAAAATAAAATGCAAACGCTTGCATTTTATTTTTTTATGTGATATATTCTTTTTCGTCAGTTCATTGACAAATAATCACTCGCGACCTATTCGCAGGCCGTTGCCAAATCATCTCTCATAAATTTGGTTGTTTGCGGAGCAAAAGACGGCGCGGGGAAGACTAAAAACAAGGAGGAAAAATAAATGTCAGTTATTTCAATGAAACAACTTCTAGAAGCAGGCGTTCATTTTGGTCACCAAACACGTAAATGGAATCCAAAAATGAAAAAATACATTTTCACCGCACGAAATGATATTCATATCCTTAATCTAGAACAAACTTCAGACCTTATCGACAAAGCATATCTTTTTGTTAGAGATGTTGTCGCATCAGGCAAAAATGTTCTTTTTGTGGGAACAAAAAAACAAGCTTCTGAAGCAATTAAAGAAGAAGCAGAAAGATGCGGAATGTTCTATGTAAATTCAAGATGGCTTGGTGGTTGCTTAACAAACTTCAAGACCATGAGAACAAGAATTGATAGACTTAACAAATTGAACCAAATGGAAAAAGTTGGAGAATTCGATTTGTTGCCTAAAAAGGAAGTTGCAATTTTAAAAGCAGAGAGAGATAAATTGGAATTAAACCTTGGCGGAGTTAAAGAAATGAGAGAAATGCCAGGTGTAATTTTCGTTGTTGACCCTTCAAAAGAACACATTTGCGTTCGTGAAGCAATTAAAATGCACATCCCACTTGTTGGACTTGTTGACACAAATTGTGACCCATCAGGAATTGATTATGTCATTCCAGGAAATGATGATGCAATTCGTTCAGTAAAATTGATTGCTTCAGCAATTGCAGACGCAGTTATCGAAGCAAGAGAAGGTGTTTCTTTCAAAGAAGAAAACCAAGATGAAGAACCAGTTGACATGGCAACAGCTCTTTCAGAAGTTAAACCAACAGTAGAAGATGCTGAACCAACAGTTGAAGAAGAAACTCACAAAAAACCAAGAGCTAAAAAAGTTAAAGAAGTTGTTGAAACTGAAGAAGTTAAAGCAACTGAAGAAAAGGTTGAAAAACCAAAGAGAGCTTCTAAGAAAGCAGTTTCAGAGGAGGAATAGTTCATGTTTACAGCACAAGATGTTTCAAAACTTAGAGCAACAACGGGCGCAGGTATGATGGATTGCAAAAAAGCGTTGACCGAAACAAACGGAGATTTTGACGAAGCAATTAAATATCTTCGCGAAAAAGGAATGGCTGCCGCTGCAAAAAAAGCAGACAGAATTGCAGCAGAAGGAGTTGTTGGCTCATATATCCATATGGGTGGAAAAATTGGTGTTTTGGTTGAAGTTAACTGCGAAACAGACTTTGTTGCAAAAAGTGATGCTTTCCAAAACTTAGTTAAAGATATTGCCATGCAAATTGCAGCAGCAAAACCTTTGTATGTTAGAGAAGATGAAGTTCCAACAGATGCTCTTGACGCAGAAAAAGAAATTTTGAAAGCTCAAGCATTAAACGAAGGCAAACCAGAAGCAGTTGTTGAAAAAATGGTTGAAGGCAGAATCAAAAAATATTACAAAGATGTTTGCCTTATGGACCAAGACTTTGTTAAAGACAGTAGCAAAACAATCACTCAAGTTGTTAACGAAGCAATTTTGTCGATTGGAGAAAAAATTTCTATAAGAAGATTTACTCGTTATGAAATGGGCGAAGGTCTTGAAAAACGTGTTGACAACTTGGCAGAAGAAGTTGCAAAAATGAGCAAATAAGTTTAAACACTTTACAAAGCAAAACTTCAATTATGGAGTTTTGCTTTTTTCTAAAAAACAATTTGATTTAGAAAACAATTGTGTTATAATACCGCAGTAATAAAATTTTAAGGAGAAACATAATGAGTTACACAATAAGAAAAAAAGAAAACAATCAACTTGAAGTTGAAATAAAAATTTCCCAAGAAAAATGGGAACAAAGCATTCAAAAGTCTTATGAAGAAACAAAAGGCAAGTACACAGTCCAAGGTTTCAGAAAAGGCAAAGCACCACGAAAAGTAATTGAAAAACAATATGGTGAAGGTGTATTTTTGGACTATGCCCTTGAAATTGCTTTTTCAGAAGAATATAACGATTTCTTGGACAAAAATTTGGACATTGAACCAATTGCACAACCAGATGTGAAAATTGAAAAGTTTGAAAAAGAAGGGATTGTTCTTGTTGCAACAGCACCTTTAATGCCAGAAGTTAAACTTGGAGCATACACAGGGTTGACGGTTGAAAAAGGAAAAGAAAAAGTAAAAAAATCTGACATCGAAGAAGAACTCAAAAAAATCGCTGAAAGACAAGCACGCTTTGTTGAAACTGACGAAGAAGCAAAACTTGGCGACTATGCAACCATCGACTTTGTTGGAAGCGTTGACGGAGAAATTTTTGATGGTGGAACAGCTCAAGGATATCGCCTAGAACTTGGCTCACACAGTTTCATTGACACTTTCGAAGACCAAATTGTTGGAATGAAAGTTGGTGATGAAAAGGATATTAATGTAACTTTCCCAGAAAATTATCATGAAAAATCTCTTGCAGGAAAGCCAGCAGTTTTCAAAGTTACAGTTCAAAAAATTGAAAGAAAAGAAATTCCAGAAATTAATGACGAATTTGCATCAAATGTCAGTGAGTTTGAAACTTTAGAAGATTACAAAGCAGACATCGAAAAACGTTTGAAAGAGAAACTTGAAAATGAAAAGGAACGTAAAGTTGAAAACGACTTGATAGATGCAATTGTAAAATCAAGCGAAGTTGAAATTCCAAAAATCTTGATTGACAAACAACTTGATATGTTCATGAGAGATTTGGAAATGCGCCTTTCATATCAAGGAATAAAACTTGACGAATATTTGACATATCTTGGCAAAACAATTGAAGATGTCAGAAAAGAACGCGAAGAACAAGCAAAAGAAACTGTTAAAACAAGATTGGTTCTTGAAGCACTTGTTAAAAAAGAAAACATGATTGTTTCAGAAGCAGAACTTGATGCAGTTTTGAAAGAAACAGCAGATAAATATAAGAAAAGCGTTGAAGATTATAAGAAATCTTTGGATAATAGAACAATTGCATATTTCCAAAACGACATTTTAATGAAAAAACTCCTAGATTTCTTAAAAACAAACAACAATATAATTTAATAATCGAGCAAAAATAATTTAGAGGTGAAAAATGTTGATTCCTATGGTTGTTGATCAAACAGCAAACGGAGAAAGATCTTATGACATATACTCTCGTTTACTTGAGGACAGAATTATCTTTTTGTCGGGAGAAATTAATGATGCTGTTGCAAATAATGTTGTTGCTCAACTCATATATCTTGAAGGCAAAAATCCAGACAAAGACATTTGCCTGTATATAAACAGTCCTGGCGGAAGCGTTTCCGCTGGAATGGCAATATATGACACCATGAACTATATTAAATGTGATGTGTCAACAATTTGCATTGGACTTGCCGCATCAATGGGAGCATTCTTGCTTTCTTGTGGAGCAAAAGGAAAACGTTTTGCTCTTCCAAATGCAGAAATTATGATTCACCAACCTTTGGGTGGAGCACAAGGTCAGGCAAGCGACATTCAAATTCAAGCAAAACAAATTCAAAAAATCAAAGCAAAAATAAATGATATTCTCTCTCAACAAACAGGAAAACCTTTAGAGCAGGTTGAAAAAGACACAGACAGAGATTACTACATGAGCGCAGAAGAATCCTTCCAATATGGATTAATCGACAAAGTTATTGAAAAAAGACAAAAGAAAAATTAAATATAAGGTTAAAAATAATTCAATAACGTAATAATATGGAGTGTATGGAAAAAGAAATTTATAAATGTTCATTTTGTGATAAGCCTGAAGGTCCAAATCGCCAGTTGATTGGAAATCCTGAAGGGGATAGTTTTATCTGCGAAGAATGTATATCTCTTTGCAGAGATCTTTTGCATGGGAAACCAAAATTGTCGCAAGATAGAGAACTAAAACTTTTAACTCCGAAAGAAATTAAAGAAAAATTGGATGAATACATTGTTGGTCAAGACGAAGCTAAACGTGCACTTTCTGTTGCTGTTTACAACCACTACAAACGCATAAACTATAACCTTGTTCATTCAAACGGAAAAAAAGATTCCGACGAAATCGAACTTGAAAAAAGTAACATTCTTATGGTGGGACCAACCGGCTCAGGCAAAACTTTGCTTGCAAAAACATTGGCAAAAATTTTGAATGTGCCATTTGCGTCTTGCGATGCAACCACTTTGACCGAAGCAGGTTACGTGGGAGATGACGTTGAAAATATCCTTCTTAAACTAATTCAAAACGCAAATTATGACATTTCTCAAGCGGAGCGTGGAATTATATATGTTGACGAAATCGACAAACTTGCAAAAAAGAGTCAAAATGTTTCAATAACGCGTGATGTGTCTGGCGAAGGAGTTCAGCAAGCGCTTTTGAAAATTGTTGAAAGCACTGTGGCGTCTGTTCCTCCTCAAGGTGGAAGAAAGCATCCTCAGCAAGAAATGATACAAATTGACACAACAAACATTCTCTTCATTTGTGGGGGAGCATTTGTTGGATTGGACAAAATTGTTGAAGGAAGAATTAACAGTTCCAGTTTGGGATTTAATGCAGACATAAAAACAAAAATTGAACGAGAAAAAACAAATGTCTTAAAACAAGTTCAGCCAGGAGATTTGGTCAAATTTGGACTGATTCCAGAATTGATTGGAAGGCTTCCAGTTTTCGTTTCACTTGATGAACTTGATGAAAATGCTTTTGTGAAAATTTTGACGGAACCAAAGAATGCTTTGGTCAAACAATACACAAAACTTTTCAACATGGATAACATTGAACTTGAGTTCACGGATGATGCTGTTCGTGCTGTTGCAAAAAAAGCAAAAGAATTAAAAACTGGTGCACGTGGTCTAAGAGCAATTGTTGAAGACTGCATGCAAGATGTTATGTTCGATTCTCCAAGCCAAAATATTGAAAAAATTGTGATAACCGAAAAAGTCATAAATGGTGAAGAAAAACCGGAAGTAATACACAAAGTTAAGCCTGAAGCTGTGTAAGAAAAAAGAAGCAATCTATTTGCTTCTTTTTTTACACACAAAATTTATACTCTTAAACTAATTATTTTAATTCAACTGTTGCGCCAGCTTCTTTAAGTTTTGTTTCCATTTCTTTAGCTTCTGCTGTTGGAACATTTTCTTTAAGAACTGATGGAGCATTGTCAACCAATGCTTTTGCTTCTGAAAGTCCAAGACCTGTTATTTCTCTAACAACCTTGATAACTGCAATTTTGTTTGCTCCAGCTTCTTTCAAAGCAACTGTGAATTCTGTTTTTTCTTCTGCTGCTGCAGCGCCTGCTGCAGGAGCGCCTGCAACTGCAATTGTAGCTGCTGCGCTAACGCCGAATTCTTCTTCTAATTTTTTAACTAAGTCGTTCAATTCAACAACTGTTAATGATTTAATGTCTTCGATAAATTTATTTAAATCTGCCATTTTATTTTTCTCCTTAAAAATATTATTTTTCCCAAACTATGCTTGTTTCTTTGCAATTTCATTAATTGCAACAGCCAAACTGCGCATAGGATTTTGGAAAATGAACAAAAGTTTTCCAATAAGTTCTTCTCTTGATGGAATTTTAGCAAGAGTGTTTACTTCATCGGAAGAAATTAATTGACCGTTAAGTATTCCGCACTTAATTTCAAGTTTGTTTGTTTTTGATTTGAAATCTGCAACAGTTTTTGCAGCTGAAATTTCATCTTCATATCCGAAAGCAACTGCACTTGTTCCTTGCAATTTGTCTTCCAAACCTGAAATTCCAAGTTCATTGAGTGCGCGGAGAACGAGTCTGTTTTTGTATACTTTATAGTCATTGTTGTTCTTTCTAAAAGCACTTCTCATTTCTGTGTCTTCTGCAACTGTAAGCCCGCGATAGTCAACAAAAACAACAAGTTTTGATTTAGAAAGTTTGTCTTTGATTTCGCTAACAACTTCTTTTTTAACTTCTAAATTAGCACTCACTTTGTTTCTCCTTTTAATTAAATTTTGTGTGACAAAAAATAAAACCTCAAATGCCCGAACAAGCATAAGAGGTTTTGAACTTCTTATTTGCTTTGCCTCGGCAAGTACAATATGTTTATGGCCACGCCACTTGCTGTCTTCGGACAAGATTTATTTATTTGCGAGAATATATATATCACAACTGTGTTCTTTTGTCAACGATTTTGTGTAAAAATTTCAACTAATTAAAAGTTTGACAATTGCGTAAAAGTTGAGTAATATATTTTTGGAGATACAAATGGGAATTTTTGATAGATTTTTAAAAGCGATTGGCTTTGAAGAAAAAGATGAAACAGAAACTGTGACTGAAAAAGAAGTTCCAAAAAAGAAAGAAAAAAAACAGGAACTTCCTCTTGCAAAGTTTGACCTTAGAGAAAAAAGGTCTGATCCCAAAACATACTATCCTTCATCTCAGGAAGAAATAGAAGAAGTTGTTGGATTTTATGCTGGCGGAGAAAATGTTGATGTTGACCTTTCTAAATTTAGCGAGGATGATAAAGAACATATCATAGATTTTCTTTCAGGGGCAACTTGCGCAATTAAAGGAAATATAAAGAAAATAAGCGATTGCGTTTATGGAATGAGGCATTGATGAAAAAGTTTGACAATAAAAAAATTACGTTAATCTTAACTTGCCTTTGTGTGGCGCTTGCTTCAATAATTATAGACTTGATTGTTAAACACTACATTGTTGGCATAGATAAACAAGCCATTCCAGGTTTTTTTAAGTTTGAATATGCTCAAAACACGGGTGCTGCTTGGAGCATGTTTTCAGGAAGCACGATAGCACTGGCAATTGTTTCAGTTGTTGCAATGATTTTGCTTTCAGTTTATGCCGTGTTTGCCAAGACAAACAGCTTTTTGTTTTATGTTTCACTTGGACTGATCATCGGCGGGGCTGGAGGGAATTTGTTCGACCGAATTGTGTTTGGCTATGTGAGAGATTTCATAAAACTGGAATTTGTTAATTTCCCAATCTTTAACATTGCAGACAGCTTTTTGACGATTGGAATAATTCTTCTTTGCGTTTATTATATTGTCGATTTGATTATTTCAATAAAAAAGGAAAAGAAAGAAAAATAATGGAATTTGAAGTTATGGAAAATGATTTAGGAAAAAGATTGGATGTTTTTCTTCAAGAAAAATTTCCAAATTTTTCACGTTCCCATATCCAAAATTCCATCAAAAAAGAAGACAGTTACATTCTAAGAAATTGTAAGAAATTGATTAAGGCTGGCGAAACTATAAAAAAAGGCGACCAAATTTTTTCTGTTGTGAATCCGCCAAAAGAAGTTGAAATAAGGCCTGAGAAAGTCGATTTTGAAATTGTGTATCAGGACGAAGACTTGGCAGTTATAAACAAACCTCAAGGGGTTGTTGTTCATCCATGTTCATCATGCCCTGGAGGAACTCTCGTTAATGGGCTTGTGTTGCAGTTGGATGACCTCAGTGGCATCAATGGGGAACTTAGACCTGGAATTGTTCACAGAATTGATAAAAACACTTGTGGGCTTTTGCTCATTGCAAAAAATGATTTTGCTCATGTTGAACTTTCCAAACAAATTGCCGAAAAAACCTGTTCGCGAAAATATTTGGGGCTCATTGAAGGCACTTTTAGAGAACAAGAGGGCACTGTTGAAACTTTGATTGGGCGCGACCCTAAAGATAGAAAAAAAATGAAAGCATTTCCGCTTTCTGATTGCTCAAAAAACTTGAAAAGAGCTGTAACAGTCTATCGCACTGTTGAATATTTTAAGGATTTTTCATTAATTGAGTTTTCACTTAGAACTGGAAGAACACATCAAATTCGTGTTCATGCAAAATATCTTAACCATCCAATTGTTGGCGATGAAGTGTATGGTGGGGCAAAAAAGTTTGGACTTTGTGGGCAGTTCTTGTGTGCATACAAAATCAAATTTGTTCATCCACGAACAAAGCAAGAAATGGAATTTGAAATAGAGTTGCCAGAAAAGTTTTCGAAAATTTTGGAAAATTTAAGAAAAAAATAGAATATTTTGTCGCATAAACATATTTTTTCCCAAATTGATATTGACAAACACAAATTATTAGAATAGTATAAAATTACTGAGGAGAAAAATATGAAAAAATACACAAATTCATTTTCAGCTTTTTGTGAAAATAGAAAAGGGGTTTTGTGCTACGGAATAAAGAATATGTATGGTCAAGTTGTTATCCCGGCTGAATACGAAGATAAAATAAGTGCAGTGGAAGCTCTTGAAGCATGGAAAAAAGAACAAGACAGAAATTACAATGAAAATCAAAAATAATTTGAAAGGATTTATTGCAAAATAAATCCTTTTATTATATAATTAATTGTTTTTAAAACAAATGTGGAGAATTGATGGAAGAAATTGCTTTGCAAACAGATATCGAAGAATTTGAGAATTATAGGGTTAGGCTCGACAATTTTGAGGGTCCACTCGATTTGTTGTTGCATCTTATCAAAGACGCAAAAATGGACATTGCAGACGTAAAACTCTCTGAAATAACAGAACAATATCTTGAATATTTGGACGACCTTGATTCTCTTGATATGGAAAAAGCAAGTGAGTTCATTGAAATGGCGGCAACGTTGCTTGAAATAAAAAGCAAAAAACTTCTTCCAAGGCTTGATGAAGCCCTTCCTGAAGACGAGGAAGACCCTGAACAAAAATTGTTAAGACAAATTGAAGAATATAAAATCTTCAAAGAAGCAAGTGAAAAACTTAAAGTTTTGGAAAATGTTGACAGAATTTACAAAGAGCCTGAACCAAGTGCAAACAAGTATAAAATTGTGCTTAAAGACATGGTGCTTGAAAATTTGCTTGACGCATTCACGCATTTCATGCACAAAACTCAAGTTGAAACAAAAGCAGTTGAACCAAAAAACATTGTTCGTGACAGATTCACAATTGCCGAAAAAATTTCCGCAATCAAAGATGCAGTTATGATAAAAGATAAAGTTAAATTCAGCGAACTTTTAGACAAAGACATAACACGAAGTGAAATCATCAATGTGTTTTTGGCGATTTTAGAATTGTTGAAACTCCAAACAATTTCAATCTCTCAAAATGAACTTTTTGAAGATATTGAAATAACAAAATATGCCCCAAAAGAGGTCAAAGAATAAAGGTAGAATATGAGTGATTTATTTATTGAAAACGATTTAGAAGATGTTATATATGGAATCTTGTTTGTGTCGGGTGACGGGGTCGACATGAATTATATTGCTGAAAAATTAGAAATGGACTTTAAAAAAGTTAAAACAGCGGTTGACAATTTAGAAAAACGTTTGTCTGGCAAAAGTGGAGTTCACTTAATTCGCTACAACAAAAAAATTCAACTAAGTTCAAATCCTGAATATGCTGAATACATTTCGACCGTTCTAAATCCAATTCGTGAACGTGCGTTAACTCGTGCAACACTAGAAACGCTTGCAATCATTGCCTACAAACAACCAATCACAAGGCTTGAAATTGAAGAAGTTCGTGGAGTAAACAGCGATTACACTGTTCAAACATTGTTGGACCACAACTTAATTGAAGTTGTTGGAAGGAAAGATGCTGTTGGAAAACCTCTTTTGTTTGGAACAACAGATGAATTTCTGAAACGATTTGGGCTCAAAGACATTTTGGATCTTCCAGACAATGAGGCGCTTATGGAACGCATCAAAACAATATATAATGACACAGACACAAGCTCGCAATTGTTTAATAACTATGAAATTAAGGAAGTTGAAGAGAAATTTGAAAAACGTGCTGAGCGAGAAGAATTATCTCTTGATGACATAGATTCAAAAATTAAAAAGGCACTTGAAAATGTTAATGGAATAAAAATTCCAGACAAAGAAGAAATTCCTGAATTTTTGAAAGGCGAGGATGTTGAAGTTGTTGGATAATAAAAAACCTTTTGGATATCAAAAGGTTTTTTTAAAATTAAGTTCTGTTTGTTTTTGAAAGATATATCAATCCGCAAAGCGATGGGCCAGTGTGTGAGCCAACAACAGGTCCAACAGGGCCAATTATAACATTTGTTATTCCAAGTTTTTCTTCAATCATTTTTTTAACTTCTTCGGCATTTGTGAAATCTCCTGAATATGGAATGAAGATTGGAATTGGAGAGTTTGGGTCATAACATTTTAAGAAATTGTCAAAAATGCACTTTATTGCTTTTTTCGAGCCCATAACTTTTCCAATAACTTGGAGTTTGCCTTCTGGGTCAAAATGCAAAATTGGACGAAGCTGCATAACTTTTGCCATAACCGCTTGTGCACCGCTGATTCTTCCACCACGCTTCAAAGTTTCAAGGTCGCTTAAGAAAAATTCAACTATAAGTTTTTTTGTTGCCTCTTCCAAAACCTTCATAGCTTCTTCGGCTGTTTTGCCTTGATTTCGCAAAAGAGTTGCATAGCAAAGGATTGCATTTTGCGCTTGAGTTGCGCAAAGACTGTCTAGCACATAAATTTTATATTTTGATGTTTGATTGATTTCGTCGGCAACGTCTTTGGTTATTCCACAAGTTCCACTAAGCCCGGAAGAAAGTGAGATGTGTAAGATGTCTTTTTTGTTCTTTTCAAGTATGTCCAAAAAATATTCTTTAACTTGATATGGATTTAGGCCTGTTGTTGAAAACATTTTGCCTTTTTTCATTTCATCATAAAAATATTTATATTCTTCAATTGTGTCAAAATTATCTTCGTAAATTTCTCCATCGGAGATATAGCACATCTTTATAAAGTTGATTCTATTCTTTTTTAAAGTTGATTTGAGTTCGTCACAGCAGGTGTCAGTTGATAAACAAAAGTTCTCTTCCATATTTTTCCTTTTACTGAAAGTTAATATATCACATTTTTATTAAAAATTACAAGTATATTTGAAAAGTTTGTATTAAAAAATTTTTTTAGTTAATAATCCAAAAGATATTAGGAGGATTTATGGTTGATTTTGAAAAATCGCAAACGAAGAAAAATTTGGCTCGCGCTTTTGCAGGAGAATGTCAAGACGGAGCAAGATATCAATTTTTGGCACAACAAGCAAAGGCAGATAATTTAAATTATATGATGGGACTTCTGAAAACTTTGGCAAAAAATGAAATGAGCCACGCAAAAGTTTTTTATGATTTTCTTTTGAAATATGGAAATGGAAATAAAAACATCGACATAGAAGCTGGATATCCATATTCAACTTACGAACTTGACCCAGGTCTGAAACTGGCTTCTGTGGCGGAAGAATCACAGTTTGAAACAGTCTATCCAGCTTTTGCAAGAGAAGCACGGGACGAAGGTTATGACGATGTTGCTGACCAATTTTTGAGAATTGCAACTGTTGAAGATTGTCACAGCAAACAGTTGGCTGAACTTTATAACAAGTTGAAAAATAATAAACTATATAAAGAGCAAAGCGCCATGAAGTGGAAATGCTCAAAATGTGGATATGAAGAAACTAAAAAACAACCAGATAAAACTTGTCCTTTGTGTCATTATGACATAGGATATATGAAAATTAACTTGCAAGACGAATAAAATGGCTTTTTTGCCATTTTTATTTTTGCTTGCATTTTGTTTGTAAAAATATCAAAATTGGGTTAATATTTCTATATACAAAATAAGGGAGAAAATTCCATGGGAAAATTTGAAATTATCAAAACCGATAACACAAAAAATTATGTTGCATTCTCAAAACAAACATTCAAAAACTTGATAAAACTTGATTATGAGATGCCCATGTACGAATTTATTGGAGAAAAAAGATATTCCAGCGAAGAAATATTTTTTGACACTCCAAACAATCTTTTAGAAAGCGCGGGGATAATTCTCAGCAAAGTCATTGAAGACGGAAAAGCATATTTCAAAATTGAACGTGAAGAATATTCGTTTGAACGAAAACTTTCTTCTGGGCGAAAAGCGTTCATTCAACCTGCTGGAATTCATGACACAATTGTTGACCACACAATGTTTTTGACAGACGGCATATCAAGCATGTTTTCAACAAAATTCAATATCGACTTTCAAAACGTTTTCAAAATGGCAGTGCCAAAACTTGAACTTCGCTCTAAAATAGAAGTGTTCAAAATTTTAAGCGGAATTGGATTCAAAGGTGAAATGACGTTTGAAGAAATTAAAATTGTTAACAACTTCACAAAACGAAAAACCGATTTGAACATGGTTTCAATCGAACAAAAATCTTCAAGCGTATTAACAAAAGAGTTCCAGGAATTTGCGACAAAATTGGAAAAATATTGCAAAGAGTTAACTCCAACCGACGAATCTAAATATCAAATTGCAAGCAAAATGACAAAATTAAAATAAATTATTGTAAATTTTGAAAATATGTCATATAATACTCACAAAGGTGGAAAAATGATAAAAATAATTGTAGACTCAACTTGTGCGCCAAGTGAAAAATACCTAAAAGAAAATGGAATTTATGTGAATCCGCTTCGCATTCTTTTCAATGATAAGGAATATGTGGAAAGCGACAGTTTGTATGATGAAATTTATGACAAAATGGCGCAAACAAAAGAAATTCCTCGAACAAGTCAACCTTCTCTTGAAAGTTTCATAAAAATGTATGATGAAATTATTGATAATGGAGATGAAGCAATTGTCTACACCCTTTCTGAAACATTGAGCGGAACCTACAATTGTGCATGTCTTGCACAAAGAAGTTGCAAAGACCCAAGCAAAATAACAGTTTTTGACACTCAATCAATTGGGCAAACTTCAATAGGCTATGTTTATGAAACAGTTGATATGATAAAAAAAGGCAAAACTGTAAAAGAGATAGTTGAATACATATCTAAATTGAGAAAAAATAGTGCCATAACCTTCATCCCAGAAAGTTTTGAAAATTTGAAAAAGAATGGTCGAATTGGAAACTTAAAAGCAGTTGTGGCATCACTCTTGAAAATCAAACCAATTGTGCTTTTCAAAGAAGGAGTTCTTTCCGACAAAAAATCTATCGGCCACAACAAAGCAATTATGGACATGATAAAACAAGTTCCTCAAAAGATAAAAAGACTTTTTGTGATTAAAGCAGGCAAGCCAAATTATTTTGCTGAATACAAACAAAAGGTGCTTGATTATTTCAAAGGCATAAAAATTTTGGAAGGAACTGTGTCGCCAGTTGTTGGTGCTCATGTTGGCCCTTCCATTGGGCTTGCGTGGGTTGCGGAATAAAAATAAAAACCACTTAGTTTAAGTGGTTTTTTTTGATTACATACAATGATCATCATTTTTATTGCTTGCGGGATAATCATAATCCTCACAATATTTTCCATTCTCATCTTGTTCGTCCAATCTAGAATCGTCTGGATTGGCAATTTGTGACATCTTTTGAGATTTATCCATAAGTCTTTCATAATCTTCTGGTCTCAAATCGTCATTAGCAAATTCTTCTGAGAACCCTTCTCTTCTTCTATCTATGCCCATTTTATACCTCCTAAAAACATATTTATTTTACTTCTTCACAGCAGAATTGTCAATAGTTTTGTTATCTGAAGTGTTCATTTTTTTTGATTTCAAGAAAAATAAAAAAATTTTAAAAATTTTTAAAAAATTTGCAAAAAATTGTTGACAAGCGCTTTTTTATGTGGTATATTTACCTCGCTACGCTGATGGAAAGCCCATTAACCGTAGCAAAACTCCCTTTATTTTATTGAAGGGATCAGAACCTTGAAAACTAAATATTTGGAAAGAAAAGGTAGATGTGTAAACATTATATAGGTTTTTATAAATACCTTGTCAATTCATCAATACTTATTCAATTTACGCAAAGTATAAAAAAGTCAAGATAGTTTTTGAGTCACAAATCAAACTAACGATATTAACTTTGAAAAAAGTTTATATACCAAAAACGTTAGAGTTTGATCCTGGCTCAGGACGAACGCTGGCGGCGTGCTTAAAACATGCAAGTCGAACGGAGTTTGATTGTAGCTTGCTACGATTAAACTTAGTGGCGGACGGGTGAGTAACACGTGAGCAACCTGCCTATCACTGGGGAATAACACTTAGAAATAGGTGCTAATACCGCATATGACCACAGACCGGCATCGGTCAGAGGTGAAAGGAGTTAAATTCGGTGGTAGAGGGGCTTGCGGATCATTAGCTTGTTGGTGAGGGTAACGGCCCACCAAGGCAACGATGATTAGCCGATCTGAGAGGATGACCGGCCACACTGGAACTGAGATACGGTCCAGACTCCTACGGGAGGCAGCAGTTAGGAATATTGGGCAATGGAGGAAACTCTGACCCAGCAACGCCGCGTGAAGGATGAAGGTTTTCGGATTGTAAACTTCTGATCTGTGGAAAGAAACAAATGACGGTACCACAGGAGAAAGCTCCGGCAAACTACGTGCCAGCAGCCGCGGTAATACGTAGGGAGCAAGCGTTGTCCGGAATAACTGGGCGTAAAGGGAGCGTAGGTGGCGATTTAAGTGAAATGTGAAAGCCCGAGGCTCAACTTCGGAATGTCATTTCATACTGGATTGCTTGAGTGCAGGAGGGGTAAGCGGAATTCCTAGTGTAGCGGTTAAATGCGTAGATATTAGGAGGAACACCAGAGGCGAAGGCGGCTTACTGGACTGTAACTGACACTGAGGCTCGAAAGCGTGGGGAGCAAACAGGATTAGATACCCTGG
>CAKVGZ010000005.1 GCA_934747765.1 uncultured Clostridia bacterium
TAATCCCGAATCAGCATGTCGGGGTGAATGCGTTCCCGGGTCTTGTACACACCGCCCGTCACGCCATGGGAGTTGGGGGGACCCAAAGCCGGTGAGCTAACCGCAAGGGGGCAGCCGTCTAAGGTAAAACCAATGACTGGGGTGAAGTCGTAACAAGGTAGCGGTATCGGAAGGTGCCGCTGGATCACCTCCTTTTAAAGAGTATTTCTTTAAAGTCGACACTAAAATTGATTTAATCAATTTAGGTGGGTTTGCTAATGGCAAACCAAAAAAACATGATTTTATGCTTTTAGAAAAAAGCAACACCGAAAGTGACTGAAATTATTACGATTTATAATCAAAACTTTGTTTACGAATAATATTAATGAATTAAGGTACAACCAAGTTTACAAATCAAAACCCATTCCAAAATATATTTAGTTTTAATAAGGATTAAAAAGAGCACCAAATGGTGTTCTTTTTTTGTTGCTTTTTGGAAATTTTAGTAAAAATTTTAAAAATTTTCGACATTCTTCGAGTTTTATTTTTATGTTTGGTCTTGATTTTTTATAAATTATTATATAAAATAAAGTCAATAAATAAGGAGAAAGTATGAAAATTATTTGGAGAGATTTTGGGCATAATGACCAAAAAAGAATTGACGCTTGGCTTAGTCCAAGAGAAAGAAGATTTCTTTGCATGGAACAAAAAAATTGGCTTGAAACATCAAAAGAAATTAATGACTGTTTGATGTACGCAACTGACGGGCAATTTCGCGATGTGATTGGCTATGTTAATAATATTCCCGTTGTTGCAATGATGTTTGGCGTTGAAAATTCTGGAAAAGTTTTGAAACTTTATAATGTTGCCGTGGCACCAGATTATAGAGATAAAGGTGTTGCAACTCAAGCAATAAAAGATTTTATGCGTGCGGACAAAATTTTTTGTATTGAAAAAACATACGACAGATTTGAAACAGTTGTCTATCCAGACAATTTGGGAATGGCAAAAGTGCTTTTAAAAAGTGGATTCAATGCCCAAACAAAATTTTTCTCAAATGAGAGATTTCTTGAATTTAAAAAACCTGTTTATATTAAAAAAGTTAGACCAGTCAATAATTATATTCTTGGAGTTTAAATTTACACAAAATGCTTGCAAAAAGTTTATTTCTATGATATCATGACAAGGACTTGATAAGTCCTTGTTTTTTGTTAAGAAAAACCAAAACTGGTAGGAAGCCAGAATTTTGTCCAAAAGGAGGTAGATTATGAACAAATATGAATTGCTCTACATCATTTCATCAAGTGCCACTGACGAACAAAAGGAAGAATTAGTTAAAAAAATTAATTCCATGATTGAAAGCAAAGGTGGTCAAATTGAAGGAACTGAAAAATGGGGAATGAAAAAATTTGCATATCCAATCGATTTTAAATCTGAAGGATACTATGTTCTCGTTAATTTCTCAATCAATCCTGAAATGATCAAAGAAATGAACAATTTAATGAACATCACAGACAAAATCGTTCGTCAAATGTTTGTTAAAAAATAGTTAAGTGAGGGGAATATGAATAAAGTTTTTTTAGTTGGAAATTTAACAAAAGATCCTGAACTTTCAACAACAACAAACGGAATTTCTGTTTGTCGTTTTTCACTTGCTGTTTCAAGAAGATATGTTGGAGCAAGTGGTGAAAGAGAAACAGATTTCATCAACATTGTTGTGTGGAGAGGTCAGGCAGAAAATTGCCACAAATATTTGAAAAAGGGAAGCAAATGCGGAATCGTTGGAACCCTTCAAACAAGAAGTTATGATGCGCAAGACGGAACTAAACGTTATGTGACAGAAGTTGTTGCTGATGAAGTTGAATTCATTTCAACACGTAATTCTGATAGCGCTTCAAAACAAGAAGTTGCTGAAGAAGTTGAAGATGTGACAGAACTTAAACCTATCGATGATGATAGCCTTCCATTTTAAAAAATTTTAATAAGGAGAAAAATATGAGCGAAAAATCTTTAAACGACGAAAAGAAAAAATTCAAAAAGCCTGCAAAGAAAAAAGTTTGTGTTTTCTGCCAAAATAAAGATGAAAAAATTGATTATAAAGATGTCAATAAAATCAAAAAATATATGACAGAAAAAGGAAAAATTCTTCCAAGAAGACAAACTGGTGTTTGTGCTTATCACCAACGTGAACTTGCAGAAGCAATCAAACGCGCAAGAGTTATGGCTTTGCTACCATTTAAAGCGGAGTAATTATAAAAACCCACAATTTTTTGTGGGTTTTTTTATGTTTTGTGGTTTTAAAATTTGACTAAAAAAGTTTATATATATATAATTATTTTAAATATATTGCGAACAATAGAAACAAAAGAAAAATTTGGGGGGCTTATGGAAAAACAACTCAAAGCAAAAACAAAAAAAGAAAAATCAAAATTTGCAATATGGAAAGTTGTTGTTGCAACTCTCTGTTCAGTTTTAGGAGCAATTGGAATAATCTTTTTGGGATTGTATTTCAGTGGATCTTTTTCGCGTGATCCTGTCAACCCTGAAGGATTGTTTTTTGCTGACGTGACAATTAATGAAAAAGGTGAAAAAACCTACACATCTCGTGGAGCAACTCCTTACAACATAAGTGCTGATTCTGACATTCTTATTTCAACCGCAACACAAGGCGTAAATCAAAATCAAATTGAACTTTCGTTTCCAAAAGGAAGTTCAAGTTATTTTGTTCTTAAATTAAATAATGGTGAAACGGAAGAAGATTTTGCAGGAAGCAACACTAAATTTTTCTATTCAAAAGATGCTGATGGAAATCGTGTTGTGTATGTCAGTTGCATTGCAGAAAAAGCAACTCACATAACAAACGGAGTTATCATAGTTCCAAGATATGTGACTTTGAACACGAAGTTTAAAGTTATTCTTGCTCAAGAAGATGAGGAAGGTCGAACAGATTTCACAAAGACATTTTCACCAGCAGCAAAATTGTATAATGTTGGTGGATATACTCAACTTATTGCAAAAAGTGTGTCTAGTAAATTAACAGGCAGTGTTTCTGTTGACTTCAACATTGATGTCCCTGTTGAAAGCATTTCAATTGTTGGCATAACGGGCAACAGTCTTTCCAAAGACAGTGTGGCTGGATTAAATGAACAAAAATTGACATTTAATGGCGACCAAATTGAAGTTGGAACAGAAGGGGCTTTTTCTGCAGTTTTGAATGTTTTTCCTTTTCGGGCAATTTATAAATATGGAAAAGATGGAACAAAAGGTGTTAAAGAATATAAAAAGGTTATTTTCTCACTAGATGCAGATGTTAACAATTCTGGGCCAAAAATAACTTTTGCGGACAACTCTGGCAATGAAGTTGCTGATGTGTATCTTCAGGAAGGAAGAATGTTCACTTTTGCTGGAAAAGAAACCCTTGGAACAAGTTTGCTGGCAAAGAAAATAACTGGGCAATTTAATCTTGAAGCAAAAATGTTTAAATCGGCAAAATTAGAAGACGAAGCTTTGAAATCTGGCATTGGACAACTTGGAGATTTTAACTCAGTTTTGAGTGATCCAACAAAAGGTTTGTCAACAAAACAAAGTTTCTTGATAAAAGAAATCCCAATTGAAGGATTTGGAATCTCAGATGAATATAAAGGTGAAATTGGTGATGATGACCCAACAAAAAATCCGCTCACAATTGACATCAACAATTCAACTTTAATTTACGCTAATAAACCTGGAGATAAATCTCTCGGAATTAAAATTGAATCAAGCCAAGGTGTGGGGCAAAATCAAAACAAAATTAAGAATATTTTAGTGTCCATTCAATATCTAATTGGTGAAGTTTGGTATGATGCAACTAAGACAAACATTGTTGGAGAATACACCATTATGCCAATGTATCAGTTCCATGTAGACCATGAAATTGTTACACAAAATGGATTGTCTATTTCTGAAACCAATAGTTTATACTATTTCAATTTTATCCGTCCAAAATATATTTCAGCATCAAATCTCAGTTATTGGGAAGTTTGGGCAACTCCAGTTGCAGAAGACATTGAAGTTTATGGAATTTCAGCGGTTGCAATAAAAGTTTACTATCTCAGCCCAGACAGCGGTCTTGTGTTGGATGACGCTGAACATTATGGCCCTTATGGAATTGGGTCAGGTGCAAGTGAGGTCGTTCAACCACAAGTTGAGTGGAAGGAAAATGATGAATTAAAAACTTCGAGAGACCTTGGTCTTGCAGATTATAATGAAAGAGTTTTTGTCAAAAACACAGTTGAATATGCGAAATACAATAAGATTTCGCTGAGAAATCTCCAAAATATAACAAATATTTCATCAAATCCAACCTACAAAACGATCAGATATTTTGTTTATACAAATCAAAAAGTTGGAACTGAATATGTTAATCTTGAACAATATTTGAATGTAAAAAAATATAACGGAACAATTCCAGGAGTTTCTGGCGCTGTGTTCGAAATTGAACCAACCGATGATGAACTTTTAATCACAAGTCTTGATTTGGATTATATAGAATTCAATCTGATTTTTGCAGTTGTTGAACATGAAAAATCGGGAACCCCAACGCTTCATGATGGGAAATACAGAATAATAACAGTTCCAACTGAAGTAACATCCGGGAATTTGATAACTTGCCCAATAAGAATTTATAAAACACTTGGCGACTTTGAAATTACAGTTGCAGAAAGTAAACTTAAACCTTATGGCGATTCGGACAAAAGAAATTTCTTTATGCAAAATCAAGAAAAGGTGATTAGTCTAGAAATTACGATAAATAAAAATGATGACACACTGTTTCAATCTCTTGCAAAAAAAGGTGATATAAAACTGATTGATTCAGCCGACATCTATTGCAAAATTGCTTCAAGAGAAGTTGCTCTAAGCGAAGTTTTGGGTCTTATCTTCTCAGCAGAAAATCCAGAAATAACATATGTAGACATATTAGATAAAAATGAAGTTGGAGAAAAGATTGTTTATTCAATCAAACTTTCAACAAAATCGTTGAATTTTGATGCAGACTCAGCTGAAAAATCTGAACGTCTTTCGCTTGAATACAAAATATCTGCGTCCAACATGGCAGAGGCAGATAAATTGCAAACAAAATCAACCGAATTCTACGTTTATTCTGGCAAAATTATAAATGCCTACTTTGGAACAGAGGGAAATAAAGTCACAAACGCAGTCACCGTCAATAAAACAATTAAATCAGGAAAATTCGAAACTGAAATAAAGAATGATATTGCAATTGGTCATGACGAAGACGGATATTTCTTGAATGTTTATGTGGAAGGTTTTGGCTTTGCCGATAGTTACACTGTCACATCAAGTAATTCATGCGTTGTTCTAACATGGATTGCATCAAAATCTAGATATTCAATCAGTTTTGTGGGAGAAGGAACTTCAACTTTAACCCTAACTTTGGCTTATCCTCATAAAGACTTCACGCAAAAAACTTTGGAAATTGGTGTTTCATCTTCCTACACAACCAAAGCGGAATACAATGCTAATTCAAGTGTGGATGATCGAATTCTTTCATACAACTCAGTTGTTGGTTATCAAATTTTGGGACTAGCTAATGAAACTACCATTAGGCTTGAAGATTTAATCAAAATCACAGCAATTCCAAATGGTTCAGAAACCGGAACAGATATAACCGAACTTTTCAATTTCTCACTAAGTTATGACGATCCAAATGATTTTAAGAATAAAGTTGAAATTATCAAAGAATCTGAAAAAATTGTTGGAATTAAAATAAAAAACAGTTTTGGTTCGTCTGCAAACATAATAGTTTCAGTTTCCAGTGTTGAAATTGGCGTTACATTCCAATTTAATATTTTAGTGAAACCAAATGTTGAACTTAGAGGAACTTCTGCTTCACATGCTGGCCTTTCGTCAACAGAACCAGACACTTACGCAGTGTACTGTGAGGCGGACATTTCATTTGTTAATTTCGGACTTTATGTGTTTGACTTGGCAACAAAAACATATTCAACTGCTTCATCAAATCCTTTACACTTTGCATTGTATAAAGACGGAAAATTGGTTGAAAATATAGAAAAGTGTGCAACGTTGACACAAACGGGCAACATATTGAACAAATTGTCGTTTAAACCTGGAAGTGGAAACTACACACTTGTTGTTTCGGATGTTGAAAAGCCAGGAATTTTTGACCTTAAAAAAGAATTTAAGTTTGTTGTTCATTCGAACGTTAAATTAGACCAAAACCCAGGAACAGAAACAAAGAAAGAAAACATTTCTTACATAAATTCATCCAACGAAGAAATTGTTTTGGAAAATGTTGATGTGTATAATTTAAACAACGAAATTCTTCCAATATTAAATGGGCAATCTATCCGAATTGTTGGAAACAAAATTGTGTTTGGGAATACTGGAATTGAAATAAATATTTCAAGAATTTTTGGCGATCACGCCTTCGATTCTGGCTTGCTTAAGATTAACGAAAAAGAAACAGAAAAAGTTGTTGTCATCAAGAATGTTAAATCTTTAAGTAAACAAATTTTGAGAGTTAGCTATGGCGACGATGTCACAATGTATGTTTCATACTACGTTGCTCCAAACATAACTTTGGCAAGCGATTACACAGTAACTTATGATGGAAAAACTTATGTCAAACTCTATTGCGGACAGGTAATCACAAATGCAACATCATGGTTTAAACATAATGGTGACGTTGAATCGTTCACAATAAATTTTGGCTCAATTGCAAGCGGAAGAATAGACTCACTTCCTGCAATATATTCCAAAGTTGGAAGTGTCAATTTAACAGAAAATGGAACACAATATTTTGTTAATAAAACCTCTGATGGTCTTATAATAACACAAATTGTGGTGTCTTATGACACAGGCGAAAACCGTGAATATAGGGTGTTTGATGCACTCATTTCACCAATTGATTTCGACAATTTTGTGACCTATAATGGAAGCGAAACTGGTGCAGATTGGAAAGAGATTCTTGCAGGAACTTTTGTTAAAGAAATTACAAGCGGAGAAACTAAGGAAGTTGAATCTTTCCTTAAAAATGTTAACAACTATTTTGGAAAAACCGGCTCAACTTTGAATTACAGATTGCTTCGTGAAACAGCAACCGGCTTTATTGAACTCTCTGGCGGAGTTGCAGGAATTCGTCGTGAAAATGGAATTTTAAAATTCATAACTCAACCTGTGGCTTCAGATTCAAGCTATAGAATTAAATTTGAATATATCGTCAAGTCTGAAAGTTATGACGATGCGTGTTTCACGTTCTATTACTACATTAAAGTCATAAAAAATCAATCAATAGAAATTTTCTATCCATACGGCTCTGGTGGAACAACACTGGAAAATAATGCTCCAACAGATTCTGAAAAAGAATTGTTCCCAGATATGACAATCAGTGAATCGTTTGAAACTTTAAGAAAACATATTGTCTATTTTGACCAATTCTTGGGCGGAAATTATATATTCGATTTAACTGAATCGGCAAATAACTTTAACTCCAACTTTGTTGAAGTTCTTGTGGGTGGCAAAATGCAACAGCAAAATACTGACACTCCTTCCTATAACAAACTTAGATTTAGCATCTATAAGATTTTTGTTAATGGCGTGGAAACTTCAGCCAGCGCATTTGACGATTACATCACTGTTTCAGATTCAGGCGTGGTTACACTCAAAAAACCAACTCAAACAGTTTTGATTATGATTAAAGTGTCAACAGACAATGGAGCAGAAAACTACTATCGTCTTGTTGTTCGTGAAAGACCTTCAAATGTTAATGTTAAACATGGAACCACAACCTACACTTCCGACCTTGTTGACAGTGAACTTGCAATAACAAATGGTTTCGAGCTTTCAAATTTAATCATTAATAGTGCTGTTGGTGAAGTGAACTACAAAATTGTTAATGATAATGGAAAAGAACAAACAAGCGAAAACATGATTTACATTAAAGATGGAAAAATTGTTGTCGAATCTTCTCCAAACTCGCAGTCGGCATATCTTGTTATCTATAATGAAGAATTTGGAACAGTTGCAAAAATCAAAGTTGTGGCAAAGAGTCCTATTGTTGTGGAATTTAAACAAACAAAAGATATCTATTCAGATAGGACAATTGATTTGTCAACATTATTAACAATCACAGTTAACGGCACAGGAATTCCAAATCTTTCTGGTTTAAACTATTCAATTAAGTTAGATGGAAAATATGGATTTGTTGAAACACCAGTTTCAGGGTGCAATCTTCTTATACATCCAATCGCTAATGAAAAAACTGTTCAGTTAACAATTAAGGTTTGGGGCGAAGAAGAAGTGCTCCCAGGAACAAATGAAACAAATCCTTGCGTCGTTTCATGTGCTCTGAACGTTAAACCTAGAGTATCTCCAAAACAAGACGTTTCGAAAGACATAACGGCAGGCGGAGAAACCACAATCAGCTTGTCAGACCTCTTTGGCATACAGAAACAGGATGGAATAACCATTGAAAATGGCTACAACATCGAAATGTCGTATGTTTGGGACGGAGATGTTGAAAATGAAACATTGATGCTGTCGCATGAAGGACCAACAACAACATTCAAAGACAACATAACAATAAACGTTTCAAATATTTCAACAAAGAGAACGGCAAGGTTGACCATAAAAGTTTATAAAAAAGATGGTGACAATAATGTTTTGGGCGAAGTGATAACTGCAACGTGCACTCTCACAATCAATCCAAAATACACCGTGACAATAAATTATCCAGATCACGGAACTGGAAACAATAACTTAACCGCTGAAGCAATTTATGTTAATTATAAAGAAGAAATTGACCTCTTGAAAAGAATTACATTTACTGGGGGAGATACAAAGCTAACATTTGTTTCTTCCAATACGGATTTAATTGAAATTGTTGACGGGAAAACAGGAGTTATAAAAATCAAAGAGGGCGCAAGCGTTGAGTTCAACACAAGAGTTTTTGTTAACATTTATGTTGCTGCAAGTGAACTAAATGACGGAAAGTACATTGGCCTTGGAGTTTACACAATCATTGTTTCGCCAAACGAAATTAAATCTGCTGAATATGGCATAAATGGTTCGGGTGTGACCTACAGAAGAGATACTCTTGTTAACACTGCATTGTCAGAGAACGAAAACTTCTTTGATGTGAAAGATGGATGGTTGAAACTTGAAACAAAAAATTCCACTCAAGATAACTTCTTCAAGTTCACTCTTTCAGTACGTGAAAAATTTGACCACTTCAAAGTTCCAACTGGAATTAAAGATGTTGTTATTTATGGCGCAGGAACGGAATCTGCAGGATATCCATTGCTGTTCACTCTAAATACGAATGATGGAGGAATAAAATCTGAGAAGGTTTTATCCGCTCCAACTGAAATTGTTAAGGTTGAAGTTCTGGGAGATGAACCAACTGCTGATGTTTGCAAACTGTCTGAAGGAAAATTAACCTTCAACAAGGCAGGAACTTGGATTATCAGACTAACAACATCTTCAGAAACCTTTGTCTACCTTTTCAATTCAGAACATAAGAACGGAACTTATGAGGCATCATGTTACAAACCAATTTCAACCGACGACTTAAATCGTTTGATGTTTGAATCCATATTTGGAACCAACCTTACCAACAAAGACATGTACGACTTTGTCATCGATTCATCAACAGTTGTGAATGTTGGGATTATAAAAGATTTTGGATTGACTCAACCAGAAACCTTGCTCAATTTCTACTATAATCTTGGCGAAGAAAGTTACAAAATCCCTTACTCAACTGCAAGCGAACTTTACACCTATAGCGTTGGCGACGTGGACGGCGAAAAGAAAAAATTGAGCGAGTTTAAACTCGAAGATTTAAATCCAAAAGATGAAACCACACTTATCATTTTCAATGAACAAGGAAGAGAAGTTGCAAGATATGTGTACTCAATTGCCAACGATTTTGCATTCGATGAGGACGCTATCACTGAATATGAAAAAACGGGCATATCTGGCAGTTTTGAAGAAAACGAGTTTGAAGATTATGCCGGAAAAATTGAAGTTTCCAAAACAATTGAATTAACTGCCGGAACAAGATACGATTTGATCAACTTGCTCAAAAATAACTTGGGACTGAGAACATTCGACGGCGGAGAATTTGTTGTTGAGAACATCAAAGGAAAATTTACAATCTCTCTTGGTTATAGCAAATTCACAACCAATTCAAATTTCAAATCCAACATTTCAGCGCTTGTCGGAATTGTTTCAACAGGAGATAACACCTATGAAATTATCCCTCACGGAGCAAGAAATAACGGCGACATTGTTCACTTGGTTTTGACAATTGGTGGAAGAAAAATTATCTTGAGAATAAATATTGTTCCAATTGCAAAAATTCAAACTTTGAGTTCAACGGGCGAGAAGGTTATTTCATCTGCAGAAAAAGGAGAAACAAAAATCGCATTGTCCCAGCTCATAACTGCTTCAAATGTTGATGTTTCAAAATTGCAAGTGGCAATTGTGGCAGGTTTGTCGGACGGCTATGCTGTTAGCACCGGGTCAAGCAATTATCTAACTGACCTTAAGACTGATGATACTCAAGTCTCTGGGCTTGACCGCTACGGAATTAAGTTCAAAAAGACAGCGCTTGGCGGAGCAGTGTTGAAGTTCAGAATTTTTGATGAATTTGGATATGAGGTTGCAGATTCAACAGGAACTCCAATTCAAATAAAAATTAATTATAGAAATTCTAGCGGAAAGATTGTTGAAGTTGACAAATATAATTCTGCTTCATCAATTTATGAGGGCGACAGTTTTGACATTTGGGCTAAAGTTGAAAATGAAAAGAAATCAACTGCTTACTATAAGTGGGACTCAGAAAACAAATCATTTGGAGAACCAGTCGAATATAAACCTAGCGAAATGAAAGAAACAATCATGCTTGAGAATATTAGTGATGAAAATATTAATGGCATTTCGGTAGAATTGGACTATTCTGCAAGCTTTAAAACTGACACTGGGGCTGGTAAAATGGATAACTTTGGAGTTGGTTACTTCTCAAACACAAAATTTGGATTAAGCCAACAAATTGCAGGTGACAATTTTGTAATAACCATCAAATATGAGGAAAAAGATGAAAGCGGAACGATAACATGGAACGAAACAACTGGCATAACAACAAACACAACTGTTCAACAACGATATATTTTGAGATTCAAAAATGATTATAACAGTTACAACGAAATATATATTGGTTATGCAAAAGGAAGTAAAAACCCTAAAAATTATTTAGAGGTGTATGACAAGAAAGCCGGGGAGATTGCAAATAAAGTCTTTTTTAGCATTGAAAATAGTAGCTCTTTGATTGAAAGACCTGAAGGTGAATTTGTTAACAAATATTGGGTTAGTGAAGAAGGTAAAACACGATTTGGACACGAAGTCACGTATAAATTGATAGACAATAAAGACATCTTATCTGAAGGCAATTCCTATTCATTGTACTACTGCATTGTTATGGACATCATGTCCATGGAAATTGGCAGTGTTGGAAGTTATGGTGCAATAATAGATGGAAAAGCGGGAGGTTTGTTGTTAGACGAAGATGATATTAAAAAAGCATCCATAAAATTCAAAGATTTCTATGGAAATAAGGTGGATGAGGTGGATAAAGAATTTTTCTGGACTCCAGATCCTGACCACAAAGAACTCGAGTATTATGACACATCGATACTTGGAACTGAACTTCAAGGCGGAGAAACAGTTTACGTAAAAATCTATGGAGTTTATGAACAAGGCAAACAAGGTGAAAACACCTTGCTTGGAATTGTTCCAATAACCAGAGCAAAATACTATGCTTTGGGTGGTGGCGGAAGCACAGGAATATCATCATCCTCGTTAACCATTCCATTTAAAGACGCACACGGCAATGGATGGGGGAAACACGTAAAAGCTGTCATCACAGGAAATCTTGGTGAAGATGAGTTGCAAGCAAGTCTAGGTGGACAATTTGAATACAAAATAAAACAAGGTTCAGGCAAAATTTTGTATGATGAAGCGCTTAACTGTTACACTATTGTGCTGAATAATCCCCCAACGGCTTCAGATCTTTTCACGGTTGAAGTAAGGTTTATGGGGAAAGAATTGGGAAGTTTCAACATAACTGTTGAAGACGGGAAATGGGCTTCTTATGCATCAGATTGTCTATTAGAAGTTGATTCTAATATTGTGAATGGTTCCATATATTTGAAAAAGTTTGCAAAAGCAAATGAAGAGATAACAGTCACCGTAACTCCAAATGTTGAATTTAAATTTAAGTGTCTGATTGTGAATGGAAAGGTTCTTTCGGACGGAGAAAAAACTTTTAACGTTGAATCAAACAGCAAAATTGTTGTTTCTGCAAAATTTGAAAGAATTAAATACAGCATAACCAAAGAAAATGTTAATCATGCAAGCATTAATCTTTCAAAAATAAAAGCTTATTATGGCGACACAATAACAGTTTCTGTAACTCCAGATGAAGGTTACAGAGTTTCTGCAATCAAAGTTAATGGAGTTAAAATTTCAGGAAACTCGTTCGTTGTTAGGGAAGATTCAGTTGTCACAGTTAAATTGACAGCAAGTTACTATTCAATCACTGTAAACCCATCAGAAAATGGTTCAATTGTTCCAGACAAAACACCAGCAAATGTTGGTGAAACCATAAGGTTGAGTGTTTCACCAAGCGAAGGATATAATATTGCTAATTTGGAAATTAAGAGTGACGGAAAAGACGTTGCAAGAGTTATTAACGGCAACACAGTTACATTCACAATGCCAGCAGGAAACGTAACAATCTCTGCAACCTTTGCGCAAAATGTTAATGAAGTTAAAATTAATCCAACAGAAAATGGCAATGTTTTTGCAACCCCTGTAAATGCTTTGGAAGGAGCAGAAGTTGTGTTGACAGTTTCTCCAGCAACAGGCTATAAACTTAAATCATTAAAAGTTATGTTCGGTGAAACAGAGATTTCAGTTGTGGATAACAAGTTCACAATGCCAGCAGGCGAGGTCACAATCTCAGCAACATTTGAAAAAATAAATTACACAATCACTAGAGAAGGAACAACAAATGGTTCGTTCACAGTTTCAAAAATAACTGCAAATTACAATGATGAGATTACAATCACAGCAACTCCAAAAACAGGCTATGAAATCGACCAAATCTTAGTTGACGGAAATCCAATCACTGAAACAACTTTCATGATGCCCGCAAAGGACGTTGCAGTTAAGGTCACATTCAAAAAGATTGTTTACAATTTGAGTCTTATCTCTGTAAGCCCTGAAGCAGGAACAGCCGAAATTGAAAGTAACACAGCTTATTACGGCAATAAAATTAAAATTAGTGTTACACTCGAAACTGAATACGAAATCAAGAATATTTTGATAAATAATGAAGTTGGCACTGGTTCTTGGACACAAAGTGGCAATAAGTTAGTGTATGAAATAACGATGCCAAACGAAGATGTTGTTATCATGATCAATATTGACAAAAAATCTTATAAAATTAGCACGGTAAATTCGGATGGAGGGAACATAACTGTTTCGCAAACGACCGCGTGTTATAAAGATTCTATTCTTATAGAAGTAAGTTTGAAGACTGGTTATAGGCTTTCACAAATTACAGTAAAAGATGCAGGAGGCAACTCGATTGAAGTTAATGATAATTCTTTCATAATGCCAGCTAGCGATGTTACAATAAGTGTTAAATATGAAAAGAATAACTACAATATTTCTGGAAGCATTTCTGGAGATGGAAATTACATTATCACCAACAAGTCATATAACTATCAGGACACAATAACAATTACCGGAACGCCAAATAAAGGATATTATTTCAATGATGTAATTGTTAAGTGTGGAAGCTCAACTTTCCATGCAACAAGAACAAGTGAAACTACATTTGATTTCATTATGCCAGGCGGTGATGTAACAATCGCAGTTGTTTTTGGTTTGAAATATGTTTTAGGTCTTTGTGATGTTGACATTAACATGGCTGGGGTTCTAACAAATGTCAAATCATCAAAAACTTCCTATATAATGCCATCAAAATTTTATAGTTTGAATAACGAAATTGAATACACAATTGGTGATGGAGAAAAATGTATAGATTCCGACGTCGTTTCTATTGAGATTAGCGATGGTGTAACCACAATTAACAAGGCGGCATTCTCTGGTTGCACAGGCTTAACCTCGATTACAATTCCAAGCAGTGTCACAAGCATAGGTGATTCTGCATTCAGCGGATGCACAAGTTTGAAGATGTTTACTGTTCCAAATGGTGTCACAAAAATTTCAAATTCTATGTTCGATGGATGCAAAAGCTTAGAAACAATTGCTCCTATGGAAAACATAACAAGCATTGGAGAATTTGCGTTCAGAAATTGTGAAAAATTAATTAGAATAAGTTTGCCAGAAGGAATTAAGGTAATTGAAAGATACACGTTCTATGGATGCTCTTCATTGTCATCAATAAGATTGCCTTCATCTCTTGAAACAATCCAAACATTTGCTTTTGCATACACTGGTTTAACATCAATTGTAATTCCAAATAAAGTGATAGCGTTAGGCGCGGAAGAGATAGACAAACAATCCGGTTGTGTGTTTAAAGGTTGCACGTTATTAACATCTGTGACCCTTCCAGACACATTCGAAGATTTGGGAGTGTTTAACTTCGAACGCTGCACTGCGCTTGAATGCTTGGTTTTGCCAAAAACTTTAAAATCACTTAACATCAGTTCAATTAATTCAATCAAAGCACTTGTTATGTTGGGAACAACAGCTCCAACCTTGTCGGGCACCAGTATGTTATACCCTGAAGTGTATGTTCCAAGTTCGGCATTAAGTGGCTATCGGGCAGCAAACAAATGGAAAGAATACGCATCAAAAATCCATGCAAACCTAGCAAACCTAATTGATGCACCAAGATCTTTTGATGGGACGGAATACGTTAACCTTGGAAGAGGTTACATGTATCAAGATAAAATCACCGTTGAAGTCAGAGCATACATGGACGACTGGTCTAAGTACACAACAAATATGAGATTAATTTCTTGCACGGAAGGCGGTGGATGGAACGTTGGTGAAGTTCTCGGAGGCAAAATACATTTCGCATGCTACGATTCAGGAAATGGTTACAAAAATGTAACCACATCAATGACTTTTGCAGATTTAAGTGCTGGATGGCACACATTCAAAATAACATTTGATGGAGAATATTTAAGAGCGTACATTGATGGAGAATCAGTTGGAACATCAGAAAAATATGTTTCAGGAAAGATAGGATACGCTTCAAATTCAATCTTTGTTGGAGCAGAAGCAGGTTCAAGTACAACAACTCCAATCTTCTCCTCAGGCAATTTCAAAGGCATAATTGCTTATATTCGAATTGAGAACAATGTTTCATAAAACGCACTTAAACATTTAACGAAAAACTCTTTCTACACTGAAAGAGTTTTTTGTTTTAATAACAATTTTTTCGCGTTTATAATCAAAAATTTGTTCAAAAATTGTTGACACTCCCAACTTTCTATGTTAATATATTCTAGCATCCTAAGTTCGGGGTGTTTTTTCTAGAACACTTGAGCTTATGAAAATTTAAGGAGAAAATTATGGCAAAGAAGAATTTAGCAAGAACACACATAACACTTGCATGCACCGAATGCAAAGAAAGAAATTATGCAACTGTTAAAAACAAAAAAAATGACGCAGACAGAATTGAAATGAGCAAGCACTGCCCACGTTGCAACAAGCACACTCTTCACAAAGAAACAAAATAATCTCAAAAGGAGTAAACATGTCTAAAAAGAACAAAAAAGTTATTCCTGCTTTGGATCAATCGGACGTTCAACAAAACGCCGAAATAATTGAAGCAGAAACAGAAGAAAAGGCTGTTGAAACAAGCGAAGTTGAAGTTTCTGAAAAAAAGAAAAACGTAAAAGACACGCAAGTTGTTGACAAAAAATCCAAAAAGGTCAAAAAAGAAAAGAAACCAAGCAAACTTGGAAGAAAGCTTAAAGAAACTGGCGCTGAACTGAAAAAGGTCACATGGCCAACTTTCCCAAAAGTTTTGAAACAAACTGGCGTTGTGCTTGGAGTTGTTGTTTTCTTTGGTCTTGTTCTCTTTGCCTTTGACTATTGTTTGAACACTGCTTTCAAAGCGTTAAACAGCCAAACACTAACAGCAGGCGAAATTTGGGGAACAGTTGGAATTGTTTCCGCTCTTGTCATCGCAACTGTTGTTGGTCTCACAATATGGCTTGTTAAAAGAAGAAAGGGGAACAAATAGATGGAAGAAAAAGAAATGGAAAACCTTTCAGAAGTTGAAAGTAAACTTGAAATAGAAAAAAAACCAGAAACAAAAAGTTGGGAAGGCAATCCCTATAGAAACAGCCCAGATGCAAAATGGTATGTGCTTCACACTTTCTCTGGCTATGAACAAGTTGCTAAAGACAATTTGGAAACCGTTGTTGAAAAATTTAATTTGCAAAACAGAATTTTCGATATAATCATCCCTATGGAAGACGTTATCGAAGAGAAAAACGGAAAGAGAAAACTTGTTTCAAAAAAAGTTATGCCTTGCTATTTGCTTGTGAAAATGATTTACGGCGATGACATGTGGCACAACATAACAAGAACAAGAGGCATAACCGGATTTGTTGGACCAAAAGGAAGACCTCTTGCACTTACTGAAGACGAAATCAGAAAAATGCGTCTTGAAAAAGTTGACGTAAACATTCAACTTGAAATTGGTGACAAGATTGAAGTTGTCGACGGACCTCTCATGAACATGGTTGGAACTGTTATGAAAGTTGATTCTGACAACCGACGTGCTAAAGTTAACGTTGAAATGTTTGGAAGAGAAACACCCGTTGACCTTGATTTCAGTCAAGTCAAAAAAATCTAATTTGGTTTTGGCGTCTAATGGACGTTGAAATATATAAAATCAGTGGGAGAAACGATTATAGTCATATCGTTTTGCTAAAACCACAAAGGAGGAAATTATGGCTAAGAAAATTAATGCAATTGTAAAACTTCAATTGCCAGCCGGTAAAGCAACTCCAGGACCTCCAGTTGGATCGTCTCTTGGACCTCATGGAATTAACATTGCAGGCTTTACCAAAGAATTTAATGAAAAGACTGCTTCTCAAGCAGGGCTTATCATTCCGGTAGTTATCACAATCTACCAAGACAGATCATTTGATTTTGTTCTCAAAACTCCACCAGCAGCTGTTTTGATCAAAAAAGCAATTGGTCTTGAAACAGGTTCAGCAAAACCTAACAAAACAAAAGTCGGAACAATCAAAAGATCTCAAATTAGAGAAATTGCTACTCTTAAAATGCCAGATTTGAATGCATCTAGCATTGAACAAGCAATGAAAATGATTGAAGGCAGTGCAAGAAGCATGGGCGTTGTTGTTGAAGACTAAGAGGTGACGTATGAAAAGAGGTAAAAACTATATAAACGCTGTCAGCGCTATCGACAAAACAAAGCTCTATGATTCAAGCGAAGCTATGGATTTGGTTGTTTCAAATGCCAAAGCAAAATTTGATGAAACAGTTGAAGCTCACTTCAGACTTGGTGTTGACGGAAGAAATGCTGATCAACAAGTTAGAGGAGTTGTTGTTCTTCCTCATGGAACAGGTAAAAGTGTTAAGGTTTTGGTTATCGCAAAAGGTGACAAAGCAAAAGAAGCCGAAGCAGCTGGCGCAGATTTTGTTGGTGCTGAAGACATGATTGAAAAAATCCAAAAAGAAAATTGGTTAGATTTTGACGTTTGCATCACAACTCCAGACATGATGGGTTTGGTTGGACGTATCGCTAGAGTTTTAGGACCAAAAGGATTGATGCCAAATCCAAAGAGCGGAACAGTTACAATGGACGTTAAAAAAGCTATTGACGACGTTAAAGCCGGTAAAGTTGAATATAGACTTGACAAAACAAACAATATCCATGTTATCATTGGAAAAGTAAGTTTTGGAAAAGAAAAACTTAATGAAAACTTTGAAGTTATTTTGAATGCAATTAACAAAGCAAAACCAGCTTCTGCAAAAGGAACATACATCAAATCTGCAACTCTTGCAACAACAATGGGACCTGGAATTAGAGTTAAAGCATAATAATAAAATAATTACAAATACTAACTCCGAAATTAAATTCGGAGTTTTTTTATGGAAGATAAAGAAGTTAAAACAGAATCGAAAACCAAAACCAAAAAACTTGGTGCTTTTGCGTCGCTTTCAATTGTTATTGCATTGGGTTTCACCCTTATTTGTGCGATACTCATTGGAAGCTTGCTCTATGACAATGGAGTTATTTCATCAAAAGAGTTTTACGACAACACAAGTATAAATGGAGTTGATGTTAGCGGGATGAATAAGTCGGAAGCTGCTCAAATGATATCTTCAAAACTTCTGAGCGCCAAAGATGATGTTGAAATCAAGCTGACCTACAAAGACAAAGAATGGATTTTGAAAGGCTCAGATTTTGAAACAGGTGAAGATGTCACTCCTGAAATTGAAAAAACTTTCAGTCTTGGCAGAAATGGAGCAGTGGCAGAAAAGGTGTCAACTGTTCGAAACATAAAAACAAATGGTCTCAGAATAAATGTTTCATATCGTCATGTGCTTAAAGGCTTTGATGAAAAATTGGATGAAATTATATCTGAAATAAACATTGAACCGGAAAATCCTCATGTGTTGTTCGACCCTAATGCAGATGTTATGTTCACAGTTAGCGAAGGGAAGAATGGAACATTGGTTGACAAGGAAAAATTAATTTCGCAAATAGACAAAGCTTTTGAAAAATCTAAGACCATAGAGGTTGAAATTCCAACTTACGAAAAACAATTTGAAAATGCAGAAAAAGATTTGCTTGCCAACACAAAATTGCGTTCCTCATTCTCAACAGATTATTCTTCAAGTGTTGACGGAAGAAAAAATAATGTTAATGTGGCTTTAGGAAAATTCAATGGAATGACCGTTCAACCAGGCGAAGAAATTAGTTTTAATGAAGTAACGGGTGATAAAACTCCAGAAAATGGATATCAAAAAGCCAAAATCATTTTGAACGGAATCTATGTTGAAGGTTATGGCGGTGGAGCCTGCCAAGCATCAACAACATTGTATAACGCACTCATTTTGGCAGATCTTGAAATTTTGGAAGTAAATCCACATTCCTTGCCAGTTTCTTATGTTCCTTTGGCTTTTGACGCCATGGTCAGCGAAGGCTATTCCGACCTTAAATTCAAGAATAACCTTGAAAATCCAATATTCATAAAAACTTGGGGTGACGATACTAGAGCCTACGTGGAAATTTACGGCGAACCATTTGCAGAGGGATTTGAAGTCAAACGTCGTGCTGAATTTGTTGAAACCCTTCCACATGAAGGTGACACAATTGTTAAGGATGTCAATGGCGAATATGCCGACAAAATAACTTATGTGGGCGAATATTTGAGAATAAAAAGCCCTAGAGAAGGATATCACTCAAAAGCATATATAGATTATTATCAAGATGGACAAAAAATAAGTGAAAAACTTATTCGTGATGAAATCTATAAACCTCAAAAAGGTATTGTGATGGAAGGCACCGAAACTCTTGGCGAAGGAATGGTTATACCAGAGAATGAAGTTAAAATTATTCCGCCACAAAACGGAGCGTCAAATGTTAATGATAAAACTGTAAATAAAAAAGTGTCGGAAGAAAATCCATCAAACCTTAATCCTTAAAAAAAGACCGCTTGGTCTTTTTTTATATCAATGAAGAAATGGTTTTTAAATTTTCGATGTGCTCAAAAATGATTTCATTTGGAAGATTGTTCGAAAGAGATAATTCCAAAAATTCTGCTTCCGTTTTTAGCAAAAGCCTTAAACAAAAATAATAGCTTCTAAATCTTTTGGGGTAATGAAAATTTTTGTCTTCTACTTTATATATTTTTGAAAGTTCGTCCAAATCTAACTCAGTCTGCTTGGCTAAACCAAGAAATGTTTCACGCAATCTAAAAGACCGTATATTCTTTGCAACGTAGGAATAGACTGTGTTTATCAAAAAAAGCTTTTCAAAAATTTTGTCAAAATTTTGAAATTCACGATTTTTGTATTCTTTTGCTATTTCGTCAAATTCGTCAGGAGTTGAAATTTTGTTGTCATCATATTCCATTTTCTTCTCCAACAAAGGTTTTAAATTAATATGATTGTCAAGCGGAAAATGTTAATTTGTAACGACTTTTTGTTTTTCGTAATAAAATATTTGTTGAAGGAGTATGTTATGGAAATTTCAAAAAAGTATGGGGTCAAGTTAACTCCAACGTGCGTTAAGGAAACGCTTGAACGAAAAGAAAAATTTAAATCACAACAGGATGAAAATATGGAAAACGTCGGAGGCGGAACTGAAGACGAAACACAGACACCCGAACAAACTCCAATGCCCGCTCGAGATGATGTGTATCAAGGCCCAGAAACCTATCCAGAGTTGACTGATGTGCAACCAAATGTTCGCGATGTTCGAACACTTAAAAAACTTGCATACGGGAGAGATAGTGAACTTACAGCCGTTCTTACATATATGTTCCAAAATTATGTCACAATGAATGAAGATTTGAAAAATGCACTTGAACAAGTTGCCATAATCGAAATGCGTCATTTAGCTCTTTTGTCAAATGCAATTGTTGCTTTTGGTGGTGATCCAACTTTGACGGATGGAATGGGCAATGTGTGGACTGGCCGAAATGTGAATTACACAACCAATCCAATCAAATTCTTAAAAAATAATATCAGTTCCGAGAAAGAAGCAGTTGAGGTTTATATGCGCGCTGCGCGAGAAACATCTAACAATTCTCTTTCCAACTTGTATAAACGAATTGCAGAAGACGAGGAAATTCATAGTAGAGTTTTCCAATCATACTTAGATAAACTTATGGAGAAATAAAAATTCTTAGAACGTAAAAGTGAAATTTTATGCAAACAAAAATAAAAAACCACGATTAACGTGGTTTTTATGTTATTTCTTAGGCATTCCTTTGAGGATTGCATTTGCAATTGCTTGTGCACTGCTTTCGCTAAGTTTTACTTCTTTTTCTGATGACTGATTTCCTCCAACTTGAGTTTGAGCCGATTGTTGAGCTTTAAGTTGGTTAACTGCATCTTTAATAGCTTTCGAATTATCTTGTCCCTTGCCATAAGCGCCACCGGTTATGTTGTCAAATATATCTCTTATTCCGCCGGCATTTTTAAAGCCTTTTGTCATTTCTCCGCCAGCTGCTTGTCCAAACGTTTTGGCAACATCTAAGATTGCTTTAGTAAATTCTTTAGCACCTTTTGCAAAAACAGATGTGAGTTCATCAGGTTTACCTCTTCCTTCTGCAGCCGTTTTGCCAACTTCATTGACGCTATCTCTGACTGAGCCAGCTCTTGCTTTCGCGCCTCTAATGTCTGCTTGAACAGATAATCTATTATTCTCAACTGCATCAACGCCGCCTAGTTGCCTATCGGCAAGATTTTGTGCTGAATTTAAAATTCGTTGTTTTTCAACTTCAGTTTCTGCATTTTTTGCTCTTTCAACAGTGTTATCGTAGTCGTTAAGATGTTTTTGATATTCATCAACAGCCTGCTTCTTATTTTCTGTGCTCATTGAATTCCATGATTCCCCAGCCAGTTGTTTAACACCTTTAAGAGATCTGAGACAACTTTCGTTATTTGTATTGTTTTTGAAATCTTTAGTTGCTTGTTTTTGTTCTTTTCTGGTGAGTGAGTTCCAATCATCCCCATAAAGCTCTTTGGCACCTGCTTCTGCACCTGCTTCTTCAGCCGCAGAATTAATTGTGTTCATTGTTTTATCCCATTTCTTTTGAGCTCTAAGTTCTTTAGATGAAGGGCCAATTACCTTTGCTTTCTCCTCATCCGACATTTCTGAACGTTTCTGTTTCATATAGTTACGAAGTAGTTTTGCCTGTTTGAAAGGATTCTTTATATTATCAAATCCTTGTTTTGTTTTCTCATCCATATTATTTTTAATATGTTCGTTTAACTTGCTTCTTGCCGCTCCGGCTTTTCCAAGGGCAATGGCTGCAGTTGTTCCTGCGATAGCAAGTTTTGCTGGGGCAGTGGCAACCTTACCAACTTTTTGGAGGGTTTGGCCAACGTCACCTGCCATTGCTTCGCCAGATGCAAGCGTGTTTTCTGCGCCAATGAGCTCTGAAACTGTTGCAACAACATCTTTGACTGTTAAAAGTCCAACAATAACTAGGAAAACGTTAATGATTGCATCAACAAAAGGCATATTGAAGAATCGGATTTGCATTATGAATGGCAAAATCAAAAACATAAGGTTCAAACCAACAACTGGTCCATAAGCTCCAATAACCTTTCCCACAAATTTGCTTTGCCATTTTTTCAATGCAGAACCATCGTCCAAAGGCATAAGAGAGGCAATTGGAGGCGCAATCAAGAACAGAACCACAACCTCAAAAAGACGTTTCATAAGTCCGAAAACCAAACTAATTAGCAACTTTGTGCAAACAATAAGTGCTGCCACACAAATGATGAAGTTGAATGACCATAGGTCATAATAATACCAAACCAAAGTGACATTATTTTTGTCAAACACTTGAACATTGGCCATTATGGAAGGGTCGGAGATTGCTCCAAATATTCCAGTTGAAAGAGGCCACATGTGCGATTTATGGAAAGGGGAAGTTGGGACCGAAACTTTTTCGTTAAGTCTATAACAATTTGCAAAACAATCATCCAACAAGTTCGCAGATGTGTCATAATCTGTTCCAAACTGATTGAAAACTCCTGCGCCAACTGACGGATTGCTCGACATTGCACTTCTAAAGGAAGAGAAATTTCTTATACGGTTTGCCTGATAGCCACAAGCTTTGAAAATCAGACCGCTGATTGGAGTTGATGTGGTTGGAATTCTTCCGGCAGCGGATGATGTGTTCGCAAAACCTCCAAAACTATAGCCAATATATGTGTTAACTCCGGTTTCTGTTTTTTGTTGCATAAATTTGTTTGCAACAGATTGAGCTTTGCCTGTGCTGTCGGAGTAGGTGAAATTTGTGTTCTGAGTGCCAGTTGTTATGGTATCCAATGCCTTAAGAATAACGTTTGCAAGGAAGATTCCAAAATAGCAAACAACAGGCACAATTGCAAAAGCAGCAATAGCTTTGAATGCTCTTCCAATAATTCTTCCTTTTGATGCCGCTTTCCCATCTGTTATTCCTTGATATTCAGAACGAAGGACAGCAACAAATGTTGTTATGATAAGCATGATGAGGCCAAGAATGATGAGGGCCCAAAAAACGTTTGATAAGACTGAGTTTTGGCCGGTGAAAATTTCTGTTATGAATCTTTGAGCAATGTCGCCTGTTTGTTTTGCGGAGTCAGAAGTTCCACCAACAGTGTTGCTCACGTAATACACATCAAGACCTGCAACTTTTCTGACCAAAACTTGGAGAATATCCAAAACTTGGAAGATTAAGGTGCACAAAAAATATAGGGTTTTAGGGATTATTGAGAAGATGGCTCCAAACCATCCCGCAAACCATTCTTTAATTTTTTCTGCTAAACCAGCAACAAAGATAAGATTCACAATAAAAAACTCCTTTATTTATGCCCTAAGTCTACCACAAAAAATTTGAGTTGTAAACAAAAATTGCGCAAATATATATAATAATGTCTATAACATACTTATTTTGTCTAAAAAAACAAGAATTATATATGCGAGTTTGATAAAGAAAAAAAGTTTTAAAAAAATTAAAAAATTTGCATAAAAACGCTAGACAAATGGCAAACTTGCCATTATAATAAGGGCAATTTTACTGAGAGGTGAATTATGAGTGAATATATTAGATGTCCAAGATGCGAACTCAACTTCATAAAAAAGAAAGACAAGTTGTGTTCTGTCTGTCAAGCTGAAATAAATGCTGGAGGAGATAACTTTGATGAATTAGACATGGAAACTTGTCCAATTTGCAAAACCAATTATATAAGACCTGATGAAATCATGTGCGCTCAATGTGCAAAAGAACGTTCTATGAACGGAGAAAACATTGGTCTTGACGATGATTGGGAGTCTTATATCGATAACGAAGAAGAAAACGAAACATCCATCGAAGAAGAAACCGGTGACATGGCGAGTGTGACCGATCTTGAGGATGATGACCTTGATGATTTGGATTCTGACATGCCAGAAATTGATGAGGAATTTGACTTGGATGACGAACCAGAAGAAGAGGAAGATCAAGAAGAAAGTGTTGACGATGACGACGACTTTATCGATGATGACGATTTTGATGACGACGACAGCGATGATGATGACGATGATTTCTAGGAATTATGCGATTTGCGAAGAATGACGAATTTTTCGTAAATCGCTTTTATTTTTTTTGTTTTGCCCCATAAATACTTTTAATTTTTTTTCATTTATTGTATAATTCTACTTACTAGGAGAAATTTGATGGGCTTATTCAAAAATAGAAACTTAAAAAAATTAATCCAAATAGCCAACAAGGTTGTTGCGCTTGAAGATGAATTCAAAAACAAAACAAACGAACAACTCAGAGAAAAAACAAAAGAATTGCAACAAAGAGCAAGAAATGGCGAAAACTTGAATTCACTTTTGCCAGAAGCATTTGCAAATGTGCGCGAGGCGGCGGACAGAGTTTTGAATATGCGCCACTTTTTTGTGCAAATTCTTGGCGGAATTGCTTTACATCAAGGGCGTATTGCCGAGATGGCAACAGGTGAAGGAAAAACTCTAGTTTCAACACTTCCTGCCTATTTGAATGCTCTTGCTGGGAAAGGAGTTCATGTTGTCACAGTTAACGAATATTTGGCAGAACGCGATGCTGAGTGGATGGGAAAAATTCACCGTTTTCTTGGATTGACAGTTGGTGTTGCTTTAAGTGGAATGACTGAAGAAGCAAAGAAAAAAGCTTATGCTTGCGACATCACATATTGCACAAACAATGAAGCAGGATTTGATTATCTTCGTGACAACATGGTTGTTAGAAAAGAAGATAAGGTTCAACGCGGTCACAATTTTGCAATTGTGGACGAAGTTGATAGCATTTTGATTGATGAAGCAAGAACGCCTCTTATCATAAGTGGACGAGGAATGAAATCTAGTGACTCATATTATTCCGCTCAAAAATTTGCAAAAAATCTTAAAAAAGATGAAGATTTCGAAATTGACTTAAAAACCAAAGCCATAAATCTAACCGAAAAAGGTGTTGGAAAAGCCGAAAGAGCATTTGGCGTTGCAAACCTTTCTGACGTTGAAAATATCGAATTGAATCATTATATCTTAAATGCATTAAAAGCAAATTTCATCATGATTCGTGACGAAAATTACATTGTTAAAGATGGTGAAATTTTGATTGTTGACGAATTCACAGGTCGTGTGATGAAAGGCAGAAGATATAGCGATGGGTTGCATCAAGCAATCGAAGCAAAAGAGGGCGTCACAATCAAAAACGAAAACAAAACACTTGCAACAATAACTTTCCAAAATTATTTCCGTCTTTACAAAAAATTGAGCGGAATGACAGGAACAGCCAAAACAGAAGAAGGTGAATTTGTTGGGATTTACAATTTGGACGTTATCCAAATTCCACCAAACAAACCTAACATGCGTTACGATGCTCCAGACGTGATTTACACTGGAATTCCAGGGAAAATCAAAGGCATCATCGAAGACGTAAAACAACGTCATGAAAATGGTCAACCAATTTTGATTGGCACAATCACAATTGATAAATCTGAAGAAATCTCAAAAGAGTTAAAACGTGCGGGAATCAAACACAATGTTTTGAATGCAAAAAATCACGAACAGGAAAGTGAAATCATTGCTCAGGCTGGCCGAAAAGGTGCAGTGACAATTGCCACAAACATGGCAGGTCGTGGAACAGATATTTTGCTTGGCGGGAATCCGGAATTCATGGCAATAAAAAAATTGCGTGAAGAAAAATTCACAGAAGAACAAATTTCTTTTGCAACATCATTTGTTGAAAGCGATGATGAAGAATTGAACAAAGCGCGTGAAGAATATAGAAAGTTCTACACTGCTTTCAAAGCAATCACAGACAAGGAAAAAGAAGAAGTAAAAGATCTTGGTGGCTTGCACATAATTGGAACAGAGCGCCATGAATCAAGACGTATCGACAATCAGCTTCGTGGTCGTGCTGGACGTCAAGGCGACCCAGGCTCCAGTGTTTTCTACATTTCCCTTCAAGATGACCTTGCAAAAAGATTTGGTGGCGACAAACTTATGCGAATTGCCCAGTTCTGTCGAATTGACGATGACACACCTTTCCAATTCAAAATGCTTGCAAAGCAGATTGAACGTGCCCAAAAGAGAATTGAAATGCGTCATTACAGTGCAAGAAGAAGCGTGCTTTTGTTTGACGATGTTCTAAACAAACAACGTGAAATTATTTATTCCGAAAGAAACAAAGTTTTGGATGGAACAAATGTTCATGAAGAAGTCATGGAAATGTATCCTCAAATTGTTTCTGAAATTGTAAATTCTTCAATCAATGGAGATAAATCGCCCGACGAATGGGATTTGGATGCTTTGAATAATGCTCTTGAGAAAAAACTTTTTCCAAAGGGAACAAATCTTGTGACTCAAAAATTTGTTGAAGACTGTGATGCGCAAGATTTGATTGAAAAAATAATTGCTGAGATTAACATTAGATATGACGAAAAAGTCAAACTATTTAAAGAAAATAACAAAGATTTTGCAGATTTCGAAAGATATATTCTCCTCAGAGTTGTTGACTCTCTTTGGATGGATCACATCGACCAAATGAACCAACTTAGAAATGAAATTGGACTTCAAAGTTATGGTCAGCATGACCCAATTGTTGCCTACAAGCAAATTGGATTTGAAATGTTTGAACAATTGATTGATGACATCAAAGAAAAAACAGCACTTTTCCTTTTAAATGTCAAAATTGAAGCTCAGCCAACAATTCGTCAAGTTGCAAAGCCTATCATGGTTGTTGAACAAAAAACAGCAAAAGCAGAGGCCAAAATTTCGAGAAATGCGCCATGCCCATGTGGAAGTGGAAAAAAATATAAACAATGCTGTGGAAAAAATTAAAGAAAGAAAATTTTCTTTCTTTTTTTTGTTATTTTGTGAGATAATGAAATTATGGAAATTAACGTTATAACAGGCACAATGATTGAAACAAACAACTATGTGATTAATTTTGACAATTGTTCTGTGCTGATTGAAGCAAGTGCAGATGTTTCGAGGATAAAACAAGAAATTAATCAAAGAAAAGTTTTGGGAATTTTACTAACTCATGGACATTGGGACCATTACATAAATTTGGAAAAATATCTTGAAGAATTTTCTTGCCCAGTTTATATGACAAAACAAGCTTTTTCAAAAATTAATTCAAAAGAAAAGGCCTTTTCGTTTGATAGAAATCCAAAAGTGAATTTGGAAAATTATGAGGTCAGATTCATTGACGAAGAAAAAGAAATTGATTTTGGAAACGGACTCAAGTTTGAAATAATTTTTTCGCCAGGACACACAAATTGCAGTGTTTGTTATCTTCTTCACGCAAAACAAGATGTGCTTTTTTCTGGTGACACAATTTTTTGTGGTGGGATTGGAAGAACAGATTTGCCAACTGGAAATGCAAATCAACTAAAAAATTCCATAAAGTCTTTGCTTAAACTAAAGCCAAACACTGTCATTTTGCCTGGACATGGAGATCCAACAATCCTCTCTGAAGAACAACAAGAGTTGGAAGATATAATAAGAACCTGAAGGTTCTTTTTTTAAATTTAAATTTTATAACATCCTTCAAATGTGTTTCATAGAATAAAATAAAAACACTATGGAGAAATTATGTGCGGAATTTTTGGCTACGTTGGAAAAGACAACGCAATAAAAAAGGTGATTAGAGGGCTTGAAAAACTGGAATATAGGGGATACGATTCTGCAGGGCTTGCATACATAAAACAGAAAAATATTGAGGTCCTTAAATCTGTTGGAAAGGTTGAAAATTTGAAGATGCTTTCTTGCGCGCTTTCATCAAATTTATCAATTGCACACACTCGCTGGGCAACTCACGGAAAAGCATCAGAAATCAATTGCCATCCTCACACAAGCAAAAATTTTGCCATTGTTCACAATGGAATCATTGAAAATTTTGAGTTTTTGAAGAAAAATTTGAAATACAAATTCTATTCAGAAACTGACACCGAGGTTGTTGCAAAATTGCTTGAAGAAAATCTTAAAAACACAACCAAGTTTTTCGAAACAGAAAAAGCAATTCTTCATGCAATAAAAGAAACTCAGGACTTGCTAAAAGGGTCGTGGGCAATTGCACTAATTTGCAAAATTGACCCAAACAAAATTTATGTTTTCAAAAATAAAAGTCCGTTGGTTCTTGGAAAAGCGGAAAATGGAAGTTATGTTGCAAGCGACATGAACGCAATTGAAGAAGATTTGGATTTTGTCAACCTTGAAGATGAGAACATAGCAGTTGTTGCAAAAGACAAAGTTGAAATATTTGACAAAAATCTGATGTTAATTAATCCTGAAACAATAAGAAAAAGCGAGCAAGTTATCAAAGAAAACGGAATTTTTCCTCACAAAATGATAAAAGAAATTAACGAAATTCCTCGCGCTCTTTGTGAAACAAAAAAATTGCTTGAAAATGATGACTTTTGTAATCTTGCCAAAATGTTCGAAAATTTCAGTGAAATAACAATAATTGGATGTGGGACTGCTTATCATGCAGGGTTGTATGGGAAATATATCTTAGAAAAATTCACAAACAAAAAAGTTGACGTTGTTCTTGCAAGTGAATATAGATATAAAACCCAAATAAGACGAGAAAATGAACTTGTTATTGCAATCAGCCAAAGTGGAGAAACAGCCGACACACTTGCTGGAATTTCACTTGCGAAAAAATTGGGTGCAAAAACAGTTGGAATAACAAATGTTTCTTCGTCGAGTTTAACGAGGGAATGTGATTTCAATTTGCACACTAACGCTGGGCCAGAGCGAGCAGTTGCAGCCACCAAAAGTTATGTTTGCCAGGTTTATGTTTTATATCTTCTTGCATGCAAAATTGCAGGTGAAAAGCCCCAAGAAAATTTGGACAAAATAACCGAAAAATTTATTAAAAATTTTGACAAAAATTTCTTTAACAAATACTTTCACAAACAAAAATTCTTCTTCATCGGCAGGCTTTGCGATGGTTCAACAGCGTTTGAAGGAGCTCTTAAATTAAAAGAAATTGCCTACGTCCACAGCGAAGGTTATCCAGCGGGCGAACTTAAACATGGAACTCTCTCGCTTGTTGATGAACAGTCTTTGGTGATTGCAATTATAACCCAGGAAGACATCAAAGAAAAAACACTGAATGCAGTTCATGAGGTTATGGCGCGCGGAGCAAATGTGTTGGTCATAACACAGTTTGACGACCTAGATTTTGTGGGCGATGTGATATTGTTGCCAAAAGTTTCTCAGGAGATTGAACCTATTGTTTCAGTTGTGCCACTTCAACTGTTTGCCTACGAATATTCCCTTTCAAAAGGATTGAACCCAGACATGCCAAGAAACCTTGCAAAAAGTGTCACTGTTGAATAAGTTCATGCGGTTTTCCGCATACTATTTTCATGATATTTCCAGAAGTGAAAAAACTGAAAAAAAGTTTAAACGACAGCATGGACATTGTTGTTCGTGAACTTTCTTGTGGCGAACGTGAAATTAATATAATCTACATAAAAAGCATGCTTAACGAAGACCTTTTTGTTAGTGGCGTTTTGGGGCCACTAATTGATTTTGGAAGCAGTTTGAGTGAATATTCTGCGGACAAAAAATTTAGTTTGGACAATTTGATAAATGAAGTTTTGAAAACCATTGACATTGAAAAAATTGACAAAAAAGACGCATTGAAAAATATGTGCGAAAACAAAGCAATTTTGTTTTTGAAAGGCGAAAGAAAAGCTCTTGCAATCGACATGATAAAGTTTCCAACAAGAACGCCAGAAGAACCACCAACTTCGGCTGTTTTGAAGGGGCCAAGAGAAGGTTTTGTTGAAGACATAAAAACCAACATCTCCCTTTTAAGGCGCCGATTTTCCAATGAAAAACTTGTTATAAAAGAACAGAAAATTGGAAAATGTTCGCAAACAAAAGTTGCAATTGTTTATGTTCAAGGAGTGGCGGACAAGAAACTTGTTAAACAAGTTCAAAACAAACTTAGTGCAATTGACATTGACGGAATTATTGATTCATATTATTTAACAAGTTTTCTTCAATCCGAAAAAGGTTCTATGTTCAAGCAAGTTGGAAGTTGCGAAAAACCGGACATAGTTTCTGCAAAAATTTTGGAAGGCAGAATTGCAATTCTTGTTGACAACACGCCAATTGTTCTAACTGTGCCTTTCATTTTCCTTGAAGACTTGCAAAACAGCAACGACTATTATTCTTTGGACCAATATGCATCTTACATTCGTTTTATTCGTTTGTTGGGTCTTGTTTTTGCGGTTCTTATCCCTGGAGCCTACATAGCAATTAGACTCTATCATTATAATGTTGTTCCGTTAAGTTTTTTCATCACAATTGCAAATGCAACAACGGCAATTCCACTAACACCATTTTTGGAAATTGTTTTTATATTAATTTTGTTTGAAGTTTTGTATGAAGTTAGTTTAAGACTTCCAAGATATTTAGGACTTGCAACAAGTATTGTTGGCGCTTTAATTTTGGGTGACACAGGTGTTAAGGCAGGTTTAATTTCTCCTCCAGGAGTTATGGTGATTGCTCTCAGCATAATTGCAGTTTACACAATTCCCGACCAAGTTGGCCAAATTAATCTTCTTCGCGCGGTGTTCATTGTGCTTGGGGGAGGGCTTGGATTATTTGGAATTATAGCTGGATTTATCTTTATCATCGCATATCTCAATAACCTTGAAAACTTCAATGTTGCATATCTTGCACCATATTCTCCACGCATTCGTCAAGACCTAAAAGATGGCGTTATAAAACGAAACATAATAGGCATGAAAACACGGCCAAAAAGTTTGCATAACAAAAATAAAGTGAGGTTGAAAGATGGAAAAAACTCTTAGTGCACGCCAACTTGGACTTATAGCTTTCATTTCAACATTGGCATTAAAATTGACAATGCTTCCGTCACTTTTGTACGAAAAATCGGGAATTGATGCTATTTTTTCAATTTTAGTTATAAATTTTGTTGATTTTGTTGAATTTATTCTTATTTATCAAATATTACGAAAAAATCAAAACATTGGATTTTATGAATATCTGTGTAAACATTTTGGAAAATTTGTTGCCAAAATGATTTTACTTCTCTTGTTTATCTTTTTCTTTTTGAAAATGATTTTACTCATCATTGGAGGTTTTCAATATTCAAGACAAGCAATCTTTAAAAACGCTCCATTTATAATGTACATTTTTATTCTTCTTGCAATGAGCATTTCGTTGTATCTTTTCCGATTAAAGTCGTATGGAAGAACAGTTGAGTTCGTTTATCCATTCATAATCTTCATGTTTTTAGGTTTTTTGTTGATAGCTGTTTTGTCTGCACCGTTGCAAGACCTTCGTCCTTTCTTCACTCACACTGCTGAAAATATTTTTGGTTCAACTTTTTCTTTTGGAATCATTGGCGGGAATTATTTGTTTATGTTGCTGTTCATGGGAAAAATTAAATTTGGAAAACATAGCGCTCGCTCGGTTTATGGACATATCTTTCTAGGAATTTTTTCTATCATGGCATTCTATTTCATAAACTATTCAGTTTTCAAGTACACTGCTTTTGTTCACACACAAGCAATTTCGGAAATTGTTCAATTTTTGCCACTGCCTGCGTTGCTTGGCAATTTTGAATGGTTTGCGGTTTCGCTTATGTTCATTTTGTTCTGCTTTCAAGGTGGACTGTATATGTTCTGCACAAATTATGCACTTTGCGGTGTTTGTAAATTTAAAAAATTGAAAAAAGAGTCCATTTATTTTGGAGTTTTGATAACCATTAACATTTTAATTTTGATATTTGTTTATGTTGTTTTTCCTTCTTTTTCAGTTTTGAGAAATTTTATGTTTAATCAAATATACATCCCAATTTTATGTGTTGTGGTTTTGTTAATTCCAATTCTAATATACTTTGTGCAATTGATTTCAGATTTTAGGAACAGAAAGAAAACGGCATCCAACCTAAAGCTTAAGTTTGATAGCAATCTAAAGTTGGAGCAAAGGAAGGTGGCTTATGAAAAAGATTTTTAGTTTTATAAAAAACCATCCAATATATTGTTTGCTGATCTTGTGTTTATTGTTTTTGCCCACAGCAATTGTGGCTCAACCCGAAAGTGCAAACAAAATAATCATTCGAGCAATGGGCATAGACAAAACTGAAGAAGGATATGAAGTGACAGCAATTGCATTTACACCTCAATCTAGCCAAACATTTGGCGAAAATTACAAAGTGATTGAAGGAAAAGGCGATTCCCTCTACACAGCCTTAATATCTTTGGGAAATCACGCGGGGAAAGAAATTGCTCTTGCGCACACAAACGTAATTGTGGTGGACGAAAAAGCAAGCGCAGAAGGACTTATCGAAGCGATTGACTACTTGAACAGAGAATATAGCCTTGGAAACGATGCTCACGTTATGTATTGTCCTTCGTCAACAAGCGAACTCATAAGACTTGTTAACGAACTTGGAATTGGAAGTGAAATTCGTTTGGGGAAAATTTCAACTTTTGATGAAGAAAAAATAATCAACGGAAATTCAAATATCGAATCTATCTATAATTCAGCCTATTCGCCTTCAAAGTGCACACTTGTGAACGTTGTTGAATTGTCAGAAGAAGAAGGATTGGATCCAAACGTTTCTGGGGCATCGGGTGGCTCTGGAGGAAGTTCTGATTCGGGAGGGCCCGGAGGAGCATCTGGAGGAAGTTCAGGTGGCGGAGAACAGCAAAAGAAAAAGGTTTTGAACGAAGGGAAAGCAATGGTTTTCAAGGAAGGAAAAAGAGCGTTGCTTTTGTCAAAAGAAGAAGTTCAAAAATATCGTTTCGTGCGCTCTTCCCGTTATGCTCAAACGTTCACTGTGAAAAATTTTAGTGATGCGAATTTCACAGATGCAAACATAACTTTCACATCGCAAAGAAATGATGTTAGTTTTGACTTATCGTTTGACGGAGAAACGCCAGTTTGCAAAATCGTTATAAAACCTGTTTTGCAAATTTCGGAAGTAAACCAAAAGATTTTGGATTCGGATATCTACTTAAGTCCATACAAATTTGCAACAAAAGAACTTGAAACAGAGATCGAAAAGCAAATTTCAAGTGATGCAAAATTTATTGTAGAAAAATTTAATTCAGAGAATCTAGATTTGTTTCAAATATATGAAAAATTCAATGCAAAACTCACAAAGCAGTTCCAAAACTATCTTCAAAGTTTGAAAAACGAAGATGAATATTTGAAAGGAATTCACTTCGAATATGTTTGCGACAGTCAAATAACAAATTAATAAAAACGGGAAAATCTCCCGTTTTTTTTATTAAAAAAATAATCCCGATTGGGATTATTTTTGTCACATTAAAAGATCTCCATTTTCAGTTTCAATAACTTTCAAAATGTTTTCTTCTGCACCATTTTGAGCGTTATAGTAGAAGTAATATGTTTCTCCATTTTTTGTGCATTTGAATTCATAAGTCAAAACTTCACGATTAAATTCCAGTGGGCTAAGTGCCAGTGCACTTGAAAGAACTTTGAAGTTGGAGTCAATTTTTGCTTGTGCCGAAGATTTTGAATAGGTTGCTTTTGATAGGGAACGTGATGTGTGATTTGTGTAATATGGCGATGCTTCCCAACCAAGAACGTTTCCTGAAGCAAGGTCAACTTTCACTTTAATTAAATCTGGATATAGTATTATTCCATTTTCAACAGGTGCCAAATTCAAATAAATGTCTCCGCGTGCTTTTGCGCTCCAAACGCATTTCATGTTTTGTATGCCAAGTTTTTCGGCAAAAGATTCCGCTATATTAATTGCATCAGTTTTGCTTATTGTTTCGTTCTTTGTGTCGGCAAAAGAACTTAATGTCAGCAATTTTCCACCTTTTTTTGTTATCTGTGCATAATATTCAATCCCATTTTCAAGACGGATTTTAAAATCGAATGTGCTAAATTTCCCGTTTGTTTCGCCAGCATATTTAATTTCTTTAACGTTGGATTTTTTGTTAACTTCTTTGGAAGTTGTTTCTTTTTGAACCTCGAAAATGTTTTTTGCAATTTCTTTGGCTGTTTCCTTGTCGATTTCATCATAATTCAATCCTTTAACAGGGGTGTTTGTAACTGAGTCGGAGAATGGACCATCGTATATCATGGTTGGGAATTCAACGTCAGTTGTGGTTTGAAATTTTGTTGTGAAAGCAGTGTAGTCGGCTTTTGTTTGTTTTGAATTGTCTATTATGCTGTATCCCTTTGAAAGGTCTGTTGACATTTGGCTCAAATGATACTTAATTTCAGACACTGTGTTGTGAAGTAATTTCAATGTTTGTCTGTCGGCAGTGGAAATTTTTCCGTCAGACTCCGAAAGAGTTTTTGTGAATCCACCAAGCTGATTCAGAAATTTTGATGTTTCAGGAATTCCGTTCATTGAAATTGGAAGAAATGAAATGTTGTTTTGTGCGTTGGTTGCTGTTTCTTCAATTTCTGACAACAATTTTTTGCTGTAATCATCGTCTGTTGAGTTTGTTAATTTCCCCAATTTTGTTTCTGTGTTGTTTATGTTGTCAACAAGGTCATAAAAAGAACGTTGATAGATGTTTTCAAGATTGACAGATGTTGTGTGATATCCGTTTTTGTTTATTGCATAAAGCACGCAAAACACGGTCATCATAATTCCAAGCACAACAACAAACACAATCAGTGTTATGACTCCAGCTTTGCTCATGTTTGATTTTTCTTTGCTTAAATCTTTCATATACCCTCCTTAAACCGCAAACACGTGTTTGCCGATTGTGACAACGACTTTTCGAGAGAATATCCACTGACTGGTTGCAGTTGCTGGATTGTAATAGTAGATGGAACCATACGTTGGATCCCAACCATTCAAAGCATCTTGCGCCGCTTGATATGCTGTTTCGTTTGGCTCATATCCAATTTGTCCGTCATAAACTGCAGTGAATGCCCATGGCTGATAGACCACTCCATAAATTGTGTTTGGGAAATCTGGGTGTTTCACTCTGTTCAAGATAACTGCTGCAACAGCAACTTGCCCCACATAAGGCTCTCCGCGTGCCTCTGCATAAACGCATTTTGCCAAAAGATACAAATCGTTGTTAGATTGTTCGTTCAAGTTGATTCCAAGAAGACGGGCAGTTTCTGGACCAACAATGCCATCTTGTGCAACACCGTAATTATACTGAAATTTTTTGATTGCTTGAGTTGTTTCCCAGTTAATAACTCCGTCAATTGCTCCGTTATAATAACCTAAGTCAGAAAGGCGTTGCTGAATCGCCTTGTTTTGTGCATATGTTGTTTCCGCTTCAACGTGCGAAATTTCGTTGTATGGAATCAAACTTATGCTCACAAACGAAAGTATGAAGAAACATACCAATATAGAAATAAATTTCCATTTTTTTGAAACTACCATAATTTCTCCTTTAAACAAATTTTAGATAGTTTGTGCAAAAATGGAATTTTATTCATATTAAGAAAAGAAAGATTCAATTATTTCAACCAGTTTAGATTTGTAAACAACATCTTTTCCTGTTGCGTTGGATTTCAAGAAACACAGTGGAGGATAAACAACGCACCACCAGTTGTTTCCCTCTCCGGTTCCAAGGTCCAAGATTAATGCGTCATAAAAACCTTGTTCAAAAACAACTCCGTCATAACTTCTCGTTGGAAATTCTTCATTTGCAAGCCTTGCTTTTGCAGTGTAAGAAAAACCATTACGAAATAAAACTTCGTTTGCAACTGTTTCTATGTAAGAAAAATTTTGTTCTATGGTGCTCTCTGCTTCGCTTTTTGTTTTGCAGTCAGAAAGAAAAGGAATCATCGCTTCAACAACTGCATCACGAACTTCATACTTAACTTTTTGGTCTATTTCAGAATTTGAATTTGCCCTGATGTGTATTCTTAAATATTCGGAGTTTGCTGAGCTGTTTTTGTGATTAATTATGCCAAAAACGGCAATTCCGCAAAGAGCTAAAATAAGCGACAGTGTGATATACAATCTTTTCATGACCAAATTGTTGCCCGAATAAATTATTTTAAACATTTGTTACATAATAAATTTTGTAATTTGCTATTGACAAATTTTAGTATCAATGATAAGATATAACATAAATAAAAAAATGGGGGAGAAAAGTGGAACCAACAAATCCAATAAACAAAAAGAACCCATCGTTTGAAATGAGGGTAAAGTATGAGAACAGCGGAATCATTTGCAATCAGCAATACAATTTTGCAGGTGAAGAAGGCAAAATTAAAGTTGGCGATTTTGAAATTACAGAAGAGGGCGGAAACTCTTTTCTCTCTTTTCCAATCAACAATAATGACGCTAGACTTGAAGAAGTGGCAAAATTAATAGCTCTTGACTCAGAAAAGCAAGGAGATATAGTTAAAATTCCACTTAAAAAAGTAACGATTACTACCAGTGGAAATGTTGCATTTAAGCTTAGCAGTGCTAAAGGCAGAGGTTCGTTAGCTACTAATTTTACAATCACCCCAAACAGTGTGAAGACGTCATCACAAGAAATTGTTGTTGTGCCTTCAGGCAAAGTTATGGATGTTACTTTGCCAAGCAATTTTTTCCAACTTTTTCTAGGAAAAAGCAATGATAGGTTTAAAGTTGAAGGAGCCCTGCCTGTTGAATTTTTTACAACACTATTCGAAAATAAAAAATTTTTTGATAACGACAAGGTAATTTCTGCAACAACTATTATGGATGCAGATCGTAATCCAATTCCAATTGTAAAAATAGGAGATGATTCTTATCTTGCAGTTAACTCAAAAATGAGAAAGGTCGAATCTGTTTCGCGAATACCAGTCATAAGAAATGGCGTAAGAACTTTCGATATAAACTTTACTTTCAAAAATGGTAAAGAAAACGTAGCCAGAAGAGTTCAAGGTGTAAATTCGCGCAAACAAGATTTTAAAATTAGAGATTTTATGGGCATTAAAGATTGGTGGGACGAAAAATACATAGACAAAAAACCATCTGTGGCAACCGAAAAACTCACAGAGAATATATTACAGAAAAAAACAGCAAGCAATATAAAACAGGTATCCGAAGAAGAACAAAATTTTAATGCCGTAACTCCTGATGAAGTAATTAATCCAGATAATGACAATAAAGATTTAGAAGAAGAAATTAACGGGTTGCCTTCTGGTGGCAATCCACTACCTCCTGATGTAACAGGAAACAATAAAAAGCCTGCAGAATCTGAACAGGCTAATGTTGACCCTGCACCAGAGGATGAGATCGACGAGCCAGCGAAAAATATAACTGGAGAAGACCAAAATCAAAATCCTAAAGATGAAGAAGAAAAACCAGTTTCAGACAAAGCATATGTATATCCTTCTAGGGGCAAATACCTTGCAATGGGTATATTACTTGGGGCGTTTGCGCTTATTGGTTTGTTCGCAGGTCTTGCAGGACTTCTTTCAATGTGTGTGGCATTCGGTTCTTTGGCTGTTGGAATGGGAACAGTTATGGGTGCCGAGGTGACTGCCGATGCCGGTGCTGGAAGAATGGAAGTTAGCCTTGCCGGAAAAGGAAAACCTTCAAGAATTAAATTCAAAGACCGAGAAGCACGTAAAGAAAAGTCAAAAGAGGCAGAACAAGCTAAAGAAAAAGCTAAAGAAAAGGCTGAGGAAGCAAAACAGGCAAAAAAGGGAGCCAAGGACAAGGCCGACGAAGCAAAACAAGCCATGAAAGGATTTGAGAAGAAGGTCAAAGAAGGTGACCAAGCAAAAAAAGAAGCTAAAGAAAAGGCTGAAGAAGCACAACAGGCTAAAGAAGAAGCTATCGGGAAGCATCGCGAAGCAGAACAAGCAAGAGAAGAAGCTAAGGAGAAGACCGCCGAAGCAAAACAAGCTGTAAAAGAAGCTAGGGAGAAAATCGCCGAAGCAAAACAAGCTGAAGAAAAAGCTGAAAAAGAGAAAACTGCTGAAGCAAAAGCTGAGAAAGAGAAAAAGGCTGAAGAAGCACAACAGGCTAAAGAAGAAGCTGTCAGAAAGGTCGCCGAAGCAAAGCAAGCTAAAGAAGAAGTTGTCAGAAAGGTCGACGAAGCAAAACAAGCTGTAAAAGAAGCTAGGGAGAAGATCAACGAAGCAGAACATGCTGAAACAAAAGTTAATGAGAGAGCCCTCGAAGCAATGTATATTTACAGAGGATATGAGAAAAAGGCTGAAGAAGCAAAGCAGGCTAAAGAAGAAGCTGTCAGAAAGGCCGACGAAGCAAAACAAGCCAACAAGGAAGCTAGGAAGAAGGCCAAACAAGCTGAACAGAAAGAAGAAGCCGTACAAGTTGAAAAAGCCGTACAAGTTGAAGAAGTTGAAAGAAAGAATGAAAATCAACAAAGGATTGAAAACGCGTTAGCAGCTGCGCTAGTATTACAAGGTTCGCTACAAGAACAAATAAATTGGGCTGAAGACAACAAAAAAACAATAGAAGAACAGAAGAGAAAAGAGGCTTCATCAAAAAATCTTGACGATGATGGGCGTGATGGTCAGTGATTAGAAAATAAATAAAAAGATAAAGAAAGCAGTTGACAAAAACTGCTTTTTTGTTTATACTGTAACAGTTGGTTTCAAATTGGACAATCACCTCCCTTTTCAGTTCAATTTGAAATTGATGTGTGCGTTCTTAGCTCAGCTGGATAGAGCGTTGGTCTACGGAACCAAAGGTCGGGGGTTCGAATCCCTCAGGACGCACCAGGAAAAGAAACGAGAGCAAAGAGCGCTTGTTTTTTTTATTAGAGGAAGAAAAGTT